>CAZDEO010000052.1:0-33128 GCA_964504445.1 uncultured Anaerolinea sp. | reverse complement strand
TTACGCCAGGATTTTGGTAATAACCCCAGCACCTACCGTCAGTCCACCTTCACGAATCGCAAATCGTTGCCCCTCTTCCAAGGCTACAGGGGTGATTAACTTCACAATCAAGTTTACATTGTCTCCGGGCATTACCATCTCTACCCCTTCCGGCAGGGTGATTTCCCCAGTGACGTCCATCGTCCGCATGTAGAATTGTGGCCGATACCCAGGGAAGAAGGCCTTGTGCCGCCCACCCTCATCTTTGCGCAGGACGTATACTTCGCTCATGAATTCGGTGTGGGGCGTGATGCTGCCCGGCTTGGCTAACACTTGCCCACGCTCGACTTCGTCCCGACCTACACCGCGCAGCAGCAGCCCCGCATTGTCGCCGGCTTCTACTTTGTCCAGGGTCTTGTGGAACATTTCCATGGAGGTGACTACTACCTTGCGAATGTCTTCTTTCAATCCCACGATTTCGACTTCGGTGTTCGGCGTCAGCGTGCCGCGGTCGACACGTCCCGTCACCACTGTCCCTCGTCCCTTGATGCTGAAGACGTCTTCTACCGACATCAGAAACGGCTTGTCGGTCTCACGCTGTGGCGTGGGTACGTACTCATCCACCACGCGCATCAGCTCCCAGATGGGCGCGTATTCCGGCGCGTCGGGATCGCTGCTGTCGCTTTCTAATGCTTGCAATGCGCTGCCACGCACAATGGGGGTTTCGTCCCCAGGAAATTCATAGCTGTCTAGCAACTCGCGCAGCTCTAGTTCCACCAGCTCCAGCAGTTCTTCGTCGTCCATCATGTCGCACTTGTTCAGAAAAATGACCATGGCTGGAACTTCTACCTGCCGAGCCAGCAACACGTGTTCTCGCGTTTGCGGCATTGGCCCATCTGGGGCAGCTACGACTAAGATCGCGCCGTCCATCTGCGCCGCACCGGTGATCATGTTTTTGATGTAGTCTCGGTGTCCAGGGCAGTCTACGTGGGCGTAGTGCCGGTTTTCTGTCTGGTACTCTACATGGGAGATGGCAATCGTGATCCCGCGCTCTTTTTCTTCGGGCGCATTGTCGATCTGGTCGAAGGCGGAGAAGTCTGCCAGACCCTTGAGCGACAGGGTTTTGGTGATTGCGGCCGTCAGGGTTGTCTTTCCATGATCGATGTGACCGATGGTCCCGACGTTGACATGGGGCTTTTCGCGTACAAATTTTTCTTTCGCCATAATAACTTCCCTCTCTGCAAAACAGTTTCCAATTATAAATATCTTTATTTATCCGCCGCGCAATACGGTACGAGCTATTTCTTCGCTCACAGGAGCGTAATGGTCAAACTCCATTGTAAAAGTTCCGCGCCCCTGCGTCATAGAACGCAACCGAGTAGCGTAGCCAAACATTTCAGCTAATGGTACTTTCGCCCGGATTGATTGGATGCTATCGCTACGCATCTCCATTCCTTCAATCATTCCACGCCGAGAAGAGAGATTGCCTATCACATCCCCAGTATAATCTTCAGGGGTAACCACCTCAACCGACATGATTGGCTCTAAAAGCACGGGATTACCCTTCTGTGCGCCATCTTTAAGAGCCATAGATCCGGCAATCTTGAATGCCATTTCAGAAGAATCAACTTCATGAAATGAACCATCATACAATGTGGCTTTGATATCAACAAGAGGGTATCCTGCAAGCACACCACTATCTAGCGCTTCCCTAATACCAGACTCTGTCGGATTTATGTATTCTTTAGGAATAATTCCACCTATAATGCCATTTTCAAACACAAATCCCGAACCCGGTGGTAGTGGTTCAAGACGAAGCACCACATGGCCATATTGTCCTCTACCGCCCGATTGACGAACAAATCGACCTTCCGCTTTTTCAATTTTCCGCGTAATAGTTTCTCTATAAGCTACCCGAGGCATACCTACATTTGCCTCGACCTTAAATTCTCTAAGCATGCGATCTACTAAGACTTCTAGATGTAATTCACCCATGCCATAAAGAATGGTCTGGCCTGTCTGGTCATCAGTTCTCACCTGAAAAGTAGGATCTTCCTCAGAAAGTGCTTTTAAGGCAATGCCTAATTTATCTTGATCAGCATTGCTTTTAGGCTCGATAGCCATTGAGATTACGGGTTCTGGGAAATCAATAGATTCCAACACAATTGGATGAGAAGAATCACACAAAGTTTCGCCAGTGAAAGTTTGTTTAAGCCCAAGCGTTGCAGCAATATCACCAGCCCTGACTTCTTTCAAATCTTCGCGATGGTCAGCATGCATACGCAAAATTCGACCAATTCGTTCTTTTCTGTTTTTTGTGGAATTTAGAACCGAGGAGCCGCTTTCCAAGATACCTGAGTATACACGGAAGTAGGCTAATCTCCCGACATAGGGATCTGTAACTATTTTAAAGACCAATGCTGAAAGCGGCGCTTCTTCCGTGGCAGTCCGTGTTTCTTCCTTGTTTGTGAAAGGATTTATTCCATCCATTGGCGGAACATCTAGCGGAGAGGGCAAATAGTAAACAATTGCATCCAATACACGCTGTACACCTTTGTTGCGAAGAGCAGTCCCGCATAATACGGGGGTCACCCTTCCAACAATTGTCGCTTTCCGCAAAGCCATCCGCAATTCCTCAAGGGTGATTTCTTCTCCATCGAGGTACCGCATCATAAGCTCATCGTCTGTTTCTACGATATGCTCAATAATCGTCTGGCGCGCACGCTCGGCTTCCTGCTTCACCTCATCGGGTATAGGTACGTTAACTGCTTGTGTGCCCAAGTCTTCTTCTACCCAAATAAATGCTTCCATTGTAAGCAGATCGACTATCCCTCGAAATTCTGATTCCGCACCAATAGGCCATTGAATGGCCACTGGTGTTGCACCCAGGCGATCGCGAATCATGCCAATGGTACGTTCAAAGTCAGCTCCGGTACGGTCCATTTTGTTTACAAAGCAGATACGGGGCACATTATATTCATCTGCTTGACGCCAGACTGTTTCTGACTGTGGTTCAACCCCCGCTACGGCGTCAAACACCACAACGCCACCATCCAACACACGCAGGCTTCTTTGGACCTCTGCAGTAAAGTCAATATGGCCTGGCGTGTCAATGATGTTTATTTGGTGATCAAGCCAGTATGTTGTGGTTGCAGCAGAAGTGATGGTAATGCCTCGCTCCTGTTCTTGCACCATATGGTCCATGGTAGCAGTACCATCATGCACCTCGCCCATACGATGGATTCGACCCGTATAATACAAGATACGTTCAGTTGTAGTAGTCTTTCCCGCGTCAATGTGAGCAATAATGCCTATGTTGCGGATCTTTTCCAAAGGAAGGCGACTCATCATCAAACCTCAAATTAAAACCGAAAATGCGAGAAGGCCCGGTTTGCTTCTGCCATGCGGTGGGTGTCATCGCGTTTCTTAACTGCAGCACCCTGATTGTTTGCCGCATCCATAAACTCATTGGCCAGCTTTTCAGCCATAGATTTACCGCCGCGATTTCGAGCAGCGGACAAGAGCCAACGCATTGCCAGAGAAATCTGGCGGTGCGGTTCTACCGGTACGGGAACTTGATAAGTAGCACCGCCGACACGACGTGGCTTCACCTCGATTTGAGGGGTCACATTTTTTAACGCGTCCTCAAAGACATCTACGGGATTGCGTTTGGCGCGTGCTTCGATTAGATCAAAACTGTCATAGATGACGCCTTCAGCAGTGCTTTTTTTGCCGTCTCGCATCAAGCGGTTTATGAACATGGAAATATGTAAATTGTTATAACGCAAATCGGGTTCAACTGCGCGTTTTTCAGGGCGATAACGTCTTGGCATTTCTACATCCCCTATTACCTAATTACTTTGGTGCTCTGGTGCCGTATTTTGAACGGCCTTTCTTTCTTTTATCTACACCACTTGCATCTAAGGTGCCGCGTACAATATGATAACGTACCCCAGGCAAGTCTTTCACGCGGCCGCCACGAACTAACACAACCGAGTGGTCTTGTAAGGAATGACCTTCACCAGGAATATAAGCAGTTACTTCAATTCCGTTGGTTAGGCGAACACGAGCAACTTTCCGCAGGGCAGAATTTGGTTTTTTGGGTGTCATAGTCTTTACCTGGGTACAGACACCACGTTTTTGCGGGGCCCCTTTGGGCTGCCGGGTCCGGCGCTGCTTGAATGAATTTAGGGTCCATTGCAGCGCTGGCGCTGTGCTCTTCTTTGAACGAGCCTGACGTCCTTTGCGTACAAGTTGATTAATTGTGGGCACGCAATTATCTCCTTTTGTCGTTCCAGAATACTAGTAACGATTTATGGGATAATAGTGGTGGTTTTGAACCACGCTATTATCCTTCCGACAAATGGAGGCCATCGTAGCTCGCACAAAACTCGATGGCCTCCAGACTAAATTCTTCTATAAAATTTGGTTACCTAGCTACTTAGAAGTTAGGCACCTTCTTATCTATTGGCAGACATACGAAGGCGTATTTTAACACAAAGAAAGTGGTTGTCAACCATTTTTCTTTTGCTAGCCCTTATGCCAAGGGCTAACGCCGAGATAGTCCGATGAAGTCGCTACCAGTCCACCGACGGCCGCGTTTCTCGTCTTCTTTCCCAAAGCGAATCACTTCTCCTGAATCTGTTTCAGCCTCAACAGCCAGGCCCAAGCTTTGCAGCTCTTTGACCAGAACACGGAATGACGCGGGGACACCGGGTTCTTCGATGGGTTCATCTTTCACGATGGATTCGTAGGTTTTTACGCGGCCCTGAACATCATCTGATTTTACAGTGAGCATTTCTTGCAGGGTGTAAGCTGCACCATAAGCTTCTAAAGCCCAAACTTCCATTTCACCAAAGCGCTGACCACCAAATTGGGCCTTACCACCTAATGGTTGTTGGGTCACCAAAGAATAGGGACCCGTGGAACGGGCATGAACCTTGTCTTCTACAAGGTGGGCCAGTTTTAGCATGTGGAGAATCCCAACTGTGACTGGCTGGTCAAACGGCCGTCCCGTTTTCCCATCGATCAAATACTCCTTGCCCACAGTTGGCAACGGCACATGGGTTACTATTGTGATTTGAGCAGCCAGATCTTCCAGGGTACCTAGATCAGCTTTCAAAGGATCGACATGCACCTGTTCTGGCAAATCATCGCCATGCCTTTTCAGCATAAGGCCATACCATTCACGGACACAAACCTCAATGGCCTTATCATTATATGGGCGCCAGTCCAGCTTGCGCATATTAGCTGCTTCAATGGGGAGAATTTCCTCGGGATTCCAACCTTGGCTTTGCAGCCACTCTCGTGCTACAGCATGACGCGCATAATGTAATTCGGTTTCCAGCTTGGTAACATCATAATCCAATTCACCCAGCCATCCCGTTATAAACAAGCGTCTTGCTTCATCTTCATCCTTTAGAGATTCTAGGTCATAAGACATCTCCGTCAGCCAGTCCCACGCCCATTCGGTGACGACCTTCCAGGCACGCTCGATCAGCCATGCCCTTGCCAACTCAGCCGCAATTTCCCGCTCATTAGCGCCATCAAAAACCGGTGTAATAGCACGAAAGCCCAGCTTGTTTGCTGCCCAGCCCAGATGGGTTTCCAGCACCTGACCAATGTTCATGCGCCCAGGTACGCCCAGCGGGCTAAGGATAATGTCAACAGGTGTGCCATCAACCAAGAACGGCATATCTTCAATGGGCACAACCTGGGAAATGACGCCTTTATTGCCGTGGCGCCCAGCCATCTTGTCACCTTCAGATATTTTCCGGCGTTGGGCAACACTAACGCGCACCATGGTTTCCACACCTGCCGGCAAATCACGATCATGCTGACGATTGAAAACCTGAACATCCACAACTTTACCCCGCGCACCGTGGGGCAGCCGTAAACTTGAATCTTTTACTTCACGGGCTTTATCACCAAAAATAGCGCGCAGCAGTTTTTCTTCTGGGCTAAGTTCTTTCTCGCCTTTGGGGGTGATTTTACCAACAAGGATATCGTTTTCTTTGACGTCTGCCCCCACGCGAATGATGCCGCGCTCATCCAAATCCTTTAAAGCATCTTCGCTGACATTAGGAATATCGTACGTGATTTCTTCAGGGCCTAATTTGGTATCTCGTGCTTCAACTTCGTGCTTTTCAATATGCACAGATGTGAATCTGTCTTGACGCACAAGGCCCTCACTCACTAAGATGGCGTCCTCATAATTACCACCTTCCCAAGACAGGAATGCAACAACAACGTCTTGGCCCAAAGCCAGTTCACCCTGGTTAGTTGATGAGCTATCAGCCAGTACATCCCCTTTGGTTACACGCTGGCCTTTGGCCACGACTGGGCGTTGGTCGATACAGGTGCTTTGGTTTGAGCGATTGTATTTGCGTAAATTGTAGGTTCGCGGCCCATCTTTTTCCATAAGGACAATTTGATCACCGGTTACGCTAACTACCTCACCATCCTCTTTAGCCAGGATAACCTGCCCAGAGTTGTAGGCAGCCTGCAATTCCATACCTGTACTAACCACGGGCACATCTGGCTGGAGCAAGGGCACTGCCTGGCGCTGCATATTGGACCCCATTAAGGCCCGGTTGGCGTCATCATGTTCCAAGAAAGGGATTAGAGCTGCAGAAACACCTACAATTTGGCGGGGGGCAACATCCATGAAATCCACACGCTGTACGGAAGAAAACCGAAACTGTTGATTACGGCGAGCGGAAACGCGTTTTTCAACAAATTGACCACGCTCATCTAACAGCGAGTTTGCCTGGGCAATGGTATAGCGATCTTCCTCATCTGCGGTCATTTCAATAATTTCATCAGTGATGAAGGGGACTACCTGAACTGTTTCAATCCCTGCCTCCCGGATCGCATTGGCGGTTTTAGGGGTGATCGTTTCACCAGCAGCCACGATGATCTCTCCGGTTTCAGGATGAATGATGCTATCGAAAACATCATGATCAATAAGTTCTTCGCTATCCGCAGGTATGGTATTGCGCACGCGCCGATAAGGTGTCTCAATAAAACCGTATTTGTTGACACGGCCGTACGAAGCCAGGCGCCCAATCAGCCCAATGTTCGGTCCTTCGGGGGTCTCAATAGGGCAGATACGGCCGTAATGACTGTGATGTACATCACGGACCTCAAAGCCCGCCCGTTCCCGACGCAAACCGCCCGGACCCAATGCCGAAAGCGTCCGCTTATGGGTTAATTCTGACAGAGGGTTAGCCTGCTCCATAAACTGACTCAACTGAGAACTGCCAAAAAACTCGCGGATGGAGGCCACAACCGGGCGAATATTAATCAGCGCAATAGGTGTCAGATTATCACTGTCGCGAATAGACATACGTTCGCGCACCACCCGTTCCATGCGCCGCAGGCCTACACGCAGCTTCGCTTGCAGCAGTTCCCCTACAGTTTTTACCCGGCGGTTCCCTAAATGATCAATATCATCCGCACCCTCCAGGCCATTATTAATCAAAATCATGCGCCGCACGACCTGCACAATGTCATGCTGGGTAATAGTACGATGGGTCAAGGGCACAATATCCATCAAACCCAGTCGTTTATTCAACTTGTACCGGCCTACCCGAGCCAGATCATAGCGGCGTTGGTCAAACAGTTGCTCTTTCAGGTATTCAACCGCATTATCCAACGTGGGCGGATCGCCTGGACGCATACGCTTGTAGAATTCAATGAGGGCTTGTTCGGGCAGCGATTTTCCCGGATCCCATGGCGGTTCCTGCTCAATGCTACCTTGAATGTAAAGATGTTCGGCATTGGTATCAATATCCTCAAACAATGCCAAAATCTCTTCGTCAGAGCCTCCTTTTAACAGCGGCTGCCCCAGTCCATCATCCACCGCTGCCATGGCGCGCAGGAAAAGGGTTATGGGCACCGTGCGTTTGCGGTTGAACTTAACGGTCAGGTAGTCGGTTTTGCGCGTTTCAAACTCCATCCACGCGCCGCGATCCGGGATGAGCTTCCCCATGGCCAACGGCCGTCCAGTAGCCCGCTCCTCCTCGAACTCAAAATACGCCCCAGGAGAGCGAATCAACTGGCTCACCACCACGCGCTCCGTACCATTAATAATAAAAGTGCCCGCAGGCGTCATCAATGGGAAATCTCCCATAAAAATATCCTGCACAATTGGCTGATCCAGGTCCGCACTATACAGCATCACCTTCACAGACAGAGGCGCGGCATAGCTCATGTCGCGCTCCACACACTCTTCCACACTATACTTCGGTTCGCCGAACCAATAAGTCAGGTTAAACCCTTCCACTTCGGGCCGATTACAGGGGAAGTAGAGCTTCAAATCTCCATTAAAGCTTTCAATGGGCGATATTTCATCAAAAAGCTCGGCCAAGCTTTCAGAAATGAAGGCTTCAAAAGAAGACAACTGCACATCAATCAATGTGGGCAGCGCTAAAGGTTGGGTTGTCCGCGCATAGGTCTTGAGTTTAATTGGATCATTCATTGGCATTAAATTTCACCTGCTCCCTCTTGCGTAAACTAAATTAGGTAGCAAAACCAAAAAGTTTACAGTGGCAAACACACAAACATGGGGTGCAACCACTACCGTTGCACCCCGACCATGTTTAATCTGTTGCTTTGGGTTACCCTTTATAAATTTGCATAATGCGAAAGCGTATTATATGAATCTCCCCTCAACCTGTCAACTCTTTATAAACTTCTATAATTTTCGCGGCGGCATGTTGCCAGCTATATTCCGCCATCGCCCGCTGCCGCAGCTTTTGGCCCAAAAGTTCCCGACGAGCGGGATCGTGAAGCAAGCCAGCAATTTCCTGCGAAAATGCGGTCACTTCCCCAACGGGCACATAAACACCCCATTCACCCAAATATTCACGGTGTACGGCCGTATCATACGCCACCACCGGCAACGCCAACGCCATATAATTCAGCACCTTCCCGCTTCCCTCCGTCGCCGACATCTTTGGCGCCACCGCCACGTCACCCAAAGAAAGATAATCAGGCGCATTCCGATACGCCACCTTCCCGGTAAAAGTGACCATATCGCTCACGCCCATTCCTTGGGCCATATCTTGATAATGCTGCACACTAGGATACCCCATAATCAAAAAATGGACCTTCTCCTTGACCTGCCGCAAACGCCTGGCCGCCTCCAACAAATGGGGAATACCCTGATAATCAGTCAACAAACCAAGATAAACCACAATCAAACGCTCCGTGGGAATACCTAACTGCTGTCGCAACCGCCGTTTAGCCTCCTCAGAGAACAACTGCGGATCAAAACGATGCGTATCGGCACAATCAGGCAAGGGGTAAATACGCGACGCCGGCACCTGGAATTCATCCTGCAGCAATTGCCCAGCCTGAGCAGAGCTGGTTAAAACTGCCTGGGGCAAATGGGAAATAATTCGCTCCAAACGATGCATAATCTTAAAGGATCGACCTTTAGGATTTAGAAATTTATGGTCAATCATTTCGCCGGTGAGGCTGCCCTGAAAGTCAAAGACCAACGGTTTGCGCAGTATTCGTGCTAACACGCCCCCAATTAGCGCCCCTTCATGCATGTGGCCATGAATGACGTGGGGACGCTCACGCAAGCCTTCGATAAGTGACTGCACGCTTAAATATACGTCAAAGGCAATTTTATGCCGCGACGAACCCACCTCATAATCGGTGTGCCAGGGCAGCGGCGCCGTGCGGCGAATATCTAAGCCAGGCAAATCATCCCCCTTATAATAAGTAACAATGGTGACCTGGTGCCCGGCAGCCTGCAGGTGGCGAGTTTCCTCCAAAATGCGAATGTGCCCACCATAATCACTGAAAAAGGACGTGGGAGCAATCATGAGAATGCGTAGCGAGTCACCGGCAGCAGCCATAGAAGGCATTAATTCTCTTCCTTTCCGCGGCGCGCAATCCAGCTACCCAACATTTGCTCCGCGAAGCTGGATCTTTGAATGTCATGTTTCACCGCTTCATGCCAATCATTTTTGGCCCGCTCGCGCAGCCATTGGGCACGCTTGGCCTGTAAATCAACAAAGGTGGCCTCCAAAGTTTCACGTTCCTTGTCTTGGATAAGACGTCGCATCTCTTGCAAGTCATGAATAATGGCATCTAGCCACCGCAGGCTGGTTTCACTGCTGTGCAAGGCCAGCTCGGCAATTTCCGATCCAGCTTGCAATGGCGAGGTGGTTAAGGCTACAGGCAAGCTGGCAAAACGCAGCATATCGCGCCAGCCAGTCGCCGCGTAAAGGGTGTTGAATAAAGCCGCAGCCAACAAGCTAGGCATGGTTTCGATCCCTTGCATTAACCCATCGTACTCTTGAGGATCCAGGAAATAGGGTGTGGCGCCCAATAGGCGGCCAAAGTTCACGGCCGTTTCCACCGCCCGCGGATCAGCCTGTACCCCCGGCATCAAGCAAAACACACTGTTCTGAAACATGTCGGCTGTCGCCAGAGTCAAATCCGCCCGCCCATCTGCCAGGTGGGCGGCGGCCAACACCGGCTGCACGCCCACGTAATGCCCCCGGCTGAGGTGTTTTTGCGCCAGAGCCAGGCCACGACCTTTGAGGGGGGACAAGTCTAACACCAGAGCATGGGGCTGCACGTCGTCAGCCATGGCCTGCATAACGCTCTCCACTTCTTGCTGGGGTAGATTGAGCAGAAGGATATCTCCTTGGGCAACTGCTTTGTTCAGATTCCACTCTGCTTTATCAATGGCGTTTACTTCATCTTTGGCCTGCTGCGTCAATGCGCTGTCAAAGTCAAAGCCCACAAGGCGAGCGCCCAGAGCAGTTTTTCTAAGCGCCAGGCCAATTGAAAGGGTGGTGCGATTTATACCAATGAGGGTGATGGTTTGCGCGTTCATCCTTTTCTCCGTTAGTTTTGATCATCTGCCCATTGCAGCAGTCGCAAGAGGTGGTCCTCTTCGTGAACGGCCGTTTCCCCCAAATCGTCCTGGTGGCGGCGAATAAGGGTGACAGCCAACGGGCTGCAGCCGGCGGCAGCGGCCATGTCTGCCCCCCACGCCGGATGTTGGGCCTTCACGACGAACGGCCGTTGCCACCCCCGCGCCTCCCCCATTCCCCACAAGGCCATCTTATGAGGCCAAATTTTTTGCCCTAGTACAATCAGGGTTCGGTCCCACAGCGTCAGCCGGACGCGGGTTTTGCCCACGTCGTGCAACAGCGCCGCCACCTGCAAATCTGGGTGCGTGTGCCCGGCATGTTGCAACATGCGCCACACCTGGTAGCTGTGCCATTGGTCGCCAGGGTCAAATTGGGCAAAGAGCTGCTGTTGAGATGGCGTGAGCACGGCCGTTACCGCCTCCTGCACCTCCAAAGGCAGTGCCTTAATCGTCAACAGCCGCCAGAATTGACCCAGCCGGTAAAGGGCACCCACGTTAGAAACCTAGCATAAAACCCAGCAACGCGGAGGTAGGTTCCCATACCAACACAGTAAGCACTTGCGGAATGACAAAGACCACCAACAGCAGCAGCAAGAAGCCATATTGCTCCAACCACTGCAAGCGGTAAGTCATTTCTGGGGGCAAAATCCCCGTCAACACCTTATACCCATCCAAAGGCGGAATAGGTATCAGGTTAAAAAACATCAGAATCAGATTAATCCAAATAAATTGGGCCATTAAAAAGGAAAAGGAGGGAATAATGGTGCTGCTTGTATTACCAAAAAACCCTTCCAAGCCCACCCAGCTAAACCGAATAGGCAACACAAACAAGATAGCCATAATCAGGTTAGACAGCGGCCCAGCCACAGCCACAATGGCCATGGCCGTGCGCGGATTGCCGCGCAGATTGTAGGGGTTCACCATCACCGGCTTGGCCCAGCCAAAGCCCGCTATGAGCAAGGCAAAGGTGCCAATGGGGTCTAAATGGGCGATGGGGTTCAGGGTAATGCGCCCCATGCGCCGCGGCGTGGGGTCGCCCAGCCAATCAGCCACCACAGCATGGGCCAGTTCGTGAATGGTAAACGCCACCAGTAAGACAATGGCCCGCGCCAAAAGGGTTGCCACATCAAGATCGAACATAAAGTTTACTCCGCCGGGGTCACCGGAGTGATAATGGTGCCGCAAAATTCGCAGGTAACGCTGGTAATGCCGCGAGCTGGCGGCTCTACGGCGGCAAAGCAGTTAGGGCAGGTGGTGGGGAAGGCAGCGGCCGTTTGCGCCAGTGCGTCCAGCTCTTCCAGATAAGCGCCCGCTCGCTCGCCGTCAATTTCGCCAGTTTGTGCCTTCTTGATCAAAACGGCCCACTCATCTGACTTTTGCCCCTTCAAATGAAAGCGCGCGCGCGACACGGGTGCGGTAGCGGCAAAAACCAGCTCCAGGATATCATCCTTGCCCATGCCCAAAAATCCGCCTTCTTTCTTGGCGTCCGCAGCCTGAATGTCGCTAACTTGCGCTTCAATGTGCAGCTCTTGCACCTTTTCGGATTCGGCCTTGAAGATGCCAAAGCGACGTTTGGTGACGACTTCGTCCCGCTCTTCAAAGAAAATACGTTGGTCGGTAAGGACCAGTACGCCTTCGGGACCGTCGTCGCCATTTTGATGCCAGACAGCTTTAACGGCCGTCAGCGGCCCCTCCCCAGCCAACAGGCGAATGTGCGGCGACTCGGCAATTAGGCCCATCATGGCGGTCAACCTGTCAAGCTGCCAACTCAGCTTATCGAGTTCGCCAGCCAGACCACTGTACAATCCATCCAAAGCAGAGGTTGCCGCGTCAATGCGGCGAGAGAGGCCAGTTACCAGCGATTCACCCAGGCGCACTGCGGAGGCCGTAGCCTGCAACGCATCTATCTGCCGTTCTGCCTGATCCAGCTCACGGTCTAGCCGCTGCACGTGTTCGCCCAGAGCGCTTTCAACACGGGGACGAATTTCGTCCCACTTGTCGTCCAGGGCTTCAAGCTGGTCTTCCAAAGTGCCAGAGTGGACGTAGCCCTGGGCACGCAGGCTTTCTAAGGTGGCGGGTAAATCCAAAAGTTGCTGGTCTATGCGCCCAATGGCGTCGTAGATGTTGCTAAGCTGGGCTTTTGCTTCCAGGTTGGCAAATTCGCTTTGTAGTTGGCTGACACGGGTGGCAAGTTCGTTGCCGGCGGCCCCGGCCGTTGCCGGGGTGCTGTACTTGGCAACCGCCGGGCGACGGGCTGGGGGCTGAGGCATGGGCTTTTGCTGCCGCTGCTGTCGCCGCGCATTGGCCCGCGCCGTGGGGCGCGGCCGGGCGGTGGGCGGTTTGGGTGGGGCGCTTTTGCTGCCGCCCTTTCCTGCCGTGCTTTTGCCTATTTTTCCACTACCTTTGCTAGCCATGGGTGTACCTCCTTTCTCGTTTATGCCGGCTGGCCCACCCGGTAACGCAGGTAAGCCTCCATAAAATCGTCTAAACGGCCGTCTAACACGGCCTGTGCATTGCCCACTTCATGGTTGGTGCGGTGGTCTTTCACCATTTTATACGGATGCAGCACGTAGGAACGAATCTGGCTGCCCCAGGCGGCATCCACATCTTCACCCTTCAGGGCAGCCATTTCCTGCTCTTGCTTGCGCCGCTCCAGCTCAAATAGTTGAGCCTTGAGAATATTCATGGCCACTTGCATATTTTGCGTCAGGGAACGCTGGTTTTGGCAAGAGACGACGATGTTGGTGGGCAGGTGGGTAATGCGCACGGCCGTTTCATTCTTTTGCACATGCTGCCCCCCCGCCCCACTGGCCCGGAAGCGGTCTATACGCAAATCCTTTTCGTCAATCTCAATCTCGATATCTTCAGCCACGTCCGGCCATACTTCCACCTTGGCAAAAGAAGTATGGCGGCGGCTGGATGAATCGTAAGGCGAGATACGTACCAAACGATGCACACCGCGCTCCGATTTGAGACGGCCGTACACGTAATCACCCTTTATGGCCATCAGACAGCTCTTCAACCCCGCCTCATCACCCGAACTGTAATCTAAAATCTCCACCTTAAAGCCATGCTGCTCTGCCCAGCGAATAAACATGCGTTGCAACATCTCCGCCCAATCCTGAGCTTCCGTACCCCCCGCCCCCGCATGAATCGCCAAAATAGCATCTTCCTGGTCATACTCATCAGCAAAAAGCGTGCGAAACTCTAATTCGCCAACCCGCTTTTCCAGCAATTCCACCTCGTGGCTCAATTCGCCATACAGTTCTTCATCCCCCAATTCGGCCAGCTCCAGCGTATCCGTCAGGTGTTTGCTCAGCTTTTGCCACACCGCTACCTGGTCGCGCAGCCGGTTCAAATCGCGCATGACCACCTGGGCCTGCTGCGAATCCTCCCAAAAATCCGGGGCTATCGTTTGTTTTTCTAATTCAGCAATCTTTTCAATTTTGGCGGCTACGTCAAAGCCGCCTCCGTAAATGGTCTACGGTTTCCTTCAATGTTTCTAACTGCGCAATTAACTCTTCCATCGTTTCGTACCTCATCAAAATAGAGACTGACTCCTAAAAATCTATTAACTGGTTGCTTTTTAATCTCCAGTCATCAACCTCTTTAGTTTTCTGCAAACAAGCCATCTACAAACTGCTGCGGGTCAAAGGGGGCCAGGTCTTGAATCTTCTCTCCTGTGCCGATGAAACGCACCGGCAAACCCAACTCGCGGTAAATGGCAAAAACCATGCCCCCCTTGGCAGTGCTGTCCAGCTTCGTCAGCACGACACCGGTTACGTTCACCGACTCCTTGAATTTGCGCGCCTGGGTCAGGGCGTTTTGCCCTGTAGGGGCATCTAGCACCAAAAAAACCTCGTGGGGGGCCTGGTGGACGCTTTTGCGGCAAACACTATACACCTTTTCCAGCTCTTTCATCAGGTTGTACTTGGTGTGCAGACGGCCGGCAGTATCTATAAGCAGCAGGTCATATCCCCTGGCGCGGCTGGCGCGAATGCCGTCGTAGGCGACAGCGCCGGGGTCGCCGTTGGGCTGCCCGGCAATAACCGGCACGTTGGCCCGCTCGCCCCAAATTTTGAGCTGGTCAATGGCTGCGGCGCGGAAAGTGTCGGCGGCAGCCAGCATAACTTTTTTGCCTTTGCCCTGGTAGTAATGGGAAAGTTTGCCAATGCTGGTGGTTTTTCCGGAGCCGTTGACGCCGACGATCATGACCACAGTGAGCAGACGCTTTTCCTCAATGGGGAAGGTTTCTGGCTGCACCAAGATGGCTAATAGTTCTTTTTTCAGCGCCTCGACGAGTTGGTCGGCGCGGTAAAGCCCTTCGGCGGCTACGCGCTGGCGCATGGCGTCCACCAGCTCCAGGGTGGTGGGTACGCCCATGTCTGCCTGAATGAGTAGCGCCTCCAGGTCTTCCCAGGTTTCGTCGGTAATTTCACCCATCCCCAGGACGGAAACAATTTGCCCAAAGACGGATTGGCGGGTGCGCTTAAGTGAATCTCGAATGCTTTTGAACAAAATATCCTCACATTATGTTTTTATTTTCCGGGCGGAATTATACTGCATAGATTTGAAATGGGGCTTGCGAACCGCTGATCTTAAATCTCGACAATCTCGCCATCGGCTGTTAGCTGCTCTACGCGCAGGCTGGCCTGCTCTAGCTGTAGGTTGCAGCGTTCAGCCAGTTTTTGCCCGCGCTCAAACAGTGCCATAGAGGCTTCCAGGGTCAGATCGCCGGCCTCAAGTTGGGCGACGACGGCTTCTAATTCTTGTAGTGCTGCTTCAAAAGTTAACTCTTCAATAGGTGTGTCCATGTTTGCTCTCCTGTGCAGAATGGCAATTATAGGCCAGGCTTGTGATTGGCTCAATTTCTCTATCTTCTACTTAACTTGGGGCAGCACTTTGGCCGGAAAACGGCCGTCTCCCACCTGCACGTCCAGCCCATCTCCCGCCGCTACCTGGCTGACGCTGCGAATGATACGGCCGTTGTCATCTCGCACAATGGCATACCCCCGGGCCAGCGTAGCTTGCGGCCCCACCGCTTGCAATTGCGCCTGCGCCACCGCCAGGCGCCCCTGCTGGCGCACCAACTTACGCTGTACCGCCTGGGCCAAACGCCCGCTTAGCGTATCCAAACGCTGCCGGTGACTGTCCACCCGGCTGCGCGGGCTGAGTAAGCTCAAATGACGGGCCAGCGTCTGCACCTGCTGGCGTCTCCGGGCCAACTGGTCGGCCATGACGCTTTGCAAATGCACCTGCAAACCGGCCATCAGGGGCGCAATTTCAGCCATGTCGGGCACGGCCAATTCAGCCGCCACAGAGGGGGTGGGAGCGCGCAAGTCGGCCACAAAGTCGGCAATGGTGAAGTCTACTTCGTGCCCTACGCCGCTGATGACGGGATGTTGGGCAGCAAAAATGGCCCGTGCCACCCGTTCATCGTTGAAAGCCCATAAATCTTCCATGGAACCGCCGCCGCGGGCGAGAAGGATGGTGTCTATGTCGGCGCGGGCGTCTAGCCATTGCAGGGCGCGCACAATTTGCGGTGGGGCGTCGTTGCCTTGCACCAGGGTGGGCGCAATAAGCACCTGCACCAAAGGCCAGCGCCGGGCTAGCACGTTCAGAATGTCGCGCAGCGCTGCCGCATCAGCTGAGGTGACGATGCCAATTTTGCGCGGAAATTGGGGAATGGGTTTTTTATGGGCTGGCTCAAACAGCCCTTCGTCGGCCAACTGCTGTTTGAGCCGCTCGAAGGCTTGGGCCAGGTCGCCACGGCCGGCGGGCTGCAAGCGGTCGGCGTAGAGCTGGTAAACCCCGCCGGCTTCATACACAGAGATACGGCCGTGTACCACCACCGCGTCGCCATCTTGGGGATTAAAGCGCAGCCGTTCCGCCGCGCTGCGCCACATCACGCATTTGAGCTGCGCATTCGCATCCTTCAGCGTGAAGTACAAATGGCCGGAGCGTGCCTGGGTGAAGTTGGAGATTTCCCCTTCTAGCTCCACATCTTGCAGCCGAAAATCAATCTCAAACAGGTCGCGAATATATGCGGTCAGCTCGCTCACCGTCCAGGCGCGCTGTTCATGGCTTTCTGTTTGTCGCAAAAAACTGCTCATAACAAATCCTATGGGCGGGTCTTAGCCCTCACAAATCTCTACACTTTTCTACTTTTCCTGCCGGGCGCGCCATTCTTCATATTCGGGCACTTCTTCGCCCACAGACCAGAAGAAGAAAAAAGCACCCATGGGTCCCATGAACTTGAACTCCTTACAAAACTGCTTTTCGCGCCGGTAGTAATCTTTGTCCAGAGTATCCAGCCAGTTTTTGAGGGAGCCGTGCTGGGTAATTTTCTCCTGGCAGATGCGGGCGTTGTGGATGGTGGCCTGAATTTTACGGCCGTTGCGCACAATTCCCTTATCTTCCACTAGGCGTTCCACATCCAGCTCGGTAAAAGCGGCCACCTTCTCCACGTCAAAGCCAGCAAAGGCTTGCTGAAAATTTGGCCATTTCTGGCGAATGACCTCCCAGCTAAACCCGGCCTGAAAAACCGCCTGGGTAATCTTCTCCAGGTATCCGGCATTATTCTGGGGAACCGCCCGCGGCGGTATGCGACTTTCGGGTATCTTTGTCATGAATCCACTCCTTGGTTGCATCTACAGCCCAGCGTCCGCTGCGCGAATTGTAAAATAGGCTAGGGCCAATGTGCAAGGCGAGGTCTTGCCACCACCTGTCAGGCCATGATAGAATCACCTGAAAATCACACTGCATGGAGGTGTTTTCTGGATAGTTTAAAATTGGCGCATTTAGTTGTGGATACGATTTTGGAGAAAAAAGGCACAGATATTACCTTATTAGATATACGCGAGCAGGCGGTATTTGCCGATTATTTTCTGTTGTGTAATGGTGATAACGCCCGCCAGTTGGGGGCTTTAGCCAGCAGCATTGCCGAGGAAGCAAAGAAAAAGGCCCGGATTTTGCCTTTGGGCGTTGAGGGGGAAGCGGAAAGCGGCTGGTTGTTAGTAGATTTTGGCGATTTGATCGTCCACGTTTTTGCCCCAGAAAAAAGAGCCTACTATAACTTGGAAGAGCTGTGGAGCCAGGCCCATAGGGTGCTAGAAATGCAGTAGTATCCACTTCTTGTAATGAAATACAAAACCGGACGTCTTTCAGGCGTCCGGTTTTTTTGTTCCAGAATGGGGTTGGTTTTATTCGCGAATCCAGCTATCGGTGACGCGATTCCAAGAGACGAGTTCCGCTTCTTGGAAGAAGATGCTAGCTTCCTTGACGCCATTTTCAACGCTGTCGGAGCCGTGGACGAGGTTGCGGCCGATTTCCATGCCGAAGTCGCCGCGAATGGTGCCAGGGGCGGCGTTAACGGGGTTGGTAGCGCCCATGGTGGCACGGGCAGCAGCAATGGCGTCTTTGCCTTCCCACACCATAGCTACTATGGGGCCAGAGGTGATGTACTCTACCAGGGATTCGTAGAAGGGGCGGCCTTGGTGAATGCCGTAATGCTCTTCGGCTAACTCGCGGCTCATTTGCATGAATTTCATGCCGCTGAGTTTGAGGCCGCGCCGCTCGAAGCGGCTAATGATTTCGCCGATGAGGCCGCGCTGTACGCCATCGGGTTTGACTAAAATGAGTGTACGTTCCATGTTTTACTCCGCTGTAATGGTTTGGCCGCTCAGCTTGTTGGCGTTTTGGCTTGTCAGGTTGATGGCTGACGAGGTTGCTAGGGGCTGATTGGCTTGTTGACTTGACAAAGAAAGAGGCAGCAGGGGAAGTTGCTGCCTCTTGGTTTTTAACCTGTCTGTTGACGGGCGAATGATAAACGATTATGGAATTTTTTCAAGTTACATCTGGTCCAGGGCCTGCCGGTAGGTGTCTAGGGCTTTTTGGAGCTGCCCGTTGCGCATGTAGGCGTCGCCAAGCAGGCGGCGGATGGTGGCTTCCTTGGGGTTGTCTTGCACGGCCGTTTCCAAATCGGCAATGATGATTCCTAACCCTTGCCCGGATTCAATGAGGGTTTTGTAGGCATCCACGGCCGTTGCCATATTCCCTTGATTGGCTGCCTCGCGGGCTGTTTGTAATTGTTCCTCATTGAGAGACATGAAAGAAGGCTCAAAAGACAGTTCGTCTGATTTTTCCGCCAACAAGCTGGTGTCAACTTCCGGTATTTCGCCTACATCAAAGGCAGCACTGCGTAGCGGGCCGGTCTCTGGCAGTGTGATATCCTCAAAAATACCTGATGACATCACTTCATCTTCGGCAGAGAGCCAGCTAGACACATCGGTCTCGCCAAAGGATTTTAGCCAGCCCGTTTCACCCATGCTTGAAACTTGTTCTTGGTCAGCATTGAGCCATTCGGGCCACGATTCGGCCAATTCGGCATTGATGTCAAATTCACTGCCTAATTCCTCAACAGCTTCTGCTTCGCCTTGCTCTTCTGCGGCGTCAGGCGCTGCACGTTCTTCATCATCTGTTTCGGCGTTGTCCTGGTAACCGGCCTCGTCGTCTGTAGCGTAATCATCTAACCAACCTAAGCCACCTGTAGCCGTTTCATCTTCTACAGCCAATAATGACTCAAGGTTTATCTCGCCGGTATCTTGCAACGCTTCTGGCAGGGATTCTGTGGTTTCTGTGGGGGATTGGGCAGAGATTTCGTCATGGGGCATTCCATCAGGCGGTTCTTGTTCATCTGTCTTTGGCGGTTCTGCTAATTGTGTCTCAGCTTGGGTGGCAAACATTGCTTCCAGGTCTGGTTCTGGTCCGTCTTCTGTAAGTTCGGCTACGGCCGTTGGTGCTTCATCGTCTTGTTCTGGCGGTTGGGATGCCAGGGGGACGGCCGTTTTTGCAGAATCTTCCGCTTTCAGGTCCTGATCTAGCTCTTCCATGGAAAGCCCTTGTTCGGCCATCAGGTCTTCCAACCAATCCATGGTATCATCTAACTCTGCGGGGACATCGGTGGGCACACCAACATCGCGGGGGAACATGGCGTCTTCGGGGAAGATAATCTCCGTTTCTGTACCAGCCGCAACAACTGCTTCAGGTGGGGTGTCTATTTCTACTTCAGGGGGTACGGCCGTTACGGTTTCATCGACAATGCGCGCTGTATCCTGCTCTGCTGAGAGTTGTTCCAACCAGGCCATAGCGGCATCAGGATCGTCAGGAATATCCTCGATCAGCTCTTCTTCAGTAGGCGTCAGGGGGACGGCCGTTTCCAACTCATCGCTAATCGCCTTTTCCTCAGGCTCCTCTTCCTCAGCCATACCCGCCAGCCAGGCCAATGCCTGCTCAGGGTCTTCTGGAATTTCATCTACGTCAATTCCTAAATCCAAATCCTCCATGGTGACGGACGCATTAAGCTGCTGTTCCACCCAATCCAGGGCGGCAAACAAGTCAGAAGCCGCCGGGTCAACAACAGGTATGTTGCTATCAATTTCCACTTTGGCTGCATCAACCAACGCTATTTCTTCCAGCCAATCCAGAGCGAGAGCCACTTCATCCTCAGGCTGGGTGTCAGTATCTACTACTTCAGCTAACACCGGTTCTGGCGCGGAGGCAGGTTCTGGCCCAGCCTGGCTCACGTCATCTGCCGTTTTTTCTAACGTTGGCGCAAGCCCTTGTTCGGCCATGAGGTCGTGCAACCAATCCATGGCCTCATCTAATTCTTCAGGCACGTCGGTAGGCTCGCCTACATCCCGGGGGAACATGGCGTCTTCGGGAAAGTGCAATTCTTCCGCAGCAGACACGGCCGTTTCTTCTTCCTGCCCGGTTTCAGTAAACTGAGCGAGCGCCTCGTCTTCTTCCGATATTTCTGCCAATGCGCGGTCTGCCACAGTGGGCAACGGTTCAACAGGCGCACCCTGTTCGGCGGCTAAATGTTCCAACCAGGCCATGGCGTCATCAATTTCGGCCGAAGCTGGCTCTTCCGCATCCTCGGCAGCAGATACGATGGCTTCCAGGTCTGGCGCTTGGGTTGCTCCGGGTTCAAGATCGTCAAGAGAAACGCCTTGTTCTGCCGCCAGCTCAGCCAGCCAGGCCATTGTGTCATCCAGCTCTTCAGGTACATCGGTGGGCACGCCCACATCCCGAGGGAACATGGCGTCTTCGGGAAAGACAATTTCCGTCGTGCCTTCTTCCACAACATTGGCAACTTCGGGCGCGTCTTCTGCCAGGTCGCCTAGCCAGCCAAGGGTTTCTTCTGCTGAAAATTCTTCGTCTGCTTCAAGAGTTGGTTGAGGTTCTAAATCAACATCGAACTCGGCGTCTTCGTCAAGCCTGTTGATCTCATCGGCCGTTTCGGCTGCCAAATCGCCCAGCCAACCTAAAACATCTTCATCCTCTTCCTCTTCGGGCAGATGGGCGGAAACGGCCGTTTCAGCCCGGGTAGCTGAAGTTTCATCCAATTCAGCCGTCAGGGCAGCAATATCCACCTCGCCCCCGTCAGCCAGGCTATCCAACCAGGCAGCCGCACTCTCTTCCTCACCTTCCTCCTCCTCCGTTGCCCAATCAAAGGAATCGTCAGCGGCGGTTAATGGGGTCTCTGCCTCCAGTTCCCCCAAAGGCTCTATTTCCTCTTCCTCAAGCCCGGCCATCATCTCCGCTTCGACAGAGGCCTCTTTCTCCACCTCCGTGACTAGACCGCCTAACCAATTATCAATGTCGGCATCTTCTTCCAACAACTCACCCAAGAAGGCTTCAGTTTCTGCATCTTCTTCAAAATCAACCAATCCTTCCAGCCAGGAATCCGCCTCAGAAACCACCTCAGTCTCAGATACCATGTCGGGTTTTTCTACCGCATCTTCAACTTCATCTACGGCTTCGTCAGTCAATTCCGGATAAATTTCAACCTTTTCCTCTTCAGTTGCAGAGAGTTCGTCCAGTGCATCCATCGGCTCTTCGGCAGCTGGGGCAGCCAGCCAATCACTCTCTGTCGCTTCGGTTTCAAGTTCGGCCAACAAATCATCAAACTCAAGGGCTTCTTCCCCTAATGCTTGCAGTTCTTCTTGTTGGAAGGGGCTCTCTTCCAGGGATTTTTCGGATTCTTCAGGAGCCTCATCGCTTTCAGCGAAGCCTGAATCGGTCGCCAGGTCAGCCAGCCAATCACTCTCTGTCGCCTCGGTTTCAAGGTCGGTCATCAAATCATCTAATTCAAGGGCTTCTTCCCCTAATGCTTGCAGTTCGTCTTGTTGGAAGGGGCTCTCTTCCAGGGATTCTTCGGATTCTTCAGGAGCCTCATCGCTTTCAGCGAAGCCCGAATCGGTCGCCAGGTCAGCCAGCCAGGCAGCAGCATCGGCGGTGGCGGCATCGCCCTGATCCGCTTCCTCTTCACCCCTACGTGCGCTGGCGTCACGAGTTATTTCCACTTCCGTATCAGCCGTTTCTAAATCGGCTAGCCAATCCAAGGCTTCTTCCGCCTCGGCGGAGATTTCATCTTGAATCATGTCGCCTGGTTCAGAAGCCATTTCATCAAGCCAGGAAAGGGCATCCACCTTTGCCGTTGCGGGTTCTGTTTCATCGGGCAGATCAGCCAGGGCCAAATCTTCTGCATCCAGCAGAGACAGATCTGGTTCTTCGGCATCTGCCAACTCGTCATGAGTCTCTTCCGGCTCTTCTGTAGAGGTAGCCAGGGCGTCCAGCCACAGCATGCTGGTATCTTGACTGTCAATGTCGTCCCCAAAATCAAGCTCGAAGTCTTCCACATCGTCTATTGAGGCTTCTGGCGTTCCTTCATCAGAAACGGCCGTTTCATCTTGCAGCCAATCCAGCATTTCGGTAGCTCCAGTCACACTTTCCTGGGCGCGCTGCTCCTCGTCCAGCAACTCATCCAAGAGTGCATCAGCAGACTCTTCTTCTGCTAAGGGGCCTGTTTGCGACAAATCTTGTATCCAGTCAGGCAATTCAGCAGGTTCCAAATCATCTGCCTCCGCCTGGGGGCCAGGCGCGGCAGCCAATTCTTGAAGCCAATCATGGGCATCTTCTGCCTCACCAGGCGTTGGTTTATCCTCGGGCATTTCGGGTACAGGTTGTGCCATTTCATCCTTATCTGCCATATCTACTGCCTCCATCTCGCCGGTATCAATTGGCTCGTCTGACAGCCAGTCTAATAAACCACTACCCCTTTTTGCTAAAGGCGTATCGGCCGTTATTCCTGTGGCTGCCAAAATTTCTATTGCACTTTGATCATCCTCCGGCATGGTTTCCTTGTTTTCAATGACCTCCGGCAACTCAAGGGATTCTCGCGGTTCCGGCACGGAATCTGGCTCTGCGACAGCAAACCAGTCCGGCAAGTCAGGCTCATCCCGGTCATCGGTTGCCAGCAGGGGTTGCTTCGCCAGTTCCGTGAGGCTAATGTCCCCCGTGGGAGAAGTGAGTTCATCAGAATCACCCAGAGTCGTGCCGAACAACCACGAAGGCAGTTCGCCACTTTCTGCCTCATCTTCCTCTTTGGCATCAACCCACTCTTCCTCCGTCATCATTTCAGGCGAGCTAGACAGTTGTTCAAGGCTATAACTGTCTTCCGGGGATTCTAGCCCATCACTTACGGTAACCGTGTCGTCAATTATGGCCCCGGTAAGGCTGCCAAAAAGCTCTTCGATGAAGGAATCATCTTCCTCTTCATCTTCCTCTAACGCCGGCTCACCTAAATCGCTGCTGAGCAACCAGTCAGGAATCTCCTCTTGATCTCCCGCTAACATACCGGTAACCAGGCCGGGCGAATCGGAAAGTTCCTCCAACTTTAAAGCCTCTTCAAAAGATGAATCGGCTCCGCCTTGCTCATCCTCTGGCTTAGGCTCCTCTTCCACATCCGTTTGTGCTTCTTCTGCGGCAAATAACCAATCGAATTCATCCGCTGGTACATCAGGCCGCTCGAGCACTTCTTCCTCCAGGGTCTCTTCGGCTTCCTCCAGCATGTCCGCGGGTAGCGCATCCAGGGGTGTCGTCATCAACCATTGGGGGATACTTTCCTCATTTTCATCTGCTTCATCCAAATCTAGATCAGTGGCTGATGAGGCGGCTAAAGGGGCTGTCATTAACCAGGCGGGAATTTGTAAATCGTCTTGGTCGTCAGGCTGGGCATCGTCAGGAACGGCCGTTTCGTTTGCTAGTTCACCCGCAACCAGCCAATCGGCAGACTCTGCCGCATCCAGGTACCCTGGCTCCACCCCGGAATCCGGAGCGCCCAACCAGTCCAAATCGCCCTCCGTTTCCAGCGTTGCCGCCTCATCCGCCACATCATCCTTAAACCAGTCTGTTTCCAGTTCCACCTTTTCTTGCGTGGGATCAGAAAACCAGTCTGTACCGCCCCCTTCCGCCTGTGTCTCAGCCAAATCATCCAGGCTCATCCAATCCACGGCCGAATCTACATCTAGTTGCGACAGGTCTTCATCATCGCCAGTCGCCGCCAGCAACCAATCCGGCATTTCCTCTAAACTGGCACCTCGTTTACTCGCCTGAACATTAAAATCCGCCATATCCATAGCGGCAGAACTTGTCGGTTCTTCCACCATTTCCTCAAAGGGCGGGGCGTCGTCTAATTCCGCCAGCCAATCTTCTTCAGGCACAGAAGCGGTGGCTGTTGGCATTTCATCCTGGAACCAATCGGTTTTGCTCATCACGTCCGACGGCGAATCGGTCGCGCCTTTTTCCAACCCCGGCGCTTCAGAAGGGATTTGCAAGTCATTGAGCCAGCTATAGATTTCATCGTCATCAGATTCGTCAACACCATCTGCCCAATCTGCATCCACATTTGTGGCAGCAGGCACATCGCCTTCCATCAGGTCCAGGGCTTCTACTTCCACGTCATCTGGCAACAAGGGCGCCCCCGGTACACGGAAAGCACGACCAACGGCCGTCTCCGGGTCAAAATCTCGTTTAGAAATTAACGTCAGGTCCTGTAACCGGCCCAGATAAGTTCGCGCCTCATCAACGCGCCCCGTCAACAACCAAATTTCTCCCAAAATTGCGTTAACGGGTATGCAGTTGGGCAACTTATCCAAAACGCGCAGGCACACATTCACCGCCTCCACACGCTGCCCATTGCGCCACAAAGCCTCCGCCAACAGCACATCCAAATCAAGGGGATCACCATTTTCCGCCTGCACTGCCTGAACTTCAGCAACTGCCAGCGAATAGAGTTCACTACGAAAATAAAGGTGGGCCAACGCCCGACGAGTGAGTGGCAAAGAGTCAGCCAGGCGTTTTTTGCTGGTTTGACGATACAAGGTTTGCAACTCTTGTTGAATGGCGTTGTTATATGGCTCCATCTCAAAGGCCCGTTCCATGTGCCAAATAGCCTGCGCTGTACGTCCTTCTTCACGATGAATGAGAGATAAACCCACATGAGCTATAAAATCGTTGGGGTCCGCACTGAGCACCCGATGAAAGATGTCAAGGGCATCAGCATAGAGGTGCTGTTCCAGCAAAGCTTTAGCCAGGGCGCGATATGTGGGAATATGGCGTGGGAACTGTTTGAGGATATGGCGACAATGTTGGGTGGCTTCATGGAAACGGCCGTCTTCCAGCAATTGGTCAATTAAATTTAGATAATTTTGAAGGAAAGTTGTAGCCACATGAACCCCTTGGGCAGTTTGCCCCATAAAACCACGACACAGAATCCAGTTTTACAGGTACACGTATTTATTTATGGTCAACTTAAGCAAATATTATGCAAAGTTTGTCCTAATATGGCAAGTGACGACGCTTGAGCTGCTGTAGTAAATCGGTCACATCCTGCTCTGGCTGCGGCATGGGCCCCAAAGGATCCTGAATATCGTCGCGGGCCAGCAGTGCGTTGAGCACGTTCAGCACGCCATAGGTTAAGGCCATCTGATGGTACCCCCCTTCCAGCACAAACAGGATACGGCCGTTACACAGCTTTTCGGCCATGGCAACCAACGCACGCGCCAAATAGGCATCGCCCGTCAGCGTCAACCCAGCCGTGGCTAACGGATCTTGCCAATGGGCATCAAAACCTGCGGAAACTAAAATGAGATCGGGCTGAAAACCTTCCACTTTGGGAAGGATAAGTTCTGTCAAGATACGGCCGTAACCCTTGTCACCCACATGAGGGGGCAGCGGCACATTCAAAGTAAACCCATTTCCCTGACCAACCCCCGTCTCATGCAGCGCACCAATGCCCGGATAAAAGTAATAGGGCATATACAGATGAAGAGAAGTAAACAACACGCTGGGATCACTATAAAAAATGCGCTGTGTCCCATTGCCATGATGCACGTCAAAATCCAAAATCAAAACCCGGTGCGCGCCGTGGGCCGCCTGCGCGTGGCGCGCCGCTACCGCCACGTTGTTAAAGAGGCAAAACCCGCCAACCCGGTCACTTTCGGCATGATGACCGGGGGGACGAACCAGGGCAAACCCATTCCGCACCTGCCCGGTCATGATGGCATCAACCGCTGCGGCAGCCCCGCCAGCCGCCAGCAAGGCCAACTCATAACTTTCCGGCGTCACGTAGGTGTCACCATGATCAAGCACGCCTCCTCCTCGCAGGGCAGCTTCCCGCACCTGCTCAATGAGGGTAGCCGTGTGTACGCGGCGCAGTTGTTCGGTAGTAGCGGGAATGGGGGTAACGGCCGTTAAATCCGCCAGCACCCCATACTGCGCCAACGTCGGCAACAGCTGGGACAGACGATCATGATTTTCCGGGTGATTCCACTTTGTATGACCGAGAGCTGGGGCAAAAACCAATCCCGTGCTCATGCATTACTCCCTCTGCTCAGCAACATAACCCAATCATGCCCAATTATAACACACCCCCAAATAAAAAAGGGTGTGGCCCAAGACCACACCCCCATTCATTGCCAATAACACCAGCTCAGCGTCTAACCACCAAAAATAATGCTAATCAAACCCTTCCCATTGTCAAAAAAGACCACCAAACCCGAAAAGACAACAGACGTCATAGACATCAACTTAATCAAAATATTCAACGACGGGCCTGACGTATCCTTGAACGGATCCCCCACAGTGTCACCCACAACCGAACCTTTGTGAGCCTCAGAACCCTTACCACCAAAATTACCCTCCTCAATATACTTCTTAGCATTGTCCCAGGCGCCGCCTGAGTTAGCCATCATCACCGCCAGCGAAAAACCAGTGGTCAACGTGCCCCCCAGCAAGCCCAACACTCCGGCTACGCCAAACACCACGCCCACCAACACCGGCACAATAATTGCTAACACGG
Source organism: uncultured Anaerolinea sp. (assembly GCA_964504445.1). Classification (GTDB taxonomy): domain Bacteria; phylum Chloroflexota; class Anaerolineae; order Promineifilales; family Promineifilaceae; genus JACSRF01. Next base: position 6,045 of record CAZDEO010000052.1, on the reverse strand, counting down.
CCGGAGCCACCATCTCCCGCTGCGCCGATACGGTACTAATTTCCACACAACGCGCATAATCAGGCCGCGATGTTCCAGCCAAAATTCCCGGGTCTTCGCGGAACTGGCGGCGCACTTCCTCAACCATGCCACCCGCCGCACGGCCCACAGCACGCATGGTCATCGCCGAAAAATAAAAAGCCGTCGCCGCGCCCACAAATACACCAATCAACACGGCCGGATTCAACATCGTCACATTGTAATACACCATAAAATCAGCCATCGTCCATTGGGCAATAGAATGGCCATCAATAATGGGCAACGCCTCCCCTTGGGCCAGCGCCAGAGTCAGCCGCAACTCTTCCAAATAAGCCGACAAAAGCGCCAAAGAAGTCAGGGCTGCCGAACCAATGGCAAACCCCTTCCCAATGGCGGCCGTGGTGTTCCCCACTGCATCCAACTGGTCTGTCCTTTCACGCACCTTAGGATCCAGGCCAGACATCTCCGCATTCCCCCCCGCATTATCCGCAATTGGCCCATAAGCATCCGTCGCCAGCGTAAAACCCAGCGTCGAAAGCATCCCTACGGCAGCAATCCCCACACCATAGAGACCCATCGAAATATTTTCCGTCCCCCCCATCGTATAAAAACTAACAGTAATCCCAGCAATAATCGCAACAACCGGAATACCCACCGACTCCATACCTACGGCAAGGCCCTCGATCAACAACGTTGCCGTACTGTTACCAGACTGCTCTGCAATCCCTCGCGTCGGCTTATAAGCATGAGACGTATAATACTCCGTTGCCTTGCCCACAATAATCCCCACTACCAAACCCACAATAATGGAAATCCACACCTGAAAGGCATTGGGCAGGCCCAAAATATACACCATTGGCAGGGCCAGCACGGCAATACCGATGGAGCTAACGTATAATCCCCTGCTCAAAGCGTTAATCAACTGTGACTGGCTGGCGCCTTCTTGGGTACGCACCAGATAAATGCCAATAATAGAAAGGAAAACACCCAAAGCAGCCAACACCAAAGGAGTAGCAACGTACCGGAGTTGCAGTTCCAGTTCCGTCATACCATTCAAAAACGCCGGACCGGCTGTAATGACGGCCGCAACACCCAACGCTCCCGTCGCCAGAATAGAACCCGCATAGGATTCATACAAGTCAGCACCCATACCGGCCACGTCACCCACATTGTCTCCCACATTGTCCGCAATGGTAGCCGGGTTACGAGGATCATCTTCCGGAATACCTGCTTCAATCTTACCAACCAAGTCGGCGCCAACATCCGCTGCTTTGGTGTAGATTCCACCACCCACACGTGCAAACAACGCTTGGGTAGAGGCTCCCATCCCAAAACTCAACATCGTTGCGGTGATTTGGGGCATAGGGTTGGCAGCGCTCAAAAAGCTATCTGGCGCCAGCGCTGGAAATGCATAATACAAAACAAGAAACCAGGCGCTAATGTCTAGCAAGGCAAAGCCAACTACCACCAGGCCCATCACAGCACCAGCCCGCAGGGCTACTTTTAGACCGCTATCCAGGCTTTTGCTGGCGGCATACGCCGTGCGCGCCGATGCATTTGTGGCAGTTTTCATGCCAAAAAACCCGGCTAAAGCCGAGAAGAAGCCGCCGCTTAAGAAAGCTACAGGAGTCACCGGGTTTTGTAAATCTAAAAATGCAAGAATAATAAAAATGAGGAATAGGGCGGCAAAAACAATACCCACTGCCCGGTACTGCCGAGACAAATACGCCATGGCGCCTTCGCGAACCGCCTGCGCAATATCAATCATCGCGGCGGTACCTTCGCTTTCCGCCATCACCTGCCGATAGAAAACCCAGGCATACACCAGGGCCAAAACAGCACCAATTGGCGCCAGCCACCAAATCAAAGGCAGCGCTGCTCGTTCCAAACCACTACTTTGCGCTAAAAAGATCGTGTCCATCTATTTTAGTTATGCCTCCTGCGCGAGAAATATTTTACAAAACTTTCTGTGGGAATAATGAAAAAGCGGGCTTCCCCCCGCTTCTACCTTTCTTGCTTAAACTTCCCTAACTATTATGACATAGGGGAAAAAGCTCGAAAATTGTAACGAAACGCACAACTAATGTCAAACCTCGCCGGGGGTGGTTCGTATCTTTTTGCCCTCTACCAAACCTGTTATAATCCGTTGCAAGATTGATTTAATGAACGAGCTGATGTCTATCGGAGACACGAAAATTTGTAAGGAGACTATTGCGCATTATGACTGTTCACCTTTACCTCTCACTCATGCCGGAAGCGCTTATTGCCTCAATGTTGCCCCCAGAAGAATTTGGCACCTACTATTCAGTAGGGGAAACAAAAAAACAGCGCGGGCAAGCCATCTTTGTTGAGCTAGATCCAACATTCCGCCATGACTTTTTCCGAATTGAACAAGGAATTTCACGTTGTATCCCCCACGAAGATGGCGCGCCGAAAAAATCCGTTTACATTGCCACCTATCGCGTGTTGGAGCATGTGCCTCTTTCGGCTATGGGCAAGCTATATCTGGTAACCAGCTTTGGGCAAACCTTGGGGTTGGAGCGCAGCAATGTGCTACCCACCGGTGACGCAGATTTTTATATGTATCAGGAATTGACCCCTGTTCACCCCCTGGTGGTAAGCACCTATAACCCGGAAGCATTCTACCAGTTCATTATCAAAGACCCGGAAAGCATGATACACCTTCCGGCTATTGCTTTCGTGGAACTACAACTAGGAGAATTAGCCAAGAACCCTGAGGATGGTGAAGTAAAGGATTTACCCTATTCTTTTATCCATCACTTACGGGAAGTGCTGATTGATTTGAAAACGAAGGCGATTACAACCAAGTTAGTGAATCGTGTGCAGTCTGTAGAATTCCCGTTCCGTATGATCAAGAGTGGCATCTTCATTGGAAATACGGAAGAGTTGGTGTATTACCCGCTGCCATCTAAAGAGAAATTGCGCCAGGATTATTATCGTTGGTGGCGCTCGGCCAACGCTTAAAGTTAAGGAAGAAGCCATCACTGGGCTACAGTGATGGCTTTTTTTGAAACCATGACACATAGCACCCCAATTCCGTGACTTCCATCACTTCCAATTCTGTTATCAGGGTGAAGACAATGGAGTAGCACAGTAAGTGACATCTCTTAATTTGTCTTGGAGCGGTCAATGAGTCCACTATCAACCGCAAAGAGGGTTGTTTAGCACACAGTGCAGCAGTTATGCCTGTGTGTTTTTATTTTTAGGTTTGGCATTGTTGCCAAGCTATTGGTCCCCACTAAATCTTAATAAGAGAGGTCCCCCATGAACCCCCTGAACCCTTATCCTTCCTAAAGTAATTCTCCCTTCCTTAGATGGTTATTTTGCTGTCGTTGGCCGATTTTCCCGTACGCACGGCCGTTTCCCGCACTCTGTTATCCATCAAAGCAGCATCACACCACCCATAAACGAGGAGAGAATTCATGAATACCATGGGATTAACCCCAATCGAGACCATTGCCGTATGGACCGTATTGGCTGTGGCCATTCTCGGCCTGGTTTACGCCATTTTTCTGCGCCGCCAGATTCTACGTGAAGACAAAGGCTCCGCAGAAATGATCGAAGTTTGGGAAGCCATTCGCCAGGGGGCAGACGCCTATCTGTCCCGCCAGCTCCACACCATTTTGCCCTTCATTGCCCTGTTAACCGCCGCCCTCTTTCTCAGCGTATACATTGTGCCGCCTAGCGCCGAGGCGCTAGAGCGGTTTGCGCAGTACAACGAAAGCACCATTCGCCTCATCGTGGGCATTGGGCGAGCCATTGGCTTCATTATGGGCGCCAGCTTTTCGCTGACAGTGGGGCAAATTGGCATGCGCATGGCCGTCCAAGGCAACGTGCGCGTAGCTGCCGCCGCCCGCACCAGCTTCCGCGATGCGCTACGCATCGCTTACCGCGCCGGCACCATTACCGGCATGTTGACCGATGGCCTGGGGTTATTTGGCGGCACGATCCTTTTCATTTACTTTGGTAAAGCCGCGCCTGACGCGCTGCTGGGCTTTGGTTTTGGCGGCACGCTGCTAGCTTTGTTCATGCGCGTGGGAGGGGGCATTTACACCAAAGCGGCAGACGTAGGCGCAGACCTGGTGGGCAAGGTGGAGCAAGATTTAGAAGAAGACGACCCCCGCAATGCGGCCGTCATTGCCGACCTAGTCGGCGACAATGTAGGCGACTGCGCCGGGATGGCGGCAGATATTTTTGAGTCTTACGAAGTAACCATTGTTTCCGGCTTGATTTTGGGGCTGGCACTAACAACCATCACTGGCCACATTGAATGGATCCTATATCCGCTGCTGGTGCGCGGCATTGGCGTGCTGGCTTCCATTGTGGGCACCTATTTGGTCAAGGGAAAATCTGATGAAAGCGGCGATGCCATGAAGTCAATTTTCCAGGGTTTCCTCACATCGGCAGCTATTTCCACCGTCCTTTTTGGCCTTGTTGCCATGGTTTATATGCGTGACGTGCCCGGTGGGTGGTGGCGGCCGTTCCTGAGTACGGCCGTTGGCGTGGGTCTGGCCATTCTCATTGACCGCCTCACCGACCACTTCACCGGTTCCCACAGCAAACCAGTGCAAGAAATCAAAGAAAGCACTGACGGCGGCCCGGCAACCACTATTCTTTCCGGGTTGAGTGTGGGCTACGAGTCTAGCGTGTGGTCTGTGGTTGTCATCGCCTTAACCATTGGCGCCGCCATCGTCATCTACTCCGGTATGCCAGTGCAGCAATTTGTGGCAAGCGGCAGCGCCCTTTCCGTGGGTGCGGCGCAAGTTGCTTTTGTACTCTACGGCGTCGCCATGACGGGCATTGGCATGCTCACCCTGACCGGCAATAACGTGGCCATGGACTCTTTCGGTCCTATTGCCGACAATGCCAACGGCATTGGCGAAATGGCTGGGCTGAATGAAAAAGCGCGGCAAATTATGGCTGACCTGGATGCCGTAGGCAACACCACCAAAGCCATCACCAAAGGCATTGCTATCGGCTCGGCGGTGATTGCGGCCGTTTCCCTTTTCGGCAGTTTCATCACCGATGTGAGCAAAATTGACCCTACTGCCCTGGCCACCGGCATTCGCGTGTCCGAACCCCTGGTGTTTGTCGGCTTGCTCCTTGGCGGGGCGCTGCCCTGGCTCTTTTCTTCCCTAGCTATCAAATCTGTCAGCCGGGCAGCGGGGCAAATGGTGGAAGAAGTAAGACGCCAGTTTAAGATTCCGGGCATTTTACAGGGTACAATCAAGCCAGACTATAAGCGCGCCGTGACCATTTCTACCGTTGCCGCGCAAAAAGACCTGGTGAACCTGGCCGTTATCGCCATTGTCACACCCATTGTCGTGGGGCTGTTGCTTAATGTGGAAGCGCTGGGTGGCTTCCAGGCCGGCATTATTATCTCTGGGCAGCTTTTAGCGGTGTTTATGTCTAACACCGGCGGCGCGTGGGACAATGCCAAAAAGATCATTGAAGATGAACCGCGGGATCCGGCGAAAAATTTGGGCAAAGGGTCTGAGCGGCACAAGGCCAGCGTGGTGGGCGATACCGTCGGCGATCCGTTAAAGGACACGGCTGGCCCAGCGCTGAACCCCATGATCAAAGTGGTTAACCTGGTGAGCCTGATTATTGCCCCAATTATTGTGCAATATCAGGAAATAACCTGGGTCACAGGGGGCATCATTATCCTGCTAATGGCGGCGCTGGGATGGGCCATCATCCGCTCCAAACGCGAAGCAGAGCCGTTACACGCGCCAGCCCCAGCCATCGCTGGCGATTAACACCAGCTTGCCAGCATGTCAGCGGGTCAGCAAATTGGCCCATCAGTCTGGTCGGTTGACATGCTGGCTCGCGAAGCTTCCCTGGCGCAAGATTCGGGTGGAAGGTAGCCGCTCTCTAGCATAAACTCATCTGTATGAATACAACAATCCTTTACCCAGAACAATTGGTGGATTACCAACGTATCGAGCAGGCAATCGGTTTTTTGGAAGCAAACTTTCGGCGGCAGCCGTCGCTAGAAGAGATTGC
>CAZDEO010000051.1:0-33246 GCA_964504445.1 uncultured Anaerolinea sp. | reverse complement strand
AATCAACGTCCTCTTCATAGGTGGCCCAAAAGCGCATTTGCGCATCCTCGTAGCGGGTGAGAATAAGAGCAGCGGTTGGCAGCCACGCCTGCCCGGCACGCACGTCGCGGAAGAGGGCAACATACCCTGTTTGTTCGTGCAAAGTGGCCTCTAAAAAAGCCGTTATAAAAACTTGGGCAATTTGCTCCTGCTGGGCGGCAGGGATAAGCTGGCCCAGGTTGTAGAGGCTGGCGCGGGGAAAAACAGTGTCGGCCCGGCCCCAGCTCTGATTGAACTGCCCGTGATTGGCGCCATAGACGTAAACGGCCGTCTTCCACCCCTCATCCCCCGTAAACGACACGCGATCAAACTGCTGCATTCCGGCAAAAGAGGTCACGTCCATGTCGTGGGAGCCATGTAGCGCCAGGTAATGAACGTCGGTCAGCGGCGTCGGCGCATCGGCAGGGGTGTATTGGCCGTCTACCGGCGCAATGGCCACCACGCTGCGGATGTTGAACTGGTAGTTGAATTGAATACGGCCGTTATCCGGGTAACGAGAGAGCTGGTTAAAAGCCGCTGCTATGGCCACCGCCTCGCCCCCCCGCGAATGGCCCAACAGGGCAATATTTTCCAGGTCAATCCGCTGGTAAAAGGGATTGGCGGCGTCATTTTGCCAGTCGCGCCACAAGCGCAAATGCTCCAGCAGCAGCCAGCCGCGGGCGTCATTTTCCTCGGTTAGCCGCTTTTCGCCCAGCCAGTTGGCAACGGCTGAACCGTTGAGGAAGTTTTGGTCTACGGAAACAAATATGAAGCCGCGGCTGGCCAGCAGTTCGCCCAAATAAGGGTAACCGCCATCGGAAAAATTGCTCATGTCGTGGTTGCCGTGCACCATCAGCAGCAGGGGGAAGGGGCCAGGGGCGTCAGGGTACCAGACACGGCCGTTGCGCGGCATTTCACCCTCGTCAAACCCCCAATACCAGGTGCGCAGTTCCGTCCAGCCACTCACAAAAGGATCGCCGTTGACGGGCGTGGTCAACAGGTCGGCCTCGGCGCCAAACTCGGGGCGGTGCTGGTCATTCCCGCTGCCGTAGGTGAGGGTCAGGACGGCGTAAGGACCAGGCTGGGCGGGGTCGGGCAAATCCAGCAGGGCCACCGGGCCACCTTGCTGGGCGGCAATGGGGGGTGCAGGCAAGGCTGGGCCAGGCCACACCAGCCATGCCGCGCCGCCCAACAGCCCCGCCCCACCCAGCAAGAAGCCAACCCAGGCTGTGGCGCGGCGCACGGCCGTTTCTCTCCGCCCCCGGCCGCGCCACAGAGCCGCCACGCCTGCCCCGGCCAATGCCCCCATCATTGCCGTCCAGCCCGCCAGCGTGGCCAACCCAGGCCAGCTATATCCGCTGAAAGGAACGCCCAGAAAAATGCCCCCAACCACCAGAGCCACCTTAAAAACCGGCGGCCAATGGCGCAACCAAGCCAGGGCTGCCAGAGTCAGCCCGCCTATCAAAAGGGCCACAAGGGTAAGGGAGAGCAGCGCCACGCCAAGGGCCAGCCGGCTAAACGGCGCAAATACCGCATAGGCATACACCAACCACAGGGTAAAGGCGGTTAGGGTAATCCCCCAGGCCGCCCCACGCCACGCCATGTTGCCCGGCGCAACGGCCGTCCACGCTCGGCGGCCTATCCCTCTCAAGCGCATGAATAAATTTCTCATGCCCCAAGTATGGCGGATTATCGGTTAGTCAGCCAGTTAGGGAAGGGTCAAGGGGGATTTGTTCGTTGGTTGGTGGGGTGCTTGGTTAGGAACCATCCAACATCTGGTCACCCATGCGCCCCTGCCCTTTGCTTCTCCCCAGCTGCCTGCTTGACGGCCGTTTTTGCCTGACGTACACTCTCAGCGCAGTGTCCCACGTTCTCAAAGGTAAATTTTCAAGGAGCATATTGGATGTTAGCTAACCTGGGCGTCCGGCTCAATGCCGGAGCAATTTTTGAGCCAATAGCCCATTATTTGCAACGGCCGTATCGCCTATTCCGCGATTATAAAAAAGAAGACTTGCGCCCAGACCTCTTTGCTGGCCTGACCGTGGCGGTGGTGCTGCTGCCCCAGGCTATTGCCTTTGCCATTATTGCCGAGCTGCCGCCGCAAATGGGATTGTACACTGCTATTGTAGGGGGCATTGTCGGCGCCCTGTGGGGATTCGATAACCAAACCGTCAATGGGCCAACCAATGCCCTCTCTTTGCTAGTGGCGGCTTCGTTGGCAGGCATTGTGCCCACGGGTACGGCCGAATTTGCCATTGCCGCCGGCCTCATGGCCGTGATGGTGGGCTTATTTCAACTAGTCATGGGGCTGGCGCGCCTGGGCCTGCTGGTCAATTTCGTCTCGCACTCTGTGGTTGTGGGCTTTGCCACTGGTGCTGGGATTCTCATTGGCATCAACCAAATTGCCCCTCTGCTTAGACTCTCCTTTCCCAGCGACAATGTGCTGCAAACCCTTCAAGGGTTGGTTCGTAACATGGGCAGCACCCACATGCCCACTGCGCTCGTCGGCGTAGGTGCTATGCTGGTGGTCATCATCTTGCGCAAATTTGCGCCCCGCCTGCCCGCGCCCCTCACCAGCATGATTTTGGCTTCAGTGGTCGTGTTTGCCCTCAGGCTCGATGAAGCCGGGGTAGGCGTTATTGGGCAGCTTCCCAGCCAACTGCCACCGCTGGCTGATTTGCCCTTGCTAGACCTGAACCTCATTGGCAAACTGTCGGCGGGGGCTTTGGCCGTAGGGGCCATTGGGCTGGTGCAAACAGTGGCTATTTCTCGCTCTTTGGCTACCCAATCTGGGCAGCGGCTAGACAGCAACCAAGGTTTTGTGGGGCAAGGGCTGGCCAATATTGCCTCGGGCATGTTTTCGGGGTATGCCGTGGCGGCCTCTTTTTCGGTAACGGCCGTTAACTTCAAAGGCGGCGCCAGAACTCCGGTCTCTTCCATATTCTCCAGCCTATTTGTGCTCATCGCCATGCTGGTACTGGCCCCTCTGGCGGCCTACCTACCCCGCTCCGCTCTTTCCGGCGTCCTCATCCTCACCGCCATCGGTATGGTTGACCGGGCCGAAATCAGCCGGATCTGGCGCGGCACGCGCGGGGACGCCGTTATTATGGTTGTTACCCTCATAGGCACCCTCTTCCTGGCCATCGAGTTTGCCGTGCTTACCGGCATTCTGCTTTCCTTTGCCTTGTACATCATGCGTACCAGCGCCCCCCGCGTCCACGCCGTCATCCCAGACGAAGATTTTCGCCATTTTGCCTACCGCCCAGACCTGGAGCCATGCCCGCAATTAGGCATTGTTGACATTATGGGCGATTTGTATTTTGGCGCAGTCAACCATGTGGAAGAAACTATTTTGGAATTAGCAGAAAAGCACCCAGAGCAACAATATCTTATTTTGCGCATGAATCACGTCAACCACATTGACTTTAGCGGCATCCACATGCTGGAAAACATCGTGCGCGCCTACCGCGAAAAGGGGGGGGACGTCTTTTTGGTGCGTGTGGAACACCGGGTGCGCCGAATCATGGAAACAACCAGTTTTGATGAGCACCTGGGTTTTGATCACTTCCCCAATGAAGATGACGTCATCAGTCACCTTTTTTATCGCGTTCTAGACCCTACCATCTGTATTTATGAATGCCCGGTGCGCAGGTTTCGGGAATGTCAAAATTTACCCAAACAAATTGAGCTGCCCAATTTACCCCCGCTAACCAATGGTGTCCTGGTAGACAATGTGCCGCATCTATCGCCAGAAGCGTTGTGGGATCAACTGCACACGGAAACTGTGCCGCTGGTGGTTGACGTGCGCGAACCTCGGGAATACCGGCGGGGGCATATTCCCAACGCTGTGCTTGTGCCCCTGTCTAAATTGCTCATTGAGAACGTGGATTTGCCGCAAAACCAGCCTATCGTCCTGGTATGCCGCCGGGGTCGGCGCAGCCGGCGCGCAGCTTACGTATTACAGCAGGCTGGCTGCCAAGACCTGGCTATTTTGCAAGGGGGCATGGTGGCCTGGGAAGCCGCCGGACTGTTAGAGGCTGTGGAGTTTTAAGGTTAGCAGGTTAGCCTGCTGTGCATGAAGAATGCTGGAGTGAGATTATGGTCAAGCAAATCCCCTCGCGAAATATTGGATTGGATCTGGTAAGGGTAACGGAAACAACCGCCCTGGCGGCAGCCCGCTGGACAGGGTCGGGAAATTACCGTGCCGCCCACCAGGCTGCCAGCCGGGCTATGGCTGATGCGCTGAATTCTTTGGATATTAACGGCCGTATTGTCATCAGCGAGGGCGAACGACCAGGAACGCCAGATTGCCTGCTAAGCCACCACAAAGTTGGTGGCGGCCATGGTCCTGAACTAGACGTCGTTGTCGATCCCATTGACGGTACACGCCTGGTCATCAAAGGGCACCCGAACGCCATTTCTGTGGTGGGCATGGCACCGCGGGGCACCATGTGGTCTCCGGCACCCGCCCTCTACATGGAAAAAATTATCGTAGATCGCAACGCTGCTCATGCCCTGGTGCCTGAGTGCATGGACGCCCCGGCCGCCTGGACATTGGCTCTGGTAGCACGGGTCAAGCAAAAAGCGGTTCAAGACTTAACCGTTGTCGTGTTAGAAAGAGAACGGCACATTGATTTGATTGAGGAAATTCGGGCCACCGGCGCGCGCATTGTGCTGCGCAGCGATGGAGACACGGAGGGGGCGCTCCTGGCGGCAACGCCGGGCACAGAAGTTGACATTCTCATGGGCATTGGGGGCGCATCCCAAGGGGTCATATCGGCCTGTGCCGTGAAGGCGCTGGAAGGAGGCATGCTCCTGCGCCTGGCCCCGCAAAGCGCCGAAGAACTGGCGGCTATTCGCGCCGCCGGGTTGGATGAGAAAACCATTATGACCTGCGAGGAAGTTGTGCGCACCAACGAGGTTTTTTTCGCTGCCACGGGCATCACCAACAGCAGCTTTCTCGGTTCCACCCAGTTTCACGGTTCTTATGCTGAAACCCATTCACTGCTGCTGCGCGCCGAAACGCGCACGCGCCGCTTTATTCATGCAGAACATGCGATGCATGTTTAAAGAGCTGGTGGGCTGGCAGGTTGGTAGGTGAATCGGTAGAGAGGATAGACGTTGATGATGGTGGTTGGTCCCAATTGGGTCACGCGAATGGCGTCTTGCCGGTAAAGGTGGATGTGGCCGTGGAGCATGTAGCGGGGTTTGAAGTAGCGGAGTAGGGGTAAGAAGGACTTGAAACCGATGTGGGCCGGATCGGGGCGATCGTGGATGCCGTAGGGAGGGGAATGAGTGACGAGGATGTCTAGAAAACGGCCGTAGCGCATTTTGTTGTGCAGCAAACCCGGCAGCAGACGAGAAATTTGAAAGCGCATTTCGTTTTCATCATACATCAGGGGAGCGTTGGGGCGGTAGCGAATGGACCCTTCCAATCCTGCCAGCAGTAGCCCTTTCGCCTGGGTGGTGGCTGCGTGAATGTTTTGCCCCCCTTGGACGCGGGTCAGGGTACGGCCGTCAGCCGTATATTGCGGCGTCTGGTCATGATTGCCACACACATACACCAGCGGTTTATCCAGCGCCGATACCAAAAAATCTAGGTAGTAAAACGGTAAATCGCCGCACCCTACAACCAGGTCCACATCCGGATAGTTTTCACGCACCTGGCTACTGTACACCCAATCCAACACCCGGTCACTGAGGGCCATAATATTAACGGGATTACTCATGGAGGGGGCCATTCCCGCTGCTGGTTCTCAGCCAGTTTATCCAGCACTGCCTGCTCCAGGTTAATGCCGGTAATGCTGGCTAATTGCAGCAAATATAATGTCACGTCGGCCAATTCTCCAGCCAATTCCTCAAGGTTCTGCGCTTCTTCGCGCCACTGGAAATGTTCCAGCACCTCGGCAGCCTCAATGACCAGCGAAGCCGCTAAATTGCGCGGCGTCTGCAACTTTGGGGTGTCGGCATCATACCAGCCCTTGCTACGTACAAAGGCATGCATTCGCACTTCTAGCTCTTTGAGATCCATGGAATAGCTAGTTTAACAAACAAAAAAACGAGGAGCAAAAGGCTTACTCCTCGTTTTCTGAACGCTACAGTTTAATTGTCCCTAAACTGCCGGTCACCTAAAAATTAGCAGGTTTGTTTAGAGTTGTTCAGCAACATAAGCCGCCAGGTCCGCCAGGCGCATGGAGTAACCCCATTCATTGTCATACCAGGTTACAACCTTCACCATGTTGCCATCCATCACGTCTGTAGAGAGTAAATCCACGATGGAAGAAGCTGGATAACCAATAAAATCACTCGAGACCAGCGGTTCGTCAGTCACTTCCAAAACCTTGCCCAACCAGCCATCGCCTTCGGCAGCGGCCTTAAAAGCAGCGTTTACTTCTTCAATGGTCACATCTTTTTCCAACTCAGCGGTCAGGTCTACCACAGAAACCGTGACCGTCGGTACGCGGAAGGCCATACCATTGATCTTGCCGTTCAGTTCTGGCAGCACCAGACCCACGGCGCGGGCCGCACCGGTGGTGGTGGGGATGATATTGGCGCTGGCGGTCCGCGCACGGCGGAGATCTTTGTAAGCCATGTCCAAAATTTGCTGACCGTTGGTCATGGCGTGAATGGTGGACATGAGGGCACGCTTGATGCCAAAGGCGTCTTGCAACACTTTTGCAGCGGGGGCCAGGCAGTTGGTGGTGCAACTGGCGTTGGAGATGACGTTGTGATTGGCCGGGTCATAAGTGGTCTCGTTTACGCCCATGACAAAGGTGGCGTCTACGCCTTTACCGGGGGCGGAGATAATCACTTTCTTTGCGCCTGCTTCCAAGTGCTTGCCAGCACTGGCTTTGTCGCGGAAAACCCCCGTGCATTCTAGCACAATATCTACACCTAGTTCGCCCCAGGGCAGTTTGGCGGGGTCACGTTCGGCATAGCTCTTGAGTTTCTCTCCGTTTACGTAGATGTCGCCATCTTTGACTTCTACTTCGCCAGGGAAACGGCCGTAAGTAGAATCATACTTCAACATGTGCGCGTTGGTCTCCACAGGCATCAAGTCATTGATCGCCTCCACGTCCATAACGCCCTGGTAATTTTCGTAGATTGCCTTGTAAACCTGGCGGCCAATACGACCGAAACCATTAATACCTACTTTAATAGCCATTTGTAAATTCTCCTTTTCTAGGTTTCTATCATTCATGCGGGCTTTGTGTCAACACCACACGAATTATACAATAAAATAAAAAACCAACGTACGCCGAATGTCATCTATTCTGCGTTACGTTTTGCACAATATTACTTGCTGCGCCAACTGCTAGGCCAACAAATCCAAGATGGCGCGGGTCAGTTTGACGCTGTCATGGCGCCAGGGATGCGCTTCATCCACCAGATCGGCCGTGTGCATCTTGATCTGCTGCGGCGGGACAGGCTTAACATAAATCGTTTTCCCGCCACCAGTTTCCGGGGGAATGGAAAGGTTGTCGTTAGCCAAAACCACATCAAAAAGGTGGGGTGCGGTGTGCTGCAAAACAGTTTCCACATGATCCGCCACAGTGTAATTATCTGTCTCTCCAGGCTGGGTGGCAAGATTACACACGTACACCTTAAGGGCGCGGGTGCGTAGCAGTGCCTGCATCAAATCTGGAACCAGTAAATTGGGCAGGATGCTGGTGTATAAACTGCCCGGGCCTAAAATGATAAGATCTGCCTGAAAAATTGCCCTGACAGCCGCCGGGTAGGCGCGGGGCTGGGCGGGTTCCAAGGCGACCCGGTGAATTCTGCCACCAGCCTTAGGAATAGCGGACTCGCCAATCACCCGGCGGGTCACTTCGCCGTTAGGCGTAATGGCCACGTCGGCTACCAATGTCACCGCTTCCAGGGTAGAGGGCAGCACGCGGCCCCGGACAGCCAGCACACGCTCTGCCGCCAGCAGCGCTTCGTCAAAGCTGCCCATAATGCCGGTGAGGGCTGCCAGCAGAAGGTTGCCAAAGGCGTGGCCGTGCAGCTCGGAACGGCCGTCTTCCTCGTCTACGACCCCTCGGCCAAAGCGATATTGCAACACTTGGGTCATTAATGCTTCATCGCGAGACAGGGCAGCCATGTTGTTGCGAAAATCTCCCGGAGGCAGCACGCCCAATTCGCGGCGCAAACGGCCGCTGCTGCCACCATCATCCGCCACGGTAACAATCGCTGTGATGTTCCGCGTGTACGCCCGCAAACCACGCAGTAGGGCTGGCATGCCCGTGCCCCCACCAATGGCCACAATGTGCGGGCCGCGCCCCTGACGGCCGAATTCATAAAGCGACTCGGCTAAAGGGGTGTCGGCCGTGCGGAAGGGCGCCACCAAGGTACGCCCAATTTGGGCCACGGCCGTCAGAATCAAACCCGCCCCCACAATGAGCGAGAGTAAAACCCGCAATTCCACCGGCAAAAACTGCATGGTCAACCCATCGTACACCAGGGGCGGCATCCACCCGGCCCGCCGCAAAACAAGAATGAGATACACCAACCCCATGCCTGAAACGGCTGCCCCCACCCCCAACAGCAGCAGCCATCGTTTGATGCCAATGCCTATCTTAAGCCAGTGCCGGTTGGGCAGCCAAGACTGCCAAAAGGTTAATTTTTCACCCATTTACATTCTTCTCGCTCTCACACATTTCTGTGGCACACGCTCTCCATTATACCTGATTGGCGGTGAGTTTGGCCTGTGTTATAAACGAGTGGCAATTTTGTGGATGCAACACGGCCGTCAGGCATCTGCACACCGGGCACTATGTGAGGAACGTGATGAGAACTGTTTTTTGGGATGATGAACGCAACACCGTGAAAATGATTGACCAAAGGCAACTGCCGTGGGCTTTTGAGTTGGTGGAATTTAATGACTACGCGCAAGTTGCTGGGGCCATTCAAGAGATGGCGGTGCGCGGTGCGCCAGCCATTGGGGCGGCAGCCGGTTTTGGCCTGGCCCTGGCTGCGCAGCAAAGCCAGGCCACTACCCGTCCCGCCCTGCTGCATGATTTGCACAAGGCCGCTGCCGCCCTGAATGCGGCTCGCCCTACGGCCGTTAACCTGGCCTGGGCCATAAAACGGCAAATGCGAGTGGCGACTCAAGACGCCCTAACCAGCCCCGCGGCCATTCGCGCCGCCTTACGCCAGGAAGCCCAACGCATTGCCGACGAAGACGTGGAGATTAACCGGCGCATGGCCTATCATGGTGCAGGGTTAATTGCTGATGGCGACACCATTTTGCACCACTGCAACACAGGCGCACTGGCTGCCGTGGATTGGGGCACTGCCCTGGGAGTCATTTTTGCCGCCCATGAACAGGGCAAGCGCATTCACGTGCTGGTGGATGAAACCCGCCCCCGCCTGCAGGGAGCGCGTCTGACGGCGTGGGAGTTGAAGCAGCGCGGCATCCCCTTTGACCTGATTGCCGACAATGCCGCCGGCCATTTCCTGCGCACCGGGCAGGTGAATATTGTGTTGGTGGGTTCAGACCGCACGGCGGCCAACGGAGACGTGGCCAACAAAATTGGCACCTACAAGCTGGCTGTGGTGGCCAAAGAAAATGGTGTACCCTTTTATCCTGTTGTACCCACCAGCACCATTGACCTGGAGCTGGCTCATGGGGACCTGATTCCCATTGAGGAGCGTGATCCGGAAGAAGTGCTGACCGTCTTGGGCAAATCCATTGCGCCAGAGGGCGTTTCCGCGCGCAACCCGGCTTTTGACGTAACCCCGCACCGCTACGTGACGGGCATTGTGACGGAGGCGGGCATTGTGTACCCGCCCTTTGTAAAGCATTTGCGAGAAGCGGTGATGGCCGTAAATGGGGGGGCATTTCCGGATTACGGGCCAGAAGCATCTGCGCACCAGGAACAAGAATGAGCGATATTCCAGTAGTCATTATGTGTGGGGGCAGCGGTACTCGGTTTGGTAATACGCTGACGAAAAAGGAGTTGGTGGATATTGGCGGACGGCCGTTGCTGTGGCACGTCATGCGCATATTTTCGGCCTATGGGCACCACCGTTTTGTGCTGGCCCTGGGGCACATGGGGGACCAGGTGCGGCGCTACTTTTTGGAATACGAGGCGATGACCCGCGATACAACCATTTATCTGGCAGACGCGGGGGTAAGGGAGGGGAACGGCCGTTCTCAACTGACTTTTGGCGGCCACTATGAACATGAACCTTGGGCGGTGACCTTGGTGGATACGGGGCTGGAGACGGGGCGGGCGGCGCGGCTGCTGCAGCTGGCCCCTTACCTGGGCAACGGCCGTTTCTTTGTGGCTTATGGAGAAGCTGTAGGTAACGTCAATTTGCACGAATTGACCAATTTTCACATGGCCCATGGCAAAATGGCTACCGTCACCGGCATCCGCATTGCTTCGCAATATGGCAAAATTGAGGCAAATGAAAGTGGCCAAGTCACCGAGTTTCAAGAAAAACCGGAACTGCCCTACTGGGTCAACGGTGGGTTTATGCTTTTTGAGCCATCATTTCTCGACCTTATTCGCCACAATTACCATGAAGGGTTAATGGAAACAGACCTTATGCCCCAACTGATGGCCGACCAGGAGCTGATGCTTTTCCGGCATACTGGCTATTGGCAATCGATGAAAACCCTAAAAGATGCCCTGAAGCTCAAAGAGGATTGGCAGGAAGGGGAGCCGTGGAAGGTATGGTAGGCAGGGGCTTGAGGAAGCCGCCTTTGTCGCGGGAGAGTTATTAAGAGGCAGCCATGCGTGTGTTGGTTACGGGGGGCACCGGGTTCATCGGCCGCCATCTCCTTGCTCATTTGTTGCACAAGACAGACCATGAGGTGGTGCTGCTGCTGCGGGAACAGTATGGTGATGCGCGTTTGCTGCCCCCGGAATTAGCCGCGCTGCGCCAAGAATATGCGCATCGGGTAACGGCCGTCTACACGGACTTGCGCAACTTTCAATTAACGGTGCGGGCGGTGCGCGCGGCAGAGGCGGAAGCAGTTGTGCACCTGGCCGCCGCCGGAGCGACAGATCCATTTTTGGGCGTGGAAACGGCCGTACGCCACAACTTGACGGGCACGATCAATCTGCTGCGGGCCTGCTTTGAAAAGAGTCACCACACCCGGCGGGTCCTCGTTGCTCGCACGCCAGGCGAGTTGAGTGCCATGAATGTCTACGCCGCCAGCAAAGCCGCCAGTTGGGCCTTTTGCCAGATGTATTGGCGCACGCAGGGTTGGCCTATTGCCGGCGCCATGATTTTCCAGGCATACGGACCTGGGCAGCCAGAACAAACGCTGGTGGCTTCTGCGATGCGGGCGGCATTAACGGGGCAAGACTTTCCCATGACAAACGGCCGTCAAGCGCGTGACTGGATTTATGTGACCGATGTGGCGGCTGGGCTAAGCGCGGGGCTGAGACCACCCATGCCGGCGGGAGAAACGCTAGACCTGGGGACGGGCCGGTTAACGGCCGTCGTTGACGTGGTGCGCCAGATTTATGCGCTGGCAGGAAAGGGTGGGCAGCCGCTGCCCGGCGTGTTGCCCAGTCGGCCTGGAGAAGTCGCCGAGCAGGTCGCCGATGTGGCCTGCACAAAAGCGCTGATAGGGTGGGAAACGGCCGTTTCTCTGCAAACCGGTCTGGCCCAAACCCTGGCCTCCTGGCAGCCCCCCCCCCTTTAGTAATGACCCAAAAAGCCCATTGTGGCGGAAATACGCTTCCCTTAAAATGCGGTGGTGTAGGCCATGCTGTTGTGCCCATGATACCGGGCAATCTGGCCAGGAGCGCAAAATTTGTCATGCAATATCCATCAACCAACCGCACCGATTCTTTTTCTCAGTTCATGAATTTTCAAGCCCAAACCACGATGAGTTTATCCGAATATCCTTCTCTGCATAAACCCGCGCAAGCCGCCCTTCTCTACGTCACCATTTCTAGTCCGACCCGTCTGGCAGGCTCTCATTGGCAAAATGAATATAGCAAATCGCTGTTTCAGGCCATAACGGCTAATGGCGGTTTCCTCTTAAATGCGCCGCAGAATAAAATTGCCGCCCTGTTTGGCCAAAACCAACGGAATAGCCCGGCCTATCAGGCGGTTTCTACCGCCCTGGCCTTAATAGACCAAATCGGAACGGTTAATGAAGTACGCCTGGCAGCGGGTAGTCCGCTGCTGCGCCTCGGCATCGGCATCAGTACCGGGCTGGTTAGCCTGCAGCAAGAAGATGATGGCCTAAAATTGGCCAACAAAACCGGTTTCCAACTCCTTGAAACAGCCCGCCAGCTTAGCGAACTAAACCACCAGGCGCCATTCCCAGCAGCTTTTATCAGCCAGGAAACCTTTGCGACGCTTGTCACCGGGTCTGAATGGCACATTGAAAGTCTAGGCCCTGTTTGGCTGCCTGATCATAACGAAGGGCAAGTGGTTCATGCCGTTATGCGCCCTATCTGCCTGCAATAATTCCCTTACATCACCTTTTTCAATCGCCGTCTGCCCCATATTACGCCAGCCCGGAAAGCCAATAATCCCAAGTTTACCAACCGGCGCAGCCTGCCCTGCAGCCAGGTTGGTTGGCTTACCGACTAGCAGCACTCTTAACAAGTTATTTACAAAACCATAGCCCCTTCTTAACAATAGGCCGTCTCAGTTAACGGTTGCCGCATTGCCATGCCACTTGACCATGCTATAATCAGGAAGTCTTAGCGGTAAATATGGCTAGCATGAGGAGCGCTTATGGCAAGTCAAGCAGCAGCAGGAAAGGAAACGGCCGTATCTCAACAAGCCCAAGGCTTCTTTGCCGGGAGACGTGGTCGAAAATTCAAAGAAGTCCTTCTGGCATATTTACTTCTGCTCCCCGCATTTCTGATCATTTTTATCTTCGGCATCTTCCCCCTGGCCTTCTCCGTTTACCAAAGCACCCTTCGGGGCCTTAACAGAATCGTTGGCACCTACGATGGTCTTGGTAACTACACCAGAGCCTTAGGCAACCTGGCCTACGTTCTAGGCTTTTGGATGGCCATCCTCTTTCTTTACCTGGCCATTAACACCCTCATCAAACTCATCAAATCGTCCCAAGAACACAGTGACAAACCCTGGCTATTAGCGCTGCCTGGCATCATCATTGGCGGCAGCCTGGCCCTCTTCATGCGGTTTATCTTCCTCTTTTTGCCTCAGGCCTTGGGCATAGCGGAACTTATCCGCTCCGCCAAACAGGCTGGCCGTCCAGAAACAACAACCGAGCTTTTTCGTGAATTTCTGGGAGAAGCATGGCGAATCCCCGAAATCCAGCAAGCCTTCTGGCTGCCCGTCATTACTCTTGTTATTGGGCTTGCCCTTACCTACGCCATTTTGCACTACCGCCCCCACAGCCATAGAGATTCTGGATACCTGGGCAGCTTCATCCAATCCACCGTATATCTCATTGGCGGGCTCTTTTTAGCCTGGTTCATATGGACCGAAGTGCAGGCAGCATACACCGCCGCCTTTGAGGATGGCGAAACATTAGACATCTGGACCCAAACCATCACCATCAGCGCCGGCCTGGTTCTTTTGCTACTATCCTGGTTTGTATGGCGCTCCGCCAGCCGTCGAGATTCTAACCGGAGCACCTTTCTACGCCTTGCCGGCGGCTCCTTGCTCATTATTGGCGCCTGGGTACTTATCGGCGAACTCCCCCTGGCTGCCGCCTCTGGTGATGATGATTGGTACACAGGCCTGCTCAATACCGTCTTCTATTCTGCGGGTTCCATCCCCTTTCAATTTGCCATCTCCCTGATGTTGGCTACTTTCCTGTTCCAAGACATCAAAGGCAAATCCTTCTTCCGCATGCTGTTTTTCCTGCCTTACGTCACCCCAGCTGTGGGCGCCGCCGCATCCTTCCGCATCATTTTCTCAGGTCGGGTTGACGGGCCAATTAACCGCATCGTGACTAGCCTAGGATTCGAGCCACTGGGCTGGCTCAACGAACCCACCGGCATTTTTCAAATGATTGTAGGCAACAGCGTTATCTTGCCAGCCTGGGCCGCCGGGCCAAGCCTTTCGCTCACGGTCATCATTATCTTTGGCATTTGGACCTTTGTGGGCTTCAACACGGTAATCTTTTTGGCCGGACTGGGGGCCATTCCCGGCGAGCTTTACGAAGCAGCCTCCATAGATGGTGGCGGGCGCTGGTCACAATTTCGCCACATTACCCTGCCTCTCCTGTCCCCAACCATCTATTTCCTAACCCTTTATGCCGTAATTGGCACATTCAAAGCCTTTAACCATATTTACGTTTTACGAACCAGTGCCGCACTGGGAACGGCCGATACAGCCAGCCTGGTCATTTTTGATGCAATGAAAAGAGACACCCGGTATGGCTACGCTGCTGCCCTGGCCGTTCTGCTACTTATCATCGTCATGGGCCTAACCGTCATCAACAACCGTATTGCCAGCAAGAGGGTATTTTATGGCTGATATAGCATCCACCCCAACTCCCGAACCCAAGCTCCATCCAAAGACACAAAAAGTTGACGTGGGGCGGATTTTCATCTATATCATTCTCATTATCGGCGGATTCTTAGCCATCGTCCCCTTCCTCTTTTCCGTTAGCGTCTCCCTCATGAATCTCACCGAAGCGTCAGGGCGTGCCTTGCTGCCTGCCACCCCTCAATGGGGCAACTATGTTCAGGCTTGGAATGACGCTAACTTCGGTCAGTATTTTTGGAACAGTATCAAAATTGCCCTTATCACCGTCAGTGGACAGGTTGTCTTTAGTACCGCCGCGGCCTACGCTTTTGCCCGCATCGAATTTCCTGGCAAAAACTTCTTATTTGCCCTTCTGCTATCTACCCTCATCCTACCAGAAGCAGTTACCTGGGTGCCCAACTTCATTACCGTTGTTTGGCTAGACCGCATTACCCCGTTACGTTGGTTTAACAATTGGCCCGCGCTCACAATTCCCTTTATGGCCAGTGCCTTTAGCATTTTATTACTACGCCAATTTTTCCAACAAATTCCCGAAGAATTGTGGGATTCTGCGCAAATTGACGGCGCCGGGCACATGCGTTACCTCGTTCAGGTGGTTATGCCTCTTTCCCGCGCAGTCTTGGTAACCGTGATTTTGTTCAACTTCATTGGTTCCTGGAACGCCCTGGCTTGGCCCATTTTGGTAACCCAAACGCCAGATTGGCGCCCAATTTCTTATGGTCTGCTCGCTTTTCTGGACGAAGCCGGTTCATTGGCCCACTTGCGAATGGCTGGCGCCGTCATTACCATTTTGCCTTTAATTGTCGTTTACTTCTTCACGCAAAAGGAGTTTACAGAAGGAATTGCCACTACTGGCTTAAAAGGCTAACCTATTACCCAACCATTACCGAGGAGGTGATGCTTTTCGTAAAAATCTGAATCACAAACAAAAGAATCGCATTCAAGAAGTAAACTATCTTGAAACAACAACTAAGTAAAAACTCTATTTTTGGAGGAGATTTAAAAATGTCAAAACGCAATTCGATGAAACTTTTACTGATATTGGCTTTAGCCATGTCTATGCTGCTGGCAGCTTGTGGTGGTAACGTTGAACAAACCGTCAGTAATGTTGTAGATCAGGCGCAGGAAGCCGTCCAAGAAGTGGCCCCAACCATTGAGGCCGCCGTTGAAGAAATTGCTCCTACTGTTGAAGCTGCCGCAGAAGCAGTGGCAACAACCGTGGCTGAAGAACCGACCGAAGAACCGGTAATGGTTAACGCGGAAACAAACGGTCTGACTGAATGTGTGGTAGCAACAGAAGGGCCATTTGCTGGTGTAGATCCCTCGGATGTCAGCATTGTCTGGTGGCATAACCACAGTGGTTCCCGCGAAACGAACATGCTGCCCCTCATTGATGAGTTTAATAATACCAACCCTTGCGGCATTACAGTGGAGGCTCAGAATCAGGGCAGCTATAACGATATCCGCGACAAGGTAAACAGCAGCAGCGCCGCCGGTCAATTGCCTGCCGCTTTGGTTGTTGGGTATCAAAACGACCAGGCTTTCTACCAATTAAACAATGCATTGGCAGACCTGAATCCTTATGTAGATGACGCCACCTGGGGTTTGGGCGCGGCTAAGGAAGATTTTTATCCTAGCTTCTTTGACCAAAGCATTCATCCAGCTTTTGGTGGGCAGCGGCTAGGTTTCCCGCCCAACCGCTCCATGGAAGTGTTGTTTTACAATCAGACCTGGTTAGAAGAACTTGGGTTTGATGGCCCCCCCACCACCCCCGATGAATTCCGGGAAATGGCTTGTGCCGCGGCTGAGGCGAATGGCGATGGCACGGGTGGCTTCATTTTGCGTGAGGATGCGTCGGCGGTTGCCGCCTGGACCTTTGCTTTTGGTGGCGATGTGTTGACGGAAGACGGTGAAGGGTATGTGTATAATGGGCCAGCTACGGTAGAGGCCATGACCTTCTTGAAGGGGATGCTGGATGATGGTTGTGCGTACTTCTTCACCGAAGGGTTCCCGAATCCTGAGTTTGCAGCCCGTCGGGCTATCTTTACCATGGGTTCCAGCTCTGGCATTCCCTTCTATGCTGGTGATGTAGCCACGGTTGCTGAAGAGCAAGGTCGGGAGCCTGATGTGTGGGGCGTGACGGCAATTCCGCACACCACGGCGGAACCGGTGCAAAATATCTACGGTGGCGACATCATGATTACGTCGACTACGCCGGAACAACAGTTGGCGGCCTGGATCTTCATCAAGTGGTTTACTACGCCAGAAGTACAGGCGGAGTGGAACCGCATTAGTGGGTATTTCCCCACTCGTGAAGATACCAATGCGTATCTGGCCGATTACTTTACGGAAAATCCACAGTGGGCGCAGGCTGTTGAGCTTTTGCCATATTCTTACTACGAACCCCAGTTGATTTCTTACCAGGGTGTTCGTGATGCGGCGGAAGAGGCTTTCAATGCCATTATGCAGGGTGCAGATGTTCAAAGCACGCTGGATGAGTTGACGGCAAACGCCAATGAAATGCAGGAAGAGTTGATGTCGGAAATTGGAAATTAAACCTGGCACAATTCTGTGGTTCCTGGCTGATGGGTAAAAGGCCAAATTAGGAACGATAAAGCGTAAAAGACGGACCTGGAGATTTCTGGGTCCGTCTTTTTGCTGAGTTGATGGTTTGGTATTTTGGCAAACCAGGCATTCCTGATTACACTCAAGGCTTGAAAGCTTGGGGGTGAAGTGGGGCACACAAACTTGGTGAGGATAGTAAGTTTATGCGTTGGCCACATTTTGAGCATGTGTTTTTTGATTGTGATTCGACGTTAACGGCCGTTGAAGGTATTGACGTTTTGGCAGATGGGGCCGGCAAAAAGTGGCGCGTTGAGGTTTTGACCCAGGCAGCCATGAACGGAGAGATAGACCTGGAGGACGTTTACGCCAAGCGATTGCGGGCAGTGAACCCTACGCGCCAACAAATCCGCCAAATCCGGCAGGTGTACAAGCGGCACGTGGTGGAAGATGCTCAGGCAGTCATCAATGTGTTACAATCCCTGGGGCACCGGGTGTATATTATCAGTGGCGGGTTGGAAGAGCCGGTGGTGGAGTTTGGCCTATTCCTGGGTATCCCGCGCCAGCACATTCGTGCTGTAGGCATCCAGTACAATCAGCTCAGCGGGCGCTGGTGGGAAAACCAGCCCGGCGACCAGCGCTATCTGGATTATGAAGAGGGTGCCCTGACGGTAAGCGAAGGCAAAGCGCAAATTGTGCGCGAACTGGTGGCCGGCCAGCGGGGCCGTGTTTTGTTGATTGGGGATGGACAGAGCGATTTGTTGGCAGGAACGGCCGTAACCCCACCCATCATTAACCTCTTTGTCGGCTACGGCGGCGTCATCACCCGCGAACACGTCCTGGCAACGGCCCCTGCTTTCATTCACAGCACCAGCCTCGTCCCCCTGCTCGCCCTGGCCTTGGGGCCAGCAAGCCTCACGCACCTCTTGCAAACGCAACACCATCATGTGGCCCAAAAAGCCATAAATTTAATCGAAACAGGAGCAATAACATTTACCGATGAACAACTCAAAAGCAAATTCCACAACGCCTTCCACGCCGCAGCACATTAAACTCTTCATTCCCGGCCCCACCGAAGTGCGGCCCGAAATTTTAGAAGCCCAAACAGCGTGGATGATCGGGCACCGCATGCCGGAGTGCCTGGATTTATTTGGCAGTATCCAGCCCAAATTGCGCCAGGTATTCATGACCAACAGCCGGGTGCTAATTTCCGCCTCTTCCGGCACAGGTTTGTGGGAAGGCGCTATCCGCAACACCGTAAATAAGAAGGTATTAAACTGCGTCAACGGCGCCTTCGCTGACCGCTGGCGCGAAGTGACCGAACTGAACGGCAAGGCCAACGAGGTGTTAGAAGTGGCATGGGGCCAGCCCATTTTACCCAATATGGTTGTGGAAAGGCTGGCCACTGGCAAGTTTGATGCCGTGACCATTGTGCACAACGAAACCAGCACCGGCGTCATCAGCCCGCTGCAAGAGATTGCCGCCGCGATTCGCAGCCTGCCCCATGGCGATGAGATCATGATTCTGGTGGATGCTGTCAGCGGGCTGTCTGGGGCGCGCCTGGAATTTGACGCCTGGGACCTGGATGTGGCCCTCACCTCCAGCCAAAAAGCCTTTGCCCTGCCAGCCGGCCTGGCCTTTGCGGCCGTTTCTGACCGCGCCATGGAAAAAGCCAAAACTGTGCCCAACCGCGGTTACTACTTTGACTTTATCTCCCTGGAAAAATCTTTGCAAAAAAACCAAACTCCGGCCACTCCCGCCATCTCTCTACTCTTTGCCTTGGATCGGCAGTTGAGCGACATGATGGCCGAAGGCATGGAAAACCGCTTTGCCCGGCACCTGGCAATGCGCGACCGCACCATCGCCTGGGCCAAAGGGCAAGGTTTCGAGACCTTTGCCGCCCCGGGCTACGAATCCCCCACCGTGACCTGCATTAGCAACAATCGGCAAATTGATATTTCTGCCTTGAATCAATATTTGTGTACCAAGGGCATGATTATTTCCAACGGCTACGGCGCAAAGTTGAAGAACAAAACCTTCCGCATTGCCCACATGGGGGATTTGCAGATGGAAGATATGGAAGAATTGTTTGCCGCTATGGACGCATACCTCGCATAAAGGCTGATTTATCATGTTTCGTATCTTAATATCCGACAAACTCGGCGCAGCCGGGCTGGAACTGCTCGACCAGATGGAAGATGTGGCCTATGATGTGAAAACTGGTCTGAGCAAAGAAGAATTGCTGGCCATAATCCCCGATTACGATGCCCTGATTATTCGCAGCGGCACTCAGGTTGATGCCGACATTCTAAAAGCTGGCGTCAATCTGAAGCTGGTGGGGCGGGCTGGCATCGGCGTGGACAACGTAGACGTGCCGGTAGCCACTCTGCGTGGCATCATTGTGATGAATACGCCCACGGCCAACAATATTGCTACAGCGGAACAAACCCTAGCCCTGATGCTGGCGGTTAGCCGGCACACGGCCGTTGCCCATGCTTCGCTCAAGGCGGGGGAGTGGAACCGCAGCCAGTTTGTGGGTACCCAACTCCACGGTAAAACACTGGGCATCATCGGTTTTGGGCGCATCGGCCGTCTGGTAGCGCAGCGCGCCAGGGCCTTTGGTATGGAAGTGCTGGCTTATGACCCCTACGTTTCTGAGGAAGTTGGCCGCGAGCTTGGTATTACCCTGGTGGACATGGATGATCTGCTGCCCGCCGCAGATTATATTACCCTCCACACGGCCGTCACCCCAGAAACCACCCACATGATCAACACCCACACCATCGCCCAAATGAAAGATGGCGTCGTTATTATCAACGCCGCCCGCGGCAAGCTCATTGACGAAGCGGCCTTGGCCGAGGCCCTGCAAAGCGGCAAGGTCAGAGCCGCGGCCCTGGACGTTTACAGCAGCGAACCTCCCCGCGAAAACCCACTGATTGGCCTGCCCAACGTACTGCATACCCCTCACCTGGGGGCCAGCAGCCAGGAAGCGCAACGCAATGTGGCTATTGAAATTGTGGAGCAGGTTGTAGATGCCTTACGTGGAGAAGATTTCCGCAACGCCCTCAATATGCCTTTCCACGCCGGCCCCGGATTTAACGCCATCCGCCCCTACATGCAGTTGGCCGAAACCATCGGTAAGCTGCATGCCGGACTGGCAGAGAAGCCCATCCAACAAGTTGAAGTGCAGGTGAATGGCGAAGCGGTGGAAGGGTTGGTTCGTGCCATTGCCGCCGCGCTGCTTAAAGGCCTCTTGAACCAGGCTGTGGAAGGGCCGCTCAATTACATTAACGCTCCGGTAATTGCGCAAGAAAAAGGGCTATCTATCACCCAAACTACCGGAATAGACATCATTGATTACCCCAATTTGATCACTTGTCGGGTTAGTTGGGATGGTGGTTCGCGCCGGCTGGCTGGCGTATTGTTTGGCGGCAATGCACCGCGCATTGTACAGTTTGATAATTACCAGCTAGAGGCGCGCCCGGAGGGGGTTGTACTCATCATGCAAAACCGCGACGTGCCGGGCGTGATTGGGCAAATTGGTACTATGTTAGCCGCGTACAATGTCAACATTGGGGAATGGCGCATGGGGCGTAACCAACCCGGTGGAGAAGCACTTTCCTTTATCAACCTCGACAGCGTGCCCCAGGATGTGGTGTTGGATGCGCTTTCAAAAATAAGTGCGGTGACCCATCTTAAACTGGTTGTGCTGTAAATGAAAAAGCCAGCTCGCAAATGGGCTGGCTTTTTTGATTACCTTTTTACTTGGGCAAAATCCGCACCTTGCGCCGGCGCCCTTCGCCCACGCTTTGGGTGTATACGCCCGCATAGTTGCGCAGTGTCATGTGGATAACACGCCGTTCGTATGGAGGCATAGGTTCCAGGCTGATGGGGCGCTTGCGCTTGAGGACTTTCTCGGCCATGCGTTCGGCTAACTTGGAAAGTGCTGCCTCACGACGCTGGCGGTAACCCTCTACGTCGATGACGAAATTGGTCCGCTGTTGTAGCTTGTGGCTGACCATCAGGCGGGTTATGTATTGCAACGCGTTGAGGGTATCGCCCCGCGGACCGATGAGAGTACGCAGGTCTTGACCCTGGACGTTGAAGACATTGATGCTTTCGCCAGTTAAATCATCGGGTTCGGTGACGTCTAATGAAATAGTAGCCATAACGCCCATTTTACCTAGCAAGGTTTCGAGGGTTTCCTGACCAACCTCCGCTTCTTTTGCATCGGCTTTAGAAACAGAGGAGGCCAGGTCTTGGGGCGCAGCAGCAGGGGGGGCGGGAACGGCCGTAACGGCCGTCACCTTTTCCTCATTTTCCTCTTCCACCACTGTTACAGGAGCTTCAACAACCGCCATCGTCTCCACAGCCGGCCCTGATTTTTCAGGCGCCGACGGTGGCATTTGTTTTGCTTTCAGCGTTAGCCGCACCACAGCATCTCTGCTGCCAATACCGAGCAAGCCGCGGCTACCCTCGTCAACAATCTCCACATCCACCGCGTTTTCAGGTACACCTAAAGCAGCCAACCCGGCTGCAATTGCACCTTCCACCGTCTTTCCTTGAGCTTCATATTGTTGCTTTCTATCACTCATCACACACTCCAAATACATCTCTTCTCAAGTCAGAAAAGATGTTTGGTCTATTCTTCGTTACCGCTTTGCCGAACGCTGTTTGCGTTTGGAGCGTGGCTTCTTTGCGCCAGCAGGGCCACTACTATTTTTACTTTTGACGCTTTTAACTTCTTCATCTGCTTTAGTAGCAACAGAAGGTTCTACTTTGGGAGCGTTCTTCTTCGGATCGGGCTGCGGCATGCTATGTCGCATGTAATAGCCCTGCGCAATACCAATAATATTGCTCAGCACAAAGTAAATCGACAAACCCGCCGGAAACTGCAAAGAGATAAACCCAAACATAATCGGCATGGTATAGGTCATAGATTGCGTCATGGCTGCCGCTGGATTATCTTTGTTATCCTTGTTCTGGGTTTGAGGAGTTAGCAGCTTTTGTTGCAAGAACATTGTGCCAAAAACCAGCAACGGCAATACCAACAGTGGGTCCGGCTGTGCCATATTCAACCAGATGAATTTGTTTTGCACAGGTAACAAGGTTGTCAAATCCACAAACGAGTACACCCGGTTTGTCAAGTCGAAAACAGCCTGCGGCGTCGAGCCAAGTACCGTAATGATTGCCTGATACAGCCCAAACAAAATTGGCATCTGAATGAGGAGTGGCAAGCACCCCATGAGAGTATCGGCCGGATTGTACCCGATTTTCTGAAACTCCTCTTGCATCTTTTGTGGGTTATCCCGATACTTTTTCTGAATAGCCTGAATTTGCGGCTGCATCTCTTGCATTTTAAAGCTAGAACGTTGTTGCCGCAGGTTTAGAGGGAGGGTCAGCAAACGTATTAGAATGGTAAATACGGTAATAGCTAAAATGAAGTTGTTGCCCAATAAATCGTAGAGCAACAACAAAGCGTTGATCATGGGATTAAGGATAAATGTGTCCCACATAGAAGATTACCTGTCCTGTTTCCAAATAGTGCGCGGCTACTGCGTCACATCCGGCGGCGCAATGTCCCACTTTTTTGTACCTGTCAGCTTATCAAAAGCAATGAGCAAATCCTCTGTCCCTTGCACCGCAACGATTACGTCGTCGTTAACTACAACGGGAGCCGTGTAAACAGGAATCGTTAGTTCTTGTTGCCACAATATCGTTCCGCCATCTTCTATGGACATGGCGGTTAGAACACCAATTGGCTCATCGGCTCCTGGATTATCCTTATCGGAGGAAATGTATAAAACATCTCCTGCAAGGGTTGGCGTAGTTTGTACTGTGCCTTCAACCTGATTGGACCAAAGCACATTGCCACTTGCCGCATCCACTGCGTAGACTGTTCCTGTAGCATCGGCAAGATAGACGACATCACCACCCACAACGGGCGCGCCCCAAATCCATTCCATGGTGGGAACACTCCACGCAATTTCACCGGATTCTCGATTGAGGGCATGCATCCGGCGATCAAAGCTGGTTACGTAGATGAGGTTGGTGTCAATGGCAACTTTGCTGGCAATTGCGCCGCCAAGTTCTGTAGACCATATTTCCGTGCCGCTTGCGGCATCTAACGCATAAACTTTCTTGTCGAGGGAAGCAACGAATAGGGTGCCATCTTTAAATGAGGGCTGGCCCCAGATGCTATGCCCCGCTTCAAAGCGCCACAATTCCTGACCATTGTTGGCGTCTAAAGCGATAATCTGGTTATCCGCCGTACCGATGTAGGCGCGCCCACCTTCTTGTAAGGGTGGGGCAACAATGCGATCGGAGGCAATGTTGTTGGTAGTCCAAAGTTCGTCAGGGGTTTCGCCGGCGCCACTCTGCAGGCCATAGGCGCTGACAACAACGCCGGGGCTAAAAAAGCCTTGAGACGCCCCGTAGTCACCTACTATGACACGGCCGTCTTCGATGGATGGCGCCGCATAAATAGCCAATCGGCCAGGCATGGGTGAAAAGACCCATTCCTGACTTTGTGTTTCCACGTTATAAGCTAAAACCCCATTGCCAAAAGAAACGTAAACGATATTCCCATCCGCCGCAAGACCGGGCCAGTTGGCATTGGCAAATTGACCACTGCAAGCAGCCAGCAGCCAGGCGGCCAGGATGAGAATCAGAATAACAAACCGTTTTGACGGCCGTTTTGCTTCGTACAACGAATTACCTCCGTAGGTCATTGCCCAAAAGGTCAGGGAACGGGATCATATCCACCGGGATTAAACGGGTGACAGCGACCAATACGCTTAATGCCCAACCAACCACCTTTCCAAACCCCATACTTCTCAATGGCCTCATACCCATAATGGGAACATGTAGGTTGAAAACGACAGCTAGGCGGAAACACCGGGGATATATACTTTTGGTAGAATCGAATGATTCCTAAAAGCAGTTGTTTCATGAACCCGAAATGCCCTTGCCTTTTACTGTTTCACTTTTTGCCAGCAAGTTGGCACGTTGCAACAGAGTTAACACGGCCGTTTCCATCTGCGCATAAGAAGCCTTAGCCGCCGCCCCTCGAGCAATAAACAAACAATCATAACCCGGTCCAACATCTGCCAGATTCAGGCGCACAACCTCCCGCAGCAATCGCTTAGCCCTATTACGCACAACCGCTCCGCCCACGCTACGACCCGCAGCAAAGGCAAAGCGGCTGACATCAAACTCGTTAGTTGTCACAAGTAAAATCGCGAGAGGGTGGCGCCAAACTTGGCCCCGCTGCTTGACGTGCTGCACAGCCGCCGAACGCCGCAACCGATATTGCTTTGGCAGCATTCAAACTCCTGTTTACAGCCCATCCAACCCCAATGCTTTACTTGCCACCACCGTAGCGCATAACCGAGCGGTACGCTGTAGCAGAGGTTCCATTCCAATTCACACGCTTCACGTGATTGTTCATGCTCACCGTCATCACGCGGCGACCTTTAGCCCGACGGCTTTTCAACACCTTACGGCCGCCACGGGTCGCCATCCTCTGACGAAAACCATGAACACGCTTGCGACGACGAATTTTTGGTTGATAAGTACGCTTTGGCATAATTAAACACTCCTTAGGCAAAAAAACCAGGGCATAATGCCCTGTCAAGATGTCAAATATTCGGCACTTTCGCCATGATTAGATTTAAAACAAATGCTACATAACCGCCGCTCTAGCATTTATGAAGCGGCAGAAAATTATACCCAAGCCCCCAGAGAGGGTCAAATAATTTGCTATTTTTCTGCCGCTTTCATCACGCCACTTTCAGCTTGACAGCTTTATATATGCCAGATATAGTTTAGAGGGCGTTGCCCTCAGGAAACTTTAATGTACTCCAATAAACCACCTACAAAATCGGTATTTTTTGGAATAGTAATATATCACATAATTTTTAGGAGAAGGGTTCAATGGCAAGTGTAACCTATCGCAATGTTTACAAACGCTATGGTGACGTAACCGTTATT
The DNA here is from genome assembly GCA_964504445.1 of uncultured Anaerolinea sp. Classification (GTDB taxonomy): domain Bacteria; phylum Chloroflexota; class Anaerolineae; order Promineifilales; family Promineifilaceae; genus JACSRF01. The sequence continues at coordinate 8,229 of CAZDEO010000051.1, read as the reverse complement.
ACTGACCTTAACATGGAAATCGCTGATAAAGAATTCGTTGTCTTTGTCGGGCCTTCCGGTTGTGGCAAGTCCACCAGCCTACGCATGCTCGCCGGGCTAGAGGAAATTTCTGAGGGCGAAATTCTGATTGGCGACCGCGTGGTCAATGATGTGCCCCCCAAAGACCGTGACATTGCTATGGTCTTCCAATCTTATGCCCTTTATCCTCACATGTCTGTCTATGACAACATGGCCTTTGGGTTGAAGTTGCGCAAGACACCGAAAGCGGAAATTGATCGCCGCGTGAAGGAAGCGGCCGCTATTTTAGGGTTAGAAAATCTTTTAGATCGCAAACCCAAGGCTCTTTCTGGTGGCCAGCGTCAGCGTGTAGCTGTAGGTCGGGCTATTGTACGCGAACCGGCTGTCTTCTTAATGGACGAACCTCTCTCCAATCTGGATGCGAAGTTGCGGGTTACCGCACGAGCTGAAATTAGCAAGCTTCACAAGCGATTGGGAACAACCTTCATCTACGTTACTCATGATCAGGTAGAAGCGATGACCATGGGAGATCGTATTGCCGTATTGAGCGATGGTATCCTGCAACAAATTGACTCTCCGCGCAACCTATATAACACGCCCAACAACGTCTTTGTTGCTGGTTTTATTGGCAGCCCCAGCATGAACTTTTTTGATGCCACTCTGGTTGGCGAAGAAAACCGACTGTTTGTGGACACCGGCGATTTCCGCGTAGAAGTACCGGCGGACCGCAAGAGCACCTACAGCAATTACGTAGGCAAAGAAGTTGTCTTTGGCGTACGCCCAGAACATGTCCATGCACCGGAGTTTGCTCCGCCAAACATCTTGGGGCAACCAGTGAAAGCAACCATCGAAATCGTGGAATTACTGGGTCATGAACTTCATCTATTTATGAATTCTGGTAAATTTAGCTTTGTGGGTACTGTGGACACGCGCATGAATGCCAATGCGGGCAACATGGTCGAGGTGTTGTTTGATATGAACAACATGCATTTGTTCGATAAGAACACTGAACTCGCAATTCGGTAATCCAAGAAATTTGTCATTGAAAAGGCCGCTCTTGCCTTGGAGAGCGGCCTTTTGTATTTATACACGCATTGGATAAACTTCGATTATGCCTTCAGCAAACTATTCCATAAATGAGACTTTTGCCGTGCAGTTTGCGTGGCGCTTACCCGATGGTGATTATATTCGCGCTGTTTTTGAGGCGAAAGTATTGGACTTGGTGGAACCTGCAGATAAGTATGTCGTACTACTCACACGCTTAATTGCCGGACGGCAGGAGGACGAGAACGGCCGTTTGCGCGATACGGGCGACTTCTCACAGACTTACTGGGGCCTGGTGCAAAACCTGATTGGGCGCAAAATTACGGTGGCTTACGAAGTGGATGACGCCCGCGCTGTGCATATGCGCCTGGAAACACTTACGGGCGAGCACAACTATTTCTACCGATACAGCATGGCGGAAGACACAGCCCGCAAGCTGGTAAAAAAATGGGAAAATTTACCAAGAACCACTAAACCCGACTCTTTTTAGACAACAAACCTCCGCAATGACTTGGACCTGCGCCCTCAACGGCTCTGGCGCCCATCAGGCCACAAACAGCCGCCGCCATAAATCGGTTTGCAGCAACATATCCGGATCGCAGCGCTGTTTCAAGGCCACAAATTTGTCTATGGTCTCCTGCCCTAAATATGCTTGGACAACTTCCGGACGCAAGGTGCTGTCTTTGGCGAAATAGAAACGGCCGTTAGCCGCCAAGACAATGGCATCCAACTCCCGCGCTAACTGCACCAGCTCAGCGCGTCGCCCATCTGTCACCAAAAAATCCATTGCCATCGAAAAACCATCCAGCCCATGCGTTAACAAAAAATCATCAGGCCGATGACGCTTAAACACCGTCAGGTAATTGGGTAAACCGGACTTCTGGCAAGTGCGCAAAATATCCGCAAAGGCCTCCTGGGCATTTTCCTGAGGAATAAAAGGCTGATATTGAATTAGCCCACCTCGCCCATAAGAGCGTTTCCAATTTGGAATATAGTCCAGCAAAAAATGGAAAGCAGCATGCGTCTGTAGATACCGCTTACCGCTGCCAATACGCCCGGCATAGTATTTGGCCGTATTAATTAACGTCGTGCCCAGGTTATTCATAAACGGACGCATGAACATCCACATTGCCGACTTCGGTACCAATCCAAAAATAGTGTCTGAAATTTGCTGGTGGTCCAAGGATAAACTAGCTTGCGGATTGGGGTCCGCACCAGGAGGTAAATAATAAGCCAGATGCGCATCTCCGCGCCCCAACGCTTCCCCTTTGGCAAAGGCATCAATCCAACCCACAATATAATTTGTGTCTTCCACGTTGTCATGAAACAACCCAAACATTTCCCCCAAGTTCGCCGGAGCAGCCGTCTGTACCTCCAAATAACCCGAATACACCCGCTTCATTTGCATGGTTAACGACGTAAAACAGCCCAGCATGCCAAAGCCGCCAATCGCTGCGTGAAACACATCGCTATTTTCTTCGCGGCTACAAAGGATAATCTCCCCGGAAGGCAGCATCATCTCAAAAGAAAGGATATGGTCGCCGATTGGCCCCACTTGCCGGGCATTTTTGCCGTGCACATTCATGCCGGCACAACCGCCGATGGTGGTTTTCATAGTTCCTGTCACCACGGGTGGCCACCATCCGTCTCCTAAAATATACTGCCATAGCTTCTCAATGGTGACGCCCGGCTCGACTTTGATCACACCGGTTTCCGGATTCCAATCCAAAATGCGTGTCATCCGGTTCAAGTCCAGCACGATGTTTTCGCTGTTCATGAAAGCATCGCCATAGCTATTGCCCCCACCCTTCAAACCCACGCTGCGCCCGGTTCGGTAAGCCAGGTCAAACACGCGCTGCACACCTTCCACGGTAGTAGGGCGAAATACGTAACTCATTGCACTTGTGGCACCACCCCAAGCTGACACACGCTCCAGTTTTTCTGTGGGGAGCACGGCCGTTTCCCCCTTCGCTTTCACATTATTCAAAGTCGTCATCTCAACCACCTACTTTAAAAACTAAGCCGCCGAAAAATAAAAGACGGCACGTGATGAAGCGCCAACCCCACCAGCGTCCAGCGCAGCGGCACATACACCGTTTGCAGCTTCCACCGTAGTGCCCGATAAATCTGCTGCGCGGCATCCTCTGTGGAAATGACCCAAAACGTCTTGGGCGCATTCTCCAACAACACCGTATCCACAAATCCCGGCTTAATCGTCGTCACCACAACACCATGCCGTGCCAGCCGGTTGCGCAAAGCCTCCAGATACGTGTTTAGCCCTGCCTTGCTGGCATTATACACTGGCGAACCAACCCTTCCTCGGTCACCGGCAATGGAACTAACCCCTAAAATGTGCCCCGCGCCAGCCCGCTCAAACCGTTGTGCAGCCATATTCAACCAGGCCACAGCGCCCAGCATATTCACCTTCACCATGGCCTCATCTTTGGCAAAATCATACTCATGCAGCGCTACCGGCAGTTGAATACCTGCTACGTAAACAATCACATCCAACCCACCGATTTCCTGCGTAATTTGCTGAAACAAGGCAGGCACAGCTTCATAATCTGTTACGTCATGCACATAAGCCAGCGCTTGCCCTGGACCACCAATATTCGCTGCTTTGCAAACAGCTTGCAGCTTTTCCTGGCGGCGGGCCAGCGCTGCCACCACATACCCCTCCGCCACTAATTTTTGCACCAGCGCCGCCCCAATACCTGATGAAGCGCCGACCACAATCGCTCTTGGCTGAGGTTCCAAAGGTCTCTTTCGATTAAACATAGCCTCTTTCTCACAAAATAGAAATACATGACATGCTGCCATGTGTCATAAAATAGAGGGATTGTAACACACCTGGCTTACCAATGGATATGACAGTTGTCAGGGTATCAAGATGCAAAATGACAGGGTTTTGCGCGCAACTTTGGCTTTCACACATCATATTCCCGTCTGGCATAGGCTAGCATTTCTTTCATCACGCTCTGGGTTTCCCCCGCTAACTGCCGCGGATCATCGCCTGGTGTAGGCTGCACACTGCGCCTTACATACAGTTTGGCTCGCAGCGGACCACTATGTTTGCACATACGCCACACCACAGCCAACAGCGGTTCGTCTGTCCAACCCACCACATCCCAGCGCTCATAGACAAAGATACAGGGCACAAAGGGGACACTGCCCTGAACGGCAATTTCAAAAGCGCCATAACGAAAGGGTTGCAAATCTCCCGTGCTAGATATGCTTCCTTCAGGGAACAAAACAATGGCAGGATAATGGGTTAATTCTTTTGATAGCTGTTTCCGTGCTCCGGAGCGCGAAGCTTTATCCGTGCGGTTAACAAAAACCGTTTCCACAGCCATAGCAATCCAACCAATAAAGGGCCAGGTACGCAGCTCGGCCATGCTGACAAACCGCATCGGCCAAATGGTTAACAACAGTACAATGTCTAAAAAAGAAAGGTGGTTGGGGAAAATGAATCCCCTATGCTGTTGCAGTTTTTCTGGATCTGTGCAGGTAAAATGCACGTTGAACAATAAGGCTAAAAAGCGTGCCAGCCAGACGACAAGCCACGACGCCAGCCGCGCACCACGTACTCGTATTGGCACCCAGGCCAGCGCCAGAATAAGCAAGGTGCTCAAGCCAATTGCCAGGAAGGAAGTTAGCAGACGAAAGGTGCCGCGAATTATTTCCATGGGTAACTATGCGGAAAGCCCGGGGTTATTGCAAACCCTTGGGGTGTTAATGGAGATAAATGGGGTTGCTATAAATCCAGCCACGCTCTGCGTCTTCGTACTGGATGGTACACTCCACGCGGTATGCCCCTTCTTCAACGGGAATATGGGTTAGGTGCGCATCGTTTTCAACCTGGGCTACCACTTGGCCACGATGGATAAGTTTGATGTTTGCTTTGGTGGGAAGCTTTACCTGCAAGGTTGCGCCTACGTCTAGCTGCACCTTGTCGCCCATAGTGCCTTTGTTGGCGCCCTGTCCGGTGAAACGAAAATTTTTGGTTGGGTAGGCCATGTCATAGCCTACCCAGCTGTGACCGCCTCCAATGGCGGCCAGGACCAGTTGTTTGTCGTGGATCAGGTCTCCGTTGAGAGGTTTGGGCAATAAAAGATGGGTGTTGACAGCGCGAAAAAGGAAGTCGTAAGGGTAAATGATGCGGTGAATAGGGCCAAAGCTCATGGGGGTGCCGTGAGCATCGCTGTTACCAACTACGGAGATTCGGTGGCCTTCTTGGAGTAGCTTGTCCCATAAGGCCAGGGTATCGGGATGGGGGCAGGTGATGAATTTGGCGGGGTTTAGGGCCAGGTAAACGGCCGTTAACTTCGCCAATAATTTACTTCTCACAGGTAGCCGTTCAACACGGGCCTTAATGGCATCTAAAAAATTGGACATGTAATTCCACAGTTCCAGCCCCGTATACCCTTCAATCTCCCAATCATGCCAGGCCAGGTGTGGCGCCTCTAATAAAGGGGATTCTGGCAATTCGTGGGGATGGGCCAGAAAACCATACCCGCCCGTAGCCAAAGTCTCATCAATTAATTGCTGCGGATTAGCGGCAAAGGGAGCAAGTTCTCTTTCGGTCCCATAGGCCAGGAAGTGGCTGGCCTGAGGGGTGCGGCGTGGATTGTGCACTTCTTCGCCGACCAAAAGTAGCACCCGCCCCTGCTCGTTCTCGTAATACCCTTCCACCCCATCTACCCAGATATTGTGGTCGGTAACGATGATGAAATCCAAACCGGCGGCAATGGCGTCAGCAGCAATTTCGGCATGCCACTTTTCGCCATCACTGTATGGGGTATGCATGTGCATATTGCCTACTATCTCGTGCATAATGCCTGTCCATCCTTTCCTCTTTTTGCCGAGTGCAATGCTATCATCCTCAGCCTGATTTTCCAAGACTGTGGCATTCACTTGCACCCCTGGGGCCTTTTGTTATAATCTGACCTCGTTCGGGGCATGGCGCAGCCTGGTAGCGCGCTTCAATGGGGTTGAAGAGGTCGTGGGTTCGAGTCCCGCTGCCCCGACAAAAGAACACAAACGCCGCGTATCGGTTTTCGACGCGGCGTTTTCTTTTGCGATAATTAAAGATGAACATCACAATTTGAAGGGGTCACTATGGTCAAACAGCAAGCTAAGCGGGTGCAAAATGTGGTCGGGTTGTTGCTGTTGATAATCGGGTTGATTCTTGGCGGTATTTCGCTAACGGCCGAATTTTTGGGGTTAGACTTTACGCCGGGTTTTGGCGTAGTGCAAATGTTTCAACTGCTTTTAGCTTTGACCAGTTTAACTATTGCCGGATTTGTGTTTTTGCGCCAGCGGCGCCCCAATGAGGCCCCACATTCTTTGCAAGCAGACATTGGTATTCGTCTGGCAGCTACCGGTTTGGTATTTTCGTTCATTTCGGGCTTTTCGGATTTGATTGGTATTGGCACCCATGTAGCTAGAAACAATTTTGAACGGCCGTTTGTGGGACCGCTACAATTGGGAGGCATTGTCCTGGGCGTGGTTTCCATTTTGGGCGGTATGTTTTTGTACCACACCAGCCGGGGCAGCCGCCCCTCTTCTTCACTGGACTTCTTGCCAAATGAAAAAAATGAGCAGCGTGATGAGGAATCTGCCTAACGAAGGGAACTGAGTTGAAAGGGCTGGCTGAGCAGGGTAAAAACGGCCGTATCCGCATTCAACGGCCGTTGGTACGTTACCGTAAAGTTTTGGGCCTGCCCCGCATTTACCGACCAGGGAAAAGCCGGATTGGTTGACAGAAGCAAGTAAGTGGCTCCGTCATTGGTGCGCAGCGAAATATTTTGCTCCGAAACCACCGCTAACTGGTCGCCCAAATTCACCAACTGGCCTGACAGAATCAGACTCGTACCATCAGGAGAAATTTCTACATTTTGCAGTGTGACGGTAACGTTTTGCGCCGCCCGGGAACCGCCCGGGAAAGGCACGGCAACTGTTACCTGGCTGCCTGAGCCAGCCCGACGCACAACCCAGTTCAACCTTTCCCCAGCAAGCCCTATGGGCACCTGGTAGCCTACCGTGGCCTGAAGGGTCTGGTTGGCATTTATAAAACCGCTCATAGGCGGGTTGTTGCCCAACTGGCTGGCAACGCCGCTCAGGGCATATTGATTCCCCATCTCATCCAACAATAAAAGTTGCAAATTATTAGTATCCAGCGCCGTCAAGCCCAAATTCTGTAACTGGTAATCAATTAATACAAAAGCAAAGCCCGGAGGGACCTCTGGCCTGTCTGGAATGTAAGTGGCCCCTGTCACTGTAACCTGCACGTTTTCCAACTGCGCCGTCTCCCCCAAGGCAAAAACATCACCGGCGCCACTGCTGGCCTCCGGCACAACATACGTGCCGCGAATTACCAGACGCTCTTGAGCACCTTCATCACGCAGCAAGGCCAGGGTGATACCAGGAATAGTTTGAGCAAAAATATCGCGGTTGCTGGCGGGATAAATAGCCCGGCTGTCGAACACAAAACGATGCTCCGTACCTCCACGGGTGGTAAGTACAATTTGATCTCCTGGCACGAGCTGTTGAAAGAAATTCCGATTATCATCCGTGGCGGTAATGCCCAATACGTAGTTTATAATGGAACCATACACCCAAACGGCCGTATTCTCCCCCAATCCTTCAGGCGACCAAATCCCGTCTGCGCTCAAAATTTGAGGCTGCACAGTATAGATACGGCCGTCCACTTGCAAAGAAACCGGCATATCCAGCGTCACAGACACCGTCGCAGAGTCGCTTACCCCCACAACCAACGACTCATCGCCACCCATTTGCCCCCCCACCCCCTGCGGAAAAGGCGTAGGAGTGCCAGATAGTCCAGCATCACCCCCTTGCTGATTCAGAGAACGTAAAAGCAATATCCCAAAAACAAAAATCAGGATCAAGCCCACCACCCCAACAGCAATCAAAATAGCCAGGCCGCGGTTGGCAAAAATCTGTTGCAAAGGGGTTTGTGCCTGCTCATCAGGTTGTCGCTCTTCAGCCATATAATCTCCCTTCAGTCACCATCTCAGATTATCAAGGAATGCCAATCGGCAGCGGTTGCGGCGCAATACGCACCAAAATTGTTGCACTACCCCCCACCACAACCTGGTTGTAACCAAGAAATGGCACCGAAACCCGCACAGCCCCCACGGCTACAAT
>CAZDEO010000050.1:0-33351 GCA_964504445.1 uncultured Anaerolinea sp. | reverse complement strand
CCCAGTTTATGGCTGACGCCATTTTGGGGCTGCTGGGCATGGCGCCAGCGCAGTGCCTGATGACTGGTGACCGCCTGGAAACAGACGTACTCATGGGGCTGGAGGCGGGCATGGATGGCGCGTTGACGCTTACCGGGGCCACCACGGCCGTTGCCGCTGCCGCTGCATCCATCCAACCAACCTACATCATTCACGCTTTGGAGGAGCTTCTTCCGTGAACCGTATGCCGTAGTCCGTATGCCGTGTTCCGTATGCCTCGTTACCTATCTCGCCTTCGGATAACGGCTTACGGCTGACGGATAACGGATAACGGCTAACGGTTTACGGCCATGGGCTATGACCACCTATCTACTCGGCATTGACCAGGGAACCAGCGGCAGCCGTGCCCTGCTTTTGAACGACGCGGGAGATCTTTGCGGCTATGCCTACCAACCGCTGCCGGCCCTGCATCCCCAACCGGACTGGACGGAACAGGATCCGCAGGAAGTCGCCACGGCCGTTTCCACCGTCATCACCGAAGCTGTCAACCAGGTGGGCATTGACCCCGCCGCCATCGCTGCTTGTGGCATCACCTGCCAGCGCAATACCGACTTTGTGTGGGACGCAGAAACGGGACGGCCGTTAGCCAACGCCATCGCCTGGCAAGATTTACGCACCCGTGGTCTGCTGGCCGACCTGCAAAGCTGGCCTCACCTGCCGGAAGCACGCCACCGTTTGGGCTATGCCCCAGGCACTTACATGACCGCCCTGCACCTGGGCTGGCGCATGCAGCACGAAACGGCCGTGCAAGCTGCGGCAAAAGCTTGCCGACTGCGCGTGGGCATGTCTGCGGCATGGCTGGTACAAGCGCTGGGCACACCCAGCGCCCACGCCATGGACCATTCCCTGGTGCAGGCCACCGGCCTCTTTGATTTCCGGGCTGGCGACTACTGGCAGCCCTGGCTGGACCGGCTAGGCGTGCCGCGTAGCGCCCTGCCGCAGTCTGTGCCCACCCTACACCACTTTGGCACCATTGAAGCCACCGCCCACGGCCGTTCCGCGCAGATTCCCGTGCGTGCCATGATTGGTGACCAGCAGGCAGCCCTTTTTGGCCACGGCTGCACCACCCCTGGCGACGCCGAAACCACCCACGGCACCGCCTCCTACCTGAAAGTGTTTTTGGGTGGCGAGGCGCCCGCCCAGGCTAATGTCAACGTCTACTACGCCTGGGACGTGGGCGGTGGGCAAACCTACTGCTTGGAAGCGCCGACCACCGTCATTGGCGCGGCCATTCGCTGGATGCGCGACGAAGCCCGTTTTTTGGATGATTATGGCGAAGTGGAAAAATTGGCAACGGCCGTTGCCGACAGCGGCGGCGTGGTCTTTGTGCCGGCCTTCACCGGCCTGGATGCCCCCTACAATGACCCCGGCGCCCGTGCTACGATTATGGGCATGTCGCTGGGCACCACCCGCGCCCACATCGTCCGCGCCTTTTTGGAAGCGCTGGCCTTTCAACTGCGGGCCATCAAGGAAACCGTCGCTCACGATGCAGGCATCGAGATGCGCCAGCTTCTGGTGGGCGGCGGCGTGTCTGCCAGCGACATTGCCTGCCAGCTTCAGGCTGATATGCTGGGCATTCCCGTAGTACGGCCGTCTTTCACCGAAACCACGGCCCGCGCCGCTGCACTGCTGGCGGGCCTGGGCGTTGGCCTTTGGCCTGACGTGACGACTCTACCCCCGTTACCCGGCGAGGACACCCTCTTCCTGCCCCGCCCAGCCCTCCACAATGACACCGCCTATGCCCGCTGGCAAACGGCCGTTAAGCTGGTGCAGCAGTGGAGTGGGGGCAATGAATAATGAATTGTGAATTGTAAATTGTGAATGATGAGACCATTTGCATACTTGCATACTCGCCACCTGCAAACTTGCAAATCTGTAACCTGTAACGGAGCTTTTCATGAAATTTGGCGTCTGCTACTACCCTGAACATTGGCCAGAAGCGCGCTGGGCCACCGACGCCCGCCTGATGGGCGAGGCCGGGCTGGAGATTGTGCGCATTGGTGAATTTGCCTGGGCCAAGATGGAGCCGGAGGACGCCCGTTACGACTGGGACTGGCTGGATCGGGCCATTACAACTTTGGCCGACGCCGGCTTACAGGTGGTGCTGGGCACACCCACGGCCACCCCGCCCGCCTGGCTGACCCGTGCCCATCCCGATATTTTGCGCGTGGACGCTGCTGGCCTGCGCCGCAACCACGGCACCCGCCGCCACACCTGCCCCAATTCCCCCACCTACCGCCGCTACAGCCAGCGCATCGTCGCCGCCGTGAGCGCCCGCTATAGCGCCGACCCACGCATCATCGGCTGGCAAATCGACAACGAGTTCGGCGGTGGCAAGACAGCGCGTTGCTACTGCGACAACTGCGCGCTGGCCTTTCGCCGCTGGCTGCACGCTAAGTATGGCGACATTGCCGCGCTGAATGACGCCTGGGGCACCATTTTTTGGTCCCAAAGCTACAACAGCTTCGACCAGATCAACCCGCCCAATGACGAGGTGAACTACAAAAATCCAAGCCATTTATTGGATTATTACCGCTTTTCTTCTCATTCTTATGTCAGTTACCAGCAGGAGCAGATCGACATCTTGCGGGCGGCTAATCCTGACCAATTTATCACCCACAATTTTATGGGCCTCTACCGGGATTTGGACCAGTTTGACCTGGCGGCGTCCCTAGATTTTGTCACCTGGGACAATTACCCCACCGGCAACCCCGACCGCTGGCGGCAACTGCTCTACCCGCCGGGCGAAGATTGGCGCCGCAACGACCCCACTTACGCCTACGACGTGGGCGATCCGCTGATCACCGGCATGGCCCACGCCCTCACCTACGGCTTAAAGGATGCGCCATTTTGGGTGATGGAGCAGCAGTGCGGGCACATTAATTGGGGGGATGCCAATCCCTGGGTGCGGCCTGGCACGCCGCGCCTGTGGGCCTGGCACGCCATCGGCGAAGGGGCCGACGCTATTGTCTACTTCCGCTGGCGGGCGACGCTGCTGGCCCACGAGCAGTACCATTCTGGCTTGCTGCGCCATGACGCCAGCGCCGACGTGGGCTATTTTGACCAGCTCAGGCTGGCGCGGGAAAAGGCGCTGCTGGACGAAATTGCCGCCCAGCCTATGATGGCTGAAGTCGCCATTCTTTTTGATGTTGCCGACCTGTGGGCGCTGCAGATGAACCCGCACCGCAAAGATTTTGACTATCTGCGCCACATCTTTGTCTTTTATGCAGCGCTGCGGCGGAGGGGCGTGGGCGTGAAGCTGGTTTCGCGCCAGGCGGACCTGTCGCCTTACAAGCTGGTCATTGCGCCGTCGCTGCATCTGGCGGATGAGGCGGCTGCCAACACCTTGCAGGATTATGTGGCGGGTGGTGGCGCGCTGCTGCTGGGCGTACGCTCTGGCTTTAAGCGGCCCGACAACCGGGTGACGGACGCGCCGCTGCCCGGCGCGCTGCGGGCGCTGGCGGGAGTCACGGTTACCTCGTGGCGGTCGCTGCCTGCGGGCGTGACGCTGCCTATTAGCGGCGAAGTTGCCGGGCTGGATGGGGCAGTGGGCTATTGGGTGGAAACGCTGGAAACGGACACGGCCGTTCCTCTGATTGCCTATGCCGGTGGTGAAGGGGCGGCTTTTGCGGTGAATGGGGTGGGCAACGGCCGTTGCTTCACTCTGGGCTTTTACCCCATGCTGCAACAGGCGGTGGCCCTCATGGGCTATCTGGTTGGGGAATTGGGCCTGGCGGCTATTCCCAACCTGCCGCCGGGCCTGCTGGCCTGCCGCCGTGGACCGTACACCATTTTGCTGAACTTTACCGATGAGCCGCTGACGGCCGTACTCGGCAACCGCAGCATTTCTGTCAACGGCCGTGACGTGTTTGTCGTACAACAGGTACAATGAGGTCATGTTTAACCCCACCGACCACCCCCACCGACGTTTGAACCCGCTAACCGGCCAATGGGTGCAGGTATCGCCCCACCGCATGAAACGGCCGTGGCAGGGCCAGGTAGAAAAGGCGCCGCCCGACACCCGCCCGGCCTATGACCCTGGCTGTTACCTTTGCCCCGGCAACGAGCGCGCTGGCGGCCACCAGAATCCGGATTACAGCGGTACTTTTGTCTTTACCAATGATTTTTCCGCCTTGCTGCCTGATGTGCCGCCGGCGGGAGCTGTGACGCATGCCCTGCTGCAAATGGAAGCGGCAGCGGGAACCTGCCGCGTGATGTGCTTTTCGCCGCGCCACGACCTGACGCTGCCGGAAATGGGCGTGGCTGACATTCGCGGCGTGGTAGACACCTGGGCCGCACAAACGGCCGAATTGGGCCAGACCTACCGTTGGGTGCAGGTTTTCGAGAATAAGGGGGCCATCATGGGCTGCTCCAACCCCCACCCCCACGGGCAGATTTGGGCGCTGGATGCGCTGCCCAACGAGCCGCGCCAGGAAGATGAACGGCAGCGCGCCTATTGGCAGGAAAACGGCCGTTCGCTGCTGCTAGATTACACTGAATTGGAGCTGGCGCGGGGCGAGCGCGTTGTCGTAGAGAACGACCATTGGCTGGCGGTGGTGCCGTACTGGGCCGTGTGGCCCTTTGAGCTGCTGCTGCTGCCCCGCCGCCACGTGCTGCGCCTGCCCGATCTGAATGACGGCGAACGCAACGCTTTGGCCAATATCCTGAAACGGCTGCTCACTCGTTATGACAACTTATTCGAGACGCCGTTTCCCTATTCGATGGGCTGGCACGGCGCGCCCTTCTCTAGGGAGACATCCGATGTTTTGCATAAAAAGAATAAGGGTGGTCATGGCCCTAAACAGCGGATGTCTCAAGAGCATTGGCAGCTGCACGCCCACTTCTACCCGCCGCTGCTGCGTTCCGCCACGGTGAAGAAGTTTATGGTGGGCTATGAAATGCTGGGCGAGGCGCAGCGCGACCTGACGGCCGAACAGGCCGCCGCCCGGCTGCGGGAACTTTCCGAAACCCATTACAAAAAGGCTTAATGTTATGTTGCAAGACCAACTCATTCACGCATATCGCGCACATTTTGCGGATGACCCGGCATTTGTGGTGCGCGCGCCGGGGCGGGTGAACCTGATTGGCGAACACACCGATTACAACGACGGCTTTGTACTGCCGATGGCCATTGACCGGGCCACCTGGATTGCGCTGCGCCCCCGCACCGACCGGCAGGTGGTGGTGCATTCGCTGAATCTGGAGGAAACGGCCGTTTTTCCCTTGGACAATCTTACGAAAGGCAAAGGGTGGGCCGAGTATCTGAAGGGCATGGCCTGGGCGCTGCAAGATGCGGGATTTGCCCTCACCGGCTGGGAAGGCGTGCTGGTGAGCGATGTGCCCATTGGCGCCGGACTGTCGTCGTCGGCGGCGCTGGAGCTAGCGCTGGCGCGGGCCTTTTGCGCTGTCTCCGGTTGGGAATGGCCACCGGTGCGTATGGCCCAACTCAGCCAGAAAGCGGACAATCAGTGGGTGGGTATCCAGTCGGGCATTATGGACCAGATGATTTCGGCCGTGGGGCAAGCGGGCCACGCGCTGCTGATTGACTGCCGCAGTTTGGAGCATGAACTGGTGCCGCTGCCGCCGGAAACGGCCGTGGTCATCCTGGACACGGCCACCCGTCGCGGTCTGGTGGATTCCGCCTACAACGAACGCCGGGCGCAGTGCGAAGCTGCCGCACAATTCTTTGACGTTAAAGCGCTGCGGGACGTGTCGATGAGCGAATTTTTAGCCGTCGAGGCGCAAATGGAACCGTTGATGCGGCAGCGGGCGCGTCACGTTATCGGCGAAAATGTGCGCACCCTCAACGCCGCCCGGGCGATGCAACACGGCGATGCGGACCTGCTGGGTCGGTTGATGAACGAGAGCCACGCCAGCCTGCGAGACGATTATGAAGTTTCCAGCGAGGCGCTGAATGCCATGGTGACCATTGCCCAGCAGGAGCCGGGCTGTTTTGGGGCGCGGATGACGGGGGCTGGTTTTGGCGGCTGTGCCGTGGCGCTGGTGGATGCGGCACAGGCCCCAGCTTTTGCGCAAAGGGTTGCCGCGGCATATACAGAAGTTACAAGCTTGCAGCCACAAATTTACATAACTAATGCTGCCGACGGTGCAGAAACTGTCACGCAAACGTAACCTGAACAGCGACAATGCGCCGGGTCGTTATAGGTATTGTAAGCTAAGATGGCGAGACTAAAACACGCATTATTTTGATTTCAAAAGGGGTAAACGTTCAATGAAAATACTTGTAACCGGCGGCGCGGGCTATATCGGCAGCATTACCGTGGAAAAATTGATTGCAGCGGGTGATTCTGTGGTGGTGTTGGACAATTTGTATCAGGGCCACCGCGATGCGGTGCATCCCGACGCCGTGTTTGTGCAGGGGGATTTGGCCGACCGCACGGCCGTAGACGCCGTAATGGCTGCGCATAAACCCGATGGCATCATGCACTTTGCTTCCTACACGCTGGTGGGCGAATCGGTGCAAAAGCCTTTTATGTATTTGCGGGACAACATTGTCAATGGGGCTAATTTGATTGAAAGCGCCGTGGAACACGGAGTGCGCCGCTTCATTTTGTCCTCTACAGCCAATTTGTTTGACGACCCGGAGCGCATGCCCATTGACGAAAATGAGCGCATTGTGCCGGGCAGTCCCTATGGGGAGTCGAAGTATATTTTGGAGCGTTATCTGTATTGGATGGACCGGCTCTATGATTTTCGCTATGCGTGTCTGCGCTATTTTAATGCCTGCGGGGCCACAGAGGAGCGGGGTGAGGACCACGATCCGGAAACACACCTGATTCCGCTGGTGCTGCAGGTGGCCTTGGGGCAGCGGGAGAAGATTGTGATTTTTGGCGATGATTACGATACGCCAGACGGGACCTGCGTGCGAGATTATATTCACGTGGCAGACTTGGCCGAGGCCCATATTCGCGCCATGCGGGCGTTGGACCAGGGCAGCCGCAAATATAATTTGGGCAACGGCCGTGGCTTTAGCGTGCAGGAAGTCATCGAAACGGCGCGGGCGGTGACGGGGCACCCCATCCCGGCGGAAATTGGCCCGCGGCGACCCGGCGACCCGGATATTCTCATCGCCAGCAGCGAAACCATTAACCATGACCTGGGCTGGCAGCCCCAATATCCGGATTTGCGCACGATTATAGAGATGGCCTGGGCATGGCACCAAAAGCACCCGCACGGTTACAAAAAGCAATAGATTTTCGTTCCGCCCAACCAATAGGCTTTGAAGATTGGGGATATTGCCTATATTTTGTAATAGCCGCAAATGATTGCCTCTCAGAAGGTGGCTGACACGCAACACATTCATTGACAGTCGTCTCAAGTTCTGTTAAGATGCCACCATATTGAGAGCGCTCTCAATAGAGAGAAGGTGGTAGATATGAGCGAGCAATGGACGCTGGAAAAAATTGGGGAACTGGCGAAAGTATCCAGAGCCACTGTGTCGCGCGTTATCAACAATCACCCTAACATTCGCCCAGAAGTACGCCAGCGTGTGCTGGACGTTATCGCCGAAACGGGTTACCAGCCTAACCAGGCGGCTCGTGCCCTGGCCTCTAGCCGTACAGGCTTGTTGGGGCTGGTCATTCCGCGCGTAGTACAGACCATTTTTACGGATCTCTATTATCCTCGCCTGATTCAGGGCATCAGCCAGGCATGCAACGAAAGTGGGCATACGCTGGCCTTATTTGTGTTTCACAATGAGGCGGATGAGGCGCAGTTGGTGCCGCAGGTGACGCGACACGGCTTTTTAGATGGCGTTATCATTGCCGGGTTGCAAAATGATGACCCGCTGGTGCCACCGCTATTGCGGGCTGGCACGTCTTTTGTGTCTATTGGCGAGGTGTTAGATTATCCACAGGCCAATTTTGTGGATGTGGATAATTGGCAAGGGGCATATGCCGCTGTTTCTCACCTTATTAACTTGGGGCGACGGCGTATTGCCACCATTACCGGGCGGCAGGATATGGCTGCTGGATGGAACCGTTGGCGGGGCTATGTGGATGCTTTGCGAGATCACGATTTGCCTGTGGACGATGTGCTGGTGGCGGCGGGTAATTTTGAGCCGGAAGTTGCGCGTCAGGCAACGCTGGCCTTGTTGCCGTATCAGCCAGATGCCATTTTTGCGGCTTCAGACGGTATGGCATTAGGGGCATTGCGTGCTTTGGCCGAGGCTGGGGTGAGGGTTCCTAGTGATGTCGCTGTGGTGGGGTTTGACGATTTGGCGGCTGTCGGTACGACGGTTCCTTTAGGTGTACCGACGCTTACTACTGTTCGCCAGCCTATTCGTCGCATGGGCGTGCTGGCTGTGAGTACATTGCTGGATGTGATCAAGTATCCGCAAAGTTTGCCGCGCCGGGTGATTTTGCCTACAGAGTTGATTGTGCGCGAGTCTTGCGGTGTGGGGACATAAGCTGGGAGTAAGACATGGCAAGGTTAACCAACGTCCCTTTGATTTTAACGATATGACTTATTTGGGCTGCGATGCGGCCATTTGTCCCTATGGGTAAGGACTGGTGACAGATTTAGTGCGGTGTTTCCATGCCCAATTGGACACCAATAGCAAGGAAATCGGCCAGTTAAAAGGTTGTTTTCAGGAGATCAACCATGCGATACGGATACTTTGACGATGAGCATTGTGAGTACGTTATCACCCGTCCAGATACGCCGTTGCCGTGGATTAATTATCTGGGCAGCGAGGCGTTTTTTGGCCTGATTTCCAACACGGCTGGTGGCTACGCCTTTTTCCAAGATGCGCGGCTGCGCCGGTTGACTCGCTTTCGTTATAATGGCGTGCCCTATGATGGCAACGGCCGTTACCTCTACCTGCGTGACAACAAAACCGGTGACTTCTGGTCCCCTACCTGGCAGCCCACCCGTCACAAATTGCTAGATTACACCTGCCGCCATGGCCTCGGCTACAGCAAAATTGGCGCCACCTATGCCAGCATCCGCACCGACACCACCTACTTCGTTCCTTTGGGCCAAACCCTAGAAATCTGGCACGTCACCCTGCAAAATCAGCGGGAACAGCCCACTGACCTCTCCCTATTCTCCAGCATTGAGTTTTGCCTGTGGGACGCCTGGGATGATGTTACCAACTACCAACGCAACTTCAACACGGGCGAGGTGGAAGTAGCAGATGGCGTCATTTACCACAAAACCGAGTACCGCGAGCGCCGTGACCATTTTGCCTATTTTGCCTGCTCTGCGCCATTGGCCGGTTATGACACCCAGCGCGATGCCTTCCTTGGCCCGTATCGTGGTTGGGACGAGCCACAGGTGGTCGTGGACGGCAAAGCGCGTAACTCTGAGGCCCATGGTTGGGCGCCCATTGGTTCCCATCACGTTAAGATCAGCCTGCAGCCCAACGAAACACGAGAAATAATTTTCCTGTTGGGCTACCATGAGAACCCGCGCCAGGCAAAGTTTGACCCGCCTGGTTCTAACAGCATCAACAAAAAAACCGTCCAACCCATCATTGCCCGTTTCTTGAACCCGGAAACAGTGGCGGCAGCCTTTGCTGAATTAGCCGCTTATTGGGTAGGGTTGTTGCGGCGTTACCAGGTACAAACACCAGATGAACACACGAACCGGATGGTTAACATTTGGAATGCCTACCAGAATATGATCACCTTTAATATGTCCCGTTCTGCTTCTTATTTTGAATCGGGCATTGGCCGGGGTATGGGTTTTCGTGACTCTAACCAGGATTTGTTGGGCTTTGTGCACATGGTTCCGGCACGGGCACGGGAACGCATTTTGGACCTGGCCGCCACGCAACTGCCCACCGGTGGTGCGTACCACCAGTATCAGCCACTGACCAAGCGGGGGAATCATGCTATTGGCGGTAACTTCAATGATGACCCATTATGGCTTGTGCTGGCAGTGACTGCCTACGTGAAGGAAACGGCCGATTTCGCCATTCTTGATGAACCGGTGCCTTATGATAACCTATCCGGTAGCGAGACCCCGCTTTATGAGCATTTGCAGCGCAGCTTGCAATACACGCTGGACCGCAAAGGGCCTCATGGCTTACCCCTCATTGGCCAGGCCGACTGGAACGACTGTCTGAATCTAAATGCTTTCACTGACGAACCAGGCCAATCTTTTCAGACAACGGTTAGCAAAGACGGGAAGGTGGCCGAATCGGTATTGATTGCTGGGTTGTTTGTGCTGGCAGCCAAGGAGATGGCGGCCCTGGCGGCACAGGTGGGGCGGGAAAAGGAGGCGGCTTTTTATGCCCAGGTAGCGGAAGAGATGACGGCCGTTACCATGCAGCATGGCTGGGATGGCGCCTGGTTCCTGCGCGCTTACGACGACCTGGGCGCCAAAGTTGGCTCCCACGAATGCGACGAAGGACAAATCTTCATTGAACCCCAGGGCATCTGCGTGATGGCCGGCATTGGGCACCAGGGTGGGGAGGCAGAAAAAGCATTGGCCTCTGTTAACGAGCACCTCGCCACCCCCCATGGTATCGTCCTGCACCAGCCGGCCTACACCCGCTACTACCTCAACCTGGGCGAAATCTCCTCCTACCCGCCGGGCTACAAAGAAAATGCGGGTATTTTCTGCCACACCAACCCCTGGATTATGATCGCTGAAGCTGCTTTGGGCAACGGCAACCAGGCTTTTGACTACTATCAGCGCATCAATCCCTCAGCGCGAGAGGCCATTAGTCAGGTACATCGCTCCGAACCTTACGTGTACGCGCAGATGATTGCCGGACGAGACGCCCCCAGCTACGGTGAAGCAAAGAACTCCTGGTTGTCGGGTACGGCAGCCTGGAATTACGTAGCCATTACGCAGTGGATTTTAGGCATTCGCCCCACCTATGGCGGGCTGGAAATTGCCCCAGTGCTGCCGCAAGATTGGCCAGGCTTCTCCGCGACGCGCGTCTTTCGAGGGGTTACCTACCACATCAGGGTAACGCGTACCGGGCCGGGAAATGGTATACAGTTAATGGTGGATAACCAGCCTTTAGCGGGGCATATCGTTCCGGCAAAGGGTACCGCTACGGTGCATGTACAGGTGGAGATAGGATAAGCAGGACACCTCTGAATTGACCCGCCGCCAAGCTAGCAGTTCGCTCATTTTTCAAAAGACCAGGGCCGTTACCGAGCCCGCGCCGCCGTAGTGGATTGGGATGTGCCCGATAGGTTTGTCGTACAGTGCGGCGCCAGGTACGCATTCATACAACCTTTGCAGGGTCAGCAGGCAGGGTGCAGATTACCTCCCGCAGAACAGCACCCACAAATTCCCCTCTCTCCGAATCATCAGGGGCCACAAAAGCACGCTCACGCAACCCTGTGACACCCACAGGAGCGGCGAATAACAATTTCTGTTGGGTGCAGAGTTTCTTCTTCCGTTTCTCCATTTTGCAACAACCGAAACAACTGCTGGGCGGTAGAGCGGCCTACTTGTTCGGTTGGCGCACAAACGGTAGTTAAGGGAGGTGACAGAAAAGGAGCCATGCGGGAATCATCAAAACCTGCCACGCTCACATCTTCAGGAATCCGCAACCTGGCTTCTTTGAGGGCATCATAAACGCCTACAGCTGCGTCATCGTCGCCAGCAAAGACGGCGTCAAAGGGTGGAGAATCTCGGTTAGCCAAAAAGTTCCTAAGGGACTCGTAGGCGATTTCGCGCTCAAAAGAACCTTGCAAGAGTAGGTTTTCGTCGAATTTAATGTCGTTGGCAGTCAGGGCTGCTTTGTAGCCAACTTCTTGCCAGTAGGAATCTTCCTGCTGTTCTGGGCCACGCATAAAAATGATGCGCCGTCGGCCGTGAACGGTAATCAGGTGGTCTACCAACTGGCGCGTGGCTGCTTTGTTTTCCACGGTGACAAAGGGAATGGTAAGCCCCGCAGGTGGTGTGCGATGAATCAGCACCATGGGGAATTTCCGCTCATAAAGCAGTCTGACCTCTCTTTCATCCAGGCTATTGGCAAAGACGAGTAATCCGTCGGTGTTGTGGTCCCCCAGGGGTAATTGGCGGTTATTATGGGCGGTAGAGTGGTAAGTAGCCATCAGTAAGTTGTAGCCCTGATCGCGCACCACTTCTTCAATGCCGTGAGTAGTGGGGCAAAGAAATGGTTGTGCATGTTGGTCAGAAGCAAGCCCACCGCATTGGTTTTACGCATCGCCAGGTGCCGGGCTGTGGCTTGGGGCACGTAATCGTCCATGACTTCCTGAATGCGTTGGGAAAGTGTATGAGAAACAGGCGCGTTTTTGTTGAGGTAGCGGCTGACCGTTGCTACGGAAACACCGGCTTTACGAGCCACATTGCGAATAGTGATAGAAGCGGATCGCTTTATCATGATAAATGTAACCGATTCGTTGCGGCATAATACTGAATGGGTGGCAACATGGTGGGTTAAATTGCCTAAATTTGGGTGGAGATGCAGGTGGGAAAACGGCCGTGTCCCCCACCTGCGGGTTGCGTCATGCTGCGGCCAAATCTTGTCGAATTTCCGCCAGTTTAGCGGCCGTCAACAAATCTGGTGCCAGCAGTGCCAGTTGGTCTAGCGTCTGGTCCAATATGCCAAAAGACTCTATTGTCCCAACCATATCGCCAAAATGGTGGTGTAGCACCATACGGCCATGCGCATCCGCCAATAACGCCCGCAACGTCAGCCCAGTGTGCAGCCGGTTTTCCTCTGCAGCTACCAACGTCACAATTTGCCGCAGGCGCAGGTCCCGGCTAGAGGCCCCCACCAAAATTTCAAACTCTCCCGGCTCAACCTGCCACCCCCCAGCCGCCGGGTCATAGAACCAAAACGCCTCCTGATCTAGCGTAAACGATAGGGTTTGCGTTTCCCCTGGTTCCAGAGCTACCTTGGCAAAAGCCTTCAGCTCTTTCTCTGGACGCACCAGGCTGCTTTGCAGGTCGCGTACATAGAGCTGCACCACCTCTTTCCCCGCCCGTGAGCTTATGTTGCGCACCCGGCACTGCACCACCACTCCCTGAACGGCCGTAAAATGCGTCGCGCTTACCTGCAAATCGCTGTAGGCAAACTGGCTGTAAGACAGCCCATGCCCAAAAGGAAAGAGCGGCGCCACATCTTTTTTGTCATAGTAACGGTAACCCACAAATAACCCTTCACCATACAGCACTTGCCCATTTTCGCCAGGGTAGTTCAGAAAAGCAGGATTATCTTCCAGCCGCCGCGGGAAGGTGGTGGGCAGCTTACCACTTGGATTCACATCGCCAAATAATACGTCAGCCAGAGCATTACCGCATTCCTGGCTGTTGTACCATTGAGCCACAACACCCTTTACCTGGTCTAACCAGGGCATATCCACGGCTGAACCTGTATTGAGTACCACAATGGTTCGGGGGTTGGCAGCCGCTACTTGGGCAATTAGCGTATTTTGTGCGCCTGGTAGAGCCATATCCATACGGTCAAACCCTTCCGATTCCCATTCGGCGGTTAAACCGGCAACGACAATAGCCACATCAGCTTCCTGGGCCAGCGCCACTGCTTCAGCCAGCAAGTCAGGCGCCTGCGGCGGCAGGTGCCCCAGACGAATTTCGCGCCAGCGGGCATTGCCCTCCCAGCGGTAATCCAGCCGCAGGGCGTACGGTTGTCCGGCGTTAAGCTGGATCTGAACGTTGCTCTCCCGCGCGCCATAGCTGCCCCCCCAGTTATCTAGCCGTAGTTCCCCATCTACAAAGAGGCGGCTCTGTCCCACGCTGGTCAAACTCAGGGTGTGCAACCCGGTCTCTTGCGGAGTAAAAAAGCCGGTAAGCTGTACGGAGTAGCGTTCCTGATTGACCGCAGGCACGCTTTTGTCAAACCAGCCAATATGGGTGCGAGGGGTAACGGCCGTATATGCCGCCTCCCCACTGCAATCCAGATTGTCATACAGGGCCAGCCTTAAACCCGGTTCACCCTCATCACAGGAGAGCATCTCTGGCCTGATGGCCGGCAGAGTTTTGTGAATAAAACAGCCCGGTGCATACCCTACCGCCACCTGCCCGGCCACGCGATGAGCGATACCAGCCAGCGGCGACACCACGTAATGAGGGGTGACCTGCGAACTGCCACCTCCCATAACATTAGGCCAATGGGCCAACTCACCAATGACAGCAATGCGCGTCAGCCTTGCTGTATCCAGGGGCAAAACCTCATCGCGGTTGGCTAACAGTACAATTGTTTCCTGGGCCACCTGGCGAATAAGTTGGCGCTGGTCAGGATGGTCCGCATTGCGCTCCTCCACCGGGCCAGGTTGATCAAAAACGCCAGCCATTTCGACCACGCGCAGGATGCGCCGCACCTTATCATCCAATGCCTCTAGAGTCAGTAGGCCGCTGTCTAGCGCCGCCCGGACATGGCTGGCGTCCATCCAGCGCGCCGGACCAGGCATTTCCAGGTCCAATCCGCCTGCGGGAACGTTTGCGGTGTAGGTGCCAAACCAATCAGACATGACTAGTCCGGTAAAGCCCCATTCCTCCTTCAAGATTTCTTTAAGCAGGCGATTATGCTCGCTGGCATAAACGCCGTTAATTTTGTTATAGGCGGACATCACCGCCCACGGCTTGGCGGCACGAATGGCCAGGCGGAAAGGTTCCAGGTAGATTTCGCGCAACGGCCGTTCCTGCACTTCAGCACTGATAGACATACGCTCAAATTCCTGGTCATTGCACACAAAATGCTTGATACACGCGCCCACGCCCCCCTTCTGTACCCCGTTAATATAAGCCGTTGCCAGTTGCCCACTCAAATATGGGTCCTCAGCAAAACATTCAAAATTGCGCCCGGCGATAGGCGTGCGGTGAATGTTCACCGTGGGAGCCAGTAAAACATGCGCCCCTTTGGCTTGCACCTCTGCCGCCAACTGCCCTCCTAACCGCTCCACCAAAGCCGGATTCCAGGTTGCCCCCAAGGCCATGCCCACCGGCACACAAGCCGAAGAAGGGCTTAAATTGTTCCACGCCCCTCGCGCTCCGTTGGGGCCGTCAGTTACTTTAATCGCCGGAATGCCTAGCCGCTCAACTGGCACTGTGTGCCATAAATCTGCCCCGCCCAGCAAAGAAATTTTTTCATCCAGGCTCATATCAGCCATTATTCCTTCAATATCTTTCATGGAAAATTCCTTTTTATGCATCATTTTTTCCGCAGCTGCGAACGAAGCGCTCTGGCAAAGACGCTTTCTCAGCTTGCGGGAAAGTTAAAATTCTAAACAAATCATGAAACAAAGAGGACACTCCCTTTGTGTAACCGGTTACACACCTGCAACCAGTGTGCCCCTGGTGCAGGGGGATGCCAAAATGACGTTCTAGCTCAGGGGTACGATTTCCACACCCTCCAGGGCGCGGCGCAGGTCGGCAGATTGCATGATCACGGCCGTGCCGCGTACGCCAGATCCCAAAGACACCTCTTCCGGCTCAAAAACGGCGGGGTCGGCCAGAATGTGCAGCGGTTGGGGCAGGCCCAAGGGCGCTACCGCGCCCCTCTCGTAGCCGGTGACAGCCCGTACCTCTTCTTCGCTGGCCATCGTCAGCCGCTTTTCACCCAGAGCGCGGCGCAGCCTCTTCCAATCAATTTGCTGCGGTCCAGCCATCAGCGCCATAACGAAATGGTCGGCGGCGAGGCGGAAGACGATGCTGCGTATAACTTGCTCTGGCCGATGGTCGCGCTCGGCAGCGGCCTGCTCCAGGGAGTGGACAGGGCCGGCGTGGGTAAAGGAGCGGTAGGGTACACCCAGCGCGTCCAGGGCCTGGGTGACGGGGGTGGTTGTGGTCTTCATGCACCCATTATACCGGCGATTTTTCAGCGGGGCTTGACAAATGGAGCACGGCCGTTTACTATATCGCCATACGTAATACTACGCGAGACGTAATAGTGGAGCAGACAGACAATGAGTTTTGACGACATGGGGCGCTTTGCCGACCCCGCCCTGCTCATTTTGACCAGCTTGGCGGCTGGCCCGCGTCATGGGTATGCCATGATGGAAGACATTGCCACCTTTGCCGGGGTGCGGCTGGGGCCGGGCACGCTGTATGGCGCGCTGGCCCGTTTGGAAAAGCTGGCCTGGATCGCGCCGCTGCCGTCGGAGGAGCGAAAACGGCCGTACCAACTGACGGCCGACGGCCGTGAGGCATTGCAGCAGCGGTTGGCCAGCCTGCAAAGCGTGGCGGCACTGGCCGCAGCGCGGCTAGAGGGGGCGGCATGAACCGGTGGCTGCTTTTGTTCTTGGTGAAGCTGTATCCGGCGACCTGGCGGCAACGCTACGTTGCCGAATACCTGGCTTTGCTAGAGGAAGCCGCGCCGCTATCTTGGCGGGACGGTTTAGACATTGTGCGCGGAGTGGTGGACGCTCATTTGCACCCGGAATGGCTGGAACCAGGGAGGTGGCCGATGAATCGCAGACATGTTTTTCGTATTGCCGGGGTGGGGGCTATTTTGAGTACGGTGCTGCTGGCTTTGGGGCTGCTGAACAGCCAGCGGTTGCCAGAAGCAGAGGCAGAGTTTTTAGTCCTCATGTCGCCGCTGGCTTTGTTGCCATTGGCGGTGGCGCTGCACGCGCTTTTTCGCGCTTTTGCGCCGCGAGCCAGCCGCCTGACGGCCGTAGTAGGGTTGGTCAGCCTGACGCTGTATTTGCTGGCTACCCTGGTGGGAGCGGTTACGTCGTGGCTGGTACGGCCGTTGACCATTCCGCTAGAGTGGGTGGTCTTGCTATACCAGGGCATGATTGCCCTGGTGGGGGTGTGGCTGCTGCTGGCCGCCTACCTGGGCTGGCGCACGGGCACGCTGCCCGTGGCTGTGCCGGGCCTGATGCTGGCGGCGGGTCTTTCCTGGCTGGTGATGTTTGCCGGGCTGCTGCTGACCAGCCGCGGGAATGGGTATTTGGGCGCGCCCCTGGCCGCAGTGCTGGGGTTGAGCTTGTTTGTGTGGATGGTCACTCACGCGCTGTGGACGGTGTGGCTGGGGGTGTGGCTGTGGCTGCAAGAAGGTGGTGCGGAAACGGCCGTTGCCCCTTAACACTTTGGCGCGGCGGGTTAGGGATACAAAATTAGACCCTCAGCGAACCGCGAAACCCCCTGGCGGCGTAGTAGGATTCCGCACCATTATGATACACAAAGACCGTATTGTAACGGCGATCACAAAAGAGGGCGCCGCCGAGTTCGCGAATGTCAGCAGGGGTTTTCACCCAGCTTGACGTTTTCGTATCAAAATGGCCCAACTGCTGCAGCGCCCGGTACGCTTCTTCCGTCAAAAGCGCAATGCCCATGGCAGCCGCCATATCCACCGCATTGTTTTCCGGTTTGTATTTTTTCCTGGACTCCTGCGCCTCCCGGTCATAACAAAGACTGCGGCGACCAACAGGGCTTTCCGCCGCGCAGTCCACAAAAACGATCTCACCTGTAGCTTGATCATAACCGACCACATCCGGTTCACCGCCGGTCATTTCCATTTCATGCAGCGACCACAGTTTTTCAGGATGCGCTTCCAGTCTGGCCTGCACGGTGGTCCATGCAAGCCCTTCGTGGCGGTTCATATGTTTCGCAAACCGGGCTTGCAGCGTGTTGAGCAGTGCCTCACTTTGTTCTGGCGACAACGGCCGTGTGTTTCCATCCATATTGCTCATACTTTTTAACTCCTTATCTTATCCTGCGTCCAAAAATCAGCCAGCAATTCAGCTTGACTGAGCACTTTATTGACCGATTCCGTGTATTCGCCCGTAGCCGGATCATCTGGCGGATATTTGTATTTGCGCAAAATTCGTTTGACCATCACCCGCAGTTGAGCCTGCACGCTCTCCTTGTACTGCCAATCAATTGAGGTGTTTGCCCTCACTTTATCTACCAACTCATGGGCAATCTGCTTGAGCGTCACATCCCCCAGCACCGCTTCGGCCGTTGGATTGTCCGCCAGCGCATCGTAAAAAGCCAGCTCATCGGTGCGTAAATTCATCTTTTCGCCGCGCTTGTCTGCCTCGCGCATTTCCTGGGCCATTCTGATTAGTTCTTCGATGACTTTGGCGGAATCAATCAGGCCGTTTTGGTAGCGGCGCACGGCGTCGGCTAGCATCTCTGAGAATTTGCGACTTTGCACCAGGTTGAGAGCCGAGCGGTTTTTGATTTCATCGTTGAGCAGCCGCTTGAGCAGTTCAAAAGCCAGATTGGGATGCTGCATATTCTGCACTTCGGCCAAAAACTCGTCGGACAAGATCGAGATGTCCGGCTTTTTGATGCCCGCCGCGTCAAACACATCCACTACTTCTTCGGAAATGATGGCGTCGTTGATAATTTGGCGGATTGCCGTTTCGATTTCGGCATTGGTGCGCGTTTTTTGCTGTTCATCAAACTTGTTGAAGCGGGCTTTAATTGCCTGGAAGAAGGCCAAATCATCGCGGACGTCATTGGTGGCGGGATGCGGTACGGACAGGGCGAATGCTTTTTGCAGCTTCACCACATTTTGCTTGAAGCGCTCCTTGCCGGTACGCACCGTCTCCCCCTTTTGCACTTCGGTGAGGTCGGCGATGTGGTTGGCGGCGGCCAGCATGAAGTTGAGCTTATCTTTTGGCTCCAGCGTGAAGTAGCGACGGTAGTCGAACGTGCCAAACATATCAGCCACGATTTCATGCAGTTCCAGCATTTTAGCGACCGCTTCTTCCTGGTCATAGGCCAGTTGGCCGCGCCCTTCGCTGGCGGTGTAAACGGCCAACGCCTTGCGCAAATCCTGGGCAATGCCGATGTAATCCACAATCAAACCGCCCTCTTTGTCGCCAAAAACGCGGTTGACGCGGGCAATGGCTTGCATCAGATTGTGGCCGTTCATCGGTTTGTCGATGTACATGGTGTTCAAAATCGGGGCGTCGTAGCCGGTAAGCAGCATGTCGCGCACGATGAGCAGCTTGAGCGGATCGGCGGGGTCTTTGAGGCGGTCGCCCAGCGTTTTGCGGCGCGGCTTGTTGCGGATGTGCTCCTGCCATGCCAGCGGATCGCTGGCAGAGCCTGTCATGACGATTTTGATGGCTCCCTTGCTGTCATCGGGATCGTACCACTCCGGGCGCAGTTTGATGATTTGGTCGTGCAGGGCCACGCAGATGCGGCGGCTCATGCAGACGATCATCCCTTTGCCCGCTGCGGCCGTTTGTCGCGCTTCAAAATGGGCAATCAAATCAGCCGCCACCTGCTCCAGACGGGACTGGCTGCCCACCACCGCCTCTTTGCTCGTCCATTTGGCAAACCGTTTCTGACGATCGGTCAGTTCGTCGTCTTCGGTGATTTCTTCCACCTGCTGGTCGAGGATGCGCTGCGCTTCCTCAGAGAGCTTGATTTGGGCCAGGCGGCTTTCGTAGTAGATGCGCACCGTAGCTCCGTCTTCCACCGCCTGCTGGATATCGTAAACGTCTACGTAGTTGCCAAAAACGGCCTGGGTGCTGGCATCTTCTTTTTCGATGGGGGTGCCGGTGAAGCCGATGAAAGAGGCGTTGGGTAGGGCATCGCGCATGTTGCGGGCAAAGCCGTCGATGAAGTCGTACTGGCTGCGGTGGGCTTCATCGGCGATGACGACGATGTTGCGCCGTTCGCTGAGCAGGGGATATTCGCCCCCTTTTGCGTTGGGCAGGAACTTTTGAATGGTGGTAAAGACCACGCCGCCAGAGGCCACGGCCAACAGCTTTTTCAAATCCTCCCGGTTGGCGGCCTGGGTGGGCGTCTGGCGCAGCAGGTGGCGGCAGTTGCTGAACGTCTCGAACAACTGCTGGTCCAGGTCGTTGCGGTCGGTGATGACAACGAGGGTGGGGTTGTTCATCTGCTCGGCCAGGATCAGCTTGCCCGCGTAAAAGACCATCGAGAGGCTTTTGCCGCTGCCCTGGGTGTGCCAGAAAACCCCGGCCCGCTTGTCGCCGGGGGGCTGGGTTTTGACCGTGGGCAGGCCATACGCTTCTGGTTCCTGGCGAATCACGGTCGGGGCGGGCGCGGCGGCGCGGATGGTGGAGTCGATGGCCCGGTTGACGGCGTAATATTGGTGGTAGGCGGCGATCTTTTTGATCGTTTCGTCCCGGCTTTCTTCAAAGACAATAAAGTGGCGGATGAGGTCGAGCAAGGTTTGTTTGTTGAGCAGGCCGTGGAGCATGGGCACCAGGGCGCTTTCGGTTTTGGGGTCTATCAGGGTAACGCCATCGGCCGTTTTCCACTCCATGAAGCGGCTGTAAGGGCTGGAGAGGCCGCCCACTTTGGCAAACCAGCCGTCGCTGATGATCAGCAGGGCGTTGGGGATGAACAGCGAAGGGATTTGCTGTTTGTACGTTTGCAGTTGGTTGTAGGCGGCCTGGATGTCGGCGTTTTCGTCGCTGGCGTTTTTGAGTTCAATGACGACGAGGGGGATACCGTTGACAAAAAGCACCACGTCGGGGATGCGTTTGTGGTGGCCTTCGGTGAAAACAAGCTGGTTGACGGCCACAAAGTCGTTGTTTTCGGGGTTGTCCCAATCAATCAGCCATACTTTGTCGGTTTTGGCTTTGCCGTCGCCGATGCCGAACTTAATGTCTAGGCCGTCGCTGAGCATCTGGTGGAACGCTTGATTGTTGTCCAGCAGGCTGAGGGCGTCGGC
Organism: uncultured Anaerolinea sp.; assembly: GCA_964504445.1. Taxonomy (GTDB): domain Bacteria; phylum Chloroflexota; class Anaerolineae; order Promineifilales; family Promineifilaceae; genus JACSRF01. The sequence goes on along the minus strand of CAZDEO010000050.1, from coordinate 12,731 downwards.
GCGTTGGGCCTTTTTGAACGCTTCCTCGCGGGCGGCGGCGGGAATGTGGGGGTTGAGCCGGTTGATGGCGGCGCGTAGGCGGGCGGCGAGGAAGACATCGTTCAGCTCCCGCTCTTTTGCGTGGCCGTCTACAATATGCGGGCCGTGCAGGACGGTGTAGCCGTTGTCGTCGTGCAGCACATCGAGGGCGATTTGTTCAATTTCGGATTCGTACATAATGGTATGGTGGTAGGGGCGAAGCATCCGCCGTTAATGTATCCTGTTTATCCAATGATTTGGGGGCGGATGCTTCGCCCCTACGGCCGTAATGAATCCGCATCCCATTGCGCCGGGTTGTTGGCGATGTAATGGGCGATGCGTTGGTACGCCTGTTCGTCACGGATGATATGTTCCCAATAGTTGCGCTGCCAGACCGGTGTGCCGGGTGTGCCGCGCTGTTTGTTGATTTTACGGGAGGCCACCGATTTGAAATTTTGCACCATCGCGCCGATGGAACCGGATTGTGTCCCGTTGGGCCCCGATTGTAGGGGCGAAGCATCCGCCATTAACCCGTCTGGGTTGTCCACGATTTTGGTGGCGGATGCTTCGCCCCTCCCCACCAAAATCACAATGATCCCATGGATATGGTTAGGCATAACGACCCATTCACCCAATGTGATGTCGGGAAAATGGCGGGCCAACTCTAACCAGCAGGCGGCGGCGATACGGCCGTATTCGTTCAACACCATCTCCCCATCCACAATCTCACCAAACAGGTTCTGCCGGTTGTGGGTGCAAATGGTGATGAAGTACGCCCCCGCCTGGGTGTAATCATACCCCGCCAGCCGGATCGACCGGCGGTGATGGATTTGTGGGTTGTATCGGGATTTTTTTGTCATGCGTTACCTCGTAGGGGCGAAGCATCCGCCGCATAAGGCCTGGATTGACCAACAACCTGCGCGGCGGATGCTTCGCCCTTACATGCGCCGCGCCCATCAGACCACCACCTCCCCGCGCATGAGTTTGGGTAAAAGGGTGTCGCGGATTTGAGCGAGGGTACGGGACTGATTGTCATTAGCCCGGATCATATTCATTAGGTCTTCGGCAAAACCACCGAATTTTTCAGCTAACTCAATAGGTGGAAGTGGTATCAAAAAGTTGTCAAAACTTGATGTCGGCACCCTTTGCCTCCCACTTGATCCTACCATATTCAAAATTGCGTGTTTGCGAAGCTCTTTAGAACGGGCAAGATAATACCCATAAGCTGGCGGCAAAGGCGGTTTTGGTCTTAATACAATAAATTCTGTCGAACCCCACCCAATTTCTTCGTTATCCAAAAAATCAACAAATGCAGTTTTTCCATTTTCAAGACAGGGAGTAATCCTTGCAAGCAATGTATCACCGTTAGTAAAGCGAGTACCAGAACTAAATTCTCTTTCACGCCATTCGATTGCACGATGACCTTCTGTAGGCACATTGGCCATATCCAGATAAGGTGCAGGTTCATCTTTTTTTAAATAGCGCCGTGGGTTCAGATCGACAATTTCAGGGAGCGCTACCAATTCCCAATCACTTGTAACTTCTTCGTGGACAAACCACGCCTTAAAGATGGCCTGGGCGATGGCTTCCAGGGTGGCGTTGGTCTGCCGGTTCAGCTCAATCTTCTCATCCAATGCCGACAAAATCCCCGCAATCCGCTTTTGGGTCTCAATAGGTGGCAACGGGATTTCCAAAGTTCCCAAGTCAGAGCTTCGAATACCGGCTGCTGCTGTGACAGTCACAATTGATCTAATTTGTCCTGCACCATTGTGTGATTGGAAATAATAGAAAAGATATTTTGGATCGGCCACTTCTTGATTTAGCCTAGCCCTAATCAAATGACCTTCAAAGGTTACTTCTTTTTCGTCGCTTTCGAAAAGAGAACATTTACCAGCACCTTCAACAGTTAGCGATTGTCTAGCAAAAAGTAAATCCCCTTTTCTAAGCAAGCTGGTTTGATATTCATGCTCAGATAGTGGAACTCTTTCCATATCGATGTCACGAATGATTGGATTTGCAAACAACTCCCCCATATTTACCATTTTATAACCACTACCACGCACTTTCCGGGGTTTGTTAACTCCATTTTTTAATGGGATTTCAAGTATTTCGTTAAATTCGAAATATTGGGCGTCACTAGAACTCATACCCAATTTCCTCCAGATTCTGGCGAATCGTGGCGTTTAAGACCCTAAAGGTCTCAAAGACCTTTAGGGTCTGGGTCTGCGTGGTGGTGTTAAAACTCATACCCAATTCCCTCCAAGTTTTTACGAATCGTGGCTTCCAGTTCTGCGCCTTTGGCAAACTGGGCGGCCAGTTGTTCGGTGAGGGCGGTCATCTTTTCCTCAAAGGGAATGCCGTCATTTTCCTCTTCTTCCGTGCCCACGTAGCGCCCCGGCATCAGCACGTAGCCGTTGGCGCGGATTTCGTCAATGGTGGCCGATTTGCAAAATCCGGGGATGTCGGTATACCCGTGTTGGGGCGAAGCATCCGCCGCCAATGTATTGGGCAAACGAGACATCTCACTGGCGGTTGCTTCGCCCCTACGATTGCGCCACGCATGGTAGGTATCGGCAATGCGGGCAATATCCTCGTCGGTTAATTCGCGGTTGCGGCGGCTGATCATTTGGCCCATGTTGCGGGCGTCAATGAATAGGATGGACGATTCGGAGGGGCGAAGCATCCGCCCAGACCCACGCGACGTACCCAACACACCTGCGGCGGATGCTTCGCCCCTACTGCGCCGTAAAAACCACAAACAGGCGGGAATCATGGTGTTGTAAAACAATTGGGAGGGCAGGGCCACCATACAATCCACCACCCCGGCCTCAATCATCTTCTGCCGAATGTCGCCTTCACCGCCGGTGTTGCTGTTCATACTGCCATTGGCCAGCACAATCCCGGCCGTGCCGTGGGTGCTCAGCTTGTGCAGGTAATGCAGCAGCCAGGCGTAGTTGGCGTTGCCCGTCGGCGGCGCGCCAAACCCCTGCCAGCGCACGTCCTCCCGCAGCTGCTCCCCGCTCCAGTCGCTCACGTTAAACGGGGGATTGGCCAGCACGTAATCCGCTTTCAGGTCGGGGTGCTTGTCGTTGAGCAGGGTGTCGCCCAGCTCCAGCCGGGCATCAATGCCGCGAATGGCCAGATTCATCTTCGCCAGCCGCAAGGTGGTCGGGTTGGATTCCTGGCCGTAAATGGAAATATCCTTGATGTTGCCCTGATGCTCGGCGATAAAGCGTTCGCTCTGCACAAACATGCCGCCGCTGCCGCAGCAGCCGTCGTAGACGCGCCCGGCATACGGCTCCAACATGGCCACCAGCAGCTTGACAATGCTGGCGGGGGTGTAAAACTGGCCGCCCTTTTTGCCTTCGGCGTCGGCAAACTGCCCCAGAAAATATTCGTAAACCCGCCCCAGCAAATCCTGGGCCTGGTGGCCTTCCTGGTTAAAGCCGATGGTGCCGATGAGGTCGATCAGCTCCCCCAGCCGCTGCTTGTTCAGCTCCGGGTCGGCGTAAATTTTGGGCAGCACCCCTTTGAGCGAGGGGTTGCGCTTTTCGATTTCATCCATGGCCGCATCGAGCAGGGTGCCGATGGTGGGCTGTTTGGCGTTGTCCTGGAGATATTGCCAGCGGGCTTGGGCAGGGACAAAAAAGATGTTGTAGGCCAGGTATTCGTCGGGGTCTTCGGGGTCGGCGCCTTCAAATTCGCCCTTTCCGGCGGTGAGCTTGCGGTGCAGGTCGTTGAAGGCGTCGGAGATGTATTTGAGGAAGATGAGGCCGAGGACGATGTGCTTGTACTCGGCGGCATCCATGTTGGCGCGCAGCTTGTCGGCGGCGGCCCAGAGGGTTTTTTCCAGTTCGTGGTTGTCGGTCATGGGGTTCTTTTTCCCTTGTCTTTGTTTTCAACTGAAATCAGGTTCATTGTACCGGAAAAACGGCCGTTTATCCCGCGTAACTGGTAGATAAATCCCGCTGGCCAGACTCAAATTGCAAAGGCAGTTTTTTACTTTTCTCACTGAGACATTGTGGCTATCTCACTAAGACATTGTAATTATCTCACTGATAGATTTTTCATTTGACGGTGTTAAAATAAAAATTGACACTGTCAAAAATATTATTACACTTTCAATTGTCAATTATCCCTGGCTCTTAATCAAATTATAAGTCGCGTCCATGCCCATTACTCTGGCTAAAACAATGAACCTGTCAGCCCGACTCCGCGCTCCCAAAGGTTAACGGCCGTGACGGTCGAGTGCCTTCATTTTGGAAAGCCGCTTGCGCATGTCGGCGCGCAGTTTGTCGGTGCCATTGTGCTTGGGCACGGTGCTGATCAGCGCTTCCAGCAGGCGAATTTTTCGTCCGGGGAAGGGGCCGCTTTGTACCGTTCCTCAACTTCGTAATATTCAGGGGGGAGATTTGTGGGCATCACTCCTCCTCGTGGCGGGTTTTGCCCTTTACCCTTGGTGCAATATGCGCTCCAGGGCTTGCAGCAGCAGCAGCACATTCTCCGGGCGGCTGTTGTAGCCCATCAGCCCCACGCGCCACACTTTGCCCGCCAGCTTGCTAAAACCGCCGGCGACCTCAATGTTGTATTCGCGCAGCAGCCGTTTGGCCACCGCACCAGCATCCACGCCATCGGGCACGGCGACCGTGGTCAGGCTGGGAATGCGATTGGCGGCATGGGGTACGTGGCAGGTCAGGTCAATGGCGGCCAGCCCGTCCCAAAATAGCTGGGCGTTTTCTTGATGGCGCTGCCAGCGGGCTTCCAGCCCTTCTTCGGCCACCAGGCGCAGCCCTTCGCGCAGGGCGTAAATCATGTTGCTGCTCATGGTGTGGTGGTAGCCGCGGGTTGCGCCCAGCCAATATTTGCCCAGCAGGTTGATGTCCAGGTAGAAGCTGGCGACTTGGTGGGCACGGCCGTTTACCTTAGCCATAGCTCGTTCGCTGAAGGTTAACGGGGAGGCGCCAGGCGGGCAGCTCAGCCCCTTTTGCGAGCAGCTATAGGCCACGTCCACTGCCCATTCATCCAGGAAGAGAGGGGCCGCCCCCAGACTGGTGACACTGTCGGTGAGGAAGAGGCAGCCGTGTTGGTGGCACAGCGCGCCAATGCCCTCCAGGGGCTGCAACGCGCCGGTAGAGGTCTCGGCATGCACCAACATCAGTATGGCCGGTTTGTGGGCTGCCAGCGCTGCTTCCACCTCATCCAGGCTGAAAACCTCGCCCCACGCTTTCTCGATGACGCGGACGTCGGCGCCGTAGCGCCCGGCCATATCCACCAGCCGTTCGCCAAAGTAGCCGATGACGCCCACCAGCACCACATCGCCCGGCTCGACCAGGTTGGCCACGGCCGCTTCCATGGCCGCCGTGCCCGTGCCGCTGATGGCGAAGGTATGTGCGTTTTCCGTTTGCCAGGCATAGCGCAGCAGCTCCTGCACGTCATTCATCAAGGGGATGAAGGCCGGGTCCAGGTGGCTGAGGGTGGGCATGCCCATGGTTTGCAGCACGCGGGGGTCGGCATTGGAGGGGCCAGGGCCAAGCAGCAGGCGCGGCGGCACGTTGACCTGGGCATATTGTTCTTTAGGCAGTGAAATGAAGGGAGTTGTCATGAGTTTTATCCTTTTTGGGGTATCAAGTGTCCAACTAAATCATACGTCGGCAGCGAGCCGGTTTGCAAGGGGGTTGGTGGGTTGGTTTAGGCCACCCAGCCCCACATAAAAAATTGACCGCTGTAAAAGAGGGTGAGGGCCAAGAATAGATAGAGAATGAGGCGGTGCGCCCAGCCCTTTTGCCCCCACAGGCCCAGGAGCATGAAGGTGGGGAAGAAGGCCAGGGCGTAGCGGGAGAAGGAGTACAGGGGCTTGACGGGTGAGGTGGGCAGCAGCATGAAGAGCAGCAGCAGGGCGGCGAAAAGGCCGTAGCTGACGCCTAACCGCCGAAAAGCCAGGATGGTGGTGATGAGCAGCAGGAGGGCGCTGGCGGTGTCCAGGGCCAGGGCGATGATTTCGTTGCGGCGCACCTCGCCGCCGAGAAAGAGGGTTTGCAGGGCAGTGAGGATGTCTTGGCCGGGGATGCCGGTGGTTTGATGCCAGTAACGGCCGTAAATCTCGGTCAGCGGCGGCAGGCCCAGCCACCAGCGGTAGGCCATGAAAAGGACGAGGGCGATGCCCGGTAGGGCGGCAAGCAGCAACCGGTAGGCCGTAATTCGTCGTCCGTAACTCGTGTGCCGTAATCCGTGTGCCGTCATCCGCGACGGATGACGGATGACGGATGACGGTTGACGGATAACGAAATACGCCAGGGGCACGACTAGCACCCAGCCTGTGAGGCGGGTGGCGGCGGCCAAAAAGCCAAGAATGCCGGCCAAGGCGAAACGGCCGTTGTGCCCGGCCCAAAAGGATCCCAAAGCCAGCAAAATAAACAAGGATTCGGTGTAGGCGGCAAATAAAAAGAAGCCGGTGGGGAACAGCACCAGGTACACCAGCGTGCGCGTGGCGTGTTGGGCGCCGAGTTCTGTGGCAACGACGTGGTGCAGCAATATGAGCAGCCCCAGGGCGGCTAGATTGCTAATGAGCAGCCCCGCTGCCAACCGCGCCGCCGTGCCGCCGCCCAGCACGCTGCTGAGGCTGCGCACCAACCAGGGGTACAAGGGGGGGAAAACAGAATCCTCTTCCTGGGCGTAGCCGTCGCGGGCGATGCGCATATAGCGCTGGGTGTCGAAGCGCTGCCAGGGGCCGAGGAGTAACGCCTCTGCGCCTTCGCTGAGCTGGGTTTCGTTTAGGTACGGCCGTAATATCTCATCCGTTTCTGTGGGGGTAGGCAACAGCAGCGCCAGCAGCGCCGCCCATAGGGTAAAAAAGAGCCGTGCCGCCACAAAGACCAGCACACCCTGTTTGATTGCTGGAACTTGCCACCCCTGCCTGATTTGCCTGACCATGGCGAACCGTTAGGCGTCAGCTGCGAGCTGGCCCACCAGCAAGATGAGAGCCGTGACCATGTCGTTGCGGCCTGTTTTAACGGCCACGTCAATATCTAACAGGTGCCGGTAAATTTGCTCTAACTGCGTCATGCTGAAACCGCGGGCCTGCTGGTAAATTTTGCCCACGACAAAACTATGCAGGCGCAGCTCTTTGGCAATGGCGGGTGGCTTTTCTCCGGCATCAGCTAATTCTTTCACCTGAATGAGCAGCCGGAACTGGCGCACGAACATGGCAAATAGTTGAAAAGGTTCCTCGCCGGCGTTTAGCTTTTGTTGCAAAAGCAGGGCGGCCTTTTTGCCGTGGCGGTTGCCCAGGGCGTCCACCAGGTCAAAAATGTTGGCTTCGGCTACGTAGGGGCTGAGTTTTTGTACGTCCTCGCTGATTATTTCCCGCTCTCCGGCATAGAGCAGCAGCTTTTCTAGCTCGTTGTCCAGCACTTGCAAGTCGCTGCCAATGTTGGCTGCCAGGAGTTGGGTGGCCTGGGGGGAGATACGGCCGTTCTTTTCGGCCACGCGCTGCCGGATCCACTTTTCTATACCAATGCCCTCTGGGCGCGCGAAAAGTTTGACATAACCATCCTTCATCTCTTCCGCGGCTTTGAGGATGGCGTGGTTGCGCGGCAGTTCCGCTGATTCCAGAAAAAACAGCCGCGTCGTTTCTGGTAGCTGGGGCAAATAGGCTGCCAATTGTTTGAGCAACGTCTTGTCTGGCTTGCCCGACAGTAGATTATAGGCCAGCACCACCCGCACCTTGGTCAAAAAAGGCATGGCGCTGCACGCTTGCACCAGTTGGGCGTAGCTGACGCTCCCTTCCAGCCGCGTGGTGTTTAGGTCCAACATGTTGGGGTCACCCATTTTTGCCAAAAGGCCGTTGAGGGTTTCTTTTTGGGAGTGGGTGTCGTCGCCGTGAAAGATGTAAAACATGGTCGGGGTAGGTTGGCTAATTGGTTGGTTAGTTGGTTGGGTGTTAGCCAACCAGCCAACTTGTGTGTCTTTTTCTATCCTTTGGTTTCGACGCGGTAGGCGGTGGCTTTGGCGCCGGGCTGCCCACCGGTGAGCAGCAGTTGAAAGAGGCGGGTGATGGGCGACGGCGGTACCTGCCGCACGCGCACCACTTCCAAATTGCCCAGGTTGCCGTCCACCGTGTACTGGGCCTGAAGCTGGACGCCTAGGGGTCTGGACACAATCAGGGCCACCACCACCGCCAAAATGGCGGAGGGCAGGGCATGAAACAAGACGCCGAAGTCTACGGACGGCCGTTTCTGCCGCTTTTGCTCCATGCTAAACACCGTTTGCGCGGCCACGGTGGCCATGGTTGCCGTGGTCAACAGCACCGTGCCACAGTTGGGGTGTACCGCCAGGTGATGCTCGCCGGCCTTCATGCGCGTGTACGCTTCGTCAACGGCCGTGCGCACATCTTCCTCGCTAATGTCGCCATACACGTTCAGGCTAAAGCCACGATGGTCTGAATTGCCCTGGGCGCTGAAATTTTGGTGTTTGGCTGTCAGCATGTGAATGGTGGCGTGTTCCAGCCCATGATTGCGCCGTATCCGGCTGAGTATTTCGTTAAGCATAGCACTCTCCATTGACTAAGTTGCTGCAAGTGTAACAGAAAATAGAGATTCGGGATGGGTGATTTACGCCAGCGCCAATCGTCAATCTCTAACTATTGGGCGCAAAAGTTGGTAGCCCGGAATCTGGCGCCGGCTGCCCGGCCAAAAATGCGGTTAGGGTTGCCTGGGCGGCCTTGCGGTCATCCCAGGGGTGTTCAATGGCGCCAAAGCACATGGACTGCTCATGCCCTTTGCCGCAAATCAGCACAATGTCTCCCGGCGCAGCCAGGGTCAGGGCCAAGTAAATGGCCCGTCCCCGGTCTGGGATGCGCCAGAAGGTTTCCCCCTCTACGCCGCCGCCGCGCCGCGCCCCCTCGGCCATCAGCGCCAGAATCTCGTCCAGGGACTCGGTGCGCGGGTCTTCGGCGGTGAGAATAGTCAGGTCGGCATTGCGGGTAGAGGTTTCGGCCATGAGATGGCGCTTGTCCACGTCCCGCTGCCCGGCACTGCCAAACACCGTAATCAGCCGTCCGTCGGTCATTTTGCGGGCGACGCTGATGGCTTTTTCCAGGGAAATGGGGGTGTGGGCAAAATCTACAATGACGGTGAATGGTTGGCCGCAATCAATGCGCTCCATGCGCCCACTGATGGGCGGCACAGTGGCCAACCCTTGCTGGATGGCTTCTGGGGGGATGTGCAGGGCGTGGGCAACGGCCGTTGCGGCCAGCATGTTGTACACATTAAATTCGCCAACCAACGGGGACGAAATGCTGAATGCTAAAGGCTGAATGGTGAATGTGGTACCCGCCGGGGTGTAGGTGATGTCAGTGGCGCGGATGTCGGCGGCGGCGTGCAGGCCATAGGTCAATTGGCGGGGCACTTCCACCTGGCGGAGGCCGCCAAAGGAGGCGTCGTCGCGGTTGAGAACGGCCGTTTTCACCATCTCCTTTTTATCCGCAATTCCCAGCTCCACGCGCCAACCTCCAACCTCCCCCACCATTTCAAACAGCCGCCGCTTGGCCGCAAAATAGTTCTCCCAACTGCCATGAAAGTCCAGGTGCTCGTGGGTAATGTTGGTGACGGCGGCGATGTCGTAGGCTATGGCCGCGACCCGCCCCAGGGCCAGGGCATGGGAAGTCGTTTCCAGCACCGCATGAGTCAGCCCGGCGTCTACCATGCGCCGCAAATACTGCTGGATAACCGGCGCTTCTGGCGTGGTGACGTGCAGGGCCAGCGGCTCCTCTTGCGTGCCAATGACGGCCTTGATGGTGCTGAGCATGCCCGCCCGCAGTCCCGCCGCCTGCAAAATGCTGAAGAGGATTTGCGCCGTGCTGCTCTTGCCATCGGTGCCGGTGACGCCAATGACCACCAACTGCTGGCTGGGGAAGCCGTACCAGGCGGCAGAGAGCCAGGCCAGGGTAACGGCCGTATCCGGCACAACCCAATACACCACGTCAGCAGGGATAGCAATACCCAGGTCGGTGGCCGGGCGTTGGGCAATAATCAGCCGCGCTCCCTGGGCGATGGCTTGCGGGATGTAGCGATGGGCGTCGCTCCACACGGAGCCGTCGCCGCGCAGGCGCAGGCGGGCCACAAAGCAGGCCCCTGGCTGCACGGCGCGGCTGTCGTCGGTGAGTTGGGTTAGCAGCACGTCAGGGCCGTTGTAAGCGGGCGGTTGGGGGTGGCCCACGGCCGTAGCCCAGTCAGCCAGCAGCTTTTTGAAAGAGATTGGGGATTGGGGATTGGAGATGGTCATAGCTCAACGCGACGGCCGTTATCGGAAGGATAGCGGTATTCCATGTGGCGGGCGGTGGCGCGGGCAACGTCCGCGCCCAGGGTGCGGGCGACGACGCGCAGGGCCATGTCAATGCCCGCCGAAATGCCCGCCGAGGTGACAATGTGCCCGTCTTCCACCACGTGCTGGTCGCGGATGACGGTGACAGCGGGATAGCTGTCGGCCATCCAGTCCAGGGTGGTGTAGTGGGTGGTGGCGGCACGGCCGTCTAGCAGCCCCACCTTGCCCAGCAGCATAGAGCCGGTACAGACAGACGTCAAGGTCTCTACCTGCGTTCCCTGATCGGCGATCCAGGCCAGCAGCGCCGGATTTTGCAGGATGGCGCGGGTGCCCCAGCCGCCGGGCACAACCAGAATGTCCAGTGGGGGACAGGCGCTGGTGGTTATGTTGGGCAGCACGCGCAGGCCGCCGCGGGCGGCAATGGGCGCATCCTGTTCCGCTACCAGCAGCACTTCAAAAGGGGCAATTTGCCGTGCTTCATCCAGCCGCGTGGTAGAAAAAACCTCATAAGGGCCGCAAAAGTCTAGTACTTCCACATCAGGAAAAATGAGAATACCTACTTTTCGTTTTGCACTCATTTACTTACCACCTTACTCGATAGCCAGCCAATAGTTGGCGCTGTCGTTGGTGAAGGGGGTGAGGGGCATAATGACAATGACGCCACCACCTTCACCTAATTCTACCGTCCACTGCCCCTGGTTGAGGGCGTTGAGGGACAGGTGGGTCACCTGGGGTTTATCACCTGGTTGAATGAGCTGTACCTGCCATTGTTGGGGTAATTGCCAGCCTGTTTGCACAAACCCTACAGCTTCCCAGCCGGAAACGGCCGTTTCCAACGCCTTCCCCGCGCTCATTTGGGGGACATGCACATTATCTACAGCAAAGCCCTGCCCCAAAATGGACGAATCGGTCAGTACCTCGAAGCGCACCAGCACCTCCTGGCCCACGTACTGGTTGAGGGGAATTGCTTCTGTTACCCAGCCATTTACGGCGGTAGGAGAATTGGCGGAACGGCCGTTAAAAGCCGGGCCATAATCCCCCACCGCCAGGTTTTCTGGTGAAAGCAAATCCCACGTCTCCCCTTGGTTGGTGGAAATGGCAAGATAAGCAAAATCCCACTCATCTTCTAGATCGTACCAGGCATTAAAAGTTAGCGTGGCTTCATTCAGGTTGCGCAAATCATAGCGGAGTGTCAGGGTGGCGCTGGTTTCGTCCATGGCTGGGGCAAACCACACCTGCCGCCCGCTGAGCGGGGGGGCGCCCATCAGGTCAGCCAGGGTATCCCCGGCAAAGCTGATGGTGGTTTTGCCTGTTTTGCTGAGGGCGTAGTAATGGGCGCCGTACTGGGGCAAGGTGTCGGTGCGCTCGTAAGGGAATTGGCGAATGCGCATTTGCAGGTCGGGCGTGCCAGGATCTAAGTTGGCGTACGCGTAGGCGGGGCCAGCATTGGGGTCATCCAGATAATTGGCCACAGCCCAATCGCCCACAAACTGCTCCAGGCTGCGCTCGTCAAAGCCGGCCAACACAGTGCGCACGCCCACCATGTCGTTGGCGGGGTGGCGGGAGAGTTCCTGGATGGCGGCGTCGCCTAGCTGTTCCCACAGGTAAACGGAAAAGAGGTAGGCGCCGCCGTAATGGGCGTCTACTACTTCTTCTTCATAAGCCCAGGTGTTCAGGCGGATGTCGGGTTGGCGCATGTAGTAGTAAGTATCGGCGGTGTCCAAACCGAGATAGATTTCAGCCAATTGCGACAAGCCTTCGTTAAGCCAGGTGGCCTCGTTGGGGTCTACGTGCCACTGGATGAGATGCTGGATTTCGTGGACCAGGGTGCCGTAGTAGATGTCTTCGCCCACGTCCATGGCGGCCATGTTCAGGTAGATTAGCTCTTGCTGGTTAGAGTCGCCATACAGCGTGCGCGGATACTCGTCCATGCTAGAGAAGAAGCCTAGCTCTGAGGCGTCTACGGGCAGGCGCAGGTGCAGGATGGAGAAGCGCGGGTCGTTGTCTACGCCGGGCCGCCACACGTCGCCAAAGAGGTTGACGAGCAGGGGGTAGTAGTCGTTTTCCAGGCGGTTGGCGGCGGCTTCTAGCGCTTTTTGGTTGACGTCCAGGCCATTTTCTACCCAAAAGTAGGTGTGTTCGGTAACGGCCGTTAGTGTGGCGCGGATGCTGCCATCGTCGGTGAGGAAGGTTTGCACGTCGCCAAGTTGGTAGGCGGGGGCGGTGACGGTGCGCTCGGTGAGGCCCTCTTTGCCCAGGCGGTTGGCGGTTTCAAAATAATCGTGGGGCGGATATTCGGCACTGTACAGTTTTTCCAGGTCGCGGTAGGCGCTGGCAGGGGCGGGTATTTGCATAATGGTGTTAGGGACGGGGATGGGCAGGGGGTTGACGGG
>CAZDEO010000049.1:0-34519 GCA_964504445.1 uncultured Anaerolinea sp. | reverse complement strand
GATCGTAGCCGGGGAGGGTGGTGAGCACGGCCGTTGCCCGTTCATCGCGCAGTTGTGCGGCCGTCAGGGTGGGGGTGGCGGTGGGTTCGGGCGTGGGGGCGGTGGTAGCGGTGGCGGTGGAAACCCGGGAAGGGCTGGCGGTAGTTAATGTGACCACCTCTGGGGATAACTCTGCACAAGTAGTCATTAACAAAATCAGAATCAACACAAAGACAATATGGATTTTCATGGTAAATTCCTCAGCGGCACTGTTTGTATCCTTCTCCTTAACGGATTATAGCCCAATGAATAGTTGGCGTCTCAGTAGAATTTTTACTTACCCGTTTCCCAAACCGCTCAGAGGCAAAGAGCAGCTACAAGGGTTCCCGCCAACCTGGGTTGCCTATCTAGCCTTACCCCACAACGTATTATCCCTATTCCGTTGCACAAACGGCCGTTCTGCACTAAAACCCTGCCATGCGACGCAACCACTGGCTCACCCTCCTCTTCCTGCTCCTCGCCGTCCTGGCCCTGCTGGGCATGGGCGCACTCCAGGTGCGGCAAGCTTACCTCACTCGCGGCATCCCTAACGGCCTGCCAGAACCCGTGAACTACGGCTTGCCCACCCTGGGCCTCAACGTCTCCCTGGGGCAGTACGACGACGCCGAATTAGCCGCCAACCTGGACGCCATTGCCGCCACCGGCATCCGGTGGCTCAAGCAGTCTTTTTACTACGACGCCAGCTTCGATTGGGCCGCCAGTGACCGGTTGGTAACGGCCGTTGCCAGCCACCACTTTAATCTCGTCCCCCTCCTCGACGGCCGTCCCGCCGACAACTTCGCCCCCATCCCCCCTGCCCAATTCGCCGCCTGGGCCGGGGAATTCGCCGCCCGCTACGCCGACCAGGTGCAGTTCTACATCATCTGGGATGAACCCAACCTGACCAGCCATTGGGGCAACCAGCCTGTCAACCCCAGCGAATACGCCGCCCTGCTTACGGCCGCCGCTACCGCCATTCGCGCCGCCGACAGTGACGCCGTCATCGTCGCCGCGCCCCTGGCCCCCACCGTAGAAACCGGCCCCGCCAACCTGGCCGACCCGCTCTACTTGCAGCGCCTCTACGAAGCGGGCGCGGCGCCCGCCTTCGACGTCGTAGCCGCCAAGCCCTACGGCTTCGACAATGCTCCTGATGACCGCCGGGTTGAGCTTGGCACCCTCAACTTCAGCCGCGCCATCCTGCTGCGCGAGGTGCTGGAACGTAACAATGACGCCGGAAAAGCCGTGTGGGCGGGCAACTGGGGTTGGAATGCTCTGCCCGCCGGCTGGTCGGGTGACAAGTCCATTTGGGGCGACGTGACGGCGCAGCAGCAGGTCGATTGGACGCTGGCGGCCCTGCAGCGCGCCCAACGCGAATGGCCCTGGATGGGCGTGATGTTCCTGGAAAACTGGGAACCCGCCGCGCCCCTCGACGATCCCCTTCGGGGCTTCAGCATCAAAGAACAAGTGGCAAGTGACGAGTGGCGGGCACAATCGTCAATCGTCAATGGTCAATCGTCAATTGCCCGCCCCGGCTTCCACCTCGCCAGTCCGAATGACCCATCACAGGTCTACACCGGCGGCTGGGAGTTTTCGCCAGAGTTCGGGGCGGACATCAGCGAAACGGGTATCGGCGAACCGCCGGACGAAATGACCTTCACCTTTTGGGGCACGGACGTGGGGCTGCGGGTGCGCCGCGCCAATTTCCGCGCCCGGCTGTACGTGACGGTGGATGGGCAGCCCGCCAATGCCCTGCCCCGCGACGAAAACGGCAGCACCCTTATCCTTACCGCCGCCGACCCCGCCGAAGATTACCTGGCCATCGAACCCCTTGCCACCAACCTGGAGCCGGGCGTGCACACGGTACACATTACCGCCGCGCGGGGCTGGGACCAGTGGGCGCTGAACGGTTTCAGCGTGGCCTACCACCCGCCAGATGCCGCTTACCGCTGGGGCGTGGGGCTGCTGGCGGCTACGGCCGTTTCTTTTCTGTTTCTGGCTATACGAACGGGACGGCGCGCCGAGTGGGCGTTCCTGCGCCGCCGCTTCCAACAGCTCAACCAGTGGGCGCAGCTCGCGCTAACGGCCGTTCTCGCCGCCATCGTCGCCCTCACCGGCTGGCTCACCTGGAGCGCCCAGGCTGATGGCGTGTACCGCCGCCTGGGGGACGTGGGGCAGTTAACGTTGACGGCAGGAACGGCCGTCATCTTCTACACCTCCCCCATCTTCCTCATTTACCTGGTCGCCCTCGCTTTGCTCTTCCTGCTTATTTTCCTGCGCCCTGCCTGGGGTCTGGCCCTCATTGCCTTCAGCGCTCCCTTCTACGTGCTGCCCAAGCCCATGCTCGGCTACCTCTTCTCACCTGTGGAAGTGTTTACCCTGGTAACATTCGCCGCAGCAATAGCGCGTTGGTTGGGCGCGAAACGTGAAACTTTAAACTTTAAACGTGAAGCGTTAAACGTGAAACATGAAAAAACTACGGCTCACGGTTCACGGCTCACGGCTCACGGATTACGGACCACGGACTACGCCGTTTTCGCCTTCGTGGCCGTGGCTACCCTCTCCCTGCTCTTCACGGCCCGGCTGGACGTGGCCACCAATGAATGGCGGGTTGTCATCCTGGAACCGGCCCTTTTTTACCTGCTGCTGCGCGGGGTGCGCCCGCGAAAACGCGAAATGTGGGTCATCCTAGACGCCTTTGTGCTGAGCGGCGTGGTGGTGGCCCTGTATGGCTTGTGGCAGTATCTCTTTGTGCCCCAAGCGCTCATCACCGCCGAAGGGGGGTTGATGCGCCTGCGCTCTGTCTTTGGCTCGCCCAACAATGTGGGCCTGTACCTGGGGCGCATTTTGCCCTTGCTGGCAGCGGCCTTTTTGCTGGGGCAGGGCATGGATCCGCGCCGTCGCTGGGCCTACGTGCTGGCGGCGTTGCCCATAGGCCTGGCTTTGCTCCTCAGCTTTAGCCGGGGGGCGCTGTTTTTGGGCGTTCCCGCGGGGCTGCTGGTGCTGTTTTGGGTGTGGCAAAGGGGAAACGGCCGTTCCCCCTGGCCCTGGGTCATCGGCGGCGTCATTCTGGCCGGGGCAGCCCTGCTCGTGGCCCAACAAATTCCGGCGCTGGCCGGCCGTTTCGACTTGCGCAGCGCCACCGGCGTCTTTCGCCTCAATCTATGGCGCGCCAGTGTGGAGATGTTCCGCGACCACCCGCTTTTTGGTGTGGGGTTGGACAATTTTCTTTACGCCTACCGCGGGCGCTACATTTTAGACGCGGCGTGGCAAGAACCCAACCTGAACCACCCGCATAACCTGGTGCTGGATTTTGCCACCCGCCTGGGGCTGCTGGGGCTGCTGGCGGGGGGCTGGCTTTTCGGACAATTGGCGCGCCTGCTGCAGCGGGCAGTGACGCAAGCCCCGCCGGAATGGCAGCCGGTGGCCGTGGGCTTTGCCGGAGCGCTGGCGGCCACCTTTGCCCATGGGCTGGTAGACCACAGCTTTTTTCTGGTAGACCTGGCTTTCGTGTTTTACCTGATGTTGGGCACGGCCGTCTGGCTGGATCATATCCGTCATCCGTGAGCGGTAATCCGTAAGCAGATACCGGTATACAACCTTCGTCATTACGGACAGCGGTTAACGGATAACGGGTTGCCAGCCACAAAAATCAGTTGCTCCTGGCGTAACTCCCCACGCCTGGCGGGGTTTATTTCTACGGCAAAGAAGCGGTGACACTTGACAATCCGCCTATTGGTTTTACAATTGACCTTCGTTTCCCAAACTAAAAATCATCCTGAAAAATTTCTAAGGAGAGGACAATGAGCGATATTGAAGCACGCGTAAAAAATATCATCGTAGACTTGCTAGGCGTCGATGAAGACCAGGTTGTCACTTCGGCCCGTTTTCGTGAGGAATTGGAAGCAGATTCCCTGGATCTGGTGGAACTCATTATGGCTTTTGAAGAAGAGTTCAACGGTGAAATTTCTGACGAGGAAGCACAAAAAATCACCACCGTGGGCGAAGCCGTTGCCTACATCAGTGAACATATGCCCGGCTAACGGCCGTATTTCTCAATAAAATTGGCAAAGACGATGCTCGGCGGGCGTCGTCTTTTTTGTTGCTGGTAAAAGCAAAGGGGGTTGGGCTAATGGCGAATTTGCATGGCGGCGACGAGAACGATGAGCAGATGGCCCGCACCATTCACCCAGACGCCGGGGCCAATGCCCACGGGTTGGGCCAGCACCTGCGTCACCAACGGCCGTACCACAAAATATTGCCATGTTGGCAGCAGCAGCCCCGCTAACCCCACCAACCCCACCAGCGCCCACGCCAGGCGGGGCCAGCGCCCCAGCCAATGGCTGGCCACGGCCACCACGACCACCAGGGCTATGAGCAGCAAACGCGGCAGCCACTGGCTGCGCGGCTCGTACAAAAGGGCCTCTACCGCAGGGAAGGCCAGCAGGCTGGCGGCCACCGCCACGCCCCGCGCAGCCCAGGCCTGCCAGCTCTGCGGCCACACGGCCGTCCACAGGGCCAACATCAGCCCCAGGGTTATGGGCGGCAGATAAAACAGGTTGCGGGCCAGCCCCACCCCGACAAACTTAATCCATTCCCCAATTTCAAAACCCAGGAATTGCAGTCCCACCCCCGGCCCCGGCAGCCACACCAGGAAGATGGCGCTAAAAACGGCCGTAAGCCCCAGCAGCATGCCCTGGCGTCGCATGTCTAACCATTTATCCTTCATGCTCATCGGCGGGAAAAGTCTGCAAAAAGGCGCGCATGGCGGCATCTTCCTCTTGCTGGGCCGCAAAGAACTGCTGCAAATAATCGCTGCGGCGCTGGCGCAAGGCTAACAACGCCACCGCCTCCACATCTGTCGGGTTGACTTCATCACGGCCGTCTGCCGCCGCATGGGCGCGGGCCGCTTCAAAGAGGGTCATTTCCGCCCGGTTAGAATCAATGGCCATTTCGCGAATGAGGGCCAGCCCCACAGCCCGCGCCAACCGGCTCACCGTCACCCGGGGCAGCCGCTGCCGCGCAGCCTCAATCTCTTCCGCCAGGGCAATGGTATCTGCCGCATAGGCGCTGGCGAAGGCTTCTGGATTACGCCAGTAAGCAACGGCGTTTTCGTATGCCTGGTAGCGCAGGCCAGGGTCTTCCAGGCCGCGCACCACCGCCCGCAGACCAAAGCGGTCCATCAGCTGTGGACGCAGTCGCCCTTCTTCCGGATTCATAGAGCCTATGAGCACAAATTGGGCGCGGTAAGTCAATTTGAGGGGACCGCGGCGCACGGTGTAATGCCCTTGGGCCGCCGCGTCCAAAATGGCGTCGGTAATGACGTCATCCAGCAAATTCACTTCATCAATGTAGAGAATGTTATTATGAGCATGGCCCAGAATGCCGCGCTCCAAACGCACGCGCTGCTGTTCCAGAGCGACGCGCTCGTTAATACCTCCCACCACGTCCTCCAGCCGCGCATTGAGGGGGAGTTCCAGCAGGCGGACTTTGTCTTCTACGGTGAGGGGCTGGCCATAGCCAAATTTTTGCGCACAGGTGTCGCAGATGGCCACCATTCCTTCTGTTTCCGCCTGCTCCTCGGTGCAGCCATGCACGCACAGGCTACGGCGCACGTTAGGCAGCAGGTCAGAGAGGGCACGCACGGCCGTGGTCTTGGCTGTACCCCGCGGACCAATGAGCAGGACGCCCCCAACGTGGGGGTTGATGAGGGCCAGCATCAGGGCCAGCTTCATTTCCTGCTGGCCAACAATGGCGAGGAAGGGGAAGGGATCCAGTTCATCAAGACCCTGGTCGGCGTCGGGCAGCGAAGCAATGCGCCCGGCGGGGGCGCTGCGCAGCAAATCGAGCAGTTGGGAGTTGAAGGGGTTGCCGGAAACGGCCGTTTCCTCGGCTTCCTCCTGAAATTCTGACTCTTCGGCGCTCATGGTTATTGATGATCTCGTATTTGCAGGCGAATTTGCCGCCGCATCTCAGCCCGTTCCAGGCGGGCACGCTCTTCGTCTGTTTCGCACAGCAGCGGGGGCACAGGGGTAGGACGGCCGTTTTCATCCAGGGCCACGTACACAAAATAGGCGGTATTCGTATGGGTCAGTTCCCCAGTAATGACGTCTTCGGCCGTGACCAAAACCCGCGCCTCCATGGAGGTGCGACCAGTCCAGGTCACCTCTGCCTGCACCGTCAGCAGGTTGCCAATGTGTACTGGCGAATGGAACGCCATGGAATCTACGGCCACTGTCACCGCCGGATGGCGGGCAAACTTCGTGGCCGCCATACCGCCAGCCTCGTCACACAGCTTCATGATGATGCCACCATGCACGTTGCCCATGGTGTTGGCATCCTGAGGCCCCATCAATTGGGTAAGCGTCACGCGAGAAACAGAAACAGGTTTTCCGTCCACCGGCTACTCCATATCAGGTCGGGTATCAGAAATGTACATCAGCCGCTCAGGGTATTCCTCAAACATGTCAATGATGGAGTAGGGCAATGCGGGAAGCATGGGCGCCAGCGGCATTTTGGGCGGAATCTCCGGTCGTTCTGGTCTTTGGGGAGGCTGCAAGCGGGCGCGTTTTTCGGACATGCTGCGTTTGCGTAGCAGCCGCTTGTCATTGCTGAGAAAGCCCAGGTACAGGCCGGTGGGGTCATAAACTTCCCGGCCACGCGCAAAGCCAATCCACTCCCCATCTACGTTAAACAGATGCCCCTTAAAGTAGACGGCTACCCATTCACCATCGCTGCGATAAATTGGAACCATGAACAACTCCCAAAAATAGTGTGTAAATTTGCACGTGGGTCAGTTTGCATCTCCGTTAGTATAGTTAGGAATTGGCGAGAGGCAAACGGGGTTAAGGGGTCGGGGGCGGAACACGCTGCATATCAAAAAGGTCGTTGATGTGGGCGTAAGTGGTTCCCGCCAGGCGACCTATGGGGCGAAGTTTGTCGGGGAGGATACGGCCGTTTTCATACAGGTCATCCCGCACATGCACCGCCACCACTTCCCCAAACACGGCCGCGCCGCCACCAGGGCCATCATGCACCACCACAATCTGCTGCAAGGTACACTCAAACGAGATAGGCGCTTCGGCCACGCGGGGTACAGCTACCCAGGTGCTTGGCGCCGGCGTGACCC
This sequence comes from uncultured Anaerolinea sp., assembly GCA_964504445.1. GTDB lineage: Bacteria > Chloroflexota > Anaerolineae > Promineifilales > Promineifilaceae > JACSRF01. Next base: position 27,375 of record CAZDEO010000049.1, on the reverse strand, counting down.
CCGCCCAGGCAAACTCATTGACGCCATGCTCAAACTCCGTGGCGCTGAGATTCATAGCTTCTTTGGTGTCTTCATTGGTAATGTTGATCACAAACTCGCCGGTTTGCTCGATGTTAATCCACGTATCTTTGCGCCGGTGGCGCACGCTAGACCAGCCCGGACAGAAGAGCATGGTCATGGGGTTGGTGCACACGGCCGTAAAGTAGCTAAAGGGCGCCAGGTTCAAATTCCCCGCCCTATCCATGCTGCTTACCCAGGCAATGGGCCGCGGCACAATGGACCCAATCATCAATTTATACCGTTCCTTATTCTCCAGATCCGCAGGGTTGATAATCATTGGCCGGTCACCCAACTAAAAGCATACGCCTCATCCTCAATATCCAGCGCATAAGATGTTAAACGCAAAGGCCGGAAGGTATCCACCATCACCGCATACTCATCGGTGCCCTGCTTACCAATAGACCCCTCGTACTTGCCAGGATGAGGGCCATGGGGAATGCCATTGGGATGAATGGTAAAGGAGGCCCGCTCCACACCTTTGCGGGACATAAAATCCCCTTCGACGTAATACAGCACTTCATCCGAGTCTACGTTGGAATGGTTGTAGGGCGCGGGAATTGCCTGGGGATGGTAATCATATAAGCGCGGCACAAAAGAGCAGAGGACGTAGCCGGGGCCATCAAAGGTTTGGTGCACGGGGGGAGGCTGGTGAACGCGCCCGGTAATGGGTTCAAAATCAGCAATGTTGAAGGCAAAGGGCCAAAGATGGCCGTCCCACCCCACCACATCCAGGGGGTGGTGGTTGTACACAAAGCGATTGATGAGATTGCGCGCCTTGACCCGCACCTCGAATTCACCCTGCATATCTTTGGTGATTAGCTCCTCCGGCGTGCGCAAATCTCGCTCACAGTAAGGTGAATGCTCTAAAAATTGGCCGTAGTTGTTGAGGTAACGCTTCGGTGGCACTACGTGACCATAGGATTCCACCACCAACATGCGCTGCTCTACCCCTACGTCAGGCAGCAACCGCCAGATGACGCCGGTGGGTATCACCAGGTAATCCCCGGGGCGGTAGCGCAGCAGGCCAAACTGGGTTTCCAGCGTCCCAGTGCCGTCGTGGACGAAAAGCACGTCGTCACCGTGGGCAAATTTGTACCAGTAGGCCATGCTCTGGGTGGGGCGGGCCATGTACAGCACCACGTCGCTGTTGCCCATAAGGGGTACGCGGCTGGTAATGGCGTCGCCCTCGCTTTGAACCTGAGCGCCGCGCAGGTGGCGATGGCGCAGTTCCTCGTCTACGTAAGGAATGTGGACGGGAATGGGATCAGGAATGCGGGCAACGGCCGTGGGCGGATGAATGTGGTACAGAATGGATTGAATCCCCGCAAAGCCATGAATCCCCATGACTTCTTCATGGTACAGCGCGCCGTCGGGCTGCCGAAATTGGGTGTGCCGTTTGGGCGGAATCTGGCCCAATTTGTAGTAATACGTCATTGTTCTCCTCCATAAAAGCGGGTCAGCATGTCAGCAGGTCCGCACGCCAGGCGGACCACCTGATAAGCTGCTGGGCTGATACGCTATAAATTGCCGCGCAGGGCCTGCTCGCGCTCGATCGCTTCAAAAAGGGCCTTAAAGTTGCCCTTGCCAAAACCGCGGGAGCCATGCCGTTCAATAATTTCAAAGAATACCGTAGGCCGATCTTGCACCGGGCGCGTGAAAATTTGCAGCAGATACCCTTCTTCATCCCGGTCTACCAATATGCCTAATTCGGCCAGCTTCTCCACGGGTTCATTTATTTTGCCCACCCGCTCTTCCAACGTTTCGTAATAATTCGTGGGCACGCGCAAAAATTCAATGCCGCTGGCCCGCAGCTTTTCCACAGTAGCAATGATGTCGCCAGTGGAAAGGGCCAAATGCTGCACCCCAGGCCCGTGGTAATAATCCAGGTACTCTTGAATTTGTGACTTTTTCTTGCCCTCCGCCGGTTCATTGATGGGAAATTTGACTTTGCCGCTGCCATTTTGCATGACTTTGGACATCAGGGCGCTATATTCGGTGGAAATGTCTTCATCATCAAAATGGAGGAGTTGGCTGAAGCCCATGGTATTGGCAAAAAAGTCCACCCAACGGTTCATAGCCCCCAGCTCCACGTTGCCCACCATGTGGTCAATGGCGGCTAACCCGTACCCTTTGTGCGCGAAACGGCCGTTTCCCCCACCATCAGCCCCTTCACCCCGCGGCGCAAACCCTGGCGCAAAGGCCCCCTGATAATCCGCCCGCTCCACAAACTTGATCAGCGTATCCCCATAGGTCCGGATAGCGGCATACCGCAGCACACCCTGCTCATCCTCAACGGCCGTAGGCGGCATGGCCCCTGTGGCCCCCCGCTGCGTCGCTTCCCGGTATGCGTGGGTCGCATCCGGCACTTCCAGCGCAATCACCCCAACCCCATCCCCGTGCAGGTGCGCATGGCGGGCAATGGGGTGATCCGGCCCCAGCGACGTGGTCAGCACCAGGCGAATATTCCCTTGCTGCATCACGTATGAGGTCGTTTCCCGGTTACCCGTTTCCAGACCGCTGTAAGCCACCAGGGCAAAGCCAAAACCAGTACGATAAAAATGGGCCGCCTGGCGGGCATTGCCCACATAAAACTCCACGTGGTCTACGCTACGAATTGGTAAAAAGTCTTCCATCGTCCTACCTCCATATAAATTTTTGATCTGCTTGGGAAATAGTCAGCTAACAGCAGTTCAGCTGGACAGCTTGTCAGGCCAAACTGTTGACTTGCTGCATGGCTGACACGCTGCGCGTTAAGCGCGGTGCAATACGCGGCCTAAGCGCGCCATGCCCTCGGCAATCATCTCTGGTGTACAGTTGGAAAAATTAAGGCGCAGGCAGTTGGTGACGGTGTGACCAGGCACAGCAAAGGCGTATCCAGGGATGAAAGCCACTTGCGCTTCTTCCACGGCCAGGGGGAGAAGCTCGGCAGTGTCATAGTGCGGCGGCAGCTCCACCCAAATAAACATGCCACCACTGGGCCGCGTCCAGCGCGAACCAGCCGGAAAATGGCGCTCCAAAGCCGCCAGCATCGCATCCCGGCGACGGCCGTACGCTTCCCGCAGCATATACAAATGACTCGGCAAGTGGCCGGCATCCAGGTAAGCAACCACCGCCCGCTGGATCAGCGCCGAAGATTCCAAATCCTCGGCTTCCTTGACCACTGTCAGCTTAGGCACCAACGCTTCTGGGGCCACCAGCCACCCTAAACGGAGCGCCGGCGCAATAATTTTGGAAAAAGACCCCAGGTAAAAGACCCATTGATCATCCAAAGCGCGCATGGACGGTACCGGCTTTTCGTCGTAGTGCAAAAAACCGTAAGGATCATCTTCAATGATAGGCACACCATACAATTGCGCCAATTCCACCAGCCGCTGCCGCTTAGCTGGGCTAATGCTAACTCCCAAGGGGTTGTGGGCATCGCTAATCGCGTAAATAAAAGCTGGGCGCGCCCCACGCTGCAAATGCACTTCCACGGCATCCACATCTAGTCCTGTGTGCAAGTCGGTGGGCACGCTCAGAATGTGTGGCTGGGCCGAGGCAATCACCTGCTGCGCACCGGGGTAAACCACCTCTTCCAGCAGCACTTCGCCACCAGGGTTCAGCAGCAAACGCGCTAGCACATCCAGGCCCTGCTGCGCACCCGTGGTGAGAAAGACCTGCTCTAGGGAACAGGTGACGCCGCGCTGGGCCATGAGGTGGACAATATGTTCCTTGAGAGCTGGCAAAGGTGGGCGATATTGCAGGCAGAATTTGTCTGTGGCCAATACCTGGTTCATGGCTGCGGCAAAATCGGCCCGCGGGAAGAGGTCGGGATCAGGCAAGCCACCGGCAAAGGAAAGAATGCCGGGGCGGGAGACAATGGCTATCATTTGCCGCAGCACGGAGCGGTTCATGGTGTGGGTCCAATCGGCTAATTGCAGTTCGTGGGTGGGGGAAAGGATCATGGGACTTCTCGCTATCTTTAAACGGGCACGGCCGTTGTCTCTTTTATCTCGCTCAGCACCAAACTGGTACGAATACGGTCCATACCCGGCACCGGCGTCAGCCGTTCCAGGATAAACTGTTCCAAATGCTTGCGGTTGCGCAGCACCACCTTCAGCAAATAATCGTATTCGCCGGTGATATGGTGACACGCCAGCACCTCTGGCATGTGTTGTACCGCCTGGCGAAAGCTGCGCACAGCCTCCGGTTCGTGACGCTGCAAGGTGACTTGCACAAAACAGAGCATGTCATACCCTACTGCTTCGGGATTTACCAGCGTCACGTAGCGAGAAATGACGCCCAACTCTTCCAGCTTGCGAATGCGCTTTTGTAAACCGGGCGGCGACAGGTTGACCCGTCGTGCCATTTCTGTGTGGGTGATGCGGGCATCCTCTTGCAAATGGGCTAGCAATTGGCGGTCAATGTCATCTAATTCCACAGGCATAAAACAAAACCCCAGAGATTCAATACAAAACTCATTATAAACCCTACGCTTTCAGACTTCAACTATTCTCAGGAGTTTTGTTTTGTTTTGCTGCACATCAGGCTTTTTTTGTGTGGTTATCAAACTTGGCTAATTAGAAAAAACGTGCGGCCTGAGTCAGGCGATGACGCGCATAGGCCATTTGCCTTGTTTGCTGCGCAGGTATTGCTGGCGGTGCTGGGCAAAGGCAGGGTCTAGCTGGGATAACGGCCGTATCTCACCCCCCGCCCCTCGCACATCCGGATCAATCGCCCGCAGTTTTGTACTCACCCAAAAGGTAGGGTTGGCTTCATCCCAGGCAAAGCGGGTTTGCGGATTAATGAGCGCCAGCAGCCCCTGCAGGTGGGCATCCTGGCTGGCGTGCATCTTGCGCCACAACGGTTCGTCCACCCCCCACACGTCTTCCATGGCCAGAATGCCCAACGCCAGCCCGCGGCGAATGGCCCGAGCCGTCAGCTCATACAGGCCCACCTCGCGGAAATTGGCCCAACTGGCGTCATCGGCTTTGATGAAGGTATAGCCCAACCAGCGGGCCGTCTCCAAGTCGTCGGTGACGATACGGCCGTCCCCCACCACCAGATGGGGCAGTACAGCGGCAATGTCAACGGCCGTGGCCAACCCCAAACCTGGCGCATCCCGCAAAAAATAATCCAACCGGTCCGCGCACAGCCGTGGCGACGGTTGCTCCAGCAAAGGGAACTCCTCTTCATGCAAAAACTGCCGCCAGTCATAACCGTGCTGGGTCAACACGTCCGGCACGTCCGTTTGTGCCAGATAGGCTTCCTTCTGTTCATCGTGATAGCTCTGGCTGTCATGCCCTTCAAAGACATAGTCAATGACGTGGCTGAAGGCGGTGTGGCTCACGTCATGAAGCAGCGCGGCAATTTGCTCCGGCAACGATGCTCCCAGCCGCCGTACCAGCAGCATCGCCCCCACCGAATGCTCAAAGCGCGTCACCGGGCTGGTAATGCCAATGAGGGCGCTGACGCCATGCTGCAGCACTCCCCGCAAACGGCCCATGGCGGCCGTTTGCATCAAATCCATAAGCACCGGTTCCTCAATGGTCACGGTTCCATACACGTCATCTTCGTAAATCATCTATTTCCCTTCGTCAGGGCGTCAGCTTGCCAGCAAAAAAGCTGACTGCCCAACTTGCTGACCGGCTGAACGCCAACAGTGCTAATCGCCATTGCTTAAGTCTGGTATTATAGGGGCAACGATTCCAAAACAGGCAAGGCAATTTATGCAAAAACCATGGTTCTTCTTCTTGCTCCTGCTGTTTATGTTATCCAGTTGCCAATCTGCGCAGGATGGCACGTCCACCCCCTCCAGCAGCCCCGCCGCGCCGCTGGCTATTTCACGCCTGGCACAGCCCATCACCATCGGCGCTTTGGCGGTAGCCCCAGAAGCTTATGAAAATCAACTCCTGCAATTGACGGGGCAGTTCCAGTCACAGCCACGGCTGGTTTGCGCAACGGACCCCAAGCCTTTCCCGGCACATTGGGGCCTGACGGCTGATGGCTATGTCGCTTACGTGCAGGGCTTTCCGCAAGTCAATGAGGTAGCCGTTACCGGCTTAACTATTACTATAGAAGGGCGTTGGCGCCATTGGGAAGGAGAGGTAGGTTGTGGTGAGGAGGTGGTTCCCCAGGAGGTTTGGTATCTGGAGGCGACGCGAATCCTTTCGCCCAGCCCCATCGCGCGGGTAACGCTAACGCCTACAGGCGGATCGGCGGAGTTGATAGCGGGTTTAGGCGAAACGGCCGTGCCCAACGCCACGCCCATTTTCACCCCAACTACCACGATGACGGCAACGGCCGTGCTGCCCACCCCCGCCACGCCAGAAACCCCATCCTTGCCCACCATCACGCCTGCGCCCACAAGCACAGAAACGGGAGAAATCGCCAATACCCCCGAAGGCCCGGCAGAAACCATCACTGGTACCATCACCGTACCGCCAGGTCCCGTCACCGGCACCGCCACACTGGCTACCTCCCCCACGCCGCCCAGCAACAACACGCCCGCCCCCGGCGACACGCCTGCTCCCCCCACTACGGGCACGCCAGGTGCGCCACCCACGCCCACCATTGCCAGCACCCTGGTGGATATGGGCGAAACGGAAACGCAATATCTGACTGTGGAGACCCTGGGCAGCAATGAAATTCATAGCTGGTCCATTAAACTGAGCGCGAACTCTGTGTTTACGGCTTCTGTAGTAACCATTGTTGAAGACGTGATCCTGACACTGGTCTCCGAAAACAATGCGGTTTTGCAAGAAGCCAATGCCGTTCCGGGTGGGCAGGTGGAAACGCTGGTCTACAACATTGCCACCCAAGGGACCTATCGCATTCAAATTCGCACACCCAACGGCCGTGCTGGGGACTATGTGATGATGATCAACGACAGTGCTTCTTATCCCTTTGTGCTCCGCGGGGTGCTCCAATATGGCAGCAGCAAGGCTACTTTTTTACCGGAAGAGTATGATCATTTCTGGCATTTTCTGGGCACGGCGGGTGAGGAAATCCGCATCACGGCCGTGCCCTCCGGCAACGAGGATCCATTCATCATGCTGTATGATCCCCGCGGGGAAGACATCACCGGATTTATCGATGGTGGAGACGCGGGGGAGGATGAAATTTTTGACATCACCCTGACGACAACAGGGATTTACTCAGTCCGTGTGGGAGAGATCGATTTTCTGGAAATGTCCTACACCATCCTGATCACCAAAAGCAATTGAGCCGCTTCTAACCTTCCTCATAGACTTGCCTGCTAAGCTTCACCACCATGAACAAACTACGGGTGGTGGTGGTAGCGGATGATCCGCTGGCGCGGGCTGGGTTGGCTGGGCTGCTCGTTGATATGCCAAATTGTGACCTGGTGCAGCAGGTTAGCAGCGGTCAGCTTGAGACCGTGGAAGGGAACACGGCCGTTCCCGACCTGTTTGTGTGGGATGTGGGCTGGGAACCCCCGGCAGAACTGCCAGCTTGGGCAGAATGGGACGTCCCCGTCATCGCTCTGCTGGCCAGCGAGGAGGATGCCGCCGCCATTTGGGCTACCGGCGTGCGCGCCTTGCTGCCGCGTATTGTAGATGGGGAGCGATTGGCTACGGCCGTTGCTGCCGTTCACCAGGGCCTGCTCATCATCCATCCCCGCTTTGCGGAAGAGTTATTGCCCGAATCCACCACCGCTCCGGCTCCCCTGCGCGAAGACCTCACCCCCCGCGAGCGCGAAGTCTTGCAGCTACTGGCTGAAGGGCTGGCCAACAAGGCTATCGCCCGGCGGCTGGCCATTAGCGATCACACCGTCAAATTCCACGTCAACGCCATCATGAGCAAGCTGGGGGCGCAAAGCCGCACTGAAGCCGTCGTTCGCGCCACGCGTTTGGGACTAATTTTGCTATAAGCGCTTAGCATTTAGCTTGCAGCAAGAGCTCGTTTTCGATTTTTTGTTTCTTGTTTTCCCTTTTCTCCTACCCATTTTTCCAGGTCACTCCCCATCAAAGGATTGATCCCCCGGCGTAGCCAATCCGTTATGCTTACCATCATCTGTTACACCAACTAACCGGCCCGTAAGCCGTTATCCGTAAGCGGTGAACGGCAATATCCAAGGAGACCCAAATGAGTAACGCATTGCATGATTTTTCTGAAGCTCTGACTATGACTGTAGCCAATGCCGCGCCGGGCGTGGTGCGCGTAGAGGCGCGGAGGCGGCTGCCCGCCAGCGGCATTGTCTGGAGCGCCGACGGCCTGATGATGACCGCCCACCACGTGGTGCAAAGTGACCGGGCAACGATTGGGCTGGCGGATGGCACGGCCGTTGCCGCCACAGTCGTTGGCCGCGACCCCAGCACCGACCTGGCCCTGCTGCGCGCCGAGGCCAGCGGGCTGGCGCCCCTGCCCCACGCCGCCGCCAAAGAAACGGCCGTGGGCGGCTTCGTCCTTGCCCTGGGGCGGCCCGGCCACAGCGTGCAGGCCACCTTCGGCATCATCAGCGCCCTGGGCGAAAGCTGGCGCACGCGGGGCGGCGGCCTCATCGACCAATACGTGCAGACCGACGTGTTGATGTACCCCGGCTTCTCCGGCGGCCCGCTGGTAAATGCCCTGGGGCAGTTGGTGGGGCTGAACACCTCCGGCTTCGGCCAGGGCATCAGCCTGACCATTCCCACGGCCACCCTGCAGCGCGTGGCCGAGGCACTGCTGGCCCACGGGCGCATGAAGCGCGGCTACCTGGGCGTCAGCACGCAGCGCGTGCATTTGCCGGAGGCCATGCGCGACGCGCTGGGGCAAAAGAGCGGCCTGCTGGTGGTGTCGGTGGAGAAGGACAGCCCGGCGGAGAAGGGCGGGCTGACCCTGGGGGACACCCTTGTGGCTATTGACGGCGTGGTGGTACGACGGCACGATGATTTGTTGGCGGCCTTGAGCGGGGACCGGGTAGGAACGGCCGTACCCGTAAAAATTCTGCGCGGCGGCAAGCTAGAAACCCTCGCCGTCACCCTTGGCGAACGCGCCTAAAACGGTAGAGGCGAAAAAATTTTCGCCTCTACAAACAAACACCCCTACAATTTCACCTCTACCAGCCTCGCGCGAAGCGCTGCTCCTTCCAGGGGTCGGCCTCGTTGTGGTAGCCGTTGCGTTCCCAAAAGCCTAACTGGTCGTCGGCGCGAAACTCCAGCGCCCGCAGCCACTTGCCCCCCTTCCATAAATAGGCCGACTTCGGCTCGGTGCGGTCGGCAAAGGTGCCCACCAGCCCGCGCAAGGGGTAGCCATGGTCGGGCGTAATGGGCTTGCCGTCGTAATGGGTAGCCAGCAAAAAGTTGTCTTGCAGCACCAGCTCCATGGGCGTGTTGGTGGTGTAGCCATACTCGCAGTGCTGGATAACGTACTGCGCTTCCGGCCTGGGCTTGATGAAGCCTTCGCGCACTAACTGCCCCAGGGACACCCCTTCCCAGGGCGTGTCGAACTTGGACCAGCGGGTGACGCAGTGCAGGTCCATGGTGATGCTGGTGCGCGGCAGTTTGTTGAATTCCTCCCAACTCCACACAATTTCTTCTTCCACCGCGCCGAAGATGCGCAGGGTCCAGGTGGACAAATCGGCCTGGGGCACGGGGCCATAGTGCAGGACGGGGAATTTTTCGGTGAGGGATTGGCCGGGGGGCAGACGGTTGCTCTGCTGCATGTTTTGTTCTTTCTCGCGGCGGCCAAAGAGGTTGTTGAGCATGGTGGTTCTCCTGGTAAGTTGGTCTGTAACGTATCACTTGCCATTCATTATATGCAACGGCCGTTTCCACCCCACAAATTCTTACCCAAACATCAGAAACCGCGTTACACTTTTACCCTGTCAGGCTGAAGTGCTGAAATCCTGAATTGCTAAAAGGACCGCTATGACCACAGCCACTACCAGCTTCATCCAACAGCGCGACTATTGGGCCGTCGCCATTACCCACTTCTTTGTGGACGTGCTGAACAGCAGCCGCAACCTGCTGGTAGCTATCATTGCCGTCAGCCTGGGCATGACCAACGCTCAGGTAGGGCTGGCCCTGCTGCTGTACAACGTGGGCAACGCCCTCTCGCAGCCTTTGTTTGGCTGGCTGGCGGATCGGGTGGGGCCACGCTGGCTGGTGGTGGGCGGCATGGGCTGGATGATCGGCTTCTTTAGCGTGGCCGCCCTATCAGGGGATTGGCCGGCCATCATTGCCCTGACGATTGCCGGAGTGGGATCAGGAGCGTTTCACCCCACGGGCACCATGGTTGCCAGCCAGGTCAGCGCGGAGTACCGCAGCCGGGCCACGGCCGTTTTCTTTATGGCCGGGCAGTTGGGGCTGTTCATGGGGCCGATTTTGGCAGGACTGCTGCTGGAAGGGTACGGCCGTTCCGCCTACCTGGTCTTGCCCATGGCCGCTTTCCTCGCCTTTTTCAGCGGCTGGCAGTGGGTGAGCAACAAAAGCCATCATGCCCACACCGTCGCCGCCAAAGCCCTGCCCGAAACGCTGGTTGTGGTGTCCCAACGCGCGCGCCGCGCCATATTGCTGGCGGTCATCATTCTGGCTACCGGCACCACTGGCTTTGCCGCTTCCAATTTTGCGCCCAAGCACTTTGTAGAGACGGGTTTTAGCGAAGGGTATATTGGTCTGCTCACCGGGCTGTACATGGGTGGAGCGGCCATCGGCAACGTGGTGGGCGGCTTTTTGGGGGACCGCATCCAGGGCAAATGGGTGATGGCGATGGCTGCGCTGGTGGCCATTGCGCCGGTTTACCTTTACGTGCCTGTGGCGGGTAATCTGCGCCTGGTGATGCTGGGGCTGGCGGGCTTCTTCGTGGGCATGCCCCACAGCCTGCTGGTGCTAGCAGTGCAAGGGTTGTTCCCCCGGCGCCGGGCTATGGGGTCGGGTATTGCCCTGGGGTTTATGTTTTTTGGCAGCTCCATTGGCAGCTATATCTTGGGGTTTGTGGCAGACAGTGTGGGGTTGGCGCTGGTGCTGCAAGGAACGGCCCTGCTGCCCCTCGTTGCCGGTCTAGCGGCTTTGTTGCTGCCCGCTCAAGATTAGGAGACGAGCCAGTGGAGACTCATGTTCAATGTTCAATGTTCAATGTTCAATCTCTCGTCTCCAATCTCTTCTTTAATTTTTTGCGCAAAGGCCTGGGCGCGGGCAGCGGCGGTACCCGTGTGGGCGGTGGCATCCATTAGGCTGTGTATCTGCTCTGGCGGCACCAACTGGGTAATGCGCGTATCGGCGCAGAGCAGGGCTACCAGGGGATTGGCTTCCCCCTGGCGCAGTGCCGCCCACGCTTGCAGGCTGGCTTCACGAATCCACTCGTGCCCATCCTGGCGGCTGCCCCCTACCGCCACCAAAGCCATGAGCACCCGTTCTGTGGCGGCAAAGGGGCCGTAGATAGCCATGTTGCGGAAAACGGCCGTTTCGTCAATCACCATATCCCGCACTACCCGCATTGCCCGCCCTAGCATCTCATCCACCGCCAAAAAAGCTTCCGCCTGGAAAATGCGCCGGTTGGCCGAATCATCCAGGCTACGCTCTAAAATTGCCTGGCTGGCGTTGTCCCAAGCCACGGCAGGCAGGCTCGCCACATAACGCGCCAGGGAGCAAATGTTTTCCGTATGGATGGGGTTACGCTTGAAGGGCATAGCCGAAGAGCCGACCTGCTTTTGGCTAAAAGGCTCCGCCCATTCACCAAAGGGGGGGGACTGCAGCACGCGAAAGTCTAGGGCAAACTTATGCAGGGAGGCGGCGATACCCGCCAGCACTTGCTGCACGCGCAAATCCTGCTGCCGGGTATAGGTTTGGGTAGCAATGGAGAAATAGGACAAATTCAGCCGCGCCATGGCCATGGCTTCCATTTCGGCAACAGACATGCCCGTCCCGTGGAGTAGCTCTTGGTAGCTGGCCTGGGTGCCCACCGCCCCCTTTAGTCCTTTGCCGCGTAAATGGGTGATGAGGCGCTGCAAATCGTGCCAATCTTCTAGCAAGTCTTGGGCGTACACGGCAAAGCGGTAGCCCAGGGTGGTGGGTTCGGCGGGCTGAATGTGGGTGTGGGCCATGGTGGGGGTAACGGCCGTTTCTGCGATCTTCTCCGCTAAAAGCAGCAGCAACTCTGCCAGCCGCTGGCTCACCAGCACTGCTGCCTCGCGCAGGCGCAGCACATCCACATTATCCGTAACATCCGCACTGGTTGCTCCCCAATGAATGATGCCTCCCCCGATGGGACATTGCTCCGCAAACGCCCGAATCTCTGCCATGACATCGTGTCGGGTTTCCTGCTCAATTTCCAAGGCACGCTGGATGTCTATCTGCGTTTGTTGTCTTTCTAAATCTGCCAGTTGGGCGGCAGTGACTAACCCTGCCTGATGCTGTGCCGAGGCCAAAGCCACCCACACCTGCCGCATCAACTGCCTTTTGCGGATTTCAGACCATATCTCCCGCATCGCGGTGCTACCATAGCGCCAGGTAAACGGGGAGATGAATGAATCGTGGTCAAAACCCATGGATAATCCGCCCTAAGATTCAGCCCGCGCCTCTTCCATCTTGCAGTTGCGCCGCTTACGACCAGGGCGCCGCCGTTCTTGCTGCTGGAGCGCGCGGGTTTCCTCAACCAGCTCTCGCCGTTCTGCCTCCAGACGCGCTAAAATCTCCGCGTTACGGCGCTTTTGATCATCCGTCAACTCAACTTTTCGTTTTGCCATCTGACTCTCTCCTCGTGGCAAAGCTTCTTTTATCCAATCGAACTCTCCTAATTTTACCTCACTTTCCAGCTAACATTGGTGGATTTAAGGTTCAAATAAGGGTACTGGGGAGGGGGCTAATTACGTACCTGGTAATTGGGCGCTTCTTTCGTAATGAGCACGCCGTGGGGGTGGCTTTCCCGCAGCCCCGCATTGGTAATTTGCACAAAGCGCGCCTTCAGGCGCAGGTCTGCTAAATTATGCGCCCCCACGTAACCCATGCCGGAGCGCAACCCGCCCATCATCTGGTAAATGATATCGGCCAGTTTGCCCCGGTAGGGAACCTGGCCTTCTACGCCTTCTGGCACCAGTTTATCCCGCTCGCTACGGGTGTTGTCGGCTATGGCGCTGGCATAGCGGTCAGCGCCATGCCCTTGCATGGCGCCCAGGCTGCCCATGCCGCGGTACACTTTGTAGCGCCGCCCTTCGTAAATGATGGTTTCGCCAGGGCTTTCCTCTAATCCGGCCAGCATGGACCCTAGCATAACGCTATCCGCCCCAACAGCCAGGGCTTTCACAATGTCGCCGCTGTACTTAATGCCGCCATCGGCAATGCAAGGGATGTCATGGCGGTGGCACACTTCTGCTGCTTCCATAATGGCGGTAATTTGGGGCACGCCCGCCCCGGCAACAATGCGCGTGGTGCATATGGAACCTGCGCCTACGCCAATTTTGATGCCATCGGCGCCGGCGGCAATCATGTCTGCGGCGCCTTCACCACTGGCCGCGTTGCCCACGATAAGGGGCAGTCGCGGGTAGCGGGCTTTGGCTTCGCGCACGGTTTGCAGCACGGTGGCGGTGTGGCCATGGGCAGTATCTATAATGATGGCGTCCACCCCGGCACGTACCAGATGTTCTAACCGTTCTAGTCCTTTTGCGCCCACGCCAATGGCAGCGGCGCAGAGTAACCGTCCTTGCTCATCGGTAGAGGCCTGGGGGAAGTCGAGCTTTTTCATGATGTCTTTGACGGTGATGAGGCCTTTGAGACGGCCGTCGTCATCAACCAGGGGCAGTTTTTCAATGCGATGGCGGTGCAGAATGGCTTTGGCTTCTTCCAGGGTGGTGCCCACCCTGGCCGTTACCAGCTTGTCGCTGGTCATGTAATCACGAATGGGCTGTGGACCGGGTTCAACAAAGCGGGTATCGCGGTTGGTGAGAATGCCTACGAGACGGCCGTTGTCGTCCGTAATCGGCACGCCAGAAATGTGGTAACGGCTCATGATCGCTTCGGCATCCGCCAGGGTATTGTCCGGGCGCAGGGTGATGGGGTCTACGATCATGCCCGCCTCCGAGCGTTTTACCTTGTCCACTTCTTCAGCCTGGGCCTGGGGTGACAGATTGCGGTGCAGCACGCCAATGCCCCCCTGCCGGGCCAGGGCAATGGCCATCTGCGCTTCGGTAACGGTGTCCATAGCCGCTGAAAGCACCGGCACGTTCAGGTACAAATCCGCCGCCAGGCGTGTGCGCAGGTCAACATCGGCGGGCAGCACATCAGAATAACCGGGTACCAACAGCACATCATCAAATGTCAGGGCTATTTGGCTAAATTTGTCTGTAGGCTCCACAAGATCCTCCATACTTTGGGGGGAATGGGGTCGGTTTCTAATCACCCCAAACCGCCCACCAAAAGGTAAAACTTATTGACGACGGGGCTTGGGCTTGGTTTTGCGGCGTCGTTTGGGTTTGCGCTCCGGCAGGTTGATCTTTCCGTAACGTACTAATAGGAGCAGGGCACCAGCCAGGGCAATGGCTACGGCCGTTAGCATCGAATAAGTAAAGACACTATCCCCAATAGTGGGTTGGTCAGGTCGGAAAAACTCAATCCACGCCCGGCCGCTGCCCCACCAAATGAGGAATGTCCCCATTAGTGTGCCCGGACGCCAATGGTCGCGGTAGCGATTGTTTAACCAGACCAGTAAAACAAAACCTGCCAGCAGCCAGAGGGACTCATACAAAAAGGTGGGATGAAACCGGGTGTCCAGGGGATATTCTTGCAGATTGGCATATTGGGGTAGGCGGTGGCGGGCTTCGATGAGCAGCCCCCAAGAGAAGTTGGTAGGCGGGCCATAGAGTTCCTGGTTAATGAAGTTGCCCCACCGCCCAATGGCTTGGGCAATGAGCAAGGCAGGGCCAGCTACGTCGGCGTAGTGCCAGACGCGAAGCTTGCGCCAGCGGGCAAACCAGATGCCGATGAGGGCCGCGCCAATAAAGCCCCCTAAGATATTGACACCGCCAGCGCGAATATTAAAAACGTCGCCCAAAGAGGTGTAAAGCGCACCCCGGCCACTAATGAAATCGAGTAAAACGTATGTGAGACGGGCAAATAAATAACCAGCAAAAATGACCAGGATGAGGCCGTTGAACAACTCGTCCACATTTTGTTTGCGCCGGTCAATTTCGCGGCCAGCCCAAAAGGCGCCTACGGCAATGCCCAAGGTCACAATAATGCCATACCAGTAGACGGGGAATCCGTCACCAATAGGTATGGTGAAGGCGATGGGGTCTATTTGAATGGAATCGAACATAATTGTCCTTTTTGTTGGTTGGTTTGTTGGTTTGTTAATTGATCGGTTGGGTGTTAATTGTGGGTTGAAGGTAGCTAACTAGCCATATAACCCTTGAACTATCCGATCCTTCTTCTTTAATCCAAATAGCCGAGGCCGCGCAAGCGTTGCAGCAGGCTGTCGTCCATTTCCGTGGTGAGGCTGGCTCCGGCGGTCAGGCTATCGCGCTGACGCTGGAGGTTGGCGACCAGGCGCTCGATGTCTTGTTGTAGCGCCGCAGCGGGTGCTGGCCTATGCGGCAGTACATTCTGGCTTTCGGCCGGGTCGGTTTGTAAAGCGAACATTTCGTCGGGCACGTCGTCTACCTGAATTAACTTCAGGGTGTCTCCGTCGTCATTGGTTTTGACCACGGCCCGGCGCATGGCCAGGCAGCGAAATTGCTCCAGCAAGGCGGGCTGGCGGCGCTGGATGGCTTTGACGAAGTTGAGAGGGGGATAGACTTCGCTATAGGCGGCGTGGCGTTCAGGGAAACGGCCGTACATGGCATGAGTCAGGCTCAGGTTTCGCACTTCTGCAGGATTGAGGCCCGGCACGTCTGGTAAGCGACCAGCCGCATCTAGCAATGTGTGGAATACACGCCGCGTGCTGACAGGATGGGCCACGCGCTGGCTGGCAAAGCGTTCTGGCCAGTGCATAATGAGGGGCACGTGGACCAACTCCTGGTAAGCGACAAATGCATGACCAAAGTAACCATGTTCACCCAACCCATCTCCATGATCGGCAACAAGCAGGGTCAGGGTATTACCGGCTTGCTGGCGCTGGCGCATTACGGTAAACAACCGGCCCAGGTAGTCATCCTGGTAAGCGACTTCGGCATCGTAGAGGTCATTGAGTACGCGGCTTTCTAACTCGCTGAGAGGTTCGGCCAGGGGCGCAGCCCAACGGTATGCTTCACGATTCCACTGGCGCATGATGGTGCGCGCTTCCTTGTTGTGGCGCAGATAGGGGGCAACTTTATCAATAAACTCCCCAGGTGGCCAAAAAGGAAGGTGGGTTTCCATGAGGTTGAGAAAAAGGAACAACGGCCGTTTCTCGTGGCGCTTTTCCCTTTCTTGTAAAAAGTAAGCCACATCCCGCGTGGATCGTGCATTCTGCCCCTTGAAGTTGGCAAACCGTGACCACAATGGCGTTAGCCACGCATTCAAAGAGACCCGAAAAGCCAGATCAGATTGGCCGAAAAAGTTCTGAACGGGGTAAGAAATGCGCCGCAGAAACTGCGTATACACTTCAGAAAGTCGGCTCAATGGCCAGGGCAACCGCGCTGACCGTTCTGGCACACTGGGTATGGCCCCACCATAGTTATAGAAGGTCTCGAACCCGCGCTTGAATCCATTATTTAGAATGCCTACCAGTGGATTGTTACAAAAACCAACTGTTTCATACCCTGCCGCCCGCAATACTTCAGCCAAATGCGGCAGGTCTGGGCTTAGGCTATGGGAAGATTGGGTAACCTGGTGGGCGGTGGGGTAACGCCCGGTAAAGAGGGAGGCATGGCTGGGAATTGTCCACTGGGCAGGAGAAATGGCTTGTTCAAAAAGAACTCCTTCCCCAGCAAAACGGTCAATATGCGGTGAAATATCGCGATGATGACCATAGATACCCAAACGGTCAACTCGTTGGGTATCCAGCACAATAAAAATGATGTCCGGTTGATTCATAGGCAATCTACAATGGCGGCTAAGTATTGGGGGATTATAACACCACCGCTAACGGCCGTCCCATTTTTTAACCTTCGGTAAACCGGTAGCCTACGCCGCGTACAGTAATAATCCACTGTGGGGCAGCAGAATCAACCTCAATTTTTTTGCGCAAATAATGAATGTATGGCTTCACATTTTCCGTTGCTGCTTCATCGGTCATGCCCCAGGCAACTTCAACCAGTTCGGCTACGGGAACCACTCGGCCGGCATTTGTGGCCAACACCACTAACAAGTCGTATTCGCGGGGCGTTAAATCGGTCAATTTCCCATGTACCATCACCGTTCGCTTACGCAAATCCAGCACAATCTCATCTTGGCCAAATACCAGTTTGGGGATATGGCTGCCATGGGTGCGGCGTAAATGCGCCTTTATACGTGCCAGCAGCTCTGCTTCTTCAAATGGCTTAACAATGTAATCATCTGCGCCCACCTCCAGCCCATACACTACGTTTTCCGTGTTGCCCAGGGCAGTGAGAAAAATGATGGGCACATCAGAGCGCTCGCGAACGCGGCGGCAAACTTCCCACCCACCGCTAACGGGTACCATGATGTCGAGCAAAATAAGGTCGGGATCGTGGTCAAACACAGCCTGTAAGCCATCTTCTGCCGTATAAGCAACAGTCGTGGCATACCCAGCTTTAGCCAAAGTATTTTGGATGGTGCTGCTCAAGGTAATATCATCGTCGATGAGCAGGATTTTCCTGGTCATGAAGTTTTTTTAGCTATTCGCCAAACCAGGCCAGCAAGTTTGGCAACAAGGCCTCTTGCACGTCTTGGGGCAAGGCCACAAAGGGAAACAAAAGCACAGCCAGGCGCTGACCATCATTTAGGCCTTCAGTCGTAGCAATGGCTGCGACGGTGCCCGGCAGTTCACTTGCTGGGCCACGATTGAAGAGCAGAATATCTTCTTGACCCAAATCTTCGTTTAAAAACTCGGAAGCAATGGTCTGAAAAGGCTGCATGAGGGTAATGACGTCGCCTTCACTATAGCTATTTGGCAGTAAGGAATCGTCTCCCATAACCTCTAGATCGGCTAAGGTGTAGAGGTCAAGAAAGCTGAATAAGATAGGGGCGGAACCAATCATTAACAATGACCCTTGGTTGGTATCGATGTAGTTGAATATGATCTCCGTATCGGGGTCCAGATACCCCTCTTGATCAAGATAATCGGCTGTGTCCCAAATGAGTAAATCTGTGCCCTCCAAAGTATTTGCTTGTAATGGGCCGTCAATGCTGGTGGTCCAAAGGGTGACGGCGTATTGGCTGCTTAACAGGTTGGTCAGGATTTGGCCGCTAGGGTAGCCGCCGTCCAGGGGATCGCCATCATCATCTACAAGGATGAAGATGTTTTCAAGGCCGTTGGTTGTGGCCGGCTCGTTATCATTGGGGAATGTGGTGGTGGTAACGGCCGTAACTGTCAACGCATATTCACCTTCATCCCCATAATAATCTCGTACCACAATTGTATACTCTCCATCATCGGGAATATCCACGTTCAGCAATTCCTCGCCATCACCGGTAAAGCCATTGTCGGCAAATTCTAACAGCTCATCATTTGGATCGTAGAGTTCCAGAACACCATCCAGCAGATCGCTAACCATGACAACGTCAATAACAGCCGGGCCGGCACTAAAGGTCCAGGCATGACTTTCGTCTAAAGCCAGGGCACCTTCTACTGTTTCATCAAGGCCGATTGTGCCTTGTGCAGTCGGTTCGCCTTCAATAAAGCCGCCACCTGTTTCCTCAGCGTCATTATCTTCGGCATCTTCGGGTGGCGTCTCTTCTTCGGCACCGTTCTCCTGGTCTGTCATAGCATCTGGCTCACCACCGGATAGAAGTTCCGCTTCGACCTCTTCGTTGATAAGGTCTGTGGGACACAAGGCCAGGTTATCGCGCATTAAACAATCGGCCAGAGCATAATCGGTGTTGAGGGGAATCAAATCTAACAAGCGGTGAACGGTATTTTCCAGCCCATCGGCGCTAGAAGCCAGCACCACCATGCTGCGTTGGCGGTCTATTTGGTGCAGGAAGATGAGTGCCGTGCCCGACATTTGTACTTTGCCCAAATCAGATTGAATCAGACGTAGCAGGTCGGCCCTTTCTTCCTGTTCTTTGTCTGTAGGCGCAGGCTCTTCGCCCTCCTTATGCGGGGTATCCGTCCCCTCTTCAGCTTCGGCCCCCTCACCAGGAGAGTTTTCCTGGGCTTGTAACGCTACTGCGGTGAGGATGGGGGGGGTAATGGTGAGCGAAATGCCTTCTGAGGCCAATAGGTCTAAGACCTCGTCGGCTTGATTAAATAGGCCAAGATAGAGTACGTCGTGATCGTCTTGGGGAGCAGCCGCAAGTTGTAGATCTTTGCCCGCACGACGAAAAGCTTCTTGCAGGGCAATAATTTCGTCGAAAGCGTCTGGCCCTAAGTGCGGCGTGCCGGTGTAAACCAGGTCAATGGGCTGGCGATAAAAGTAGGGGAAGTCGGACAACACAAAGCCACGCGCATTTCCTTTTGTCAGGAAATCGGCAATTTGGGCAATGAAACGGCCGTTATCAAACACAGTGTGATAAGGTTCGATAAATAAATGCACATCCCCTAACGCCAAGACGTTTCCTTGTCGGCTACTAGCCCCCACCACCAGGCCACCAGGTCGGTCGGTAGCTGACGACCATGTATCATCATCGGCCCATAGCAGTGCTGTGCCGCCATTCCCTATTTGTAACGAATGGGCACTATACAAGGCAATCTTGTCCAAACCTTCGGTCAGAGGATCTTCGGCAAAGCTGCCCGCTTGCAGAATAATGTTGCGGAAATTGCCCTCGTTTTCCACCATGTTGTAGAGATAATCGCCATTGAAAACAATATTGAACTCATTGGCCAGGCTGTTGAGGGGAAGTTTGTCGGACTCAATAAACACTTCAAAGGAAAAATCTGTCTCCTCAAAGGAAACAGCAAAGCGTGTTGGGTCGCCAACTAAGAGTAACCGGCCGCCTCGATCCACAAAATCCGCCACAGCCTGCACTTCTGCAGGGGTAAAGGCTTTAAGTGGAGTGATGACAACGTATGAAGCAACTGCCCGCAGAGCGCGGGCCAAATCGCCTCCTTCAAAATGCAGCAGTTCAAATCCCCGCGCCGCGAGACGGCCGTCTAAATAACCGATCTCGTCCAGGGAAAACTCATTGGCGTGAGCACGATCTAGCAATACGTATCCCTCTCCCACCGCAGGATCGTCAACAAAAGCGGTGGTGGCCGGCGTGGGCACAGCCGAAACTTGTGACACGCGTACCGGATCGTAAACGGGAGGCGATTCAACAGCACCTCCACCCAACCGATAAAATTGTACGTAGCGCAAACCCAAGGGGGCTAACAGCAAAATGATAAATACAACCAAAAATACCAGTGCTTTTCGCATGAACGGTCTCCTCCTAACAGCCTACTGCCCCGCCGGTACAATATGCCGGTAATACAGCCCTGCTGGCCAATTGACCGGGGGCTGCCACAATTTTTGCACATCTAAAGACTCTGGCTGATAGGAACCAAAGAAATAGTCCGCATCCAAATCAAAAGTCAGGGGAAAAAGCTCCACCACCTCATAATTTTTAATGCCCGCCATCTCGGCGGCGCGACCAATGGCCTCCTCCGTAGAAATCAGATCATCAATCAGGCCATACTCAAAAGCCTGCACCCCCGTATACACTTCGGCACGAGACAAATCTTCCAGGCTAATTTGCAGCCTACTTCCGCGCCCCACAGAAACAGCCTCTAAGAAGGTGAACTTGGCTCGCTCAATCTGGCGCGCAGCGCCGTCTCGCGTGCCGCCAAAGGCCTTGTACGGGCCGGTAGTCAGCAAATCTTCTTCAATGTAGACCTCGGTGGGTAAATAGGCAATGACCCCCACGCTGCCTACGTTGGAGGTTGGTTTGGCATAAATCTCGTTGGCCGCTGCCGCCATGTAGTAAGCACCGCTGGCTGCCAAGAGGTCGATGCTGGCAACCACGGGCATTGTTTTACGAATATCCAGCACGGCCAAATAAAGTTCTTCACTAAAAGCGGCGGATCCGCCAGGACTGTTGATAATAAGCACAATAGTTTTGATGTCGGGGTGTTCCCGCGCATAATCAAGTTGCTCTGTAATTTCATAGGCGGTATCGCTGAAAATGTCGTAGCTCAGGCGAATAATGCCAACTTTGGGTTGGCTAATTAGCCGGGGAGCAGCATATAGGCCCAGGGCTAAAGGTAAAATAATGACTAAGAGCAAGATAAGGATAATGGTAAGTGGGGAACGGGTTGGGCCATTGGTTTCTGCCATTCGCGTATTCTCCGGATCTGAAACGTGGTCTACATGATTTTGGCATAGCATAGCATGGCTGAAAAGGCATCGCAACAGATTGCTAAGACGGCCGTTTATGACAAGCGGCAATGCTTTTGTTACAATCCATTACGGCATTTACCCAACTGAAACCCGATACCATTCATGCACATTCGCCACTTATCGCTTACAAACTATCGTAATTACGGCCGTCT
This sequence comes from uncultured Anaerolinea sp., assembly GCA_964504445.1. Taxonomy (GTDB): domain Bacteria; phylum Chloroflexota; class Anaerolineae; order Promineifilales; family Promineifilaceae; genus JACSRF01. The sequence goes on along the minus strand of CAZDEO010000049.1, from coordinate 5,832 downwards.
AGAGCTTGATCTTCCCCTTGGCCCCACCTTGTTACACGGGAATAACGCCCAGGGAAAAACCAATCTCCTGGAGGCGGTTTACTATCTGGCAACCACGCGCTCGCCCCATGCCGAACAAGACCAGCAGCTCATAAATTGGGACGCTGACGCCACGGAAGATCCGGTTATTGTAGGTCGGCTAGTTGCACATGTTGTCACCCAAAAAGAAGAACGTCTCCTGGAAATGCGCTTGATCAAAGAGCAAAAACCAGGGCAAATCAGCTTCCGCCGGGAAGCCCTGATTAACCGGCGGAAAGTACGTTTGATGGATTTTTTGGGGAACTTGCGTGTGGTTTTGTTTTTGCCAGAAGACATCCAGCTCATTACTGGCTCTCCTAGCCAGCGTCGTCGTTACCTGGACATTACCTTATGCCAGACCGACCCGGTTTACTGCCGCACCCTCTCAACCTATAATAAGAACCTGGAACAGCGCAATGCGTTGCTGCGGCAGCTAGCAGAAGGAACAAATAGCAAGGATTTGTTGCCCGTCTATGATGAGAAGCTGGTAAACTTAGGCAGTGTGATCTTTGCGCGGCGGGCTGCTTTTTGCCAGGCAATGGCCAGAGAAGCGCAACGAATTCACTACGAAGCCCTAACCGACGGCCTAGAGTTCATCCGCTTACAATATCTGCCGCGCCTGGCGGATAATGGCCGCCGCAACGATGAGCAAACGGCGCAAATGGTACAATTAGGTGAATGGTTACAACAGCCAGAAACAACTGAGCAAGATATCCGCAAGCAGTATGTTGCTGCGCTGCAAATGTCATTGAATAGTGATATTGCTCGCGGGGCCAGCAGTATCGGACCTCATCGAGATGACTGGCAAATTCAAGTGAACGGCCGTAACCTGGGGGCATTTGGGTCCAGAGGTCAACAACGCAGCGCGATACTAGCCCTCAAAATGGCTGAAATTCATTGGATGACCCAAAATACGCAAGAAACACCTATTTTACTGCTTGACGAAGTGGTGGCAGAATTGGACGAACAGCGGCGCGCTTTACTGTTGCACTATGTCAAAGATGCTGCGCAAGCATTGCTGACAGCAACAGATCCTGGCATGTTTACTGCCGGTTTTTTAAGAGAGGCAGCAACCATGTTGGTGCGTAACGGCCGTGTCCAACCCTCTTCATCGGTAAAAGAGACAACCCCGTGACCAACAGCAAAGATCAGATTAAACCTCAAGATTCAACTGTCCTGATTGTAGACGACAATGCAGAAAACCGGCTCCTCCTTTCTTCCCAGCTTGGCATGGAAGGCTACAATATCATCCAAGCGCGAGGGGGCATCGAAGGCATCGAAATGGCCCAACTTCATGATCCAGACATCATCTTGCTAGACGTGATGATGCCTGACATGAACGGCTTTGAGGTGTGTAAAACCCTTAAGCAAGACCACCATACCCACCTCATTCCGGTCATTATGGTCACGGCCCTCCGCGAAACCCAATATCGCATCGAGGGTATTTCTGCCGGAGCTGATGAATTCCTTTCGCGGCCCCACGTTCGTGAAGAGCTTCTGGTGCGGGTGCGTACGCTCATCCAGCTTAAACATGCGCGGCAACGGCTGCAAGAGGAGCGTAACCGGCTACAACTGCTCTACTACATTAGCCGGGGCATCAGCACCAAGCTCGATCTCAACGCCACGATGTCAGAAATCATCATTCAGACGCAAACGGCCGTGGGCGCCACCAAAGGCAATATCATGCTCATCGACGAGAATGGCGAGGTAACCGATAAATTCCTCATTCGCGCCGGTTCTGAGCTAGAAATTTCCAATCAGGTTAGCCAAGAAGTGATGACAATAGGCTTGGGAGGCTGGCTGCTGGAAAACAAACGGGGTGACATCATTGAAGACATCCAAGCCGACAAACGTTGGATTACCCTGCCTGACAATCAATATGAAACCGGCTCTGCTATTGGCGTCCCCCTCTTTGCTTCTGACCTACCGGTAGGCGTCCTCATCTTAAATCACCCAGAAAAGGGTTACTTTACCCCTGAACACCTGGCCCTATTAGAAACCATCGGCGCACAGGCTACAGCAGCAATTGAAAATGCTTATCTGTTTACCCAGGTAAGCGAAGAGCGGCGCAAGCTGGAAGCCATTCTGGCCCAATCCACGGAAGCAATTCTAACGACAGATGAAGAATGGCACATTTCCCTTTTTAACCGATCTGCTGAGCGCTTATTCCGCATGAGCGCAGAAGAGGTACAGGGAATATCCATTCGGGATGTAGAGAAATTACAGATGCTCATCCCGTTGTTTGCGCACGCTTCAGCAACCAAGGACCCGCAAGAAATCAGTCTGCCAAACGGCCGTATCCTCTACGCCAGTATTTCCCCCATTCAAGGTGTGGGCTATGCGGCCGTTATGCAAGACGTTACCGAATTCAAGCGCATTGAGGAACTGCGCCTGGAACAAGAACGAGAAGAAAAACAACGGGTCAAAGAGACCTTTTCGCGCTACATGGGCCCCAAATTGGTTGATCACGTGCTATCCAATGAACCAGGCCTCCTTTCACGACGTGAAAGACGGCGGGCGGTGGTTATGTTTGCCGACCTGCGCAACTGGACCGGGGGGATGATCATGAAAGTAGAACCTGACGAAGCCATAACCCAGCTTAATGAATTTTTTACCAACATGATGGAGATCGCTCTGGAAAATGAAGGAACAGTCTTTGAGTTAACAGCCGATGAGCTGCTAGTGGGCTTTAATGCCCCCTTCGACCAGCCCAACGCCCATTATCTGGCGGTAAAAACAGCGTATACCATGCAACACAAGTTCAACCAATTAAGACAGATCTGGTATCAGCGAGCAGGCACGGAGCTGGGGTTAGGCATTGGCATTGATATGGGTGAAGTTGTGATGGGTAACGTGGGCGCCGAGTCGCGAATGAGCTTTCGCATGGTGGGAGAGGCCATGAACAAAGCGCACCGCCTGGTAGAAAAGGCTGAAGATGGGCAGATCATCATTTCTAAAATGGTGTTTGAAGCCTTGCAGAGTCAATCACCCGGCTTACTTAAGTATATTCATTTTGCGCGTGTTGATGGGATTGAGCTAAAGGGTATCAATGTGCCCCAAACGGTTTATCGTACGCAAATTGTGCGCCCGTTACTGCAAGCAAGTAGCCCATAACGGGCGTGTCCGCATTTTTTTATAACGGCCGTTTCCCTGGCATGCCCGGTCGGCGCGGGTAACGGGTTGGGGTTTCCTTTACCTTCGGAATAATCACCAAAAAATGCGGGCGGTCATGCCCAGGAAGCTCTACTTTCTGCACGCTTGGGGTTTCTCCACCCAACGTCATTATGGCCTGCTGCGCAGCTTCGATCTCATCAACGGCAGACTCTCCTTTTTGGGCTATGCCTTTACCCCCAACCCGGCACAAAGGAAGCAAATACTCCGCCAGCACACGCAGTTCGGCAACGGCACGCCCTACCGCCCAATCGTACTGTTGGCGGTGCTCTGGCTGCTGGCCAACATATTCAGCCCTGGAATTCATAATGGTTACGTTCGCCAACGCCAAATCATTCACCACGTATTGCAAAAAGCTGCACTTCTTGGCAATGCTTTCCACCAGCGTGAGGCGCAGGTTCGGGTATAAAATCTTGAGCGGCAAACCAGGGAAGCCGGCGCCGCTGCCAACGTCAATGAGTGTACGGCCGTTTAAGTCCCCCGTTACGAACGCGCAGCTTAAGGCATCCAAAAAATGGCGCAACTGTACTTGCTCTGGCGCACGAATTGCTGTGAGGTTCAATCGCTGGTTCCATTCTAACAGCAAGCTCTGATAGCGTAACAACTGCGCCATTTGGCCTGATGACAATGTCAGGCCCCATTGCGCCAAAGTCTTGTGAAAAGCAGGGAAAAATTCGTCCATATCTCCGTCATCGGCTGCGTTCGAGGTCTTTCAACACAACGTCCACCTCGTAGGTTTCAAATTGTTCACCCCCAAACAATGCGGGGGTGAAGGTAAGCCAATTTTGTACCAATATGTAGTTGCCGCGCACGTAAAGAGGCGCAATGGGTATGCTGCCATTCTCACCAAAAAAGCTGTTTTCCGCCTGTCGGTAAAGGGCGATACGTTGCTCAGGGTCGAGAACGGCCGTAGCCTGGTCTAGTAATTCATCTGCTTCTGAACAAGGGCGGTTTTGCCTGTTTTCACTTTCAGTGCAGTGCAACAAATCATACAGCCAGTTGTGGGCGTCTGGGTAATACGAAGCCCAGCCTAGCTCCCACACATCCGGCCGCACAATGCCAGCATCTGCTCTAGTATTTGCCAGCAAGGTCCCAAATTCCACCTGCTCAATCAATATCTGAGCCGGGTCGCACCCTAATTCTTCTGCCCACATATCGCGAATCAACTCCGCCTGGAGTAAAGATAGGTCCAGGGTGCTGACCATAAAGCGAATGGGGGGCATCAGACGGCAACTGCGAAAGCCGCTAGACTGCAACTGCAAGGCAGCAAAATCAGGACTATATCCCACGCCCGTTTGGTCAATAGGGGGTGCCCCCAACACGCCGGGGGGGGATAGATGGCGCATGGGTGCAGCACGGCCGTTGTACACCGCACTCACCAAAAGCGATCGATTTATGGCTGCGTTAAATGCCCGCCGCAGCTCTGGTTCTCGAAACACAGGGCTGTCAAAATTGAACCCCAAATAAAAGACTGTTTGGTCTGAAAGCAATTTCGCTTTTGTAGGGAACTCACGCAAAAACGCCTCCCGCCGCTCGGCCGGCAGCGGGCTGGTATCTAGCCCTTTTGCTTCCCAAAGCTTAAAAGCGTTTTCAGATGAATCCAAATAGTTGATGTTGACAACTTCTACGTTGCCACTACGCGGCAGCGGCCACAAGGGGTTGGCATGTAGCACAACCCGGTTTGTGTTCCAGGTGTTAAGCAAGGGTATATAGGGGCCACTTAGGAGGAGTTGTTGGCTATCTAGCCAGTTCATGGCCGGTACCTCTTCCTGCCAGGCGACAATTTCGGCACCGGGAATAGGGATGAACATCCACAGGGTTGTCATTGTAAGAAAATAGCTGGCTGGCTTTGTCAGCGTAAATTGCAGCGTGGTTGCATCAAGGGCCTTAACGCCAATGGTGTCTAGCTCTTCCGCGGACGGTTCGGCAAGCGCATATACCCTTTCGCAGCCTTCGATGATGAAAAGAATGAACGCATCAGGAGTGGCAGTCGCGCGCTGACAGACACGGTGGATGGCAGCTACGGCATCATCGGCAGAAACAGGGCGAATGGGTTCTGCGCTCAATAGCCCTCCCCCCCGACTAGCGGGGCGGACCCAGTAAATGTCATCGCGCAAGGTAAAGGTCCAGACACGGCCGTTTACCGACCAACTCGCTGCCAACTCTGGTTCGACACGATTCGTCACGTGATTGTAGCGCGTCAGCCCAGCAAACAAATTGTCCACCAAATCGCCACCCAGGTCGTTGGCAACTATTTGTGGATCAGTTACCGGAAAACTCCCTACATACCCCAAATCTAACGTAGCCGGTTCCTGGGTAGTCGTTGTGGGCGGCGGCGTAGCGGTGATAGCCACAGTTTGCCTGACCAGCCGGGTAACCTCAATTTCCTGACCCTCAATTACAACAACTTCCGTGACAATCACGGGCGCGACACCATCATTCTGGCAGGCTACCAGTAAACCTGCCAGAAGTACAAAAGTCCATACCCGCAGGTCTCTTCTGCAGATACTAATTTGTGGATGCAAACCTAATTTAAAAATCATATGCTATAACCCGATGTGCAACTTTAAACGGTCACTAAATCATCCAAATGCAACGGGGGAC
>CAZDEO010000048.1:0-37091 GCA_964504445.1 uncultured Anaerolinea sp. | reverse complement strand
TAATAGAAGTTATCCGATGTCTATTTTCTATTCAGGAAAAGTTGTACATTAGGTAACGAAGATGCTTTTCTCTCAGCCAATCAGCTAATTTGCTGGTTAGCCTGTCGGATAAGGTTCCCATTTGTTGTGATGTTGTCGGCTATTTTCTTAGCCGCAGTTGCCAGATAATTTTCCACCAATCAATGAATTTGGGAATGTTGCGCTCGTAACGCACCAACAAGATGCTGATGAGCAAGACCGCAGCGCCTAGCCATTGGGTTTGGGTAAACCGTTCGCCAAGGAAAAGAATGGCGAGAATAATGCTGACCACAACCTCCAGAATCCCCAGCAGGGCAGTTTGCATGCTGCCTAGATGTTTGACGCCCAGGAAGAGGGTAAGCCGGGATAGCCCAGTGGCAAGCCCCATGAGTAAGATGGCGCGCCAGCCGGCAATGGAAACGGCCGTTACCTCCCCTGGGTTAAACAGCCAAACCAAAGTAACCACAAAGGCCATAGCTGTTGTGGCATACAGGGCCATGGTGGGTGCAGGTGTGTCAAACAAAATACGTTGGCTAAGCACTAGCTGTATGGCATACATTAGTGCGCCTACACTCATCATGCCTACGCCTATCCAATCTGGTTCGCCCAAGCCGCCTTGGGTAAGAATGTAAATGCCGCTAATTGCCAGAAAGGTACGAAAGAGAGTCAACAAAGAGATGGTTTGCCCGGCAAGCCGTAGCAATATCGTGACAAAAATGAGATAGGTAATATTGACTAACTGCCCCAGAGAAGCGTCGATGCGGGTGAGGCTGGCGTAGAAGAAAAGGGAGCCGACACCATTAATGGCCCCAGCGACGAAACTGCTAATAACCGCAGGGCTGGAACTGATGATGAAATGGCGTTTGAAGATGAGAACGGCCGTCCACAACATGAGGGCCGCAAACAATGTGCGAAAAGCCACCACCGTAAGCACGTCTACCCCCGCCGCATAGGCCAGTTTGGCCAAAATGGGAATGGTGCCTAAGAAAAGCGGTGAAACCAGCGCCCAAAACAGACCTGTCTGCCAGCCAGGTTGGCTGGCACTGCTGGTAGGCGGGTTCCCCAAAAGAAGCCTGCGTAGCTGGGCGGCGAAAGGGGAGTTTGAGTTGGCCATGACAGGATTGATTAGAGACTGGTTTGCTGGCTGGCCTGTTTGATGGGTAACAGAATATGGAACGTACTGCCCGGTGGGTTATCCATGTCACGGCGTTTGCTTTCAACCCAGATACGGCCGTTATGCGCTTCTACAATCCCCCGCGCAATTGCCAACCCCAAACCCAACCCCCCCCCCTGAAAGGCAGACTTGCTCGTGGAGTGATGCTGAATCGATCCCAAAACATAAAACTGGTCAAAAATGCGCCGCTGCTCCTCCACAGGAATGCCAATGCCCGTATCGCGCACAATTAAGTCTACCGCATCTCCCACTTTACGCCCCACGACAAAGATGCCCCCACCATCAGGCGTAAACTTAATGGCGTTGCCCAGCACATTTTCTAGCACAATTCGGATTTTTTTGCCATCCCCCTCAATAACCGGCAAATTTTGCAAGTTACCAATTTCCAGGTTGAGATTTCGCCGGCTGCAGATGGCCTCCAACTCCTGGCGTAAATCGTTCATGATATCATTCAGCCGCACCGGGCCAATGGCTAACTCCAAATTCCCTGAAGCAATGCGCGAGACACTGATGATTTCATTTACCACCTCGCGCATACGCGTAACGCCCATGTTCAAACCTTCGGCAATACCCTTCACTGCGGCTGCCGCAACCTGCTCATCACCATGCTTCATTTGCTCTTCCAGCAAATGCGCATAGCCACTGATCAGAGTCAGGGGTGTCCGCAATTCATGGGAAACCAGAACAATGAAATCACTCTTCATCTTGTCCAGTTCCCGCAGCCGTTTGTTAGCACCCTCTAGCTCGCGGATTTTGTTTTCCAGGCGTTCCACCAAATTTTGCGCATGTTTTTGTAGATGTATATTGCGTTCTGAAGGGGAGAGCGGTTCAACGCGCCCTTGCAGGAAATCTTTTACCTGCTGTGGGAATTCAGACACATTTATGGGTTTGGTCAGAAAACCGGTGCAGCCGGCTGCCAGGGCTAACTCTCTGTTGCCAGGGCTTATATTTGCCGTAAGGGCTACAATCGGAATATTGGCAAAATGGGGCAGCCCGCGCAGACGGGTGGTTATTTCTCGCCCGTCCATATCCGGCAGGTTGATGTCCATGAGAATTAGCTGGGGCTGCTTGTCGCGGGCCAAAGCAATGCCATCTAACCCATTGCTGGCTACGTGAACATCGTACCCACGGCTGCCTAATACCCGTTGTACGAGAAGCCTACTGGCTGTGTCGTCTTCGATATATACGATGGTGGCTGCGGGTTTTTCTGCCATATTGTGTCCGTTTCAATCTGCTGGTTGGGTGAATGCGTTGTGTCTTTGCCCGTTTGCATGCGTCAGGGAATAGCGTGATGGATGTCATTAAGTAAGTCTGAATCCATAAATGTACCTTTTTGTAGTAGTCCTTTGATTTTACCGCTTAAGCGTTGGCTTTCAATAGGCGTTAATTCCTTGGCGGTGATGACGATGATAGGAATGTGGCGAAGGGTCGGGTCTTTTTTCATAATTTCGATGATGTCGAAGCCGTCTAGCCCGGGCATCATCAGGTCAAGGATTAGTAAGTTGGGCTTGTAATGGTGGATGAGTTCGAGGCCAGAATTGCCGTCGTGGGCTTCTTCTATGAGGAATTCTCCTTGGGCCTGAAGAATGCGGCGAATGAGGCGGGCAGAGTCCAGGTTGTCTTCGATGATGGCGATGCGCTTTACGCGTTCATCAAGCTCTTCTAGGGCGGTGAGCAGCCCGTTGGAACGACCCTGGGTAGCGTTGTCGGCTACGTGCATGTCGCGGGTGAAATGTTCGCCAACAATCTGCTTTTCGACCGGGAAGGTGTGCCCGGAGCAGTTGAGAACGACGGTTTCGTAGGGCTGAATGATGCCTTGACGGATGAGTTTGAACAACCCGGCAAAGGTAACGGCCGTTGCCGGTTCCACAGAGATGCCGTCCATTTCGGCCGCCATGCGCAGGGCCTGAAATGCCTCCGTATCGGTAATCGCCAAGAAGGTACCCCCGTGCTGCCGGGTGAGTTCATAAAGGACTTCGTAAGCCTCGCCAGGCTTTCCCGTAGCCAGGGTGATGATGTCGGTTATGGGATCTTCTATGTTAACGGCCGTTGCCTGATCTTGTGCAAAAGCCTGGACCATGGGTGCACATCCGCTGGGCTGGAAGTTACCCAGCTTGGGCATGCCCGAAACGAGACCCAGAGCATTAAGCTCGGCAAATCCCTTCATGACGCCCACAGGCCCCAAACCCCCGCTAACCGATTGTAGGTACCAGTCTGGCACACGCCAGGGGTACCGATCTCCATTGGGCATGAAAGGGTCAGCACCCGCCAAGGCGGCGCCCAACTGCTCCGCTACCTCAAAGGCCAGTGTTTTCATCGCTTCTTTGGCGGCAATGCCCTTAATACCACGATCCAAGAAAATGTTTTTGCTGGCAGCAAACTGTGCGGCAATGTCTTTGGTTTGGTCATAGGTGCCAGTAACCTTAATAACTTCTGCCCCATAAATGGCTACTTCGCGCATTTTTTCTACGGGGACACTGCTGGGCACAAATACCCACATTTTAATGCCGGCGCGGGCGCCAAAGGCGGAGTAGGCCAAGGCTACATTGCCCGTGGAGGCCACGACGGCCTCCGTGATGCCAGCTTCCTTCATGGCGCTAATGGCAATAGCAGCTTGCCGGTCTTTGAAGGAGCCGGTTGGTCCCTGGCGTTCGTCTTTGATGTAGATGTGTTCGTGCCCCAGCATTAGCCCCAGGTTTTGGGCACGCAATAGGGGAGTCCAGCCTTCGCCAAAGGTAACAATGTTTTTGTCTTCGCGAATGGGCAGCAAATCACGGTAGCGCCACAAGTTGGCCCCATAATGGTTTAGTCTCTGGGGCCAGTCCGGGTTGTGTGCTAAGTCGTAAACTGCGTCAAGCCAACCCCCACCGCACTCCGGGCAGGCCGCAATTGGTTGGGTAAACGGCCGTTGGGCACCACAAGCCCGGCAAGCAATAGAAAATGTTCTCATAGATTTTCTTCCAGTGATTGTGAAAATGTGATGTGTGAAGAAATAGTTTCATCCTGGCGCAGCGGCAGGGTTACATGAAAGGCAGACCCCTCACCGACCCGGCTCTCCACGGCAATAGTGCCCTGGTGCATATTAACCAACCATTTGGTGATGGGCAGCCCCAAGCCTGTACCACCAACCGCCCGCGTGGTAGAGCTGTCAACTTGTTCAAAAGCGGCAAATAGTTTATCGAAATCGTCTTGCGAAATGCCAATGCCCGAATCTTGCACCGTAATGCGCACGTGGTTCGCACCCTCTTGCTGGGCTGCCAAAGACACAAAGCCAATATCCGTGTATTTTACGGCGTTTGAGAGCAGGTTGTTTAGTATTTGTCGTAGGCGAACAGGATCGGCTTCGATGTCTGGTAAGTCGGATGCAATGTAGGCACGCAGTTCCAGCCCTTTTTCTTGGGTGAGACTGCGAATTGTGTCTAGCGCGGCGTGTAGGGTTGCGGAGAGATCAACTTTTTCAAATGCCAGCACCATTTTCCCCGCTTCGATTTTTGCCATGTCCAAAATTTCATTAATAAGCCGGAGCAGATGTTGCCCATTGTTGTAAATCGATGTCAGATCTTCTTCTTGCTCGCGATTAATTGGTCCATCAATACCTTTGAGGATGACGCGAGAAAAGCCGATGATGGAATTCAACGGCGTGCGCAGCTCGTGCGACATGTTGGCTAAAAACTGGGTTTTGAGCATGTCTAACTGGCGTAATTGCTCATTGGCAGCCTGCACCTCATGCAATAGCCGTTGGTTTGCTAAAATAACTGCAGCTTGATCTGTGAGAGTCAGAAAGGATTGTAAGGCGGGTTCCTTAAAAGCGTCAGGGGTCTTGCTGTACAGGGCTAGTGTGCCCAACCACTCTCCTTCTATTTGTAGGGCAATGAGGGCACATGAACGCAAGTGATTTGCGGCAAACCAATCACGGGCGGCATCGTTTAATCTGGAATCTGTTAGCGCATCTTTAAAAACGGTGAGTTTGTTGCTGGCCATGAACTGGTTGAACCAGTAGCGCTGGCGCAGATATTTGGCAGGCGCCTGGTCTGCAATCTGGATTCGGCTCCAGATTGCAGGACTGAGGAAAAAGTCCTCATCTTCGGGATCGTTTATCAAAATTTGGGCGGCATCGGGTGTGCCTGATTGGCTGGCGAAGTTGATGAGGGTTTTGTACACGGTGTGCGGGGCTTGGGCCGCACTGATTTTTTGGCCGGCCTGGTAAAGGCGGCTGGTTTCTGCCAGGGTTTCTTGTGTTTGCTCAAAGAGGGTGGCGGTTTCAATGGCGATGGCAAGCTGGTCGGCCAGGTTTTGCAAGACAGCCACAGTCTCATCGGAGAAGGCGTGATGCTCTGTGCTTTGGACAGTAAGGGCGCCTAAGGTACGGCCACGAGTGCGCAGAGGCAGGGCTAATTCGGCGCGTGTTTCTGGCAGAAGCGGGTTAAAGGTGAAGGCGGCGGCTTGGCGAACGTCTTGCTCAACAATTGCTTTGCCACGGGCAACGGCCGTGCCCACCATTGAGGGTCCGCCAATCAACAGGCTGTGTTTGCGCTGCACCTGTAAGCGACCCGCTTCGCCGGTACCGGCATGCAATACGGCCTTGTTTTCGTGGCTGTCTACTAAGAACAGCCCCACATAGTAGAGGTTGAAGCGACTGCAAATAAGGTCAACAACTTCCTGAATGAGTAAGTCACGATCTAGAATAGTGGTAGCAGCTCGGGACACCTCGGTGGCCAGGGCAAGTTGGTTGGCATGGATGCGTGTTGTTTGCAATAAGTAGGCATTGTTGAGGGCGTTGCCCATTTCACGAGTTAGACTTTGAATCAGATCGATCTGCTCCGGCGTCAGCTCTTGATCGTTAGGAAACGTTATGGAGCCAAAAGGAATGTCGCCCAAGAGAAGGGGGAGGTTACGGCCGTTTTCGGTTGCCCCTTTTTGCTCCTGTTTACGCCGAAAATCAAACCCCTTTTCTGTGTAACCTGCCTGGAAGGCTGTTTGGGTGGTGTTCCATAAATTGTCAATGTGGCGGCTTTGCAGAACAGATAATTCCTGGTTTTGCTGTTTTGCCTCGCGCAGAAGAAGTAAATTATTCCATAGGGCGGCCAGATTTTGAGCGAAGGCTTGTAAAAGAATAGGGAAGTCTTGGGGGTCGTATAGCTGATGATACTCAGCACCACTGTCGGCTACCAGGGCGCCAAGAGTACGTTCGCCAGCCACCAGAGGCACAACTACCACAATTCCTGCGCCAGTTTTTTGTTGTAGGACGCTTGCTTGCGCCAGGACCTGATTAAGCAAGACGGCCGTATCCTCAGGAATATGATGGCCTGGTTGCAAGTTTGCACGGGTTGTTACGCGAATGGCCCAATGCTCCAGGTGATTGTGCCATTCATAACAGGTCACATGCCTCATTTCCAACGCCTGGCAAATACCCTCCATCGCCTCGTTGAGTAAGTTATTTTCGTTTTGCAGCGTGGCCAGGTAGGCGTTCAGTTGCAAAATGGTTTGCAAGCTCTTGATGTACTGGTCATGCTGGCGGGCCTGGGTTTGGGGCAGTCTATTAGGGGATATTTTGTTGTTCATTTACATTTCCCCTTTAGATTCCGCAGAAGATGCCGTACTGCTACCCAGGTAAATGCTAACCGGCGCGCCCCCTAACTGATCTGAGAGCGCTTGCAAGCCCGTGCGAATAATTTCCGTAACATCCGTGGAACGATGCATCTTCATGCTGACTTCGTTAAGCAGGCGCTGCTGCCGGGTGCGGGCTTCTGAACTTGCCAGCAGTTGGGCGTTTTCAATGGCGACGGCTAGCTGGTCTGCCATGGTTTGAAGGGTGCTGATGAGACTGTCTTCAAAAGCATGCGGATGTGTGCTTTGTACGGTCAATGCGCCAATGATGCGCCCGCGGACCTTGAGGGGGAGCGCCAGCTCCGCTTTGGTGTCGGGTAAAATGGGGTTAGGTCGCCACTCTTCGTCAACTGCTACATCTTGTGTAATACGCACACGGCCGTCACTCATTGCCCCGCCAATTAGAGACTGTCCCCCGATCTCTAAACGGTGTCCCTGCGCTACCTGAATCTTCCCCGCCTTACCACTTCCTGCACGCAAAACCGCATACGCGCCATCATCGCTTAATAGGAACAACCCCACATAGTACAAATCAAACCGCTCTTGGATCAACATTACGGAACGATCAATAAGCTCCTGACGATCCAGAATTGAGGTAGCGGCGGCAGAAACCTCAGCGGCCGTTTGCAATTGCACACGCTGTTTTGATTGTGATTCTAGCGCCGCCTCAATTCTTGCAAATTGCAGCAAGTTATTAATGGCAATAGCCAACGGGCCGACAATGATTTTCAACAGAGAAACATCCTGCTCTGTAAAGGCTTCGTTGTCATATTCATTTTCTACTGCCAAAACCCCGATTAGTTCATTGGCCACGATCAGTGGTAAACCCACCCAACTGCTAGGCAATGCCCCTACCGTCAGCGATTGAAACTCGGTGCTCATTTCCTGCATGCGCCGATTGATGTGAAGCACCTCACGAGTTCGCGCTACATACCCACTAAACCCCTGGCTAATAGGTAACGGGGGAATGCTAGATAAGTCAACTTCATGCCCTTTTTCAAAGCCATAAATCCAGTTAATGTGAGTTTTGTCTGGGGTTAACAGCATGATTGATAACCCTGTGGCCTCAAAGAGCGCAAAAACCTCGCGGCGTGTACCATCAAACACGTCAGCCAGGGTGGGTGATAACGATACCAGGGTGCTGATACGATTTAGTGTACTCAACTGGGCAGCCCGAGCCCGGGCCTCGGTGGCCAATTCCGCGTTTTGCCGTGCGTTGGCTACCTGGTTTGCCATTGCCTGGGCGAGCTGAATCTCATTTTTGGTGAACGGCCCTTGCTCTTGGGTGCGGAATAATTCCACCAAACCAATTGCTTCCACGCCCTGCACCATTGGAATCTGGAGGCAGATATTCATGCCAATTTCATCAAGATACTGCTTTCTACGCTCACTGATATTCGGATCGGCGTGGTAATGGATGATGGGTTCTAATGTGTGCAGAACGCGGTGCGTGTTGCTCCTGCCCAATAATTCGATTTGCCGGCGCTCAAGGGAATAGGATTCTGAATGTTGACCTTCTTTCTGGCTAATGTAATCAATTTGGCTTGTTAATGTGTTGGCTTCTTTATCCCAAATGTGGAGAGAACAGCGTGAAATGTCCAGCGTTTCGGTGAAGGAAAGGGCGCTACGGCGGTAAATTTCTTGAATGTCTAGGGTAGTTGTCAGAAGGGAGTTAAGGTTATAGAGGGTGATAGTCTCGTTTAGTTGGGTCTCTGTTTGGGCAAAAATTTTGGCGTTTTCAATAGCGCCAGCAATTTGGTTAGCCAAGATTTGTAGGAAAGCAATATCTTCATCCTGGAAAGCACGCGGTTTATTGCTTTGCACATCCATTACACCTAGAAGCGTGTTGTGGGCGAGTAGGGGAAGGGCGACCTCGGATTGGGTGTTAGCCAGTTCGGGTACGACAAGATAGGTGGGATCTTCTTGGACGTTATCGGTAATCCTTGCCGTTTTATTTTTGGCAACCCAGCAAACAATGGCATTTGCCTGTAGGTTTAGGCTGAAGTTTTTGCTGAGCATTGCGTGCCCGGTGTTGCTGGTGGCTCCCTGGAGAACAAGGCGTTTTTGGGTTTCGTCTAGTAAGTAGATGCCTACAAAGTAGAAGCCGAACTGGTCGGTGATGAGGTCTGCAGCTGTGCTTAATAGCCATTTTAGGTCAAGTATGGAGTTGATGACCTGACCGATCTCGGCGCTTTTTTGAATTTGGTAGGATCTGTTGGCAATGATTTTGTTGTTTTGTTCCAGTTGGGTGGCATTTTCTTGGGCTTGGCGGAGTGCGTTGCTGACGTTTGTGGTGGCAAACCAGGTTGTTAGCCCCAGGCTGACGGCCGTAATATAAAAACCGACGAGAAACTCATTTTCAACCTGGTCGGCGCCCCGGACAAAAATGGTTACGGAGAATAGAACAACTGCGGCATAAACGATACTAGCAGAAATTAAGTCCAAAATGGCAACGGCAACCAACGTGACGAGCATGAAGTATGCAAAATAGGGCACATTGCTGCTATGGAAGATGGTGGTTTGCAAAATAATCTGGGCAATGAAAAAGAGGTGGATCGCTATTCGAACCTTTTGTCTACGAGCCAGGTAAATTGTTGCCAGAAGAACGAGCAGGCTAATAATGATTTGAAATGGGAGTTGCCGCGCAAAAAGCTTGTTTGTTGCTGGTGTAATGATGGTATAAACAATGGTTAAGAAAGTAAGTATGACTGCCAGAATTTGCAGTACGGTGCTTCGTTGCTTGATGCTACTTTGCCCAACATTTTGGGGCAGAAAACGGGCGAGTTTTTCCATCTAAATTCCTAGTTCCCATACTTCTTCACCGCGTAAAATTCGGCCGATTTGCTCTGGGAATTGGTCTACATTTAGTGGTTTGGCTATAAAACCGTTAAAACCGGCGGCCCGCGCTTTTTCCATCTCGGCGGTGCTGCCTTGTGCGGTAACTACAACTACCAGGGTTTCTTTTAGCTGGGGGTGGGAACGAATTTGCCGGAGCGCTTCGTAGCCATCTTCGTGGGGCAGGCGGAGGTCCATGAGCACGAGATCGACGCGATTCATGGTGTTAGCAAATTCAACGACGCCCCATCCCGTTGTTTTCCATTCGCATTTTTCTACGCCCATAAAGGCCAGCAGTTTGGCAATCAGCACAAAGTTGGAAACGTTGTCTTCCACAACGAGAACATGGGCTTCACGGGGGTTGATTGGCAGGTTAGGGTTGCTCATTTGCTACGACTTCCTATTGAGGTATTCGGATATTTGTTCGGGAAGAAGGTCAACGTTGATTGGTTTTTGGATGAAACCGTTGCAGCCGGCTTCTGTAGCTTTTTCACGGTCAGCCTTCATAACGTTGGCGGTGAGGGCCACGATGGGAATTTGGGCAAGGTTTTTGTGTTGGCGTAGTTGTTGGGTCATGGTATACCCGTCAATTTCAGGTAGGTTGATGTCCATGAGAATGAGGTCGGGGATGCGCTCATTGAGAAAGGCATAAGCTTCACGGGCATTGGCTGCGCCGTGGAAGTCAAAGCCGGAGGCTGCCAGTACGCGGCGAACAAGTTTGCGATTATCTAGATTGTCTTCTACGTAGAGAATGAGGGGTGACTCACTCATGCTTGTTCCTTAGCTTGATTCGATGAACGGGTATATTGTGCCTTTTGGATGATACATGTAAATAATGGGTTGTGCCGTTAACAGTGCGAGAATAGTTGGTGGTTAATTGGCCCAGACCCGGGCGGAACGGCCGTGGAGCCGGTAACTTTTTCCCGCCATAAAAGGTTGCCCCCGGTGAGCCAGCTTTTCATCTAACTTTTGCCCAAAGCCAGGGGGGCAAGCAATGATACGTGGTGTGACGCCAACATTAAAGGCGATAACGGCCGTTTGTGCGACCAACCGCCGTTGATACACAACCACAGTTTCATCCGCGTACAGCAATTCAAAGGTTCCGCGCCGCAGGGCTGGCGTTTCATGGCGCAGGTGAATGAACTCCCGCACGTCGCTACGCAATTCCTGGTCCCATACAGTACGATCGTGCCAGGGAAAAGCGCGGCGGCAGTCCGGGTCACCCCGGCCCGCCATCCCAATTTCATCACCGTAGTAGATGTTGGGGGCACCGGGCAGGGTCATTTGGCAAAGAAACATCAAGCGTACGGCCGTTTTATCATTATTGGCAATTGTCAATAGGCGTGGCGTGTCATGGCTACCCAACATAGTCATTTGCGCCTGCACGATCTCAGAAGTATACAGTTCGTTGGTCAGGCGTTGCAGTTCTGCGCCAAAGGCCTGCCCTGTCAGGGTGGGCATCAAACCATACCCCATTCCCGGGGTATCTTCCTGGTTCATATTATCGCCAACGAAAAAACCAAAAGCGGCCCGCGTAAAATTGTAATCCATCTGCGCGTCAAATTGATCGCCTTGCAGCCAGCGTTGGGCATCATGCCATAGCTCACCGACGATGTACGCTTCAGGGTTAATGGCTTTGACCCGCTGCCGAAACTCTTGCCAAAATGCATCGTCATCAATTTCATTGGGCACGTCCAGTCGCCAACCATCGATGCCCTGTTCTATCCAATAAGTAGCGACAGCCCATAAAAACTCGCGCACCGCCGCTGTATCCGTGTTGAACTCTGGCAGCGCCGCGTTACCCCACCACCCATCATAGTTGGGCTTGCGGGCATGCCGATCATAGGCATTAAGCGGCCATTCGTGGACGCGGAACCAATCCACGTAAGGCGACTCCGGCCCACATTCCAGCAAATGGTGGAATTGGAAGAATCCGCGGCTGGCGTGATTAAAAACGCCATCGAGCACCACCCGCATGTTGCGGCTGTGGGCGGCCTGGAGAAGATCAAAAAAGGCGTGGTTGCCGCCCAACAGCGGATCTACCTGATAATAATCATAGGTGTGGTAGCGATGGTTAGAAGCAGAGGCAAAAATGGGGTTCAAATAGATGGCATTAACGCCCAAATCTGCCAGGTAATCAAGATTGTCAACAATACCTGGCAAATCGCCGCCCATAAACCCATGACGGGTTGGTTTGGCGCCCCAGGCTTGCAGGTTTGCCGGTTGCGGTGGATACCTGTTTTGCCCTGGTTCGAGTTTCCGATAGGCAAAGCGATCGGGGAAGATTTGATAAAAAACAGCATCTTTAACCCACTCGGGTGTTTTCGCTTCCATTAACCAGTCCTCCAGCTTTTTCGACCCTATTATAGCGGCAATTTTGCCGTTGAACCGGTATGCTGTTTAGGTGATGGGTACTAGAGCTTCATGAGGATTCGCCAAGATTCCGCCAAAATTGAGGTTACACGCTAAAATACGGCCCGCCGGTTTTTTGGGTACTGGCGTAAGAGGTTTTTCCATGAAACGAGCGCGCCATTTATTGCAATCATCCATCATTGTCATGATTCTTTTTGGTCTGGGGAAGCTTACCGGATTGATTCGCACGCGTCTGATTAGCGTGAATTTTGGCACAGGCCCGGAGTTTGATGCGTTTACCGCCGCTAACCAACTGCCAGAGGTGTTTTTTATTGTTATTGCCGGGGGTTCTCTGGCGGCGGCTTTTATTCCGGTATATGCGGCTTATCTGGCTCAGGAAACGGCCGTCAAAAGCGCCCGCCTGGCCAACACCATTCTCACCCTGGTAATCTTGCTCCTGGGCAGCATCTCTGCCCTGGGGGCCTTGTTCGCGCCCTGGCTGACTCGCGTGATACTGGTGCCTGACTTTGCGCCAGAGATGCAACAACTAACGGCTGAAATCATGCGCATCATTTTGATTCAGACGACCCTGTTTGGCATAAGTGGTGTGCTTAGCAGCATTCTCAATGCCCACCAACATTTTGCTTTACCGGCGCTTGCCCCCATTGCGCTGGATATTGGTTATTTTATGGGCGTTACGCTATTTCTGCCTTGGGGCATTCAGGGGTTGGCCTTGGGTACTGTGGTTGGCGGACTGCTGCATATTGCCATTCAACTGCCTGCCTTGGTGCGCTATCGCTACCGCTACACGCCGGCCTTGGACTTGCGGCTGACAGGAGTGCGCGAAATCCTGTGGCTGATGGGGCCGCGGATTGTTACTTTAGGGGCTATTCAGGTAGCTGACCTTTTCATCATTCGTTTAGCTTCTGCTTTGCCTACAGGCAGCACATCCGCTTACTTTTATGGGTATGCGCTTATGCAGCTTCCGGAGACGCTGTTTGGCACCGCCATTGCCCTGGTGATGTTTCCTACGCTGGCGGAGCTGTTTAATGAGGGAAATGTGGCGGAGATGAAGCGGACGGCCGTGTCTACCCTAGGCATCATCTGGACACTCACCATTCCCGCCGCTGCTGGTTTAGTGTTGCTCGGTCAGCCAGCGATCACCTTTTTGTTGGAGGGAGGCGCTTTTGATGCCAGGTCAACTGCCCTGGTTTACAGTGTGCTGCTGGTATTTAGCGTGCGTCTTGTTAGCGAGGCGACCTTGGAAGTAGTAGCCCGTCTCTTTTACGCCCAACATAACACGCGCACACCGATGTTTGCTTACCTGGCCTGGCTTGTCATAAACGTGGCCATCGCCCGCTGGCTGGTGGATGATTTAGGGATTGTGGGGCTGGCTCTGGCTAGCACGGTAGCTTTTACTGTGTTGTCTATCCTTCTGTTTATGTTAAATCGCCGTGTACTAGGGAGCTTGAATGAGGATTTGCTGGCCCGAAGCGCGGGTAGGGCCTTGCTGGCTACAGCAGGCATGAGCCTTGTGATTTGGGGGCTAGGCAATTTTGTGACGAATCCAATACTCTTTCTGGTTGGTGGCGGTGGTGGGGGGGCTATGGTTTACATAGGATTGAACCTGTTGTTGGGTGGGCAAGAAATTCCGCGCTTGGTGCGGCTGCTGCGCCGACAAGAGGGTGTGATCTGAAAACATGAACGGGCGTTCGGATTCGCGGCATTGGCGTTGACAAATTAGAACAACCGTGCTACTATTCCCTTGTTGACTGATTTTCACCCCTAAAAATTTTGTTTCAAAAAAAGGAGAAGTCTCATGGCCTCTACTAATGGAAACGGCCGTATTGCTGCCCTGGAAAAAACCCTTGACTCTTTGACCAAACGATTTGGCGAGGGTGCAATTATGCGCCTTGGTGAAGCCCATCATTTGCAAATCGAATCAATTCCCACTGGTTCCCTTTCGTTGGATATTGCCCTGGGTGTTGGCGGCGTACCTCGTGGCCGTGTCGTGGAGATTTACGGGCCTGAATCATCTGGCAAAACGACCCTTTGCCAGCACATCATTGCGGAAGCACAGCAGCGGGGCGGCATTTGTGCTTTTATTGACATGGAACACGCCCTGGACCCAAACTATGCCGCAAAATGTGGTGTAGACATTGAGAATCTATATGTTTCTCAACCAGATACAGGTGAGCAGGCGTTAGAGATTGCCGATGCTTTAATTCGTTCCGGAACTATGGACGTGGTGGTGGTGGACTCTGTTGCCGCATTGGTGCCCAGAGCGGAAATTGAAGGCGAAATGGGTGATTCCCATGTTGGTTTGCAGGCACGGCTCATGTCTCAGGCTTTGCGGAAGCTTTCTGGGGTCATCAAACAGACCAATACCGTTGTAATTTTTACTAATCAGCTCCGGCAGAAGATTGGCGTGATGTTTGGTAATCCAGAAACCACTAGTGGTGGCAATGCGCTAAAATTTTATGCTTCAGTAAGGCTAGATATTCGCCGCGTTCAGAGCATAAAAGCTGGCAGCGATGTCATTGGCAACCGTACCCGTGTAAAAGTGAAGAAAAACAAAGTTGCGCCACCATTTACAGAGTGTGAATTTGATATTATGTACAATGAAGGCATTTCTCTGACGGGTGACGTTATTGACTTGGCGGTGGAGTTGGATGTTGTGGATAAACGGGGGGCCTATTACCGTTATGGCGAAACTTTGTTGGGTCAGGGGCGGGAAAATGCCAAGCTTTACCTGGCGGAAAACCCGGCGGTATTAGATGAGTTGGAATACCTTATTCGCAAAAAAGCGGGGTTACCCACGCACGATTTTGAGACGGTTGCTACTGAACCGGAAGCTGCCTGATAGTTCCCGTATTAAGGCTATAGAGGAGAGAGTTATTAAGGGGTGCCCGCGCTTTTTATTCTTCGCGAAGGGCTATTAGAAGTTCTGGTGTGAAGGGGTTTTCGCCGTTTTGCAGGGTAGTAATCCATGCTTCACGACCGTAACCCCCTTCTTCGTATTGGTCAATATTTATCAAATATTGCAGGAAAAACTCAAAATCATCAATGGCGCCGGCAAAATCTCCCAAGAGCGCGCGCGCTACACCCCGGCTGTCACGATAATCGCCATTGTTGGGGGCCAAAGCAACAGCCTGTTCACAGGCAAAGAGTACGTCATCTGGCTGGCTCCATAAAGCCCCATACCAACAGAGTAAATTCCATGCAACATCACTGATTTCGATGGTTTGATTTATCCTTTGCGCTTCGCTAAAGTTGGCAACGGCCGTTTCAATTTCGCCATTTTCCGCCGCATCCAAGCCCTGGTCGATCAGGTCTTGAGCTTGCTGCATTAGCACCTTTTCTTGTATGGCATCTAAATCTATTGCAGCCTCAGGGGTAATGCGATTGCTGACGTCAATTAAAGATGCGGCCCCCATTGCGTCGCCTGCGCGGAGTAAATTTGTTGCTTCTGCAAGCAAGGAGGGGTGTACAGGTCGATTGGGACAAGTCACCTGATACTCAGTTGCCGGTGCGCGCAGATAGCGTTGCCATTCGCCAAGGGACAGGTTGCGTCGTACCTGCTCACAAGCAATCTCAGCATATAAATCTACACCTACCAGCCAGATGCGTACCGTGCGGTCCCGTCCACCTGAGGCTAATGTGTTTCCATCAGGAGAGAATTGTAAGGCATAAATTTGCCTATCGTGCCCCTTGAGTTCCGTAGAAGAAAAGTTGATGTCTTCTGCTTGCAAGTCCCAGGTGCGCAGTGTGCGATCCCATCCGGCGGAGGCAAGCCGGTTGCCTTGAGCACTAAAGGCCAGGGTCAGAATCCAATCGGCGTGCCCGCGAAGCGTGTGTAACGGCCTGAAATCTTCTTGGAGAAGGTCTGCCCATTGCCACAGGTTGATGGTGAGATCGTCGTAGCCGGCTGAGGCCAGCAGGCTACCATCTGGGCTGATAGCCAGGGCGCCAACCCATCTTTCATGGCCGGAATTGAATTGAATTGGGTTTGTTAAATCACCAGCCAAATCCCAGATGAACAAGACCTGATTGTCATTTACGGCCGTCAAATATTGGTCATTGGGGCTAAACAGCAGGGTCGACAACTTTCCCTGATAGCCGGTTAAGGTTATTGGCACCGAATCCACCAGGTTCCAAATAGTAACCCCTTCAGTCTGGGCCGCCGCAATTTCTTGCCCATCGTTACTAAATGCCAGGGCGGTGACAGGCGTTTCTCCGGCGGTCAGGGTTGTGACGAATGACAACTCCTCATTGACCAATCGGAAGGACCAGATGTCTACATCATTGAACTCATTGGTGGTGGCGAGTAGTTGCTGGTCGGCATGTAGCGCAGTAGGGATTAAACTGTCAAAAAACGGCGGGGCCACGTTAGCGCTGTTCGGAATGGGGAAACTTTGCAGTAAAGTTGGTGGCATATCGCTCATATTCCAAAAATACACTTCCCGAGGGGTTGTAGAAGGGTTTTCCAGGCTTTGCGTTACGGTTGCCAGTACTTCACCATTTTGCCCGTAGTCCACCAATACCACGTCTGTTGTGTGACCGCTCAAAACTTCCGGGCGTATATTTGTCCCACCACGCTGCCACAAACGTATGGAGCGATCATCGCTGGCGGAAGCTAACAGGTTGTTGGTTGGGTTGAAGGCGATGGTGTTAATGATGGAATTATGACCAGTCAGGTTAAGCACGGGAAGCTCTGGTCTTTCTACATTGAGCAGGGAAATCGCCAGGTTTTCAGACACAATAGCGGCAATGGTTTGGCTGTCGCTACTAATAGTTAAATCACCGATGGGCGGAGGCACGTTGCCGGGAAAGCGGGTGACACTAAATTGATTGCTGGTTAATTGCCACATGGCAATGCTGCCATTAGCGTCGCCCGTTGCTAAAAACTGATTGTCAGGTGCGAAAACCGCGTGGGTAATTTCTACCCCATTTCCACTGTCGAATTGTCGCACGATAGCGCGGTTAGTGTTGTTTAGGTCGCGTACTAGGATGGTTCCTCGAACAAAGGTAGCCAGATAACGGCCGTCCGCGCTTAAAGCCAGGTTTACCTCAGGGTCAGCGGTGTTATAGATAATTTCTGGTCCAGCTTGCGGGTCAGATAGCTCCCACCGCCGGATCTGACCCTGAGGGCCAAGAGTAAGCAAGCGTCGGCCATCAGGCGAAAATTGGATATGGCTTACCAGGTTGCCAGTGGGGGGCAGGCTGGCAAGCAGCATTGGCGCAGCGCGGCTTCCTACGGCAATCTGGTTAATATCCCACCAATCTATTTGCTGGTCGAAACGCAAAACCGCCATGCTGTTGCCGTCGGGGCTAATGACCAGATTTTGCGCCGCCATGTTGCTGCCGAGATCGATGTATTGCGAGCTGTCACCTTCAATGTCCCAAAGATAGATGCTGCCGTCCGCCTCAGAAGAAGCCATGAAACGGCCGTTAGGATCAAAAACAACGTGTTTCACAAACCCTTCATGCCCATTCCAAACAGTGTTGTAATCTTCTTTCGTTAAAACCTCACGCAAGGCACTATCTACCAAACCGGTATCATCATTTCCTTCCGCGCGGTTAATTTGCAGCGCTTCCAAAGCCAGCAAGGTTGCCAATTCCGTATTATTATTTAACTCAATAATGCGCGGAGCCTGCGCCGCTAAAGATTGTGCCAGAGCAATCCGACTATTTTTCTCTGCTTTTGCTTCATTGGCGCGAGCCAACTCCTCCTGCTCCAACGCTTGTTGTTCCGCCACCCTGGCTTCTGCCTCACGGGTGCTTGCCAGGTGCGCATTGGCTTGTGAGGTAGCCGCAGCGCTGGCGGCAAGCTCTGCATTTGCAACGGCATCGGCTGCGGCCGTTGCTGCCAGCGCCTCATTGGTTCGTGCCAGGGTCTCGTTTTCTTGGGCCGCCGCGGCAGATGTGGCTGCCAATGCGGCGTTAGCGTCTGACGTAGCTGCGGCATTGGCCGCCAATGCCGCATTTTGCCGGGCAGATGACAACCCTAAAATTGCCAGCACCATGGCTGCTCCGGCAATAACGACCAGGGCTGCCAGCCCTAGACTCAATCTTCGTAGCCGTGCTGCCGTGCGAGCCTGGGTCTCAGCCCGCGCCTGCGCATCGGCTAACTCAAAAAGACTCTGTGCATCTTCGCAAGCTGTTAGGAACTCTTGCACAAGTTTCTCTTGCTTATCTCGTTCAATGGTCGCCAGAATGCCCTTAAGTTCTTCTCCCAACAGCAGCTTGTTGCGGCTCCGTTCTGCACGGTCCCAGGCTTCTGCGGCGCGCAGCAGCGGGCTTTGGCGTTGTCGCCATGCCTGGTTAGATTGGAGAATGGGGTTTACAAACCGGTCGTGGACCAGCTCATACCAGGTGCCGCCAGCGCGAATGTCGGCTCGCAGAAGAAACTTGTTTGCCAGCACCTGGACTACCGCATTGCCCATGCCGGCCGTCTCGCTTTCGCCCTGATAGACGATGCCACGGGTTTCAGCTTCAGTGATCAGTTCCTGATCGAACCATGCGCGCAGTTCCACTTCTGACACGCCAGTGGTTTCGATGGCATTGGCGATGGTTTCTTCATAGTATTGTGACAAAGCCGTATCCACATCGCCCAACTCTTCCAGGTCTTGTTTGGTAATTTCTCTATTGTGACTATCGCGTAAGTTTTCCCAGAGTTGGTAGCATACGACTTGAAGCTGGACAGGTTCTACAAATTGCCCGGCCTGGGTACCTCCGTGCTGTACGCGGATCTGACGCAGGTTGTTGACCAGGATAGCGGCAACACCGGGCGCAAAGGGGCGACCAGCCAAGGCGGCTGGTTGCTCGATGGCTAGCTGGGCGGTGATGGCGTCCATGCGCTGCATGTAGAAGCGGGCGCGCATGTTGTTGAAGATGAGTCGTTGATACGGCCGTAAGGCCGCCACATAATCTTCCCGCAAGGTCAGGACCACCCATAATAAAGGATCGTCCAGCAAAGCTTGGTTAAGCTGTTCAAAGAAATCGTTGCGGTCCATCCAGCGATCAAGGTGCGTATTGACAATCTCCTCAAACTGGTCAATGATCAGCACATGGGGCGGTTCCTCGTAGGCTACATCCGCCGCCTTTGCATTTTCCTCATTTTCCTGCCCCTCTGCTGTCGGCTCCGCTTCTACCAGGTTCGCCTGATAAAAATAATGTTCCCCATCATGCGTTGCCAGATGGCTCAGAAATTCCGTCAGCTTCATATGGGCAAACTGTTCGACATCTTGCCCACTTTGTTCTAAGCTAAGAATGAGATTGAAAACGAAAATATTGTCTACAGCCGCAATACCCGGGGGTAGTTCACCATACACGCGGCCAACCGGCAAAGCCACAAAGTTCTCTTCTTCTACCAGGCGTGGAATGAGCCGTGCATTGACTAAAGAACTCTTACCCGCACCCGATTGGGCATAAAAAAGCACCAGGCGTTCTGAAATAACGAGCGAGACCAGATCACGCGCTTCGCGCTCACGGCCAAAAAAGCGATTGCGATCTTCTTTTTCAAATGTGCGCGGCCCCACGTAGGGGTTTTCAAGAGGCGGCACCATAAAGGTCTCTCCTTGAGTTTGCCTGATTTTTCGCTTGTCTACACGTTAGAATAGCAGCCGGGGTAGCCCGACTGTTGATAGATGATTTGCTGGCGGCTATGTGGCAAACAACTGCCAAATTTCCTGCATGAAGTCTTGCGTTTCCCCCCAATAGACTTCAAATTTTCCTTCTTGGTCTAAATAGTTTTGCAAGTAATTTTGTTGATGTTCATTTCCTTGGAGTTGGATAGCCACACTTTTAGGGCGGCGTTCGGCCAAACTTTGGCGAATCAGGCCACGGAAAACGGTGCGAAAATCCCAACTGGCAAGACCAAACCCTAGCAGCATGAGGGCCGAGTCTGTCAGGGCCTGGCGTACAACGAGTGGGATGCCTTCCCAATCCCGAGAGGTGTTGACAAGAAAATCCAGGTGGTCGTCTTCTGTGAGGACCATGGAAGCAGGGTGGGCGTCGATGCCGTGTAGGTGGTATACGAGGGGTTCTGCTACGGTGGGGTGATAGTTTGGATTGGTGGCGAAGACGGAAGGAATGCGCCCTAATTGGTTGTTCCAATAGCAAATTTCTGGGTGTGGGTTTTTGCCTTCGCGGGCGAGGGCTAGCTCTAAAAAGGTGTGGGAGCAGGTGGTGAGGTAGATGGGTAAGGGGAGTTTGGCCAAAATGAGGAGGGGGTTGTCGGGGCCATTGTTGAAGTTGGGGTAGTTGAGGCGATCGGCCGTTTCTGTGAAGGTTAGTTTGTCGGCATTGATGTCTTCTTGCAGGTCTTCTACCATGTCGGGATCCGCAATTTGTTGCAGAGCCATTTTTAGGAAGCTGAGATAATCGCGTTTGATGTATTCGCTGTCTTGTCCGCGGGATTGGGCGATAACGGTTTGGAATTGGGCCATGTAGGCCAGGTTGCGATTATCGAAAGGGTAGTCGGTGTAGTAGGCCCAACCATCAATTAGTTCTTGGATATCGCTGAAGATGAGGGTGCTGTCTACAACATAGCTAAGAATTGGCAGGGCTTTGCCTTCGTTAATACGATCGATAAGGGATTCCTTCCACCCTTTTTGGGCAGCGGTAGCTTTTTGGATTCTGAAACGACCCATGAGGTATCTCTCTTCTCCCGGTGGTTTAGGGAGCTAACAGGATGCGAAAACCGACGTCGTTTTTGCGGCTGTTGGGGCGCATGCTTTCCCGATAGGTAAGGCGCAGGCTGCTGGGGTCGCTGTTGAAGCTGCCCCCCCGGCAGATGCGGCGTAGACGGGGATTTTGTTTATTGGCAGTAAGGTCTTCCCGGCCGTCTTGGGTATTGTAAGGGTAGGTAAAGGCTGGTTCGCGGCGATTTTCGCCCCAAATGGATGAGGTCCATTCGCTGGTGTTGCCTAGCATGTCTATGCAGCCATAGGGGCTGCCGTGGTTGAGGTAAGTGGTGACGGCCGTTGTGCCATTCCCGGCCACATTGCAAGCACCTTCTTCCCATGCGCTCCCCCAAGGGAACGGCCGTGTATCCTGGCCACGGGCCGCCTTTTCCCACTCCGCCTCTGTGGGCAACCGGTAGTGGCGTCCGGTAGACTCGCTCAGCCATTGACAGTATGCCAATGCCTCTTCCCAAGTAATGCCCACTACAGGATGGTTCAATCTATCTTTTGGGGGTGTTTTGCCAAACCACCCTGCGCCCGCAGGTGGCGGTGGCTGTTGGGGATTTTGCTTCAAAAATTCACCATATTGCTCGTTGGTTATCGGGTATTTTCCCAGACGAAAATAGGTTAAATCTACCACGTGGAGGGGGGTTTCGCTGGTTGGGGCATCTGGCGCATCATTACCCATATGAAAAGGGCCGGCGGGCACAGGCACAGTTTCTGGTTCGTAAGGCAGGAGTTTCACCGGCTCCCCATAAAGTTCGGCATCGCTACCCAACAAAGCCGGGTCTGGCCATTCTTTTGTGGGGCGCAGCTGGCTACAAAAAGTAATGAGGTCGGCTATACGGCCGTTTTTCTGACAATAATGGATGAGCGCCCGGATGCGATCTGCCCGCCCCGCCAGGTTAGGTACACGTAAATCTTCAACTTCGATGTGCAGTTCGAAGGCTAATTCGTGCAGTTCACTATCATTAAAAGAATCTTTGAGTAAATTCAGCAGGCTTTGACCCATTTTCT
The DNA here is from genome assembly GCA_964504445.1 of uncultured Anaerolinea sp. Taxonomy (GTDB): domain Bacteria; phylum Chloroflexota; class Anaerolineae; order Promineifilales; family Promineifilaceae; genus JACSRF01. Next base: position 15,401 of record CAZDEO010000048.1, on the reverse strand, counting down.
AACCTTGCAAACCTCTCCTTTGCCCCAAAATCGCCAGTTTAATAGCTTGAATTGTACTACAAAGATAGCGGAATATAGTACTCAAGTCATATTTTAGCTCAGGCTATCTTGTAGACGATTGGCTGTCCAACATTAATACTCCCGTCATTGGCAAATTAGCACAGGTATTGTGGTTTCTTGCAAAACCGTGTCAGCCGTGCTACCCAATACCGCTTCCACGACGGGCTGCGCGCCATAGCCACCCATAATAATAAAGTCACACTGGCAGGAAGCCGCCGATTTCAGGATCAGGTGTGCTGCATCTTCTCGCTCAATCACCCAATTTGCTGCAATTTCATGGAGATTTATATAGCTCTGAACGAACTTTACCATTTCCTCATCAGGCTCTTTTTTCTCATGGGAGATAACGACCGTCAGGGGAATGCGCCAGCGTTCAGCCACATAGGCAGCCACAAAAAGCGCTTCCTGTGATTTGGCATGACCGTCATATGCCAGCAAAGCGTGAGACAATGGCGATACAGTGCGTGGCGCGGCAAACACCGGGCGCGGGCAGCGCTGCACCACTTGCCGAAACCCCGATGACAGCCGTTCTGTAACGGTTTTCCCTGGTGGGTACATCAGATTCATGACAACCAGATCATTCCACCGTGCCCGGTCAACAATTGTGTGGGCAACTGGGCCACTCTCCAGAATAAGCGAACCAGAGATGCCCATCTCTTGACAGCGTTGGGCAAAGCGCATCTGGACTTCATGGGCTTCCGGCGTTTCTTTGTCTTCTGACTTAGGCACAATGTGCAGCCCCCGCAGTTGGCCTTGCTCGCGCTGGGCGATGGTAATGGCTTGTTCCAGGGCCAACCAACCTTTCTCCTGACCATCGATTGGGACGAGAATTGCTAGGAAGAGATTTTCTAGGTAACGCTGGACCAACCGTTCCTTGCGCCATTCGCCTGGCTCAGGCCCTGACAGCAGCTCTTCAGGAATAAAGGAGTCGATGATGCGCTTGCTTACCCTTGAAAGCGTGCGTTTCTGGCTTTGCGTACTCACTAAATCGTTAGCAGCTGCTTCTGTGCTAATGCTCCAGCCTAGCATTTCCTGTAGCTCTGCGCGGTGTTCGGAAAGCCAAATGTACAAATCGGCCTCGGTGCGGTCAGGGAAGTCTTGCAAGATGCCACGCTGACGAATAATCTGCGCTACAGGCATGTACACGTTGTCGTACCAACTGGTAATGGCCTCTGCCATGGTAATTTCTCGTTGCTGTTCCAGCCCCATGTAATGACGATGGACGGCAATATGTTCTTCGAGAATGCGGTACGCGCCGGGAGCGGTTACCATTAGGTTTGCTTCGGGACGAAGGGTGTCAAGGTTGGTTTGCTCTAAAAATTCAGCATATCGAGCTTTGCAGATGATTTCATCAGGCGTGGTTTCAGCAGTTATGGGTACTTTTGTCATGACTTCGGTGACGTAGGCTTGAATATGGGTTAATCCCATTTGCCGTGCCACAGAAACGCGATGGTTACCATCCAGCACAAAATATGCTTCACCGATTTGATAGACATGAATGGGTGGCCAGCCGCTGCCAGCGGTAGCTACCTGTTGAATGTTGGTCCAACGTTGTTGCATACTGTCGCTGCGCGGGAGGAAGCTGCGGGTGAAGTCGCCATAGCGGCCCACGCTGCCGACAATGGCTTCAAGCGGGATTTCGCGTAAACCGCGTTCAATTTGGGATTGGGCATGGAGCGCGCGTCTTACTTCTTCATAGGGCAGCAAGTCAATGGGTCGTCCGGTCATGCGGGCGAAGGCTTGCTGCAAAGCGGCTTGCCAGCGGGCGCGGCGAAAGTCTTCGATGGCATTGGTGATCATAGATTCCTTCCTTATGCCGATGATGGCTGAATAATGATACCTTCATACGGCCGTAGCTGGAAATGACTGGCTGTTGTGCCGCTGCGGTCTAAGTGGGTGGAAAGAAGTACCTGACCGGTTCTCAGGTCTGGTATGTAAATTTCTTGGGCCACGGCGCTAAAATTCAGCGCCACTAACTGCTGCTCCGCTGCCGCGGTACGCCAGTAAATAAAGCAGTGTTGGGGGCCATCAACAGGTTGGTACTGCCCAACAGAGAGGGCGCTAGAGTTGCGGCGCAGCCAGATGAGCTGGCGGTAAAGATTGAGGATGGCGTGCGAAACGGCCGTTTGCGCCGCCACATTACGCGTTTCAAAGTCTGCCGACACTGGCAGCCACGGTGCCACATTAGAAAAACCGGCAAAGGGTGTACTGTCCCACTGCATGGGCGTGCGCGCCACGTCACGCGTGCGTTCCGCGCCCAGGTTTATCCCTTGGGGATCTTGCATTTTTTCGGGGGGAATAACGCCGTTTTCCAATCCCAACTCGTCCCCATAGTAGAGCGTTGGCGTGCCTCGTAGCGTCAATAGCATCATTGCCGCTAACCGTGCCTGGGCCTGCCCGCCAAAACGTGTAGCCAGCCGAATACGGTCATGGTTTCCTAAGACATAATTGGGCCAGGCAAAATCAGGCAGCACGCCCTCCAGCGCATCCACCAGACTGCGCATTACCTGCGCATCCCACACCCCTTCATCCATTAACCGAAAGTTGAAGGGCAGATGCAAGCCATCACCTTGTTCACCATAATAGCGTATCCAGCGCGCTAGCGGACCCCATAGTTCGCCAATCGCCACGTACTCATTTCCCGTTTTTGCACCGTAAGCATCCAGCAACTGCCGAAATTCCCGCATAATGTCCTGAACTTCGTCCTGGTCCAGGTTATGCACCATCAGAAAACGGCCGGCAATGTCATTTTCTGGCAAATTCGGTGGGGCATCCGGGTTGGGCGGGTTATCACGAAGTTGCGCATCCTTCAAGATGAGACCCACCACATCCATGCGAAAGCCATCAACCCCCCTGTCCAACCAAAAGCGCAACACATCAAACATAGCCTGGCGCACGGCCGAATTACGCCAATTCAATTCAGGCTGTTCCTTTAAGAATTGGTGCATGTAGTATTGTTGGGTTGGCTCATGGTAGGTCCAGGCTGGTCCGCCGAAGAAGCTGCCCCAATTGTTGGGTGGCGAACCGTCCGGTTGGGGATCGCGCCAGATGTACCAGTCGCGGCGCGGGTTGGTGCGGCTGCTACTGGCTTCAATGAACCAGGGGTGTTGGTCCGATGTGTGGTTGGGTACGTAGTCTATAATGATTTTAATATTTCGCTGGTGCGCTGCTGCTACCAGGCGGTCAAAAGTCTCCAGCGTGCCAAACAGGGGGTGAACGGCACAGTAATCGCTGACGTCATAGCCAAAATCAGCCATGGGGGAGGGGTAAAACGGACTAATCCAAAGGGCATCGACTCCTAGAGAGTTAGGTGTGCCATCATTCAAATAGTCTAATCTTTGGATGATGCCGTTTAGGTCGCCAACGCCATTACCTGTTGTGTCTTGGAAGCTGCGGGGATAAATCTGGTAAATGACACCTCGCTGCCACCAAGGCAAGTGATTGTTATTTTTCATATTGCACCTCAACCCTTCATTGTGGCGAATTGGTGGCCGTTTGGCAATGGTTTTTATGTAGGAATCGGTAGGGTTTTGTTAGGCAAATTGCGCAAAATTTAAGATAGGTGTCACCAATTTTGCTCGTGGGCGTCTAAGCCAATAGATAGCGGTTTTTACTCTTGGGATGGCTACAGATTTTCCTGTTAGACAGTATGCTGCCAAGCGTATCCGGCTTTTTCCTTGTATAATCGGCGCTGGGGGTGGCTAGGAAAAGGAGATTGTGTAGATATCCTATGAGTGAACCATTGACTGAGCAGGAACTTTTAGAACGATTACAGGCGGGGGATAAGGCGGCCTGTGTCCAATGTATTGATATGTATGGTACGCAAATATATCGCCTGGCGCTGCGTTTGATGAAAAATGAAGCGGATGCAGAAGATGTGGTGCAAGAGACCTTTATGAATGCTTATAAGAGCATTGACAGGTTTGAGGGACGGTCTGGGTTGAATACTTGGTTGTACCGTATTGCTTACAATGCGGCGATGATGCGACTGCGACGGCCGTCGCCCCACACCCTCTCTATTGATGAAACCTTGCAGCCAAACACCGGGGCCACTATTCCCCAGCAGCTTTTCGACTGGTGCTGCCTGCCAGAAAATGAATTTGAAACGGCCGAAACGCGAAAATATCTGGAAGAATCCATCATGGAGTTGCCAGAAAAACTGCGCGTGGTCTTCCTGCTCCGGGAATTAGAAGAGCTTTCTACCCAAGAAACGGCCGACATTTTAGACATCTCTGTTGATGCTGTGAAAAAACGGCTACACCGCGCCCGGCTGTGGCTGCGTGAACGCCTGTCAACCCATTTTACCGAGCAGGCGTTGATTTAAGGAGGTGGGCTAATGGAACCCCATGATTGCCGACATTTATTAGATGACTTGTCACCTTACCTGGATGGTGAAGCCTCTGAAGCCGTTTGCGCTGAAATTGAACAGCACTTGCAAGAATGTGAAAATTGCCGTGTTATGGTGGATACCCTGCGAAAAACGGTTTATCTCTACCGCAACCTGGAACAGCCGCAGCTGCCTGAACAGGTACGCGAGCGCCTGTTTAAGAAATTGGACTTGACGGATTTTATTTCAACTTAGGTGGTAGTTACCGTCTTCGTGTTTGCTTTGCGAGCCTGACCGGTATAGTCAAACCGGTCGGGCTTTTTTATTTCAATAATTCCTTACAAAACCCTTACATGCCATTTACGAAAAATTTGTAAAAGCGGACTAGAATTCAGCGTGCCTTAAAATGAAAGATTTATCTCGCTGAAAGGAGCTTTACTGTCATGGCTGTTGCTGAAAATATTGAAGTTAGCGTGTCCCCGCGAGCTATTGAAGATGTCTATGAAGATTTGCTGCATGATAGGCAGCGGGTAATTGTTGATGTGCGTAATCAGGATGATTTTAGCCGTTGGCGCATTGACGGCCGTTCCTCTTTAGAACTCGTCAATATTCCCTACTTTGACTTCATTGAAGAAGAAGAGGACGCCGTAACCCAGGTGCCTATGGGCGAGGAAGTGCTGGTGGTCTGTGCCAAAGAAGGCTCCTCCCAATTTGTGGCTGAAATCCTGCAAGAGCGGGGTATCCGGGCCACTTTTCTGCAAGAAGGTATTTTGAGCTGGGGCGGACTGTATGACGTGCGCACGGCCGTTGACGAACCCTTTGGCAAAATTATCCAAGTAGCGCGCCCAGCCCGGGGCGACCTGAGCTTTGTCGTTGTGAGTGATGGGCAAGCGGCCGTCATTGATCCCCTGCGGCACATCGAAAACTACCACAACATTCTCAATGCCGAAAACGCCCACCTGACTCACATATTAGATACCCACGCCCACGCCGACCACATCAGCGGCGGGCCAACCCTGGCTCAGGAAACCGGCGCCGGCTACTACATGCATCCCTATGATGCGATCCACCCCATTGACATGCTGCCCGCCACCATTCCCTATAACTACCTCTCCGACGGGCAAACTTTCCAGGTTGGGCAGTTCAACGTTAAGGTAATCTGGTTCCCTGGCCACACATTGGGGCAAGTCAACTACCTCTTCACAGCCCCCACCGGCCAAACATACATTTTCACCGGCGATGGCATCTTCCTGCGCTCATTTGGCCGCCCCGACCTGGGTGGCAAAGGGGAAGCCTGGACCCCGATTTTGTACCACAGCCTCTTTCAGCGCCTGCCGCCACACATTAACGATGACACCTTGATTTTGCCCGCCCATTTCAACATGTTGGAGGAAGGCGGACAGAACGGCATTTTTGTGGCCCCTTTTGGTGTCGTAAAACAGCAGAATGATGCTCTCAGGCCACGCTCTTTGACAGAGTTTACCGATTATGTGCTGTCTAACCTGCCCACCTTTCCGCCTGAGTATGTAGAAATTAAACGCGTCAATGCGGGTCTGGTGCAGCCCGATGAAGAAACAGCCAGCGAATTGGAGTTGGGTAAGAATATTTGTGCATTGGCTGATGCTTAGTATCCTCGTTTAGGATTTGGCGGGCGCAAAGCCAGCTAACTTGCTTCACCGCATTGAAAAATAAGGAGAAAAATATGAGTGTTAAATTTGATCAAGAATTGGATGTAAAAGGGGCCAAATGCCCTATGCCTTTAGTCAAGAGTCGTAAAGCTATCAACAATTTGGACGTGGGCAAAGTTCTGCGCGTCATCGCTACAGACCGCGGATCCGTAGCCGATTTCCAGGGTTGGGCGAAAACAGCTAAAAATATTGAGCTTTTGGAACAAGAAGAAACTGCTGAAAACGGTTCGCCCCTTTACGTGCATTATCTACGCCGGACGAAATAGGTGTTTGTTGTTTGTTGGGAGCCGCTTCATAAGGTTGGGTTTAAAAAAGGAGATGTGTAGAAATGGCTGAAATGAGCTTGTTAAAAGAAACCCCCGCCCCTGCAATAGACTACGATACCCTACTGCAGCGCATTGCTGAACTCGAAGAACGGGTCAACCAACTTGAGGAAGCCCCGGCTCAGGACATCGAAGATCGCCTAGCTATGGTGGTGTTTTCTGGCGATTTGGACAAGGCGATTGCCTCCTTCATCATTGCCACTGGTGCGGCCGCCATGGGGTTGGAGGTTTCAATGTTCTTTACCTTTTGGGGTCTAAGCGTCATTAAAAAGCAGACCAAATTTGCCGGTAAGAATATTTTAGAACAAGGCTTTGCCGCTATGCTGCCTGGTAGCAGCAAAAATCTCTCTCTGTCGCAGATGAGCTTTTTGGGGGCTGGCTCGAAAATTATTCGTAAGTTGATGCGCGACCATGAAGTTGCCTCGTTGGAAGAGCTGATGAGCATGGCGCAAGAGTTCGGCGTGCGTATGGTGGCCTGCGAAATGTCCCAGGAACTGCTGGGTATCCATGATGATGAGTTGATGGATGGCGTTGAGCACGGCGGAGTGGCCACTTTTATGGGTGATGCTTCACGCGCTAAAGCGTCGCTTTTCATTTAAAAACTGGGCAGGTAGGCTAGTTTGGGGAGCTTGGAAACTGGCCTGCCTGCCAAAGCCCACAAAACTTTACTAAACCAAATTGTACAAGAAGCGGGTTGGTCCCTGGCTTTTGGTACGCATGTCAAGGAGTTATGTTTAAGATGTTACGTTCATTGTTTACAAATTCAGCCCGAGAACGGGAGACAGTAGCGCCTGTAACGGCCGTTAAACAGCTAAATCCCCACGAACTGCAACAGTGGTTAGAAAGCAACAAGCCAGCCCCCTTGCTGGTAGACGTGCGTACCCCTGGGGAATATGAATACGATGGCCACATTGATGGTGCTCGTTTGCTGCCCTTGTCCTCGTTGATGCAGCGCATGAACGAACTACCCAAAGATCGGCCGATCGTCTGCGTGTGCCGTTCTGGGGCACGCAGCTATACCGCTTGCGAAATGCTATCCGCGCAAGGTTTTGACGCCATTAACCTGTCTGGAGGCATGATTGGCTGGAAACGGTCCGGTTTCCCGCAAAAATGAGGTAAGGTCATGACAGAAAAGTGCCATAAACTACGCACACGCATGACGGTACCCTTGCTGCCAGGCAGCGACCTGATTTCATATCAGGTTTCCGATACCGTATTTTTGGCCGGCCAGCCAAAAATAGAAGATTGGCAGAAATTGGCTGAACAGAATTTCAAGCTCGTCATTAACGTGCGCAGCGATCCTGAGCGGGCCGCCGCTCAGGCCCAAAGGGCTGCAGCCCACAAATTACGCTATATCCATTTGCAGGTACCCGCCTATGAACTAGAGAGGGTACACGTTGAGGCATTTCGTGATGCCTTGGGCCAGGCGGAAGGGGGCAAGGTTTTGTTCCACTGTCGCACTGCGTCCCGCGTGGCCTTGATGTGGATGCTGCACCGGATGGTACATGACCGATGGTCTCAGGAGCAGGCGGAAGCTGAACTGCAAGGGGCGGGTTATTCCGAGGATGATATGGAAGTTTTTCGGTTTTGCACTGAGGATTTTCTTGAACGAGAGCAGATGCTTGAGGTGAAACGATAACCAGACGGGTACCCCAGCAGTGCCCGTTTTCTCTATTTAGACGCGCCATTAGTGGGGGGTTTTATGGCAATCCATTCTATGAAAAACGGCCGTTCTGACCGGCAAGCAATGCGAAATTGGCGGCATTATTTTCCTATCCTCACCTGGTTGCCAGTTTATCGCCGAACTGATCTGGTGGGTGACCTGATGGCCGGTTTCATTGTGGCCATTATGCTGGTGCCCCAGGCAATGGCCTATGCGTTGTTGGCCGGTTTGCCCCCCCAGGTTGGCCTATACGCCAGTGTTGCCCCACTGGTACTGTATGGCATTTTTGGCACCAGCCGCACTTTAGCCGTTGGTCCAGTGGCTATTGTGTCCCTGCTGGTGTTTTCTGGGGTTAGCTCCCTGGCCGAGGTAGGCAGCGCCGCTTACATCCAGTTGGCATTAACGCTGGCTTTTATGGTGGGTGTTATGCAAACTTTCATGGGGTTGCTGCGAGTAGGCTTCCTGGTTAATTTTCTGAGCCACCCTGTGCTGGCTGGTTTCACCAGCGCCGCGGCCATCATCATCGGCTTTAGCCAAATGAAACCGCTGCTGGGCATTCGCTTTCCTAGTGCGGAGGGTTTTTTTGAGACGGTGACCTTGACGTTGGCCCATGTGCCCCAAGCGAATGGGTTGACGTTTGCCATTGGCGCCCTCAGCATGGGGTTCATGTTTTATTTTAAGTATGGCCTGGGTAAGCAGTTGCAGCGTTGGGGGGTGCGTCAGGGGTTGGCTATTGCCCTGACTAAGAGTGCGCCCCTCATTGTGGTGGTTTTGGGCACGGCCGTTGTCTACCTTTTTGGTTGGCATGAGCATGCTGGCGTTAGCATTGTGGGCGCTGTGCCCGTAGGTTTGCCGCCACTGACTTTGCCCAGCTTTGACTTGCGCGTATGGCAAATGTTGTTACCCACAGCCCTGGCCATCAGTCTGGTGGGTTACATGGAAAGCATCTCTGTGGCAAAGTCTTTAGCCAGCAAGCGACGGCAAAAAGTAGATGCAAACCAGGAGCTAATTGGCTTGGGACTGGCGAATTTTGGCGCCACATTGTCTGGCGGCTATCCGGTTACTGGCGGCCTGAGCCGTTCGGTAGTGAATTATGCGGCGGGGGCCAATACGGGGCTAGCTTCCATTGTAACGGCCGTACTCATTGCCCTGACCATCCTCTTTCTTACACACCTCTTTTACTATTTGCCCAATGCGGTGCTGGCGGCCATCATCATGGTGGCTGTTGTGGGTCTCATTGACCTGAAAACCCTGCGCCACGTGTGGCGCTATAACAAAGCCGATGCGGCTTCCATGCTGGTTACCTTTGGGGCGGTGCTGGCGGTGGGCATTGAGACTGGTATTTTGGTGGGGGTGGCGGTGGCGATGCTTCTTTTCATCTGGCGCACCAGCAAACCGCACGTTGCCATTGTGGGCCGCCTGGGGGATAGTGAAATCTACCGCAATGTGCTGCGCCATCCCGTCAAGACGTGCCCGCATGCCATCGTCATGCGCGTAGACCAAAGCCTTTACTTTGCCAATACGAAATATCTGGAAGATACGGTCTTGAACCAAATTGCCGATCACCCCGCCGTGACCCACTTTGTGTTGGTGGGTACGGCCGTTAACTTTATTGACGCCAGCGCGTTAGAAACCTTGGCGTCTTTGAACAACGAACTCCGCGATGCCGGGGTTGAGCTGCATCTAGCGGCCATCAAAGGGCCAGTCATGGACCGCCTGGAGACCATCGGCTTTGTCCAACATCTTGGCGCTGATCGCTTTCATTTGAGTACCCATGACGCGATGAAGGCGATCGGATGCGAACCCTAAAATCAGGGCGGCGTCATGGTAATTTGGGGGGGAGGCTCTGCTTCGGCCAGCTTCAGGCGCACAAAAACCAAGGGGGCATAGTAAGCGACCCATAGTAAAACCACCGTGTACCGCAAGATGCGCAGAGGAATGGCTAACCACAAGGGATCGGGGGGAAATATCTGATCCAAACCGGCCCACAGAGCCAGGGTAATGACAATGCCAATGAGAAAGCGGGCTGCTTTTTGCCATAGGGGGCCTTTGGTTTTGAAGCGTACCCGGCTGGCTTCTAAAGTTAGCCCGATGCCTGCGCCTAGCAGACTGCCCACGGCCGTTGCCACACTCTCCACTCCGGCCAATTCCGCAGTGGGAATATAGGCCGCCCAAGCCACGTTTTCGTCAGGCAGGCCAATGATTAGACGAATGAGGGTGTATAGCAGGGCAACGCCAATGGGAACAAGGAGCGCGATCATCAGCCGAAAGCCTAAAATACGCTTTCCAAATGGCAGGGCAAACCGCTGACGCCAGATAACATAGCCGATCAGAATGATGATGGCGAGAAGTGTGCCAGCCACGGAATCTTGAATGAAGTGACTGCCAAGATAGACACGGCTTAGGCCCATAAGCAGCACCATGAGGATGGCGACTACCCAAACCCATCTTTTCCGCAGCCAGCCAGCAATGAACAGGTAAACGGCCGTTGCCAACTGGGAATGGCCGCTGGGAATGCCGTAACTTTCCTCCGGCCACAGCTCCAAAGTTGGATCCAGCCAGTAAGGGCGTGGTTCACGAAAAGCATGTTTCAACATGCCGTTCCAGGCATTGGCAAACAAAAATACATAAGCCAAATTGCGGCCTAACTGCTTATCAATTGACCAATAAAGCAAGGGAATAACGGCTAGATAAAATTCTTCTAGCCCGAGATTACTGATGAAGCGGAAGAATCCTGCAAGCTGCGGATAATTGACCTGCAGCCATTGACTGGCTTGCAGACCCAGGTCATAGAGCGGTTCCATCCTTTTTCTCCCATCAAAAATGTTGGCTCGTAGCGGCCCCCTCGTGAGCCAATTGTCTCTTCCTGCCCATGATTGTAACGCTTGTCAATCAACTATGGCAAGCAAAGATTGTCCCTTAAGGGGCTGGGACTGCGCTTGACACCCATGCTGCGTCGCGTTACAATGCGCAGAATAACGCACTGCGTTATGATTGGTTAGTATGTCTGAATTGTAGGAGACCAAAAAATGGCAGAAGAGACGATAAAAATTCAAGAAGAACTCATCGAGAAAGAAGGGAACTCTATGCTGGTGGCTGCGCGCAAAGTATTGTTAGCCGGTATTGGTGCCTTTGCTTTAGCGCAAGAAGAAGTAGAAGAATTTGTCAATCGCCTGATAGAGCGCGGTGAAATTGCGGAAAAAGATGGGCGGCGCCTGGTAAATGATGTGATGGAACGGCGCAAAAAACAAGTGGAAGAGGCTGAAGAAGAACTGGAAAACCGGATTGAAGAGATTCTTAATCGTATGAATGTGCCCAGTAAAGCGGACATTGATGCCTTGAGCCGTAAAATCACCAACTTGACCAAGAAAGTGGACGAATTGAAGCAGGTGTAACGGCCGTTTTCCGGCTGCTGACCTTCATGCCCAGGGAGCTTCACGGCTCCCTTTTTTGATGCATTGGTGACCAACTTGCGTTTCGTTTATAATGGCAGAAATCAAAAAAGCACAATAAACGGGTTCAAGGAACAAACATGATTGTCATCAAACGCTACCCCAACCGCAAACTTTACGACACCACGGTGAAACGCTACATTACCCTCGACGGCATCGCTGACCTCATTCGCGAAGGGGAAGAAGTGCAAGTGTTGGACCATACCACTGGGGAAGATTTGACCGCTTTGACCTTGACGCAAATCATTTTTGAGCAAGAGAAAAAAAACAGCGGCTTTCTGCCACGATCGGTTTTAACCGGACTGGTAAAAGCCGGTGGAGATACACTGACCACCCTGCGCCGCACCCTGGCTTCTCCGTTGGAAATATTGCATCAAGTGGATGAGGAAATAGAGCGCCGGGTTAACCACCTGATCAAGCAGGGCGAGCTGGCAGAGGAGGAAGGGCGCCACTTACTGGAAAAGTTGGCTTCGCAAAGCGGCCGTTTCCTCCCCAAGGCGCCCCCTTCTGAAGAAGACATTGAAAAGTATCTTTCTGAACGAGGCGTACCCACGCGCAACGATCTCAACACCATTAGCGAGCAGCTAGATGCTCTCGCCGCCGCCTTGGAAGCTCTCAATCGCAAAAAAAAATAGCCATTTACCTTAATTCACAACAGGCGTGCTTACTGTGTTAAGCCGCAACCCCATTTAAGCCCCTGGCCTAAAAACGAAGCTACAATTTCATCTAAGGTGGTCTGTGCCGCCGCCTCTTGCGCTTCTTGCTGGGCGCTGGCCGGTAGCTGCGCGGTAGCCAGCGCCAACGCCTCCTCCGCCATTTGGCGGGGCGCATCGCCTACTCCTTCTTGCGCCAACACGAAGTGTGCCAGCGAGTATGCTTGCTTTGGCTTTCCCCGCTGGGCTTGCAAAATTGGTAGACAAGCTACCCCTTCCAACATTTGCGCTTTCATTTGTAGGCGTTGAGCGCGGGTCAGGCTGGCGTGCAGATGGCGGGTCATCTCTGCCCACGCCTGCCGCTGGTAGGCGATGAGGGCCGCGCTGAGGTCAATTTCTACCATGTTGCGCTGGTCGTTAACGGCCGTAAACAACTCCCTACTCTCCGCCAACGCCGCCTCCGCCTCCGTCAGCTCCCCCCGCTCGCGGTGGTAAAAAGCCAGCCCCTTTAGCGCAAACGCCTGGGTCAATGTTTGCTCATTTTGCGCGGCGATGGCGTAAGCGCGGCGCAAAGCGTCGGCCGCTTCATCCGGCCGTTGCAGCGTAAACAGGCGGCGGGCGATGCCATCCAGCACCATTGCTTCGTAGAAACTATTCTCGGTGGCGCGGAACGCTTCTAACCCCTTTTGCGCCAGGGCCAGGGCAACGGCCGTTTCCCCGCGATAATCCATGTAGTAAGAGCGCAGCACAGCCAGAACACCGTGGAAGATCGGCCGTTTTGTTTCTACGGCAATCGCTTCCATCTCATCGAGTAGCGCGGGCACGCTATCCAGGTCGCCGCGCTGCATGGCAATGCCCGCCTGGGCGTTGTAGGCGTCGAACAGCGTGTCCAGGTCGGCGCTGGCACGCAGCAGGGGAATGACGTGGCCGATTGCCTCGTGGCTGGTTTCGGTGTCGCCGAGAATGCGGGCGCTGTTGTTTTCGGCGACGGTAAGCTGGGCGTGGAGCAGGCGCTGTTGTTTAACGGCCGTTTCCTCCTGCCATCCTGCCTGCTCTACTGCTTGCCGTGCCGCGCCAAACAGCGTGCGTGCGGCGTAAAACCAGTTGCGTTGCAGGTGCAGGCGGATTAACGGCCGTTGCAACCCCGCCACCCATTCCCACGCCATTTTTGCAGCCGGGCCAAACAGTTGCCCCACCGCCCATTCCCACGCCAGAATCAGGTCATCATACACAGCTACCAACTGCGGCAAATGGCGGAAGTAGGTTGGCTGGTGCTGCGTGTGGCTGCGCTCGGCGATGAAGCTGGCGAAGTAGCGGGCGTGACGATGGCGGGCTTGGGTAACGGCCGTTTCCTCAAGCTGCTCCCCTGCAAATTCACGCAGCAAAGGGTGAATGGCGTACTCTGCATCCCCTACCTTTTGCAATAACGACTTATCTACCAGCGCATCGAGGGCGCCTTTGCTGGCCTGGGCAACCTCAACGGCTGCTTCTACACTAAAATGGGCGGGGAAGATGGCAAGCGTGGCTAAAATCGGGCGCAAATCGGCCGCCAGCAAATCCCACGAGTGCAAAAAGACGGCGCGTAAACTACGCTGGCGGGCAGGCACATTCCGCAAGTCGGTGGCCAGAAAGGCCGCGCTTTGCTCAATTTGCCGCGCAATTTCGCTCACCGCGTCTCGATGCGCCCAACCGGCGGCTAACTCAATGCCCAACGGCACGCCATCTAGCAGGCGACAGATAGCGCCAATGGTTTCCAGCGTTTGCGGGGAGGGCGTAAAGTTAAGGTTGTGCTGCTGAATATTTTGCAAAAAAAGCTGTACCGCTGCGTTTGGTTCCTCTGGGGGGGCGTCGGCGGCGGGCGTGGGCAGCCCGCCTAGCGTTAGCACCGTCTCTTCGTACAGGTTTAGCCGCTCGCGAGAGGTGACGAGCAGGGTGAGGTGGGGCGCTTTTTGCAGGAACTGGTTGATGGTGTCAACGGCCGTTTCCAACAACTGCTCAAAATTATCCAAAATCAGCAGCATCTCCCGCCCTTGTAGGTAGGCCAGAAGCTGCTGCGCCGGGGGTTGACGGCCGTTAAGCGGTGCGCCAATCGCTTGGGCGATGTGCGTAGCCAGGGCATCAACGGCCGTTGCGCCCCCCACCACCCCGGCCAAGGCCACAAAGTACACCCCATCCAGAAAATGACCCGGCGCCTCTGCATGAATGCGCCGCGCCACCTCTTCCGCCAGCCGCGTTTTGCCCATGCCCCCCGCGCCTACAATGGTGATTAGGCGGCGGTTGGCGTCTACCAATGCGGTTTGCACGGCCGTCAATTCGGCGGTGCGGCCCACAAAATGGCGGCGGCGGGCGGGCAAAACGCAGGGGGGCGGCCACGCCAGCCGCGCCAGCCGCTCATAGAGGGTGGTTGTTTCGGCAGATACAGCGATGCCCAACTCGGTTTCAAAGAGGGTGACGGCCGTTTTGTACTGTTGTAGGGCTAACGGCCGTTGGCCGGTGCGCGCCAGCAGCAACATTTTTTCCCGATGGATGTTCTCCAAAAGCGGTTCAATCCCCAACAACTGCGTCACCGCCTGCAAAGCGGCCCAATGCTCCCCACGCTGTTGGCGGGCAGCCACCAATTTTTGCAGCCCCTCCACCGCCAGCAGGCGCAGCCGTTCCCGCTCTAACAGCGCCCACTCTTCAAACTCCGGCGCTTCGCGCAGGTAAAACCCGGCCAAAAACTCCCCCTGGTACAGCGCCAGTGCCTGCTCCCACTCCCCAGCCGCTGCCTGGGCGGCAAAAGTGGCCGAATCAATGACCACAGACGCATCCGGGGCAATGCCCACTGTTTGGTGGGAGATGGCGAGAAACGGCCGTAGCTCCTTCCGCAAGCGGGAAAGTGTAGAGCGCAAGTTGGCCGCCGCCTGCTTCGGCTCGCTCGCCTGGTAGAACATATCTACCAGCCGCTCCCGCGCTACGGGGTGCGGTTGGTGCAGCAGATAGATTAGCAATGCTTGTGCGGCGCGTGTGGGTACGCTTTGCACCGGACGGCCGTTCAACAAAAAGGTGATGCCGCCGAGAAGGTTTACCTCTAATTGTGTCGTCATAAAGTGTTAGCGCAATTCCATAGTTTGGATCGTTGATGGATCGCTGTTCCATTATCTTATAACCTGGTTGCTTCACGCAAACCACCACCCTGACCGATGTTGAACAGACTAATTTAACGATAAGCACTATCTTTGCAGTTCTTGAAAAA
>CAZDEO010000047.1:0-38829 GCA_964504445.1 uncultured Anaerolinea sp. | reverse complement strand
AATGGTAAAACATGCGCCAGCTATGGTAGCCAATGCGGTCTACCCAGCGCATCGATTCTAAATAGCGTTGGGCGTCGTTGGGTTGGATGCGGCCCGCGGCCGTTTCCTCCAGCAGCTTGATTCGATTTTCGCGGCGAATGTCCGCCTGCTTGTGGGACGCTTTTTTCAAATGGCGGGCAACTTTATTCCCTTTGCCCTCCTGATTGGTGAGCCAATTGGCGGCCATGATCAGCGGGGGCACCAGCCGGGCAGCCGCATCTTTGGATTCTGACCCAACCAGGGGTTGTTCTGTTTCCAGACACGCTTCAATGAGCCGGTTGGCGTGGTCGCCGGCGTGGAGCAAAGAGAGACGGCGGGCGAAGGAGGCCCGGTCATCGCTGGCGGGCTGAACTTCGCCTAAGAAACGGCTGGTTTCTTGCATGGCGGTCTGGGCGGCCCATAGTTGCTCATAACTGTGACGAGTGTGACGGCCGTCGCGCAGTAACCGTTCTGCCTCCTGCAAGGTGACCAGTGCAATCTCCTGAATGGCCCGGCCTGCGGCGCTGATGGCTACTGCCGGCAAATGAAATAGCGATTTGTCCAGGTGGCGGGTCAACACAGGACCGCGCTCTGGCACGAATCGCTCAACTAAATGGGCGAAAGGATCACGCAGGGGCAAAAAGACGAGAGCGCCTATTAAGTTAAAGATGGTGTGAAACATGGCCAGGGTAAAAGCGGGATCGTCATTATTCAACCAATCGCCCAAGAGTAGGGAAAAATTCAATAATAGGCGGGCGGTGATGAACGCGAGCAGGGCGGCCAACACATTAAAGAGGATGTGAGCCAGGGCGGTGCGCTGGGCAGACACGGAAGCGCCTATGGCTGCCAGAACGGCCTTCGCCGTGGTGCCTAAATTTTGGCCAATGACGAGATAGGCGCCTTGCTCCAGGCTGATAGCGTTGCTAAACAGGGCTGTGAGGGTTAAGGCGACGGCGGCGCTGGAAGATTGCAGCAGGACGGTCATGACCGCACCCACCAAAAGCAAGCCTAACCGCCCAGTCAGGTTGGCGTGGGATAAGCCGGACAGGTCAATGCTTTGGGCCAGCCCGCCCATGCCGTTTTGTAGGAAATCGATGCCGACGAAGATGAGACCAAAGCCCACTACGGCCATGCCCAAATGAGCGCGACGGCCGTTGCTCAACAATTTCATCAGCGCCCCCACCCCAATAAATGGCAGCGCAATGGCTCCCACGTTCAGCTTAAAGCCCAACAGAGAGACAATCCAGCCGGTGCTGGTGGTGCCTACGTTGGCGCCTACAATGACCCCTAACGCCGCAGGGAATGTGAGCAGCCCGGCGCTGACAAAGCCAATGGTGGTGATGGTGGTGGTGCTGGAAGATTGCACCAGGGCAGTCAGCCCCATGCCGGATAGAAAAGCAGTGAAAGGCGTGCCGGTGGCTTTTTCCAGGATGCGCTGCAGCGAACCGCCAGCAGCGGCTTTGAGGCCGTCGGACATGAGAATCATGCCCACCAAAAAAAGGCCCACACCGCCTAAAAGGGTAGGAAAAATCGTGAGAAACAGGTCCATAAGGGGGTCATTTTCCGCCATCCTCGGCTACTTTGCAAACGGGTATGTCCGCTGACCAGCCATTCGAAATATGGTTGGGGTGTGATGGCGTGGGCGATTATTAATGGCAACAAACGGTCTTGTCTCCGCACCTTCTCGCCCAACAGACTCGTTACAGAGGGCGGAGACAGACGGGACAAGTTTGGGGGTCTCCCGTGCTTTGATTCCCGTCTGTCTTCCTAACTTATTGCTTACCGTGAGTGATGCAAGACTGGGTTTGACCCGGATCTAACGCTTGTCACGGATTATTGTTGACGGCCGGCAAAAAAGCGATGCCAAAGGGGGGCGGCTCGTAAAAAATGCGGAAGCCGCAGAGCTGCATCGTCGCGCCGGTTACATTGGGACGCCAGTTGATTAAATAAGAATAAAGCGAATAGTCAATGGTGTGGTCAATGACGGACGAATCGCTAAAGCTGTTGCCGAAGTTGCCGGACGAGGAAACTGACCATTCCTGAACGATGGCGCCGTACAGGTCATAAATGGTGAACCATGCCGCAGAGTTGCTGCCGCTGGTATCGTCGTAGTACATGCGCAGCGTGTCCACTACCGCGCCTTGGGGCAGCATCGGCGTCATGTTCCAAACTGTAGACACATCACCAGAGGTGACATAGGTGCAGCTGCCATTGCCGTTAACGGTGTAAGACACGTCGTTTTCTCGTGGTTTTAGGGCAGATCCGGTAATGCGCCAGGAAACCAGGGCATCAGGGGCGTTGGGGGAACTGGGGCGAAGGTCTTCTACGGCCGTTGCTGGCGAGTCGGCGGGGGAGAAGCGGTTTGAGGCCAGCCCAACAGGCGCTTCGGCGCTGGAGAGCCACAGGTCCCCCGATTCCTGGACTGCTACAGGCGCTTCGGCGCTGGTGGCGGAGGTGTCAACCGCTTCTTGGGCCACTGCTGGGGCTAGCCAACCAGAAGCAAACCAAACCATAGCCCCGCCAAGGACGACGGCTGCTGCCAGTAAAAAAATAAAGCGTAAGGGGTTGAGTTTCATGATATCTCCTCGTGGTTTCTGCCCAAATGGAGTTAGCAAAATAGCCGGAAAGCTTACTGGGACGGTTTGCAAGTGAGGCAGCGCAAAGGCGGGGCAGCGTCACCCTTCGATGCTTCGCTTCAAGTTCATTATAAAGCGGCATTTTTGTTTCGCAACCGGCGGAAGATATGGGCAAAGGTGAAGAACGGCCGTTTCCCGCCCAAGTCGCTTTTCATCCTGGTCTATTTTGTGTTACAAATTGGACACGGGAAGTCACAAGCAAGGCAGGTAGATGATGAACACAGACGCATTACGAGATAAAGTAGCCATTATTGGCATGGGCTGCACCCCCTTTGGCATTTTGCAAGACCGCAGCTTTGCCGCCCAGGGGTTGCAGGCCGTCAACGAAGCGCTGGCCGATGCTGGCATGGGCAAAGAGCGCATTGAGGCGGCCTGGCTGGGCACTTTTGAGCCAAATTTAGGCGGCAGCTACGCCGCCTATGCCGGGGATTTTGTGGCCGACATTTTGGACATGCCGGGCCTGCCGGTGACGCGGGTGACCAACTACTGCGCCACGGGCATGGACGCCCTGCGCAACGCGGCCATTTCCGTGGCGGCGGGACTGTATGACGTGGTGCTGGTGCTGGGCAATGAAAAGATGCGCGACGTGCCCTCGCGGGATAGTCTCATCCGCCAGGTGGTGACCACGGGGCATCCTATTGCGCAAAAAGGGCTGAGCGCGCCGGGCATGTTTGGGCTGATGGCGCGGCGGCACATGACGGAGTTTGGCACGACGAAGGAAGACCTGGCGCGGGTGGCGGTGAAGAACCATTTCAACGGCGCCCGCCACCCCAAAGCGATGTTCCAAAAGGAAGTGAGCCTGGAAACGGTGGTCAATGCACCGATGATTAGCGAACCGCTGGGGCTGTATGACTGCACGCCGACCAGTGACGGCGCCGCCGCGGCGATTTTGTGCCGCGCCGATTTAGCACCGCAGTTGACGGATGATTACATATTAATTGAGGCAATGGGCATGGCGACAACAATGGGCGGGCGTTACGGCCGTGCGGCGGAATCGCTTATTGGGTTTGCGGCTACCCAACTGGCTGGGCAGCAGACGTACCAGGCAGCAGGCATCACCAATCCGTTGGCAGCCATTGACTTTGCCGAAGTCCATGATTGCTTCACCATCACCGAAATCTTAAACTACGAAGACCTGGGCTTTACGGAAAAGGGGCAGGGGGCGCAGTTCATCCGCGACGGCCGTTCCTCATTGGAAGGAGACTTTCCTGTGAATCCCAGCGGCGGGCTGAAATGCTTTGGCCATCCCATTGGCGCCAGCGGCGTGCGCATGACCTACATCATTTACGAGCAACTCTTGCAGCGGGCCGGGGCTACGCAAGTGCCGGTGCACAGAAACGGCCGTGGCTTGGTCCATAACCTCGGCGGGCCAGGTTCCGTGTGTGTGGTGGGGCTGTACCACCTGCCGTGACCCAGGAAGACCGGGGTTGGGAGATAGCCCTCAGTCGTTAACCTTCCATCTCCCACCCCCAAACCCCAATTTCCACCCCAAAATTGTACAAAAACTTGAAAAATGAGCCGTAAATAAGAGCGGTGGAGATTTCTGTATAAGATACGTACAAGTTTTGTCCTGTCGCGTAATTAGGGGTGAATGAGGCAAGTGGCTTCGAAAAACACACATTTAAGGAGAAACGAAAAATGAAAAAGCATGTTCTTGTTGTAGCCCTGTTATCCGTATTCTTGTTTTCTGTGAGCTTTGTGCGCTCAGAGCGCGCTGCGGCGCAAACCTTCATGCCCAACATTATGGACATTGCTGCTGCGGATAGCCGCTTTGACACGTTGGAAGCCGCTATTAAAGCGGCGGGCCTGGCGGATACCCTGGCCTCGGCCAATAACACCTTTACCGTGTTTGCCCCCACCGATGATGCCTTTGCGGCGCTGCCCGCGGGCACTGTGGAAGGCTTGTTGGCTGATCCCCAAGGCGCGTTGACGGACGTGTTGCTCTACCACGTAGTTGCCGGTGCGCAGGACAGCGGCGCTGTGTTGGCCTCTGATTCTTTGATGACTTTGCAGGGCACCAGCCTGGACGTAAACCTGCGCAATGGTCTGCCCTATGTGAACGGCAGCCAAATCATTATTACGGACATTCAGGCTAAGAATGGCATCATTCACGTGATTGACGCGGTGTTGGTACCTAGCAGCAGCCCGGCCCCAGCCAAGGCCATGGAGCAGATGGACAAAGCCGAATTACCGACCATTGCTGAAATCGCCATTGCTGACGGCCGTTTCGATACCCTGGTGGCTGCTTTGACCGCCGCTGACCTGGCCGGCGTCTTCCTGGCCCCTGGCGACTACACTGTTTTTGCCCCTACCGATGACGCCTTTGCCGCGCTGCCGGAAGGAACCGTTGAAGCGCTGTTGGCTGACCCAGAAGGCTTGCTGACCACTATTTTGCTCTACCACGTGGTGGGCGATTCCCTGAGCCGCGACCAGATTGCTACCGACGATTTCATCCCTACGCTGGAAGGGCGTTCCTTAACGGTGAATCGCTCCGGCAGCAACATCATTGACATTAGCGGCGCGAAGCTGCTCATCACCGACATCCAGGCTTCCAATGGTGTTATCCACGTCATTGACAGCGTCCTGGTTCCCTAACTTCTAACATTTATTCTCCTCCTCCCTGAAGACGGCCGTTTCCCCGCGAAACGGCCGTTTTCTTTTGCCCCCATATCCGCTATGATTCCCCCTCATGCGACGCTGCGTGAGGAGCAAACTGTGTACTGGGGAGAAATAGCTGCCCTGGGAACGGCCGTGTGCTGGTCCCTCACCGCCATGTTTTTCAGCTACAGCGGCCGGCTCATCGGTTCCGCTGTGGTCAACCGCAGCCGCCTGCTTTTTGCCCTCACTTTTCTGGCCATCAGCCATTTTTTTCTGGAAGGCTCCCTTTTTCCCACCCAGGTTGAGCCGTTTCGCTGGGGCTGGCTGGCTCTTTCCGGCATTTTGGGGCTGGTGCTGGGCGACACCTTTTTGTTCCAGGCTTACGTGCTCATTGGCCCGCGCCTCTCCATGCTCATGATGTCCACCGTGCCCATTTACAGCACCCTTTTTGGCTGGCTGCTTTTTGGCGAGACGGTGAGCTATGTGGAGATGGGAGGCATTTTGCTGGCAGTGGCCGGGGTGGGGTGGGTGGTCACAGAAAAGCAGCCGGGCAGAACGGCCGTAGAAAACAAACAGTACAAAACAGGGCTGCTCATGGGCTTGCTGGGCGCTTTGGGGCAGGTGGCCAACCTGATCACGGCCCGGTACGGGCTGGTAGGCGGCTTTTCTACCTTGTCGGCCACCATGATCCGCATTTTTGTGGCCGTGCTGGTGCTGTGGGGCATTGCCGCGCTGCGCGGGCAGGTGGGCCACAGCTTGCGCCAGTGGCGCAACAAGAAAGCTTTTGGGGCGATGATGGGCGGCTCCATTTCCGGGCCGTTCTTGGGTATCTGGCTGTCGCTCATTGCCATTTCTATGGCACGGCTGGGCATCGCTTCCACGCTGATGGCCCTGCCGCCGGTGCTGCTCATTCCCCTGGAGTTTGTGGTGTACAAGCGGCGGGTGAGCGGGCGGGCTATGGTGGGAACGGCCGTAGCCGTCCTTGGCGTGGCGCTTTTATTTGGAGTAGTCAACTAGTTTTATCGTCGAGCCATCTACAAACTCGACTACAAGACTTCCTGACTAATCGTAAATTCCCCGCTTTGTCTCCTCAACCAGGTGGTCCACTACCGCTTTCAGCGCCTCTTCGCGGTTCTCGTCGCCGCCGTGCTTGCGGTACACGGCTAGCTGCCGGTCGGCGCTGGTGCCATGCTGCAAAATGTGGCGAATGTGCTCTACTTCCTTGCGGCTGCCCAAGTCATCCAGCACATCATCTAGAATCTCCAGCAGCTCTTCCATCAGAAAATGGAAAGGCACCGATTCTTGCTTGCCAAAATCAATCAATTCGCCGTCAATGCCATAGCGCACTGCCCGCCACTTATTTTCGGTGATGTGCATGTGGCGGTAGTTACGCCAAGACATGTTCATGTTGCGCAGCTTGAGCAGCTTGGCGACCACCGCCTGGAAAGTGGCGGCGATGCATACCGCGTCCTCTACGGTAGTGCAAATGTCGGCAATGCGAAACTCTAGGGTGTCGAAGCGGGGGTGGGGGCGGATGTCCCACCAGATTTTGGCTACCGGGTCCCCTTTGCCGAAAGAGCCAACCTTGGCCATGGTTTCCTCATAATGTTTGTATTCGTCGTAGGAGATGAAGGAGTGGGGAATGCCGGTGCGGGGCAGGCTTTCGAAAATGACGCTGCGGTAAGACTTGAGGCCGGTGTTACGGCCGTGCCAGAAAGGTGAACTGGTAGACAGGGCTAGAATATGCGGGATGAAATAGCGGGCCTGGTTCATGATGGCAATCATGGTGTCCTTCTGCTCTTTTTCCGCGCCAAAACCTACGTGCACGTGCATCCCAAAGATTAGCAATCGCCGCGCCACCCCCTGCATATCATCGAGAAGTTCCTTGTAGCGCACCCCCTCTGTAATGGATTGCTCATCCCACCGCGCAAAAGGATGCGTCGAAGCGGCGGCAATTTCCAGCCCATTGGACTCGGCCATTTCAAAGACCGCCCGGCGCAGCCGCTTGATTTCTGCCCGCACTTCCTTAATGTTGCGGCAGATGTGGCTGCCCACCTCCACCTGAGACTGCATAAATTCCGGTTTCAGGTGGAGTTTGCTCGGCCTTCTTTCATCTTGGGAGATAAATTCACTGATGTAGGAATGTAAATTGCGGGTTTCGGGATCGATAATCTGGTACTCTTCCTCAATACCCAATGTGAGTGGGGGCGTGGTGATGCTCATATTTGACCTCCTCGGCGAAATAATTTGGTTGATTGGGGTGGGAGTGAGATATTTACCCGCTTAGTTTAGATGGGATTGAGGCATGTGGCAAGGGTGAATCAGGGGTAACGTGCTATACTATCTGCCGCAAAATAGGCTGAGATTATGGTAGGAATGGTCCGGCCAGTAAATTCAGTAGATTGAAACCAGACATCCGATTTCTACAAAGAATCGGATGTCGCCGTCAGAACGACTAACATTGAGTGAGATATGATGACAATGGCGGATAAAAATAGCTATTTTTGGCAGGGAGAGCGCATTCGTTTGCGCCCCATGCACGCTTCTGACGTAGACCTCTGGCTGGCGGAAGAGCAGTCAGACAGTAAGGCTGTGCGGTTTTTGAACTACGGCATGAGTTTGCCCAAGTCGGCCCAGGCTGCGCGGGCCTTTGCGGAACGGTACGCCGAGTTCAACCACCTAGATGAGCGCATCATGTTTTCCATTGAGACGCTGGAAAGCGAGTTGGTGGGCGGCATCAATATCCATTCTATGGACCGCCGCAACGGCACTTTTGAGACGGGCACCCGCGTTTACCGGCCGTTTCGTGGCCAGGGTTATGGCTTTGAGGCGAAGATCATTGTGCTGCGCTATGCGTTCCATGAGCTGCGCTTTCAGAAGTACAACATTCGCTGCCTGGAGACCAATGAGCCTATGGTGGCCCACGCGGCGCGGTTGGGCTGCCAGGCCGAAGGGCGCATTCGCCGCCACATTTACACGGAAGGGCGGTACTATGACGAGCTGATTTTTGGCCTGACTCGGGAAGAGTTCGATGGGTTGGTAGCGCGTTTACAGGGGGAGCGCACCGGTGAATAAGGTATGGCCTTTTTCCTTTAACCTGCTGTTTTTTGCGGGGGTGGCATTTGTGGCTCCGTACCTGGTACTCTACTATCAAAACCTGGGCTTTAGCGGAACGCAAATTGGGTTGCTCACGGGGTTGACGCCGTTGATTACGTTGTTTAGCGCGCCCTTGTGGACGAATCTGGCAGACCGCACGGGGCAGTACCGGTTGATGATGGGATTGGTGCTGCTGGCGGCGGCTACGGCCGTCTTCATCTTCCCTACTTTGCAAGCCTTTGCCCTGGTTTTGCTCTTTGTGGGCTTGTTCAACGTCTTTTTTGCCCCAGTTTCCTCCTTTGCCGACAGCGCCACCATGTCTATGTTAGGACCGCGAAAAGCGATGTACGGCCGTATTCGTCTGGGCGGTACCATTGGCTTTGGCCTGATGGCCCCTATAGCCGGCGCAGTGGCACAAAGCTATGGGCTGAAATTTGCCTTTTGGGGTGGGGCGTTCTTTTTCTTCATGGCTTTATTGGCTAGCCAAAAATTGACCTTTGCCGCGGCCCCGGGTGGCGGTAGCGCGCCTGTAGGCCCTGGCGCTCGCCGACTGTTGGTGAGCCGGCGCTGGGTACTCTTTCTCACCCTGGCTTTTGCTGGCGGGCTGTCGGTGGCGGCATCCAACAATTACTTTTTCCCCTACATGAAGGAATTGGGAGCGCAAGAAACCACCATGGGGCTGGCCTTGACCATCGCCACGATTTCTGAAGTGCCCATTTTTTACTTTGGCAACCGCCTCATTTTGCGTTTTGGCGCTTATGGCTTGCTGATGCTCTCCCTGGTGATTTCCGGTTTGCGGTTGATTTTGCTGGCCTTCACCAGTCTGCCCGTCTTGGTGCTGTTCATTCAACTATTGGGCGGCATGACTTTCCCGGCTACCTGGCTGGCGGGGGTGTCTTATGCCGATGCGTATGCGCCCGAGGGAATGCGAGCCACCGCGCAAGGGCTTTTTGGGGCAATGGTCTTTGGCTTTGGCACGGCCGTTGGCGGTTTTCTGGGCGGCCCCCTGCTGGAAGAGCAGGGCGGGCGCGGCCTGTTCCTTGTTTTTGGCATCGTCGTGTTGGTAACCACCACCATTGTGGCCCTGTTTTCGCGGCAGCTTTTGCGAAGACCCCGCCCAACCACCATTCAGCCCTGACGATTTGGCGCCAATCTGCCGCCAGCCTTCTGTTTAATGGGAGTCGGTGTTATAATCCACGACTGGTTTTTACCTGTCCTAACAAACCCGGGCTAATCTGGCCCTGATAATTGGTAGTTTTTATGAGCAAAAAACTAAGTTTTCAACAAATCATTTTGCGCCTTTTGGAATATTGGCAGGACTGGGGTTGCCTGGTGCAGCAGCCGTATAATGTGCAGGTAGGCGCAGGAACCATGAATCCGGCGACCTCGCTGCGGGTGCTTGGCCCGGAGCCGTGGAACGTGGTGTACGTGGAGCCGAGCATTCGACCCGATGACGGCCGTTTCGGAGACAACCCCAACCGCATGCAAATGCACCACCAGCTCCAGGTCATCCTGAAGCCCGACCCCGGCAACCCCCAGGAACTATACCTCAAAAGCCTGGAAGCCATTGGCATAGACCCCCGTGAACACGACATTCGTTTTGTGGAAGACAACTGGGAAAGCCCGGCCCTGGGCGCGTGGGGCTTGGGGTGGGAAGTATGGCTAGATGGGCAGGAAATTACCCAGTTCACCTACTTCCAACAGGCCGGTGGGCAAAATTTAGACCCGGTTTCCGTGGAAATTACCTACGGGCTAGACCGCATTGCCCTGGCGCTGCAAGGCGTTAACAGCGTGTGGGAGCTGGACTATGGCGCCGGCGTGCCCTATGGCGACATTTTGCTGCAAAGCGAAATTGAGCATTGCCGTTACTACTTTGAGGTGGCTGACGTGGATGCCCTGCGCAACGTCTACGACACCTACGAGAAAGAGGCCTTGCGCTGTCTGGAAGCCGGGTTGGTTGCGCCCGCTCATGATTACAATCTGAAATGTTCTCATCTGTTTAACGTGTTGGACACCCGTGGGGCGGTGGGGGTAACGGAACGGGCAAACTATTTCCGGCGCATGCGCCGCGTGGCGCGCCAGGTAGCCGACTTATACGTGGCGCAGCGGCAGCATTTGGAGTTTCCCCTCTTGAATGGTGCAGAAGAGGGGCATCCACAGGCTGCGGAACCGGTTTTGCAATTTGCCCAAAGCGAATTACCCCACACGCTGCTGCTGGAAATAGGCAGTGAGGAGCTACCGGTAAGTGATCTGGAATCAGCAATGCGGCAGCTAGAAACCCTGGTGCCAGAGATGCTGGATGCGTTGCGGCTGACATACGGCCGTGGGGAGATTTATGGCACGCCGCGCCGCCTGGCGGTGCTGGTGCACAAGCTGGAAGGGCGGCAGCGCAACCTGGCGACGGTGGTAAAAGGGCCGCCTGCCGACCGTGCCTTTGACGCCGCTGGCAACCCCACCCAGGCGGCCATAGGCTTTGCACGCAGCAAGGGGCTGGATGTGGCCGATTTGCAGGTGGTGGAGGAAGAGGGGAAGCGGTACGTAACGGCTGTTGTCCGTGAAGAGGGCCAGTTATCCGCCGTCGTGCTTAAAGACGCCTTGCCAGACCTCATTGCCCGCCTCAAATTCCCCAAGAGCATGCGTTGGAATTACACCAATGTCTCTTACAGCCGCCCCCTGCGCTGGCTTGTGGCCATGTATGGCCCAGACGTTATTCCCTTTGAATTTGCAGGAGTGCGCAGTGGTAACGTCAGCCGCGGTTTGCGCCCTGAAGGTTCGCCCCTCATTCCCATTGAAGATGGAGCTGATTATGCCATTGCCATGCGCAAGCACGGTATTGTGCTAGAAACGCCCAAGCGTGCCGAGCGCATTGCCAATATTGCCAGCAAGCTGGCTGCCGAAAAAGGGGGCGTTATTCCTGATGACCCGGAATTATTGGCCGAGGTGTCTAACCTGGTGGAACGGCCGACTCCCCTGCGCGGCGAATTCGAGAAAGCCTTTCTGGAATTGCCCAGCGAGGTGCTGGTAGCCGTCATGCGCAAGCACCAGCGCTACTTCCCGGTGTATGATCAGCGGGGACGGCTGCTGCCTTATTTCATAGCTGTACGCAATGGGGATGAAAAACACCTGGACATTGTGGTGGATGGCAACGAGCACGTGATTCGTGCCCGTTTTGCTGATGCCGCTTTCTTTTATAAGAATGACGTCAAGAAGCGGTTACCCGATTTTGTGGCTGACTTGGACAAGCTTACTTTCCAGGCGGAGCTGGGTTCGATGCTGGACAAAACGGGGCGACTGGAGAAGCTGACGCCGGTTATTGCCGAAATGTTGGAGCTGCCGGCAGGGGAAACGGCCGTTGCGGCCCGCGCGGCGGCTCTGGCTAAAGCAGACCTGGCCACGGAGATGGTGGTTGAAATGACCAGCCTGCAAGGTATTATGGGCGCCCATTATGCGCGCCTCAGCGGGGAGCCGGATGGTGTGGCGGAGGCTATTGGCGAACAGTACAATGCCGTTAGCCGGACGCAGGCAGGCCTGGCCCTGGCCCTGGCGGACCGCCTGGATAGCCTGGCAGGGCTGTTTGCTGCTGGTTTGGCGCCCAAAGGTTCCAACGACCCCTTTGCCCTGCGCCGGGCGGCCCTGCACATCATTGAAAATCTGGTGACGAACAAGATTGACTTTGATTTGCGGGTGGCCTTGGTGGCTGCCGCAGAGTTACTGCCTGTGGCGGCTGGGGCGGAGGTGCTGGCGGAGGTGTTGGCTTTTGTGCACGGCCGTCTGGATGGTGTGCTGCGAGAGCGGGGTTACCCGTCCAGCGTGGTGAAAGCGGTGTTGGCGGCTCAGGAACATAATCCCTACGCGGCCACGCAAATGGCCGCTGCTCTGCATGAAGCCAGCCAGCAACCTGACTGGAGCCAACTGCTGGATGCCTACGCCCGCTGTGTGCGGATTACCCGCACGGAAACCACACCCTACGAGCTGCGTCCGGCGGCCTTTTCCCTGGAGGCTGAGCGGGATCTGTATCGGGCTTACGAAACGGCCGTGCAGCAGCAAGACGGCACCCTGCTCGCCTTTGTGGCCGCGCTGCGCGGCATGGTGCCCGCCATCAACCACTTTTTCGATGAGGTATTGGTGATGGATGAGGACCTGGACGTGCGCGCTAACCGCCTGGCGCTGCTGCAGCACATTGCCGCCATGCCCCAAAACCTGGCTGACCTGTCGGAGATGGAAGGGTTTTAGGATAGTTAATTGGCGCTTGGCAAGCTCCCGGTTACCTGCCAGGTTGCCGGGAGTTTTTTGTTAAAAGAATGGCGAATCCTTCGATTAAGGACGGCCGTTTAGGTATAATCAGCAGCGCTGACAAAACTCCAATTCCCAATAAGCTACTCTTGGAAAGGTTAACCGCTTAACCCATGAGCGTTACGGAAGAAATTAAAAGCCGACTCGATATCGTCGATATCATTTCTGAAAGCGTCTCCCTGCGAAAATCGGGGCGCAATTATGCTGGCTTTTGCCCCTTCCACCCCAATTCCCGCACCCCGGCCTTCTACGTGTTCCCCGAAACCCAAACCTGGCGCTGCTTTGGCGCCTGTGCCGAAGGGGGCGACCTCTTTTCCTTTGTCATGAAAAAACAGGGCTGGGATTTCCGCGAGGCGCTGGAACAATTGGCCCGCCGGGCGGGAGTAACGTTGGAAGACAATCGGCCGGTGGACAAGGCCAAAAAGGCCGCCGAGCACAAACTGACCGATTTGCTGGCGGCGGCAGCTGATTATTTCCACATGCTGTTGATGCATGCCCCGGAAGCAGCTGAAGCGCGGCGCTACGTGCAAGAGCGGCAGTTGGCCGATGAAACGCTGGAAATATTCCGCCTGGGCTTTGCGCTGGATGCCTGGGACAAATGCCGTACCCATTTTAATGAGCAAGGATACAGCGACCAAGATTTGCTGGATGCGGGGCTGTTGACGGAGAATGAGGAGCGGGGTACGCGGTATGATCGCTTTCGTAACCGGTTGATGATTCCAATTCGGGACGTGAATGGCCGTGTGGTGGGGTTTGGTGCGCGCACCCTGGAAAAAGACGGAATTCCCAAGTACCTGAATTCACCCCAAACAGGGCTTTTTGACAAAAGCGCCCTGCTTTTTGGCCTGGATATGGCCAAGCGACCCATTCGCGAAGCGCGGCAGGTGGTCATTGTGGAAGGGTACATGGACGTGATGCTGGGCTGGCAGTTGGGCTACCAGAACATGGTGGCTCAAATGGGTACGGCGCTGACAGAACGGCATTTGCAGTTGTTGAAGCGGTATACCAAGCGCTTTGTGCTGGCGCTGGATGCCGACGCAGCCGGAGCAAAGGCCACGCTGCGAGGCTTACAGGTAGCCAGAGAGACCCTGGATCACGACATGGAGGTGCGCTTTGATGCGCGGGGGTTGGTGCGCCACGAGGCGCGGCTGCAGGCAGATATTCAGGTGGTAACGCTGCCGGAGGGGCATGATCCGGATAAGATTTTGCGCACAAACCCGGCCCAATGGCCCCAGCTTTTGGCCCAGGCCAAGCCGGTGGTGGCGTACGTCATTGAGGTGCTGACGGCTGATTTGGATATGAATGACGCTAAAGGGAAAACGGCCGTGGCCCAACAGGTTATTCCCCTGATTAAGGACATTCAAGAACCGGTGGAGCGAGACCATTACTGGCAGCTTTTGGCGCGAACCTTGCATATTGACGAACGCTCGCTGCGGCAAGTGCAGCTACCGCAGCCAGCGCGTCCCCCACGCCAGCGAGGGGCCATTGAGACACCCCAGCAAGGGGCGCTGAATTTGCCTCCTGAACCTGACGTGCCCTGGCCTGCAGAAGCCCAAACGATGCCGAAAGTACGGACACGGCCGTTAAGCCAGCATGCCCGTGAGGCTAACTTTCTGCGCCAATGCATGGCCCACCCCCAAATTGTCAGAGTCGTCAACCAAATGCTGCAGCGAATGGGGCAGGCTGTGGTTTCCGACAACGATTTTTCCTTGCAAGAAGATAAATTGCTGTGGCAGTACATCATACAAGCGGTGATTGATGGCGCATTTGTCACTGGAGAGGATTTGTGCGATAGTTTAGACGATGATTTCCTGCAAAGCCGCTTGCAGAGTTTACGAACCATCAGCCCCATTTCTGCGTCCAATATGGACAAATTGCCGGATACGTTGGCTTTGTCTTTGCTACGTTGGCGCCAGGACCAGATAAAAAGCTTGTCGCAGGAGATCAAGCAGCTTGTGCAAGAAGCGTCCCGCGACGCTGAAACAGAATCTCTGCAACTTTACCAAAAACAGGTGTATGAGTTGGCGTTGGCCAAACGACATATTGACAAAGCTATCGCTTCTATGTCGGCTTTACAAAGACGACGGGCAGAAAACACAGGTTAACTGCTATACCTAGCAGCTCAAGGAAAACAGGTAGATAGATTATGGATTTTGAACCAGATCTGGAAAATGAAGAGCTGGAAGAAGAGTTCGATGAGGTAGATGTCGAAGCCTTGGTCAAAAAGGCACGCCGCACGCGTATCATCAATGAAGCCGAAATGCAGGCCATCTTGGCGTCTGCTAGTGAAGAACAAGCCGATCGGCTCTATGCACAACTGCAGAGACTCAACGTGCAGATCGTTTCTGCCAGCGGCAAAACTGTAGATGACCTGGGAGATGGCGCTGCACTTATTAATGGGTTTGACGACGACCTCATAGACGATGATGATGACGCCTATTTAAGCACCGAAGTAGAAGATGACCCCGTCCACACATATTTACGCGAGATTGGGCAGGTGCCGCTTCTTTCTGCTGAGCAAGAAATATGGTTATCAACCCAGTTATCGGCCGTCAATACGCTAGAAAAGCTGAAGGCTTCCATTCTTGAAGCTGATGGGGATGAAGAAGCCGAGGAAAGCTATCGTTTTCGGGCCATGATGGCCAATTACCAGGAGTTGCTAAATAGCTGGAACAACATCCTGGTGGCCAGCCATGATCTGGAAGTAGAGCCTGTTAAATTTTTGCCTATGCTAGATGAGGCGCAAAAATTGCGTAGGGGATGGGACGCCAACACCTCATCTTACGTGCGGCTTTATCTAAATAATGGTAACTGGGGCCAAAATGATGCCTGGACCGATCTGGCTAATAGTTGTTTTGGCGCTTTCACAGCCCTCTACCTTTTGCCCCCTCAATTGGTGCAGCAACTGCAAGGGTATTATCAGGAAACAAATAGCCTTCCTGACCCAAACACCTTCTATAATTGGATGGCTGACGCCAACATTGCTCTCAAAGTCAACGAGTTTTTGATCTACAATTTGGCCGAAGAGGCAAAGGTGAATTTGACCCGCGCTAACTTGCGCCTGGTCGTGAGTGTGGCTAAGCGTTACATGGGGCGCGGTATTCAACTGTTAGATCTGGTGCAGGAAGGGAATGTTGGCTTGTTGCGGGCTGTGGAGAAGTTTGACCATACCAAAGGGTACAAGTTTAGCACCTACGCCACCTGGTGGATTCGCCAGGCTGTGAGCCGGGCTATTGCCGATCAGGCGCGCACCATTCGCATTCCGGTGCACATGTTTGAGACCATTAATAAGATTGTGCGCGTGCAGCGTGACTTGGTGCAAAAGTTGGGGCATGAACCAACGGTGGAGGAGCTGGCTTTGGAGCTGAACTACCTCACGGTAGAAGAAGCAGACCAAATTAAAGCGTCTCTGGCAGCCGATCGCCCTTTGGATCCGATTTTAAGCCGCAAATGGCGTCAGGCTGTGGCAAAAGTGCGGGATATTCTGCGTATTTCTATGGATCCGATGTCGCTGGAAACGCCTGTGGGCAATAGTGATGATTCAACAGAATTGGGTGATTTTATCGAGGACGAGAGTGTGGTGGAACCGGTAGATGCAGCCTCGAAAGAGTTGTTGCGCGAGCAGATCCGCAACGTGCTGAGCTTTTTGAGTGAGCGAGAGCGCGAAGTGTTGGAGATGCGTTTTGGGCTGCATGATGGTAAAGATCACACATTGGAAGAGGTTGGGAAGAGTTTTGGGGTGACGCGGGAGCGCATTCGGCAGATTGAGGCGAAGGCGCTGCGTAAGTTGCGGCACCCAAGTCGCAGTAAATCGTTGCGCGATTATTTGACTTGATATTTTTTGCTGGCCTTTTGTTTTTGCGGATCAAGTTGTTTTTAGGTTGTTTTTAGGTATTGTGTGCGGTGCAGACACCTTCATAAAAAGTGGGTTTGCTGCTTTTGCTACGGTATTCTGCTTGTGATAGAATGCACAGGCAAGATTTGGATCACCTCAGGAAAATAAGGCATTGTTATGAATCCAATACTTTCTGATTATCTTCCCCTGGCTGTTTTATTGGGGATCGCCATCTTTTTTGCCATTTTGCTGCCGATTTTGTCTCTGAATTTGGGGCCGAAACGGCCGTCGGCCCGCCAAGGTTTGCCTTATGAGTCCGGCATGATCGCCATTGGCGAGGCCCAGCGGCGCCTGCCCGTAAAGTTTTACCGCATTGCTGTGCTGTTCATCTTGTTCGATGTGGATATTATCTTGCTGGTCCCCTGGGTGATGGCGTTCCGCGATTTAGGTATCTACGGGCTGGTAGCCATGCTAATTTTTATGGTCATGTTCATTTTAGGTGACGCCTGGGTGTGGAAGAAAGGAGTGCTTGAATGGGAATAGAACAAAAGTTGGGAACCATGGGCGTTGTAACCCATCGCCTGGAAGATGTGGTGAACTGGGGGCGAACCAATGCCATGTGGCCGCTGCTGTTTGGCCTGGCTTGCTGTGCTATTGAGATGATGTCTTCGCAAGCTTCCCATTTCGACGCTTCGCGGTTTGGCATGGAGTTAAATCGGCCTTCGCCGCGGCAGTCGGACTTGATGATTGTAGCCGGACGCGTCTCGCGCAAGATGGCCCCCGTAGTGCGCCGCCTGTATGACCAAATGGCCGCCCCTAAGTGGGTTATTGCCATGGGTGACTGTGCTTCTTGCGGCGGTATTTTTAATAACTATGCCATTGTGCAGGGCGTGGACGAGATTGTGCCGGTGGACGTGTATGTGGCAGGCTGCCCGCCCCGCCCTGAGGCGCTCATCAATGGCATTCTGACCCTACATGAAAAAGTACGGGGTGAAAAGTTAAAGGATTGGGCCTGATGGACCGAGAGCAGCAGGTAGTTGAAAAGATTACGGACGTACTTCCCGCAGCAATAACAGAAGTGTATGATTTCCGGGGAGAACGAACCCTGTTCATCGAACAAAAGCATATCAAAGAAGTGTGCCAACTCCTGCGCGATGATGCGGAGTTGCAGTACAACTATCTCTCCGACCTTTGCGCTGACGATATGCTCCCCGATTACCCCCGTTTTGCCGTCAATTACCACCTATATTCCATCCCCTTCAATCACCGCCTGCGCCTGCGCGTGATGGTTGAGGACCCTGATGAAGGGCCAGAAACCGTAGGCCCGGTTTGGGCTGTGGCTACCTGGCTGGAAATGGAAGTTTGGGACTTGATGGGCGTGCGTTTTGCCGGTAACACCAGCCTGCGGCGTCTTTTCCTGCCCGAAGACTGGCAAGGCCATCCTTTGCGTAAAGATTACCCCTTGGGGTATGAAGAGGTACAGTTTTCCTTTAATTGGGACGACATTGATGCCAAGAAGCCTTATGCCAAAGATTAGGCAGTCACCAGAAACGGAAATTAGCAAAGGGTAAACAGCAACCTATGATTGCTAAGTGGAACCAAGATGACATTACTATCTGGAAGTGACAAAGTTCAAGAACTAACGGTAGAGGAACTACGAGCCAAAGTTGGCACCGGCATGGAAATTGTCGATGCTGAAGAACATATGCTCCTCAGTATGGGTCCGCAGCATCCCAGCACCCACGGCGTTTTACGCTTGTTGGTTGAGTTGGATGGCGAAACAGTGGTCAATTTGGCCCCGGACATTGGCTTTCTGCACACAGGTATCGAAAAGAGCATGGAGTCCAAAACTTTCACCAAAGCATTGGTGATGACGGACCGCATGGATTACCTGTCGCCCATGTCTAACAATTTGGGCTACATTTTAGCCGTAGAAAAGCTGCTGGGCGTGGAAGCGCCACCGCGCGCCCAGGCCATTCGTGTCATATTGACCGAATTGGCGCGTATTTCTAGCCATCTGGTCTGGTTGGGCACCCACGCTTTGGATCTGGCGGCTATGACCGTCTTTTTATACTGCTTCCGCGAACGTGAGTACATTTTGGACTTGTTTGAAATGGTCTCCGGGCAGCGCATGATGGTTAGCTACTTCCGCCCTGGTGGCGTATGGCGCGATTTACCCGAAGAATTTGTGCCAGCCGTGCGCCATTTTCTCGATTTTTTCCCGGCGCGCTTGGCTGACTATGAAGCGTTGCTCACCAATAACCCCATTTTCCTCAACCGCACCAAAGGAGTGGGCGTCATTTCTGGAGAAGACGCCGTGGCATGGGGGTTAACGGGGCCAAGTTTGCGGGCTTCTGGCGTCAATTGGGACATACGCAAAGCGCAGCCCTACTGCGGTTACGAGCAGTACGATTTTGACGTGCCGGTGCGCACTGAAGGTGACGTGTATGCCCGGTATTTGTGCCGTATTCAGGAGTTTCGGGAAAGCCTGCGCATACTGCACCAGGCTTTGGACAAATTGCCAGAAGGTCCGGTCAATGTTGACAATCATAAAATTGTGCCGCCCCCGCGTTCAGAACTTGGCACCAGCATGGAAGCGGTGATTCATCATTTTAAGCTGTGGACCGAGGGGTTTAAGGCCCCGAAGGGATTTGTGTACCAGAGTGTGGAGTCGCCCCGCGGGGAGTTTGCCTGCTATTTGCGGGGTGATGGTGGTCCGAAACCGGCGCGGGTGCATTTCCGCGCGCCCTCTTATGTAAACCTGGCCTCGCTGCCGAAAATGGCGAAAAATTTGTTTGTAGCTGATTTGGTGGCGATTATTGGGTCCATTGACATTGTTTTGGGTGAGATAGATCGCTAAAGTTGCTGCGCCCAAAGAGGCGCAGTTTACTGTATGGAGAAAACGTTGATCGCTGAAAAGTATGCGCAAGAAATAGAAGGGATATTGGCTCGTTTTCCCACCAAGAAATCGGCCGTTTTGCCGCTGATGCATCTGGCACAGCGTGAGTATGGTTATATGAGCCAGGAAGCGATGCGGGAAGTGGCTGCTATTCTTGACCTGGATCCGACTCATGTGCTTTCCTTGTCTGGCTTTTATTCGCTGTATTATGAAGAGCCGGTAGGGAAGTATGTGCTGGAGATTTGCAATGACCTGGCCTGTGCCCTGCGGGGAGCCGATGAATTTGTGGAAATGGTGACAAACAAGTTGGGCATT
The DNA here is from genome assembly GCA_964504445.1 of uncultured Anaerolinea sp. Classification (GTDB taxonomy): domain Bacteria; phylum Chloroflexota; class Anaerolineae; order Promineifilales; family Promineifilaceae; genus JACSRF01. Next base: position 19,139 of record CAZDEO010000047.1, on the reverse strand, counting down.
CCGGTAGATGGCACGACGGAAGACGGGTTGTTCACCATTAAGACGGTGATGTGCCTGGGAGCCTGTGACCGCGCTCCAATGCTGCAATGTAATTTGAAGTTTGAGGAGCATCTGGATGAAGAGAAGTTTGAGCAACTGCTGGCGCGGCTGCGGGCGGAAGCGGCTGGTGAGAAAGAGGAAACGGCCGTTGTCAACAAAGTGATGGCTTACGCCACCAAGAAATAAACGGCATATCAGCACATAGAGGGTAAGGCATGGCACACATTCTTTTACGCCACCGAGACATACCAGATATTCACAAACTTGACGTTTACCAGGCGAATGACGGTTACGAAGCGTTGAAAAAAGCGCTGACCATGACCCCCGACGAAGTGATTCAAATCGTGCGCGATTCTAACCTGCGCGGTCGCGGCGGAGCTGGCTTCCCTACCGGCGTCAAGTGGAGCTTCATCCCCAAGGCCCCTGGTGATAAGTACGTGATCATTAACACCGACGAATCAGAAACCGGCACCTTCAAAGACCGTGAGCTTTGTGAGCGCAACCCGCACCAGGTCATCGAAGGGGCGTTGATTGCCGCTTACGCCATTGGCGCCAAAACCATTTACAACTACTTCCGCGGCGAATACATGGACGCGGCTTATGCATTTGAGGATGCTTTGCAAGAAGCGTACACTGCGGGCTTGATTGGCAATAACATTTTGGACAGCGAGTTTAGCTGCGATTTTTATTGTCACTTCGGGGCTGGCGCTTACATTTGCGGCGAAGAAACCGCCCTCATCAAGTCGCTGGAGGGGGAATTGGGCCAGCCCTGGTCTAAACCCCCGTTCCCGGCCATTGAGGGACTTTACGGTAAACCCACCGTAGTCAACAACACCGAAACCCTGGCCAACGTGCCGCCCATCATCATCAATGGCGCAGACTGGTACAAAACTATGGGCACGCCCCAAAGCCCCGGTCCCAAAATTGTGTGCATGAGCGGGCACGTCGAAAAACCAGGTAACTACGAGGTCCCTATGGGTGTTACGTATCGCCATCTGCTGGAATTGGCGGGTGGCGTTTCTGGCGGGAAAAAATTCAAGGCGCTGCTCCCCAGCGGAGGATCAGGTCCGGTAATTACCGAAGCCGCCCTCGACGCCCCGTTAACCTACGAGGGGCTGACCGAGTATGGATCGGTGATGGGGTCAGCCTCGGTTATTGTCATGGACGAAACAGTAGACATGGTGTGGGCGGCTAAAAAGATGATTCATTTCTTTAAACATGAATCTTGTGGCAAATGCACGCCCTGCCGGGAAGGCACTTTTTGGATGGAACGGGTGCTGGACCGCATGTATGATGGGCACGGCAACCAAAAAGATTTGCGAACCTTGGAAAGCGTGGCCCAGCAAATGAAAGGCAAGACGTTGTGTGCGCTGGGCGAGTTTGCCGTTAGCCCGGTTTTGTCTACCATCGAACATTTTCCGCAAGAGTACCGCGCCAAGCTGAATGAGAACGGCGCTAACTGACAGCAAACATTACCCAGAAGAGGATCAGGATGAGTGATCTGGTAACGATCAGTGTAGATGGCGTGGAAGTCAGCGTGCCGAAAGGAACGTTGGTGGTAGACGCTGCCAAACGCATCGGGAATGACATTCCCGTTTTTTGCTATCACCCTAAGATGTCTCCGGTAGGTATGTGCCGCATGTGCCTGGTAGAAATTGGCCTGCCCATGCGCGACCGGGCTACAGGGGAGTTGTTGACCGAGGAAGATGGCTCACCCAAGGTCAATTTTGGGCGTGGGCTGCAAACGGCCTGTACAGTAGAGGTTAGCCCTGGCATGGTGGTGCGCACCAGCACCGACGTGGTGACGGAAGCGCGAGAGGCAATTGTCGAATTTATTCTGAGCAGCCACCCGCTAGACTGCCCCATCTGTGACAAGGGTGGGGAATGCCCGCTGCAAAACCTGACTATTGCTCACGGGAAAGATGATTCCCGCATGGTGTTTACCGACAAGATGAAGCTGGATAAACACGTGCCGTTGGGTGAATTGATTTACCTGGATCGGGAGCGGTGCATTCAATGTGCGCGCTGTGTGCGTTTTCAGGAAGAGGTGGTGGATGATCCAGTGCTGCAGTTCCACAATCGAGGGCGCAGCCTGGAGATCGTGACGATGTCTGACCCCGGCTTTGACAGCTATTGGAGTGGCAACACCACGGATATTTGCCCGGTTGGGGCATTGACGACGGCCGATTTTCGCTTTGGCGCGCGCCCTTGGGAGATGACGCCGGTGGCGACGCTATCACCTCATGGGCCGGCGGGTAGCAATATGACCTTTAGCACGCGTATCGAGGCGGCGGCTGGCGGGCGCACGGTGATTAAGCGTGTGATGCCCCGGCAACATGAGTTGGTGAATGAGACCTGGATTTCGGATCGTGACCGTTTTGTCCACCACTTTGCCGATGCGCCAGAGCGGCTGAAGAAGCCTTTGCTGCGTAAGAATGGGGAACTGGTAGAGGTTTCGTGGACAGAGGCGCTGGATTTTGTGGCGGGTAAGCTGCAGAATGTGGAGGGTGCGGCCGTTGCCGGCCTCAGCGGCGATCGCGTCAGCAACGAGGACCTCTTCATGTTCCAAAAGCTCATCCGCAAGGGGCTAAAGAGTAACAACATAGACTTGGCTGCGCCACGGTTGGGTGGCGGCGAGGTAGTAGCCCAGGTAGGCGTGGTCAACGACACCACCTATGATTTGCCCCAGCGCCTGGGCGCTGGAGATGCCGTGCTGGTAGTTGCCAGCGATTTGCACGAGGAAGAACCCATTTGGTGGCTGCGTGCGCGGCAAGCGGCCGTGCGCGGCGCGACGCTGGTGGTGCTGAATGTGCGGCCCACGCGCCTGGACCGGGATGCCACGTTTGTCATTCATTACGCGCCAGGAACGGCCGTAGAAACCGTGCGCCAGTTGCTTAATTCCGCCAAAGTTGAAGTGGAAGACAGCGATAACCCCCTCATTGCTGCAGCCCAGACCCTGGTCAAAGCCAACAACCTCACCATTTTCTACGGTGCAGAAGGTGTGAACTACGCTGAAACGGAGGTTATCGCCCGGTTGCTGGGCAACCTGCTGTTGGTAAAAGAAGGTAAGGAAGGGCACGTGGGTCGCGTCAACAATGGTCTTATTCCCGTATGGCCCCATAACAATACCCAGGGAGCCTGGGACATGGGTGTGCACCCGGCGCTGGAGCCAGGGTACAAGGCCGTAAAAGAAGCCGGCCTCGACGCCGCGGGCATTTACGAAGGCGTTGTCAGGGGCGACATTCAGGCCCTGTACGTCATGGGTGCGGATCCAGTAGGCGATGGCTTGCTGGCTGATCGCGGCAACCTCTCCTTGCTGGTGGTACAAGAGCTGTTTCTAACGGAAACGGCCGCTTTAGCTGATGTCGTGCTTCCCGCGCAAAGCTGGGCCGAGCGTGAAGGGACCTTCACCAGCGGCGAGCGCCGCGTACAGCGCTACTACCCGGCCATTAATCCCGTGGGTGAAAGCCGCCCCGACTGGCAAATTTTGGCCCAGGTGGGTGAACGGTTGGGGTTGGGCAAGCCACCTTTTGCCGCCAGCCTGGTCTTCCGCGACATTGCCAAGGCGGTGAAGCCGTACAAAGAAATGGATTATCGCAGCCTGAGCCGGGTCGAAAAGCAGTGGCCAGACGTGGGCGGTGAAGACCTTTACTATGGCGGCACCGCCTACGAAAATCGTTCTGGTTTAGGCCAGCAATGGCCGATTACACCACCCAAAGAACCTTTTACCGTGCCTGAAGCGCAGGTGGATGTGCCCGAAGGCCTGATTTTGGTGCGCGTAGCGGCCCTCCATACGCCGGGTACACTCAATCACTTTTCAAAGGTGTTGGCACCGCGCCTGGCGCAGCCTACGTTATTGCTGCATCCGGCTAATGCAGCGAGTCTGGAATTGGCGGATGGCGAAATGGTGACCGTGTCTGTGCAAAACGGCATGGTAGAGGCCACGGTGCAGGTCAACGAAGATGCGCCCGAAAATGTGGCACTGATGCGGGGCGTGCCCTACCAACCAGGAACGGCCGTGGCCCACATTACCAAACTCGCAGAACAAGTACACTAAGAGAGAAGATAACATGACTCCAGGTCAAATAGCCCTTCGTGCCCTCATCGTTGGTTTCATTGTTACCCTGGCCTTCGTGACCGCCTTTGCCTACACCACCCTTCTCGAACGGAAGGTGCTGGCCCGCCTGCAACACCGCGTAGGACCCAATCGTGCCGGCTACATACCCATCCCCACCAAAAGCGGCAAAGAGCGCAAATTTCTTGGGGGCATTTTGCAGCCCGCTGCAGACGCAGTCAAACTTTTCTTCAAGGAAGACATCACCCCTGGCCGCGTTGACCTCATCACCTACAACCTGGCCCCCATGTTGGCTGTCATTCCCGCTATCCTCATTTTGGGCGTCATCCCCCTGGCTGGCAAAGTACCTGGCATCGTCCCTGACCAATACAACTACTTTGCCATCGTGCCGGGGTTGAACGTCGCCGTCCTCTTCATTTTAGCCGTCACCTCCATCGGCGTTTATGGCGTTGTGCTGGCTGGCTGGGCCTCCAACAGCAAATATGCCATCCTTGGCGGCATTCGCGCCTCGGCCCAGATGATTAGCTACGAACTAGCCATGGGGTTGTCCATCCTCATTCCCATCATGCTCTCTGGTTCCATGAACCTGGGTGAAATTGTCGAGGCGCAAAAAGGAGGCTGGTTTGTCTTCTTGCAGCCGGTAGCCGCTTTTATCTTCAGCATTGCGGTCATGGCCGAACTTCAGCGTGCCCCCTTTGACTTGTTGGAAGCAGAACAAGAGCTATCCGCCGGGTTTAACGTGGAGTATGGCGGTATGCGCTTCGGCATGTTCTTTATGGCCGAATACATGAAAATGGCCTCCCTAAGCGCCATTGCTGCCACCCTCTTTTTTGGTGGGTATCGCGGTCCATTTGTGGACCAGGTTCCTGCTTTAGGATTTCTCTACATTACCATTAAAACCATCATCGGCCTGCTGATCATGATCTGGATTCGCGCCTCTTTCCCCCGGTTGCGTTACGATCAGCTGATGAATTTTGGCTGGAAGGTACTGCTGCCTGTTTCTGTAGCAAATTTCATCATCATGGCCGTGGGCATTGTTTTGTATGAAGAAGGCGTCTTCACTCCCCTGATTGATACCATCCGTATGTTCTTTTTAGGTTAAACAAGAACGCGGGAGGGATACACTAATTTTTTTGGAGCGTTTATATGTTTGGTGCATTGTTAAAAGGGATGTACACCACCTTAAAATACGCGTTCAAGCCTCCGGTAACTATTCAGTACCCGGAAGTGAAGCGCCCTGTTCGCTATCGTTTCAAGGGAAGACACGAACTCAAGCGCTACGATAATGGCCTGGAAAAGTGCATTGGCTGCGCACTGTGCGCGGCGGCTTGCCCGGCGGACGCCATTTTTGTGGAGGCGGCGGAAAACACAGACCAAGAGCGCTACTCTCCGGGTGAACGGTATGCCAAGACTTACGAAATTAATATGCTGCGCTGTATCTTCTGTGGCTATTGCGAAGATGCTTGTCCCACAGAAGCCATTGTGCTGGAACAGGATTATGAACTGAGCTTTTATGACCGGGCCAGCGCAATTTACACCAAAGATATGTTGATTGTGGATGTGCCGATCAATGGCAAACCTACCCCGCAACAGGTGGAGCCAGGCTCGTTTGATCGGTCAATACCTGTAATGGAAGATCCAAAATAGCGGCGTGTTTCGGAATACCGGACACGGATTACCGATTACGGAACTCCCGTAATACTAACTGGCGACGAGAGAAAAATGGGAAGTCCAATTTTATTCATTGTTCTGGCTATCATCGCGGTGGGTTCGGCGCTAGGTATGCTGCTTAGCCGCAACGCCATTTACAGTGCACTCTTTTTGGTGCTGAACTTTGTGACGATAGCGGTGCTGTACCTGGTGCTGAATGCGCCTTTTATTGCTATGGTGCAGATTACGGTGTATGCCGGAGCCATCATGGTGCTGTTTTTGTTTGTGATCATGCTTTTGGGAGCCGAACGGCTGGGTGGCGTTGGCTCTTTGCGTGATTGGGAATGGATAACGGCCGCACTTCTGGGAGCGTTACTGGTGCTGGTCTTTGTGCTGGAGCTGGTACTGGCCCCCGATGTGGTTGTGGCCGAAACAGCGCCTTTGATTGACAGTAGCCCCTCTGCCCTGGGAATGCGCCTTTTTGAGGCGTATGTGTTCCCCTTTGAACTGACGGGCGTGCTGCTGCTGGTAGCCATGATCGGCGTGGTGGTATTGGGCCGCACAAAAAAGCGAGGGAAAGATGTTGAGCACGGTAACAATTAACTGGTATGTCGCCCTCAGCGTGGTGCTGTTTACCATTGGCGCTATGGGCGTACTTTTACGACGTAACGCCATCATCGTGTTTATGTCTGTGGAAATGATGCTTAACTCTGCCAACCTGGCTTTTGTTGCTTTTGCCCGGCATCTTGGCGATTTGGACGGGCAGGTGTTGACCTTTTTCGTCATCACCGTGGCGGCGGCCGAGGTGGCGGTAGGGCTGGCCCTGATTGTGACCATCTTCCGCACTAAGCGGAGTATCAGCCTGGACGAAATGAACGCCTTGAAAGGATAAGGAGGGAAGAGACGTAAATCAAAAAATGGTAATTGGTGCACAGATACCGGTTATTGGACTGGTTTACGTTTGAGACATTATGAACGCTTTTGGATTAGCTCCTCTACTCTTAATCTTCCCGGCGATTGGCGTGTTGTTTAACACCTTTGCCGGAAGGCGGTTGGTGGCGGCAGACCGCAAAACTGGGGAGATGTATTCGGGATGGTTTGCCAGCCTGATGGCAGCCCTCTCCTTTTTAATAGCCGTGCTGCTGTTTTTCTCCCTGCAAGCTCACGACTTCCACACCGAAACGGTAAAACTGTTCGACTGGATTGTGGTGCCTTCCGCCGGGTTTGAGATTCCCTGGTCCATCCAGGTGGATACACTCTCCGTGACCATGATGCTGGTGGTGGCCGGAGTGGGCTCTCTCATTCACATTTACGCCATTGGCTACATGCATGGTGACCCCGGTTTCCACCGCTTTTTTGCTTACCTGAACCTATTCCTCTTTTTCATGCTGATTTTGGTCAGCGGCAGCACTTACCTGATGCTCTTTGTGGGCTGGGAAGGGGTAGGCCTCTGCTCTTACCTGCTGATTGGCTTCTGGTTTGACCGGCAGAATGAGGAAGGGAAGGCGATGAATGCGGACGCTGGTCGTAAAGCCTTTGTGGTGAACCGTGTCGGTGACTTTGCCATGGTCCTGGCTATGATTTTGCTGTTTTGGACCTTTCAGTCACTGGATTTTGGCACGGTGTTTGGCTCAGCGGTGGAGCTGTTTGAGCATGGGGAAATGGTGACGCTGTTTGGCATGGAGATGACGCTGGGGGCGGTGTTAACGGCCGTAACCATTCTCTTCCTCCTCGGCGCTGCCGGTAAATCCGCCCAAATCCCCTTCTACGTTTGGCTGCCCGATGCTATGGCCGGCCCCACTCCCGTTTCTGCCCTCATTCATGCGGCGACCATGGTCACGGCTGGCGTCTACCTGATGGTACGTAGCAACGTGTTGCTGGAAATTGCGCGGCAAAGCACCCTGGACGGCGTGACCGGAGCCAGCTTCTTGGGCCTTTCTGGCCCAGACTGGATTGCCCTGACCGGTGCGGCAACGGCCGTACTTGCTGGCCTCATCGCCTTTACCCAGTTCGACATCAAAAAAGTACTGGCCTACTCCACCGTCAGCCAATTGGGCTTCATGGTGGCCGCCGCCGGCATGGGCGCCTACGTGGCCGCCATGTTCCACCTCATCACCCACGCCTTCTTCAAGGCGTTGCTCTTCCTTAGCTCCGGGTCTGTCATTCACGGCATGGAGCATGGGCACCACCACATTCACGAACACGGCCATGACCATGACGCCCATGGCGTGCCTGAAGGGGACGCCCACCACGAGGAAGAAAAGTTTGACCCGCAAGATATGCGCACCATGGGCGGCCTGCGGCACAAAATGCGCACCACCTTTGCCGTGTATATGGTGGGCACGCTGGCCCTGGCCGGCATTTTCCCATTCGCCGGTTTCTGGTCCAAGGACGAGATTTTAGCCCATGCCAATACCAATGACGGCACTGTGTTTACCATCGTTTATTGGCTGCTGACCGTAGCCGCTTTCTGCACCGCTTTTTACATGGGGCGGCAGATTAAGATGGTCTTTTTTGGCGAACCGCGCCATGAAGCGGCCAAACACGCCAGCGAAAGTCCGCCGGTGATGACCAACCCCCTGGTAGCCCTGGCAGCGCTGGCCCTTTTGGGTGGGCTGCTCAACTTTCCCTTCTTCTCAGAGTCTGCTTATAAAACGGCGTCCGCAGCCCATGACTATGGCATTTTCCTGAGCCTGGAGCATTGGTTAGAACATTCCATTCCGACCTTTGAACTGACGGAAGAAGGCATTGTGTCCATGCCCTATACCCCCACCTGGCTGCAAGTTGATGTAGCCAGTATCTCGACGATTCTGGCATTGCTAGCCTTGGGGTTAGCCCTTTTTGTGGTCTACCGCAAACGGCCGCAAACGGCCGTCGAGCGCGATCCGCTGCAAAGTACCCCCATCTGGTGGTTTGCCATCCTGCCCTTTGAATGGTTCTATATGCACACCGTGGTACCCGGCTTCAAATGGCTAGCCCGCTGGCTGGCGGACGTGGTGGACTGGGCCTTCTGGCACGACTTTGTGCACAACAACCTGATCCGTGACCTGTTCGTAGGCTTTTCCCGATTTGCAGCCAACGTGCTAGATACCAACGGGGTAGATGGGCTGGTCAACGGCAGCGGTCGTTTCACCCAGGCCGTCGGTGCCGTCATTCGTAAAACCCAAACCGGCTATGCCCGCAACTACGCTCTGGGCGTGTTCCTGGGCACAGTCATTCTTTTGGCGTACTTCATTTTTGCTAATTAAGGGAGAGAGGAGAAACAGACATCATGCTAACTATTGTCACGTTCTTCCCCGTACTCGGCGCAGTCATCATTCTGCTGCTCAAGCTGTTCAAGAAAGAATCGGATTTGCTCATCAAGCAAATAGCTGTGGGCACTTCCATCGTCACCTTCGGGCTATCCTTGGCTGTGCTAGCTCAATACGGCACCGCCCAAAGTGGCCTACAAATGATCAACCGGGCAGATTGGATACCCTCCTGGGGCATTCAATACCTCATGGGCGTAGATGGCCTCAGCATTTTGATGATACTGCTTACCACCTTCATCTCCATGCTGGCCATTGCTTCTTCCTGGACGGCCATTACCAATCAAGTGAAGCAGTATTACGTTTTTATGCTGCTGCTAGAAACAGGTATGCTGGGCGTCTTTCTGGCCCAAGATTTATTCCTATTCTACATCTTTTGGGAGTTTACCCTCATCCCCATGTACTTCCTCATTGGTATTTGGGGCGGCAGCAACCGCATCTATGCCTCCATCAAGTTCTTCCTCTACACCATGGCTGGCTCTTTGCTAATGCTGTTGGCAATTTTGTACATGGGCATCACCAATGAGACCTTCTCCCTGCCGGCGTTAATTGAAGGGCGCTCGGCTTTTGCTGATGTGCAGCGCTGGCTGTTTGTGGGCTTTGCCATTGCTTTTGCCATCAAAGTACCCGTCTTTCCCTTCCACTCCTGGCTGCCCGATGCGCACACCGAAGCGCCCACGGCCGGCTCCATTGTGCTGGCTGGGGTGCTGCTAAAAATGGGCACCTACGGCTTCATGCGCTTTAACCTGCCCCTCTTCCCCGAAGCATCCTACCACTTTGCGCCTACCATTGCCGTGCTGGCCATTATCGGCATCATTTATGGCGCTATCGTCTCCTTCCCGCAAAAAGATGTGAAAAAACTGGTCGCCTACTCTAGCATCAGCCATCTTGGTTTTGTGATGCTGGGCATTTTCGCCCTCAACGAAGCAGGTTTGCAGGGCGCCATTTTGCAGGGCGTCAATCATGGTCTGAGCACCGGCGCCTTATTCTTCCTGGTTGGCGTCATTTACGAGCAGCGGCACACACGCCTGATGTCGGAGTTTGGCGGGCTGTGGAAGGCAATGCCGGTGTTTGCCGTGCTGTCGTTGATTGTCACTTTGTCTAGCATGGGGCTGCCGGGGTTGAACGGCTTTGTGGGCGAATTTACCATTTTGCTCGGCTCCATGGGGGCTGAGTCATTGGGCGCCCGCCCGTGGATTTATACTGCCTTTGCCACCACCGGCGTTATCCTGGCGGCCGTTTACCTGTTGTGGATGTACCAGAATGTCTTTATGGGACCCCTGGACAAAGAAGAGAATAAGAAACTGCGCGATATCAACGGCGGCGAGCTGGCAATTATGCTGTCCTTCTTACTCTTCATCTTCTGGATTGGTATTGCGCCCTCGGCTTATTTCTTGTTGATGGACAGCACGGTAGCGAAGCTGGTGGCGGACGTGATGGCTGCTGGCGCCATGGTGATGCCCTAAAAGTGGGTGATTGGCTATTTGCAATTAGCGTGAAACGTGGAGCGTGGAAGAGGGTAACCTTGCATCACGCTTCACGTTTTTATTTTTATACCCATGCTTCCAACTGAACCTCTTTACTTTGTGCATATCAGCGACACTCATTTTGGGCCGACAAAGGATTATGAGCGGCATGGGTTTCGGCCGTTTCCTTGTGCGGAGGCGCTGGTAGACGCCATCAACCAGTTGCCGCAAAAGCCGGACTTTGTGGTGCACACGGGGGACGTGACTACCCACCCGAAAGCGGCAGCATACAAGCTGGCGCGGGAAGTGCTGGGGCGGCTGGAGGCGCCGGTTTATTACGTGGTGGGCAATCACGACACGGCCGTTGCCATCACACAATACCTCTCCATGGGACCCCAAAAAGACCTGACCACCGACCCCGACCGGCTTTCCTACGCCTTTGAGGTCAAGGGGTACCGCTTTGTAGTGCTGGACGCCCGCGCTCCCGACGACATGGACCCCCACGGCCTGCTGCCAGAAGAGCAGTTAGCCATTGCCCGCCGCGAAGCCCAGCCCGACGGCCCGCCGCTGACCGTGTTTATGCACTTTCCACTCCATCCGCTAAATGCCCTTTGGATGGACGCCAATATGCTGGTGCTGAACGGGCAAGAACTGCACCAGGCGCTGCTGCCAGCGCGGGAAAGGCTGCGGGGCGTCTTTTACGGCCACGTGCATCGCAGCATGCAAACCGTGCGCGATGGCATTCTCTACGTGGCTGTGGCCAGCGCCTTTGCCCAGTTTACGGCCTGGCCTAAAGAGACCGTCGTCCGCCCAGATGCGGCGTACCCGCCCGGCTTTAACTTTGTGCATTTGCTGCCGCAGCAAACCATCATTCACCAGCATGTGATTCGGAGACCGGAGATTGGAGATTAGAGGTTGGCGTCACACTGCCGTCTCCAGTCTCTAATCTCTAAAGATCCTATGATTACTAAAGTTCACGGCGCCTGCCCCCATGATTGTCCGGACACCTGCGGGGTGATTACCGAGGTGGAAAACGGCCGTGCTGTCCAATTCTACGGCGACCCCGACCACCCCATCACCCGCGGCTGGCTGTGCGCCAAGGTACGGCCGTATCTCGACCACGTTTACCACCCCGACCGCCTGACCCAGCCTCTGCGCCGGGTGGGACCAAAAGGCAGCGGGCAGTGGCAGCCTATTAGTTGGGAGGAGGCCATCGGCGAGATTGAGCAGCGCTGGCGGGCCATCATTGCCGAGTATGGCGCGGAAGCGATTTTGCCCTACAGCTACAGCGGCACCCTGGGCCTGGTGCAGATGAGTGCGGCCAGCACCCGCTTCTGGAATCGCCTGGGGGCCAGCCAGCTAGAGCGCAGCATTTGCGGCGCGGCGGCCGAATTTGCGGTGAAGATGACCCTGGGCACGCGCCACAGCCAGCCTTACGATCACGTGCAGTACAGTAAGCTGGTCCTCATTTGGGGGCACAACCCCGTAAGTACTGCGCCCCATTTCATGCCCTTTTTGCGCGACGCGCAGCGCAACGGCACGCAGGTGGTGGTCATTGACCCGCGGCGTACGCGCACGGCCGTAGGCGCAGATTGGCACATCGCCCCCAAACCGGCCACTGATGGCGCGCTGGCCCTGGGCCTGGCCCACGTGCTGGTCAACGAGGGGCTGCACGACGAAGAATGGCTTCACGCTTACACGGTGGGCTGGCCGGAACTGCGGGCGCGGTTGACCGATTACCCCCCGGAGCGCGTCGCGGAAATCACCGGTGTGGCGGCGGCGGACATTGTGAAATTGGCGCGGCTCTACGCCAGCGCCCAGCCCGCCCTCATCAAAATTGCTGATGGCCTGCAGCGCAACCGCGTGGGCGGGCAGGCGGTACGCGCCATTTGTGCCTTGCCGGCGCTGACCGGGCAGTATGGGCAGCGGGGCGGCGGGTTAGCGTACAGCACCAGCGGCTACGTGAAGTGGAACGGCCGTGCTCTGGCCCATTGGCAAGACTCCCCACCGCTGGGGCGGGTGGTGAACATGAATCGCCTGGGCGCGGCGCTGCTGGGCGAGGTGGCAGATCCGCCCATCCAAAGCCTGTTCGTTTTTGGCAGCAACCCGGCGGCTATTGCTCCCCACGCAGGTAAGGTGATTGCCGGCTTGCGGCGCGAAGATTTGTTTACGGTGGTGCATGAGCTGTTTATGACGGATACGGCCGTGTACGCCGACATTGTTTTGCCCGCCACCTCCCAGTTGGAACATGTAGATTTACATAAAGCGTATGGTCACACGCTGTTGAGCTACAATGCCCAGGCCATCCCGCCGCTGGGCGAAGCCAAAAGCAACTGGGACGTCATGCGTTTGCTGGCGGCGGAAATGGGCTTTGCCGAACCATGGCTGCACCAAACGGCCGATGAGGTTATAGATGAGGTGCTGGCGGCAACGGCCGAAATCAACCCGGCGTTGCAAGGTCTTACCCTGGAACGGCTGAAAGCTGAGGGGTCCATTCCGCTGCACTTTGCGCCGGAAACCCCCTTTGCCGACCTGCGTTTCCCCACGCCCAGCGGCAAGGTGGAGTTGTGGTGCGACAATATGGCAAAGATGGGGCTGGATCCGTTGCCCGGTTACGCAGCGGCGGAAGATGATGGTGCGGAGGCGGGGCAACCGCTGGACGAACGGTTCCCACCCCACGAGGCGCTGACGTTGATTAGCGCCGCTGCCCATCATTTCGTGACCAGCACCTTTGCCAATCAGCCGGGCATGCTGCAGCGCGAGGGTGCGCCCTTTGTGGAAATTCACCCTGCTGATGCTGCTGTGCGCGGTATTGTTGATGGCGATAAGGTGATTGTGGAAAACGGCCGTGGCTGGTGTGGGCTGAAAGCTAAAGTGACCGACGCAGTACGACTCGGTGTGGTAGCCTCGCCCAAGGGCAGGTGGGGCAAGTTAGATGGCAACGGCCGTACCGTCAACTGGCTCACCTCCGATACCCTGGGCGACATGGCCGGGCAAAGCACCTTTCACAGCAATTTGGTGTGGATACGGAAGGCGTGAACCGTAAGCCGTGAACCAAATTACCAATTACGGATAACGGATAACGGACAACGGATTACGGTCTACCCAACACTGGCTACTGTTAACCGAAACTGGTAAACTTGTGAAGCAAAGATCAATGTAACCAAGGGGCACATTATGGAGTTCCAAGTTCCTTCAATTTATCTCGTCATCCTTTCCCCGGTACTCATCACCCTCGGGTGGGGCATGCTCATTATGCTGCTGGAGTTCTTTATTCCCGAAGGGCGCAAGGGGTGGTACACCTGGCTGAGCCTGGTGGGGATTGTGCTGGCTTTTGCGCAAACGGCCGTGATGTGGAACTTCGAGGGGGGCACCTTTACGCCTGCTGGGGGGCACCCCATGGTGGTCGTAGATAACTTTGCCACCTTCCTCAATCTCATCTTCCTCATTACTGGTGGCCTTACCATTCTGCTGGCCGTCAACTACCTGGAGCGTACCGGCCTGGACCGCCCCGAGTTTTACATGCTGCTGCTCTTCTCCATCAGCGGCATGATGCTCATGGGCATGGCTAACGACCTCATTTTGGTCTTCCTGGCCCTAGAAATCCTCTCCATCCCCCTGTACATCATGTCTGGGTTGGCGTGGCCGCGTGCCGAGTCGGAAGAGTCGGCCATGAAATATTTCCTGTTGGGCGCCTTCTCCTCCGGCATTTTTGTCTTTGGCATTGCCCTTGTCTACGGCGCTACCGGTTCGACGGCGCTGCCAGAGGTGCTGGCGGGCATTGCCACCGGCGGCTCTTTGGGTTTTGCGGGCGTGGCCTTTTTGCTGGTGGGTTTAGGTTTTAAGGTAGCAGCGGCCCCCTTCCACATGTGGACGCCGGACGTGTACGAAGGTGCGCCCACCATTGTGACTGCTTTTATGTCTGTGGGAGCCAAGGTAGGCGGGTTTGCGGCTATGCTGCGCATATTCCTCACCGCCATGCCGGAAATTGGGGATACCTGGATTCCGGCCGTGGCCGTGATTGCGGCGCTAACCCTCATTGTGGGGAATGTGGTGGCCATCATGCAAAGCAATATCAAGCGCATGTTGGCCTACTCCAGCATTGCCCACGCCGGGTACATCATGATTGCTGTGGCCGCCAGCGGCAATTCGCCGGAAGGATTGAGCGCAGCCATGTTTTACATGTTTGCCTACCTCTTTACCACCTTGGGCGCCTTTGCCATTGTGATGGCCAGGGAGCATAAGTTAGGTGAGGGCTTGCAGCTTGATGATTATAAGGGCATGGCAAAGCAGCACCCCCTTCTGGCTTTGGTGATGGCTTATTTTATGCTGTCGCTGACGGGGGTACCGCCCACCGGCGGCTTTTCGGGCAAGTTTTACGTCTTCCGGGCGGCTATTGAGGCGTCGCAAAGCGGCCCTGACCTGTTATGGTTGGTGCTGATTGGCGTGGTGACTAGCGTGATTTCGGGCTACTACTATCTGCGGGTGGTCTACTTGATGTACATGACGGAGGGTAAGGCGGAATTGACTGGGGCGCGGCATCCGGCGGTGGTGACGGCCGTTGCGATCACCGTCTTCTTCACCCTCTTCCTGGGCTTTATGCCTGGCACCTGGTTTGACGTCACTCGCGAGGTGGTGCTGAATGGCGTGATGGCTCTAGCCGGGGGGTAAACACCACCCGCTCTCAACTTGTTAACCAGCCCTCGGCTCTGCCGGGGGCTTTTTATTTGGAAAACGGCCGTTGATGCTGCTAACCGTTTCATGATACGATTAAGCCATCCACTTGGAGGTGCAGCAAGATGGCTAATCAGTCAAACATAGCCGTCCAGCGTAAGGTAACAGTGACTCTGCCAGATGATCTGCTGTTACGCCTGGATAAACGGATTCCGCCCCGCCAGCGCAGCAGTTTCATTGCCGAAGCGATTGAGACGCAGTTGGCGCTGGCCGAACAACAGGCTGCCCTGGAAGAGGCGGCCGGGGCATGGCGTGATGAACATCATCCCGATATGGTAAAGGATGCGGACATTGATGCCTGGCTAATTTCTCTGCGCTACTCTTGGTCTGGAGAGGAACATGAGTAGATACCTGCTGGACACAGGTATCGTGGTGCGCCATTTGCGCGGGAACCGGCGAATTGTGGCGTTGCTGCGCGGGTTAGGGTGCACAGACAGGTTGGGCATTACGGCCGTTACGCGCCTGGAAATTCACGTGGGCATGCACGAGGATGAGCGGTACGCCACACAAAAATTGCTATCCCGGTTTGTAACTTATGATCTGACCGCAGAAGTAGTGGATCGGGCGGGAGATTTTATGCGCACATCGCGGCGCGGGGGGCAGGTTGTAAGTATTCTTGATGCGATTATTGCGGCAACGGCCGTGCAGCATAACCTCACGCTAGTTACCCTGAACCAAAAAGATTTTGCCGCATTTTCGGGGCTAAGTTTGTACCCACTGGAAACGAATTAGGAGACAAATATCCCCGTTTTGTCGGTTTGATAAGCCATCTCAATGGCACCGCCGGGCGCGTAATTAGACTGCAAGTAGGCCAGGGCCTGGATGTGGTCTTCCCCGCCTTCATCTGAATGGAAAATTTGCTGGCACTCGACGACAATGTCTTCCACGATCCGTTCGTAGCGATAATAGGCCAGGGCGATGAGATTGACCTCTGCCTGGCCATACCCCTGGTAAAACAATCTTTCCTCTTCTTGCAAGGTATGCCCATTGCCGCCCAGCCCGCAGCCCACGAACATTAAGTCCCGCTCTTTGGGGGCGAAAACCAGGGTGTCCCAATCGACAATGTACAAATTGCTGTCTTCGCCTAGCAGCAGGTTCCAGCCGTGAATGTCGCCATGGCATAAGGTGAAGGACGGGGGCTGAGCCTGGAGCAGCCCGGCCAGGGTGGCCGCGCGGTGCACAAGTTCCTGGGTTTCCGCATGCTTGCTTTGTAAAAAAACGGCCGTTTCCACCGCCACGGGGTCTGTAAAAGTCTTTTGCTCAATTTGGGACAGGAAGGATGTAACCGTATCGCGCCACCTGGGTGAGAAATTCTCCCGGCGCACGCCGCGGGTGAGGGCCATAGGGATGTGAGCCGCATGCAGCCGCTTTAAGGCCGTGCCCAATTCGATACGCTGCCGGTCCGATACCTTTACCTGGAAGCCGTTTTGCCCCACTACAAAGGGATACAGAATGAGTTTGCCGGGACCGAAGTTGGCCCAGAGTTGCCCAGACCGGGTGGGTAAGGGGGGGATGATTTGCCTGAGCCCCTGGTCGCTGAGGAATTTAGGAACCGCCACGGCGGCTTCGTCAAAGGGGCCGCGGCGCAGTTTGACGAAGTAGGCTGTTTTGTGGGCTGTGGTGGCCCGGTAAACGGCCGTATCCAGGTCGGCGCCCAGAGGCAGAAAGGTCAGGAAGGCGATGTCCAGGCCATAAGCCTCCTGTAGGCAAGAGATGATGGCGGCGTCAGGGGTGTCTGGCTTTTCGAGCATAAGTTTAAGGAATCTATAGATTTTGCCGTTACTGTCTTCCCGTTTCCGCGCAAATTGGAAAAGGGCTTTACGTGCTAGAAAAGGCGGCCTTGCTGCAACGGCCGTATCTCATCTCCCTCGATCCCCACAATGCGCTTGAACTTGTTGCAGGTGGCGGAGGAAAAACCGGCGTAGTCGTTGTTAAAGAAGGCGTACACGGCCGTTACCTCATTCAGGTGGGGCTTGATTTGCGCGTACCAGTTTTGCAGATCGGCCGTTTTGTCCACCAGCTCCCGGTCTTTACTGGCAAACTGCCCGTGGGGGCCAATGAAGCGCAGGTACAGAAAGTCCGTTGTGCGGTGCAGCTTCTTGGGCAAATGAATGTAGTCGGCAGCCACCCAGCAGAGGCGGTGTTGGGAGAGGAGTACGGCCGTTTCCGGGCGATGCCACGACTTATGCCGGAACTCCACCGCAAAGCGCAAATCCTTGGGCAGCAGCGGGAAAAAGTGGATCAACGCGCCTACACTGTCAAAAGTGAAGTCGGGCGGAAATTGCAGCACAATGGCCCCCAAATTCGATCCCAGCAGGCGCATGGTATCAATAAAGCGCGCAAATTCCTCTTGGGCATGGACCAGCCGCAGCTCGTGGGTAATGCGCCGCGGCACTTTGGGCGAAATTTTGAAATCCGGGGAAGTGACTTGCATCCAGCGGCGCACGGTGTCTGGCGCCGGCGTAGCGTAAAAGGTGGAATCCATCTCCACGGCGTTGAAGCGCTGGCTGTAGTAGCTGAGGTACTGGTGCTGCGCCATGCCAGCGGGGTAGAAGACGCCGTTGCGCCATTGTTCATACGCAAACCCCATGGTGCCCAGATACCAGTCCATTTTGAAGTAACAATGAATAATGATCAATTAACGGTGATCTGTTAACTGTTCACGCCAACAACTGCTCGTCGTTGTCAGTCGCCAGTTTGGGTGGCCAAAGATACCTGTTCCGTGGCGGGCTACTCTTGCGAAAGCGCCTCAAAGCTGAGCAGAATGAAGACCAGCAGGACCAGATTGGCCAGCAGCAGGTGCACAAGCTGCAGCCACACAGGGGCCAGCAGCAGCAAGTTAATGAAGCCAGCAACAAGCTGCACACCAAAGATAATTTTTAGAAGGCGGGCGTACTGGCTGGTTTTCGCGGAAGGGCGTTGGGTAGCAACGGCCGTGCCCATCAACACCAGGTACATTCCCAGCCCAATCGCAATAATAGGGTGCCATACCCGTAGGCGGATCAGAAAATGGGACGCAGGGTTAAAGTCGGCTGCTATGCCTGCAGCCAGCGTTTCTGCCGGAAACACCGTGTTGCCCAGGGCGGCAATGGCTCCCGTGGCGCTGAGCAGCAGGTACCACCCAAAAGCAACGCCCAGCAGCCAGCCCACCATGCCCTGATTTTTCCAGCGCAGGGGTTTGCCGCCCCCCGCCGCCCAGGCCGTGAAGATGATTACTGAAAGCAAGATTGACGTGTTGACCAGGTGCACGCCAGAAGCAATCACCCGGCCAATAGACACGTTGTCCACTACCCACTCGAAGCGCACCAGGGCGGCCCCCAGCAACCCTTCAATGATGATGAACACCAGCGAGAGCACCGCGCCACGCCACGCCGGGTGTCCTTTGGCAAAAAGCCGGTAGCTGCCAAAGACCAAGCCAATAACCAGCAGGCCGTTCAGAGCGCTGGTAACGCGGTGGAAGAATTCAATGATCGTTTCAATTTGTTGCGGGCGGGGAATGATGTCGCCATTGCAGGTGGGCCAATGGCTGCCACAGCCGGCGCCAGAGCCGGTAGCGCGCACAAAAGCGCCCCACAAAATGACCGCAATGGTATAAGCCACTACAAACCAGGCAAAATTGGTAAACCGTTTTCGCTTCAACGCCATGCACGTACTCCTGCTTTACAAGGTATGACAAAAATTATACCGAGACCGGCTGTGGAATCCCAACAGGCATAGCCATAGTTAATGTTCCGAAAGCAGGGTTTCCAGGGGGTCGTCATCTTCGCTGACGTAACTTTTGCGGGTTTTGCCGCCGGTTTTGGGGTCTTCTACCAGCCCCATTTCGTACAGGTGCTCCATAATGCGCGCGGCGCGGGGGAAGCCAAT
>CAZDEO010000046.1:0-39196 GCA_964504445.1 uncultured Anaerolinea sp. | reverse complement strand
CCCAAAGAGCTGCGCGAGGCCAGCAGTATCTTTCGTCTGAACGGCTGGCTGCAATTCAAGACGTTGGAGCTTCCTTTCGCGGCTATCAGTTTGGTGTGGAACAGCATGATGAGCTGGGCTGGCGGCTGGTTTTTCCTGATGGCCGCCGAAATTTTCACCGTCGGCCAGCGGGACTTTCGCCTGCCGGGATTAGGGGCTTATTTGCACGAGGCGGCCGGCCAAAATGATTTCACGGCGATTGCTTGGGGGATTGGGGCGTTGGTTGCGGTCATTGTCTTGCTGGATCAACTGGTTTGGCGACCGCTGCTGGCGTGGTCTGACCGCTTCAAAGTAGAGATGGTGGAGGACAGCGAGCCGCTGACGGCGTGGTTTTACGATTTGTGGCGCACAGCCCGGCTGGCGAACTGGTTGAATGAGCGGTTGGTTGCGCCGCTGGTGGAGGGGGTAGACGGCCGTCTTGTGCAACGCTTTCCCATGAAAACGACCGTAGCCCCCGCAGAAAACAGATGGTCATGGCCGCAAATTGGGCTGGCTGTGCTGGGCGGCGGCGCCCTGCTCTTTGGCGGCTATCGCGCCGGGGCACTCCTGCTCACCGTACCGCTGGCGCAGTGGCAAGAAATCGGGCTGGGGCTGGGGGCTACCCGTTTGCGGGTCTCCATCGCTCTGCTCATCGCCCTCGCCTGGACTATTCCTGTGGGCGTGGCCATTGGCACCAACCGGCGGCTGGCGGCCGTTTTTCAGCCCCTAACCCAAATTGCCGCCTCCGTACCGGCGACGGCCCTCTTTCCGGTACTGCTGTTGTTCGTGCTGGCGCTTCCCGCCGGGCTAAATATCGCCGCCGTCCTGCTGATGCTGATGGGCACGCAGTGGTATTTGCTGTTTAACGTCATTGCCGGGGCCAGCGCCATCCCGCAAGATTTGAAATATACGACCGCGCTGTTGCAGTTAAGCCGCAGAGACCGCTGGCGCACGCTGATTTTGCCCGCGCTGTTCCCGTATCTGGTGACGGGGGCGATTACGGCCAGCGGCGGGGCGTGGAATGCCAGCATTGTGGCCGAATATGTGGAGTTTGGCGGCCAAACATTGCAGGCGACCGGGCTGGGCGCCATTATTTCTGATGCGACAGCGCAGGGGGATTATGCGCGCTTGCTGGCGGCGACGTTGAGCATGGTGGTGGCGGTGGTGCTGATTAACCGGCTGTTGTGGCGGCGGCTGTACCGCCTGGCAGAAGAAAAATATCGGATGGAGTGAAATGATGAGCGAAGTGAAAACAGTTTTGCAATTGCAGCAGGTGTCGCAGGAGTATGGCAGTGGGGCGCGTCGCTTTACGGCCGTTGACAAGGTCAATTTAACCATTACCGAAGGGGAGTTTGTGGCTTTGCTGGGGCCATCTGGCTGTGGCAAAAGTACCCTCCTGCGCATAATTGCCGGTTTGCAATCAGCCACGTCGGGGGAGGTACTGTACCGGGAACGGCCGTTGCGCGGCGTCAACCCGCACACCACCATTGTCTTCCAAACCTTTGCCCTCTTTCCCTGGCTCACCGTTTTGGAAAACGTAGCCCTCGCCCTGAAAGCCAAAGGGGTCGGCCCCAACCAGCGCGAGGTTCGCGCCGAAGAAGCCATTGACCGCGTGGGGCTGGACGGCTTTGAAAACGCCTATCCCCGCGAACTGTCCGGCGGGATGCGGCAAAAAGTTGGCTTTGCCCGCGCCATCGTCAACGAGCCGGAGTTGCTCTGCCTCGATGAGCCATTTTCGGCGTTGGATGTTCTCAGCGCGGAGGCTTTGCGCGGCGAACTGCTGGAATTGTGGACGGAGGGACTTATCCCCACTAAAGCGATCTTGATGGTCAGCCACAACATCGAAGAAGCCGTCTTCATGGCCGACCGCATTGTGATGATGGACAAAAATCCGGGGCGCATCGTGGCCGATCTGCCCATTCCTCTGCCGCACCCGCGCCAGCGCAAATCGGTTGAATTTCAGGCATTGGTGGATCAGGTGTACGGCACGTTGGCCGGCCAAACCCAGCCGGAGTATCTGGAAATAGGCACGGCCCCCGGCGAACCGGGGCAGACACGCCGCTTGCCCCACGTGGTAATCAGCGATCTGGCCGCCTTGCTGGAAAAGTTGACCGAAGCGCCACAATTTCGCGCCGATATTTACCGGCTGGCCGACGGATTGGGGCTGGACTCGGATCAGTTGCTGAGTTTGGTGGAAACGGCCGAACTGCTCGGGTTTGCCACGGTGGACAAGGGGGACATAACCCTGACCGCGCTGGGCGACACCTTTGCCGAAGCCTCGATTCTGGCCCGCAAGGAGATTTTTGCGACCCGCATCCGTCGTCTGCCCATCTTCAAATGGGTGGTAGCGTTGTTAAAGGCGGCCGATAGACAGCAGTTGGCTTGGGACGTGATTCAGGCGGCGCTAGAGCTGGAGTTTCCCACCCAAGAGGCGGAGCGGCAATTGGAGACCATGGTCAACTGGGGGCGGTATGCGGAACTGTTGGCCTATGATGATGACAGCGAAACGCTGTCTTTGGATGCGGAGACCGTGCCCGCTCGCTAATTCAATCAGCAGCCTTCTTTGCCGGTAACGCTGCGTCATATTCTGATTACGGTTCCTGTCCGTTCGGGCTGAAAACGCGGTGGTACAAGTCAACGCCAAAGCTGGTGGGCAGCGGTTTGCCCGGCGTCAGTTTAAAGGTACGACGGCCGTCGGTCAACCGTTGGGCGCGCAGGAAAAGGGTGTTAGTTAGCTCCTGCGCATAAAAGCGGCGAGCAAACTCATACTGGTGGGTGACAAAGTAGATTTTGACACGCTTTTGCAGGAGGGCGGTCACAATTTGCCGGGCAATTTCTGACCCTTCCCGCTCGTTGGTGGCCGCAAAGGATTCATTGAACAGAACCAGGGAATCGGTCGTTACCCAGTTGATGATCTCGCTCATGCGGCCCAGCTCTTCATCGAGCTTGCCGCTTTCCATGGTGGTGTCTTCCTCGCGCTTGAAGTGGGTAAAAACGCCGTGGCACAAATTGGCGGAGAAATCGTTGGCGGGCACAAACATACCACATTGCATCATCAGCTGCGCCAGACCAATGCTGCGCAAAAAGGTGGACTTACCCCCCTGATTAGCGCCGGTGATGATGACCAATTCTTTGTCAACGGCCGTTGCCTCATTGCCCACCACTTTTTGCTGCGTAGTCAGAGCCAGGCACACGTCATACAACCCCCGAAACGTGTGGTTGCGGGTGTGCATGGCTACCGGTTTGGGGGTAACAAACGGCATGTCAATGGCCTGCAGCTGCTCCGCCAGATTCAGGCAACCCACATAAAACGCCAATTCGGCGCGCAACATGGTGAAAAAACTGTCAATGTGGTCAGAGGACTGCGCCAGAGCATTGGCCACCAGGTTCACGCCCCGATTTTTTAGCTCTGAGACAGCTCGCGCACCATGATCGTCCCGGGGATGGAGACGAAAAGAGTAAGTCGTTGGGCCAGCGGTCAAGAGTCGCTCTAACCAATTTTGGTCATTTTCGTTGGCTTTGCGTAAGACATACTTGTCGCCTTCGTTGCCTTTTCCCAGCGTGGCGCTAATCATGACCCCGTCGTTAAACTTCAGCTCTTTCAGGTGGTCCTGCACCGTGGCAAAATACGCGTCATCCAGTTCAGCCTGGATCATGGCAAAAAAGCGGGTAAACCCGGCAGAGCGGAAGTTGGAGGCATGTTCGTCGGCAAGCTGTTTGAGCGTCTCCAGAAGGGACATGAACATCTTTACCAATTCTACTGCGCCGCTAAGAATGCCGCTGGGGTAGCTGCTGTAAATGCCCATCCACCCTTTCCGTTTGTTGCGCGCCGCCTCGATGGGTATCTGGTACAGCTCGCGGACAACGGCCGTATTCCGCAAACAATCTTGTAAAATTTCTTGCCGGTAGCGAATGGTGGCCAAATCGTCCAGGCCGGTCAGGATGGCTTGCCGGGCAACTTCGAGCATAAATTCATCGTCGCCAGCCATGGCTTGTAACAGGATGTCCAGCTCTAAATCCTGAATGAGGGTATCGGCGTGGGGGGGCAACGGCCGTTGGCGGTCAAAGTCCTGGTCAGGATACATCAAAAAGGCTTTCATACGGCGATACGCTCCACAATCTGCTGATAGGTCAGGCCATGTTTCTCCGCCAAAGACATCGCATAAGCCAGGCCATCTGCCGGTTTACGTACAATCTTGTAGGTGCGCTCTGCCGGATTCTCTGGCACAACTGTACTCACCATGCTCACCGTTTGCTTCCCAAACGAAGCCATCTCATCCACAAACGTTACCCAAACCGCCAGCAAATCCAGCGCCACAATGCGCTCCATAACCTTTTGGCTCAAAAAAATAGCGTCTTCCAGCGTCGTCGAAGAGAAAATTTCATTCATCACCAGCACCGAGAGCGGCGTAGCCTGCTCCAAAATGGCGTGAATACGCACCAGATCATCTTGCAGCTTGCCACGCAAATTGTGGATGTTCTCTTCACGCTCAAAGTGGGTCAAAATCTGGTCGGCTAAAAAGAGCTGTGCCCGCCGGCCCGGAACGGGGCAACCCAGCCGGGCCAGATAATGAAGCTGCCCAAAGGTCCGGGCAAAGGTGGTCTTGCCACCCTGGTTAGGGCCGGTTACAACCAAAACGCGCTCCTCTCCTTGCAAACAAAAGTCATTGGTAACCACCGGCACATCTTCCGCCACACACTTGGCCGCCAGGGCCAGATCAAACCCGGCCTCGCTAGACACTTCCTTACGCGCTTCAATAACCTGAGGATAGCAAAATTTCAGCCCGGCACGTTGGAGCGGCGCAATATATTCCAGATAGGCGACGTAAAATTGAATTTCCCGATCAAACCGGCGGATCGTGTCATCCAGAAACGCTTTGTGCCGGGCACAAAACGCATCCAGCGCAGCAAAGATTTCTGGGAACAACTTCGCTACCAGCCCCAGAATTTTCGCCTCCACGTGGTTCATGCCAGAGCTAATGGTGAGCTTACTCAGGTAATCTTTGACCGCACCTTGCTTGAATTTGGCAAAGGTTTCCTCTACGTCGGCGCTGTAATCAATTTCCCCCTCATACTTGCGTACTTTAACCGTGCCTTCCTTAATGATGAGGGTGTAAGAGACGGTTGCCAGGTCGGCGCGCATCTGCGTTGTTTCGGTTAGCAGCGCCATGAACGCCTCACTGCTAGTGTACGCCTGTAAATACTCTCGAAAAGCGCAAAATCCGGCTGATTGCAGCGGGGCGGCGGCAAGATGGTCGGCCAACGTGGTCACGGCCTGGCAATAGACTTCGATGGTTTCCAGCAGCCAGCCCTCTTTATGGTAGTGATAGTAGAGCTTTTCGATTAGCCCGAGGTAACGGCGCACAACCTGCATCTCTTTAGCGAAGCTGTTGACATATCCCAGGAGCGTGCTGTTTTCCAGGTCACGGAACAATTCCTGACGATATTGAATGGCGGCGTGGCGGGACAAGGGGGTGTAAAAAATAGAGGGGAGATCGTATTCTTGCTTAATGACGGTCGCCGCTTCCACAACCTGATCAAGATTCAGGTCGGTGAAAAAGCCAGGCGCTGTGGCGCTTTCTTGCGCCACGTCATCGGTTGGTGCCGCGGAGAGGATGCTGTGGAAAGTCATGGGAATACCTTCAGCGCTTATCAATGAGACTGCACAGTAGGCTGGCGCGGCCCAGCAGCCCAACTAAACGGCCGTTTTCATCCACCACCGGCAGCCGTTTGACATTATGCTGCATCATCAGGCGCAAGGCCACGGCTGGGGAGGCATCTACGGGCACGGTATGCGCGGGGGCGGTCATCAGGCTAACGGCCGTTTCCCCCGCATCCAGCAAAGCAGGGGAACGGGTAGACGACTGACCGGTCATCAGGCGGCGTAGTCGCTCCAGCAAGCCGGGCCGCGTTTCTTGCTGGCTGCGGCGCAGCAAATCGCCATCGCTGATAATGCCCAGCACACGCTGTTCGTCATCTACAACCACAGCCCGACGGCGGCGGTTCTGCTCCAACGCCTGCACAATTTGCTCCAGCGTCGCCCGGGGCGAGACGGTGGGCACGTCCCGGTACATCAACTCGGCAATGGTTGTACCCGTCACCGGTGGCTCCGATTCCGCTTCAAAGGCGGGTTGATGGTACTCCATGGTGCGCAGAATGTCTACCCGGCTAATCCAGCCAACGAGACGGCCGTGGCCATTCACCACCGGCAGCCGCTTCAAGTTACGGCTCGCCATCTGCTCCACCGCCTGGTGCAGCGGCGCAGAAACAGAGATGGTAATAACGGGGCTGGTCATGAGGGAAACGGCCGTGCCCCCTTGCGTGCGTAGCTCTGCCAACTGTTGCTCCCAGGTCGCCGCCGGTAAATCTGCCTGCAAATCCAGGCGGGCGCTAAGGCCGGCCCGGCGCAGCAAATCGCCATCAGTGATGATACCCAAGGGACGGCCGTTTTCATCTACCACCGGCAAGCTGCGGTACCCCTTCTGCAACAGCAGCGTTACCACTTCCCCGGTTGTCGTTTCCGGTTTAACAGACACCACCTCTGTGCGCATCACATCCTGCACCGGCTGGGCCAGCGGGTCTGGCCGGCGGCCTGGCGCATATTGGGCCACATCCACTTCCTCTACCGTAATCAGGCCATCGTCAACCATTTGCCGCACCCGGGGAAGCAGCCGTTCCACCACTTCCGGCTGGTCAATCCACTCCAGGCGAATGGGCAAATCACTGGAAAGGTCCACGATGGTAGCCGTGTGAATGCGACTGCGGGCGCCAAACCCCGCCAGACCCCGCACGGCCGTTCCCCCGGCGGCCCCTTCTTGCTTCAAAAATTGCAGCAGCGCCATGTACAGCGCCCGGCCCTGGTAATGGTCGCTTTCGCCAATATAAATAATGACCCGCAATGCTTTTCCTTGTAATTGCATCCTTCTTACCCTCCGCGCTGCAGCCAATGCGCCAGCGCCGCCCCCAGCACAGCAGCCAGCAAACCTACCAGATTATTCCCAACAATGTTCACCAGGGTGCGCCAGAGGCCAACCTCGCGCCACAAGTTCATGCTCTCCACAGCATATGAAGAAAAGGTGGTAAACGAGCCTAAAAAGCCCACCGCCAGCAGCAGCCTGACCTCTGGGGATAGTTGCAGTTGGTCTGTGCCCAGCGTCAGAAGAAACCCTAAAGCAAAGCTGCCCACAATATTGACAATCAATGTACCATACGGAAAATCCGCGCCCAGGCGATTGCCAGCCCAGACGCCCACCAGGTAGCGGGCGTTGGCCCCCAACGCCGCCCCAAGAGCAATAAGCAGATAGCGATTCAAGGGGTGCGTTCCTTTGCCAGTTGATATAAGAGGGGTACGGCCGTTAACTGCATCGCCACAGAAAAAATGATGAGGGCCGGTAAGGAAAAGTCATACAAAACCCCCATCAGCGCACTGCCAGCAAACCAGGCCAGGCCATAGCCAGTATTAAAAACACCATAAGCCGCGCCCCGCCTATCTGGGGCTACCATTCCGGCCACCGCGGCCCGCATAATGGACTCTTGCGCCCCCATGCCAATGCCCCACAACACCATCCCCCCTATGGCGGCGTAAAAGCCAGCGGAAAACACCAGCGGCGCAAAAAAGGCGGAAACCAGCGCCACAAAGAGCAAAACCGCCAGCCCATAACGGTCAAAGAGGCGGCCGAAAACAAGAGCGGCCAAGGCGTCAACGCCCATGGCGATGGCATACAGAACGGGTATCCAGTTTTGCGGGACAGAGGCTACCCGCTCAAAGTGGAAGGCGATGAGCGGGAAGTCGGCAAAGCCCGCCGCCAAAAAAGCCACGCCCGCCAGATAAAGCCAAAAAATGCGCGGCAGGCCGGTTGTTTCTATTTTAGCCGTCGTCGGTTCCAGCTCTTGGGGATGGGGATAGAGCCAGCGCGCCGTTGCCAAAACGGTTAGGGCCAGCAGCGCAGGCAACAGCAGCAGGGCAAACCCAGTCTGGTAACTGCCACGAAGGAGCAACACGGCCGTTACAATCAACGGTCCCAGCATCGCCCCAATCTGGTCCATGGCCTCGTGCAGGCCAAAGCCCCAGCCGCGCCCCACTTCTTTGGTGGCGTGCGACAGCATGGCGTCCCGCGGCGGGGTACGCAGCGCCTTGCCCGCACGCTCGGTAATCATCAATATGGCGGCAATCTCCCAGCGTCCGGCCAGGGCCAGCAGAGGCACAGCCAGCAGATTAACGCCATAGCCCACCAGGGTAAAAGCCCAGTAACGGCCGCTGCGGTCACTCAGATATCCAGACACCAGACGCAGGCTATAGCCCACCAGTTCGCCAAAACCAGCCACAAAACCAACGGCCGTAGCGCTGGCCCCCAACAATGCCAGATAAGGACCGGTAATGCTGCGCGCCCCTTCGTAGGTCATGTCAGCAAAGAGGCTGACAATGCCCAGGAGAATGACAAAGCGCACGGCCGTTTTCTGGGTATTACGCCTGTTGCCCTGCACAATTCTTTTCATCGCTTACTACCATCATCCTTAAATAGGCCCAAAAGCTCGCGGCAATTCACTTTACCATCCATCCAGGGCTGACCACAGCTTAAACAACCCATAAGGGATTGGATGGTATAGAGTGGAGATTAAACCAGTCTCCAATCTCCACTCTCAGTCCCACAGGTCGTTTATTTGCGTTCCTTAGGCGTGGAAAGCGTCACGCCCGGCATAGACCGCTTTTTCGCCCAGCGCTTCTTCAATACGCAAAAGCTGGTTATACTTCTCGACGCGCTCGCTGCGGGCCGGCGCACCGGTCTTGATCTGCCCCGTGCCCATGGCCACCACAAAATCGGCAATGAAGCTGTCCGCCGTTTCGCCGCTGCGATGAGAGACAACGGCCGTCCATCCCGCCGACTTCGCCAGATCCACCGCCGCGACCGTTTCCGTCACCGTGCCAATCTGGTTCAGCTTAATCAACACCGAGTTGGCAATCTCTTTCTCAATACCCTGACGGATAAATTCAACGTTGGTGACAAAAATATCGTCACCCATCAACTGGACTTTGTCGCCCACCTTAGCCGCTAAAATCTTCCAGCCATCCCAATCGTCCTCAGCCAAACCATCTTCCAGGGAGACGATAGGATATTTAGCCAGCCATTGGTCGTACAGATTCGCCATATCGGCGGCCGTTAGTTTGCCAAACTCAGACAGGTGGTAAAAACCATCCTGGTAGAAGCCGCTGGCTGCCGGGTCCAAGGCCAGGGCAATCTCTTCACCAGGGCGGTAACCCGCCTTTTCGATAGCTTCCACCAGCAGTTGCAGCACATCCTCGTGCCGTTCCAGACGCGGAGCAAAGCCCCCTTCGTCGCCCACGGTAGTCACCAACCCTTTACCTTTAAGCAACGCTTTCAGCGCCTGGTACGTCTCCGAACCCCAGCGCAACGCTTCAGCAAAGGAGGGCGCACCCAAAGGCATAATCATAAACTCTTGCATGGCGACCGTCGTCCAGCCGGTGTGGGCGCCCCCGTTAAGGACGTTCATCATCGGCGCGGGTAGGCGGTATGCAGCCCCCCGGTTGAGGTGCTGGTAAAGGGGAATGCCCTGGGCGACGGCGGCAGCGCGGGCCGCCGCCATGGAGACGCCCAAAATGGCATTGGCGCCCAGGCGTGACTTGGTAGGCGTGCCATCCAGATCGAGCAAGCGCTGATCTAGCCCAGTCTGGTCGGCAGCATCGAAGCCGGCGACGGCTGGGGCAATTTGTTGGCGCACATTGCCTACAGCCGTTTGCACACCCTTGCCGCCAAAACGCCCCTTATCCCCATCGCGCAGTTCCAGCGCTTCATTGACGCCAGTGGAAGCGCCAGAGGGCACGGCCGCGCGCCCAAAAGCGCCGCCGGTTAGTGTCACATCTACTTCAATGGTGGGGTTGCCGCGCGAGTCTAAAATTTCACGGGCCTGTACGGTTTGTATCTTCGTGTTCATTTGGTTCTCCTTGTTAGGTTAACAAAACACTCACCGACCCGGCAACGCTTGGGCCAGGTTGTAGAGTGCAACAATCAATTGGTCTAGTTCCGCCAATGCGGTGGCGCTGGCAGTTGCTTCTTGCGCGCGCCGGGTCACGGCCGTTGCCAGTACCCGGGCTGTGGCTTCAATGGTCTCCTGCCAGCGGGCATCCAGGTGCGCCTGAAACTGACGCATGACCTGTTCCGTATTTTGCACCACCGCCCAGCGTAAATGTTCTGTGTTGCGCAGGGCCAGCCGCTGGGCCAACGGCCGTAAACGGTTAAGAATCCGCTCTTGCCTCTTCGCCAACGGCAAAAGCTGCTCCCACAAACCAGGTGGAATAGGCAATCCCAATCCACCCATCAGGGCCGACCGGGACCAGTAAGGAACCTGCAGGCGAGTGGGCGGCTCATCGGGGTTTAGGGGGACAAAGGTAAAAGCAAAAAGGTCGGCAGCCAGGCGGCGCAGCTCATCTACCAGAGCGTCGGCCTGGTCGGCATGGGTCTGCAGCAGCGCCGTAACTTCCGCCTGAATGCCCTGGCTGAATGGCTCGTACCGGGCGGCAAAAAAAGCTTCGGCCGTATCAGCCAGCCGCTGTTGGGCGATTGCTTCCGCCTCATCCAGGTCGGCGTCGGCTACGGTGGTCTCCACCATGGCAATAAAGTGTGCTTCTGCTTCCTGGCGCAAGATCGCCGCCCGGTTGTTGATACGCTCAACCAACCGTTTTCGCTCTCCTTGCAGCAGATCGGCCGTTTGTTGCCGTTTTTGCCGGGCCGTTGCCAGAGCTTTGTCAAAGGCGTGGCGTTTCTGCTGCAGCTCGTCCAGGGGCATGGTTAGGGCGCGTTGTTCAGTTTGCAGCAACTGCAGCGCTTCGGCGATGACGTCGGCCGTTTTGGTGGCAATGGCCGCTTGCAGTGCAGCCTGTTTTTCAACCTGCAAGAACTGGTTCAGCCGCTCTTCCACGGCAGCCATGCCGCTGGCGGCCCAACCGGCGGCATCCTGGCGCGTCTGCGCTGCCAGGGCCCGTCGCGCCGATATGGGAAAGAGATAGAGGTCGCCGTTTAGATTGGCTTGTTGGTGCAGCGTTGTCTCCAAAAACCGGAGCGCTTCTTGCTGCTCGTCTGGCGTCAGGTAATCCACTTTGTTCAGCAGAAAGAATAGCCGCTTTACGCGCTGCTGCACGGTTTGCAGGAATTCAAGTTCAACGGCCGTTATGGGGGGATCAGCCGATACCAGGAAAAGGGCGGCGTCCACTTCCGCCAGAAAGTCCAGGGCTGTTTCCGTGTTGTGCGCCAGCGTCGAGCCAATACCTGGCGTGTCAATGAGCACCACGCCTCGCGCCAGTAGAGGGGCCGGGTGTTCCACTTCCACCCGCGCCACGCCTTGTTCGTTGTGGGGATTGGCCGCCTCGGTGACATAGGCCGCTAATTCGTCCAGGCTAACCGTGCGGGTAGCGCCATCGTAAAAGACAATGCGGGCCTGGCGTGCGGGGCCATATGCGACAAGGGTGGGAATGGCGGTGACGGGCACAACGCCCGTGGGCAAAAAAGGCTCGCCCAGCAGGGCATTGAGCAGGGTGCTTTTGCCCCGTTTGAATTGACCCAGCACGGCCAGATGAAAACGGCCGCTATGCAGACGGCCGTGTAAAGTCTCTACGCGGCCTACCAACGGCTGGGTCGCCGGATGATCAGCTAACAAGGCTAACAGCGATTGCAAAGATGCAGACAACGCGTTGCGCTCACCCATACCTAATTGTTCCTCATGGTTTTTTGCAGTGCTATCGGATCATTGTAGGTAATCATATCTTGCTTTTGTGTCCTTGCCCTGTTTCTAGCAAGCGACGCAACAGGCGCGGCAGTTGCGGCAAAGCCTGGGCGGTGGCTAATGCTTGCTCGGCTGCTGGCCCACCTAATGCAGACAAAGCTTCGGCGGCTGCCAGGCGTGCGGGCAACGGCCGTTCCCCATCCAACAACAAAGCCGCCAACCCAGGCACCCCTTGTGGGCTGCCAATCATCCCCAACGCCTCGGCAATAGCCATGGTCACATCCATGCTGTCCGGCTTGCGGCAGAGGCGGGCCAGCAGCGCCGCCACCGCGCGCTCCTCCCGCAGGCGGCCAAGTATCTCCACGGCAATGACGGCGCGCGTCGGCTCTGGGTGGCCGATGGCATCTATAAGCCGGTCGGTAAACCCTTTGCCCGTTTCATCTAAAGAGGCGCCGCAGGTGGTGCAGGCGCTAGCTTCATAGCTGTTTTCTGCCCAGCAGGTAGGGCAATAGCGAATCATGCCGTTGCCATCCAATGCTCCCGCCCATTCTGAAATAGCCTGGCCCGACGCTGATTGATAGGTGGCACACGGCGGCACCGGCGGCAACCATTTACAGAAAGGGATGGGAACAAGACCAATAAATTATGGGTCTGCCTAAAGAATTCAAGGGGTCTGATCATTATTTCTGCCTTTGCAACTTGGTTCAGGCAACAAAAAAGCCTCTACCAACAAACTTTGTTATTGATAGAGGCTATCAGTCGGGTAACCCGGCAATTGTCTCGTGAAAGTGAGTTGGCGAGCCTCATCGCCTGCTGATTTGTTTCCGAATTGTAGCAGAGGAAGCGAGTACCAGGCAAACTGCCAAAACGAATCTAATCATGACCTAAACCTAACGGCAACGAATTTTAACAAAGGCTTTGCAAATCATTGGCCCGCACCGGTGGGCACAATGTAGAGCGCAGTAACGCCCTTGTCACGTCTTTGTGACGATACCTGGTTACTGTATGCCTAGAAAACCGCCGCAAAGGGCGCCGGGCAATTTGTTCAAGGAGATAGTGAAAGATGAACCAGAGTCAGATTCAATTAGTCCAATCCAGTTTCGAGTACGTCAAACCCATTGCCGACACCGCCGCTGACCTCTTCTATGATCGGTTATTTGCGCTGGCCCCCAGCCTGCGACCGCTTTTCAAAAGCGACCTACGTGAGCAAAAACATAATCTCATGACCGTACTGGCCTTTGCCGTCAGCGGGTTGCACAAACCAGAAAGAATTTTGCCGGCTGTGCGCCAGCTTGGCGCCAGGCACGTTAGTTATGGTGTGCAGGAATCCCATTATCAAACGGTGGGGGAGGCCTTGTTATGGACGTTGGCTCAGGGGTTGGGTACCCAATTTACTGCTGAAGTTGAAGCGGCGTGGACGGCCGTTTACACCGTCCTCGCCACCACCATGCAAGAGGCCGCCCAAGAAACGGCCGTTGCCTAAAGGAAAACAAACCGTGAAAACCATGAGAGGATTGCTCCTTCTTCTGCTCTTTTTCGCCATCATGCTGGTCTCGCGCCCCCTGTCCACCACCCATGCAGAAGTGGATTTCCAGGCATTTTTGCCGCTGATCACCATTCCCGAAGAACCGGAAGAACCAACCATCGGTTATGCCACCGGCACAGACCGCACCCTCATTCGTTGGTACTGCACCGGTAACTGCAACACCGAATACGAGGTATATCGTCGCACTGGCAACAACGGCGCATACCAACTTCTGGCTACCCTTGGCCGTGAAGCAGACGCCGCTGCCGCCATTCAGACGCTGAACAACACCGACGGCCGTTGGCCCACCCTTTACGAAGACCTGCTGGCAGAATACGCCGACCAAAACATCAACAACATTCCTGCCCTGTACGCCATGCTGGATGAAAACATGCTCGTCGCCCAAAAGTTGAGCAACGCGTATTATCCCATCGCCCTCATCAATGGTTGGGGCTACCTGGACACCGACTTTACGCCAGGAACCAGCTACCGCTACCGCGTGGTGCGCGCCACCGATGCTGAACTAGTTGGCGAAGTCACCCTGGTTGCTGGGCAACTCACGCCGCTGCCCGCCCCCCAAAACGTGCAAGCCGTACAGCTTAATCCAGAAATAAGCGACCTCACCCACGCCAAATCTGACAATTGGGGCCAGGTGCAGGCTGACCGCCGTTTCCACCAAAGCGCCTACCTGCGCTGGGACGTGGGCGAACCGGAGGGCACAGCCTTCCCCGCCGCTTGGACCATTGGCTACGACATCTACCGCGCGCCGCGCAACACGCCCAACGCCCTTGTCCAGGTCAACGGCGAGATTTCGGTGCAGCCTATTGCTGCTTCTGCACCCGACATTGTTCATTCAGATGTCATTCTGGCCGGCGCCGCGGGGCAAGATTACCAGATGATCGAACATTTCTATGCTGACCCGACGCCCGCCTATGGGGACTACGTTTACCGTGTGGCTCCCCGCGATGCGTTGGGGCAAATTCGGCAATGGCCAACAGATAGCGCCCAATTCAGCACGGCCATACCCGTTACCACCTACGACTTTCTGCCCCCACCGCCACCCCAAAATCCACAGGCCACCGTTAACGCTGGCCATACCCAGGTAACGCTTTCCTGGGAAATGCCCGGCCCGCCCGCCGACCTGGCCAGCTTCCGCATCGAGCGCACCCGCGCCTTTAACAGCAGCACCCCTGCTGCCGAATGTGCCAACGACGCCGCCTGCTG
This sequence comes from uncultured Anaerolinea sp., assembly GCA_964504445.1. Classification (GTDB taxonomy): domain Bacteria; phylum Chloroflexota; class Anaerolineae; order Promineifilales; family Promineifilaceae; genus JACSRF01. The sequence goes on along the minus strand of CAZDEO010000046.1, from coordinate 24,693 downwards.
GCAGGAAATTGCCACCGTCGGCGCCAACACCTTCCACTGGGTAGACAACGATCCCCAGCTTGACCAGGCACGCTGGTATCGCCTGCAAGCGGTGGACGAATCCGGCAATCGCAGCCAATACACCATGCCCGTCCATGCCACCCTGCACGACATCACCCCACCCGCGACCCCCGTGCTAGATGCCTATTACTGCTCCGCAACTCCCAGCGATCCTACGCCTGACTATTGCCTGACTGCCAGTGGCGACGAAAATACGACCCGCTACCTGGTGGGCTGCACCTTCTGGGAAGGCAGTAACGAAACTTTCTTGCTAGAACAAGAGGCCGTCAACGCTGACCTGCCTTCCTTTATTGTCACCGACCTCTATGAGCCACCCTTTACCCTGGATGACGTGGTTTGTACAGTGCGGGCCGTAGACGAATTTGGCAATATTTCTGAGCCATCCAATCCGGCCACCATTGACCAATGGACCAGTCAACAGCCACCTAACCTGCCCAACCCCACCCTGACTAACATTGCCACCGTGGCGCTGGATGACCAGGGCAACGCTACCGCCAGTGTTGAATGGGAGATGCCCGGCTCGCCCCTGATTGGCTCTTTTCGCCTGAACCGGGAGACCGTTTCGGGAAATGATCCCGATCCTACCGTCATTAATGGCATTGGCCCCAGCGTGCGTACCTACAACGACCCAACCGTGCGTGCGGGAGAACTGTACAGTTATACCGTCACGGCCGTACTCAAATTCGGCCAGGGTGAGCTAACTTCTGAGCCTCGCTTCTACCGCGCCCTCAGCGACGGCCGTCGCCCCCTAGTCCTCTTTGAACTCACCCAACTTGATTGGAACGCCGGCGCCGGAACTGCCCTGGCCTGGAACTCGTGCGTACCAGGCGCACCCATTGATGGCGTAAGCCTATATGCCGTCTTCCGCAGCGTCAGCCAGGACGAAGGTTACAATCAGATCACGCCGATCTTTCCTTCCACCACGTGCATGGCCAGCTACACAGACGCCAGTGCCCAGCACGGCCGTTACTTCTACAGCATCATGGAATTCGACCCGCGCACTGGCGAACCTAAGGGTTACACCATCCCCGTGCAGTTTGGTCCCAGCACCGAACCCCAAGTGGGCAGTTATATTCCCGTACCTTCTGGGCAGGGGCTGGTGCAAAGTACCCTGTACACCCCTGACCAGTCCATTTTCATCCCCAACTGCACCGCCATCAACCCATCAGGCAACGACTTCACCCAGCCGCTGCTTTTGGGTGATGGATTCGAGGTGCATAATCTGATCATCTCGTCCATCATTGGCAACAACATCTCCGGTTGGGGCGACCTGCGCGTGATTGACAATGGCGCACCCGTTTTCATCCCCATGCAATTTCAGGACATCACCGTCGCCGACGCCCAAAACCACGTCTGCACCGGCTTTGTCACCGCCAACGTCATTGCCAACACCGGTTCACCGATCCTGGTTACACCGGTAGATGGGTTAGCTTACCAGGTGGCGGAGATTGTGGCCCGGCCGTTTTTCGGCAACATCAGCCACGGCTCCGGCAAAGTACGCGTCATCATGCCTCCCACTCTCCGCACCATTGACGCCAGCGGTGTTGAATTGGACACCCTTAACCTGGCCGGTCCGGAACTGACCCTCAATGCCAATTTAGAATTTAGCTTCCAGACCAACATCAGCAACATTGCCACCCATGGCTGCGCCGCGGGCGACGATCCCATTTTGGGCTTCAATCTGGAAACCATGCCTACTACCATCGTGCCCACCGGGCAGTTCACCGTCACCCCGGCAGGCATTGCCATGGCCGGTAGCTGCATGGATTACTACGAGCGGTACAACTCGGCGGCGGCCAATGGCTACCAACGCCCCGCCCCCGGCAATCTAAATGCGGGTGACGCCAACGATGGTTTCTTGCGCGGCCGGTACACGGGGGATGCCGGCAGCACTATCATCACCGCCGCCGGTCTGGACGGTGTTTTTAACAGCACCGTGCCCATGAGCTACCTGGCCAGCTACCCCTATGGCTTCAGTCTGGACTTGCCCGGAAACAAAAGCCTCACCCTGGCGAGCAGCCAGCTTGTAAGCGGATCTCTGGGCGGCGGCACGGCCGTGTTCAGCCACCACCAGACCGTCAACGAGGTCGCGCAAACAACCGTAACCCTCACCTTTACCGGACTGGAAGTGGATGCCAGGGGTGGGTTGTATACGGCCGTAACGCCCGATACCGCCGCCGTGGAATGGATGTTACCCAACGGCTTTGTGGCTGGCCTGCTCACTGCCGAACTGTACCTGGGCCAGCTCACCACCAGCCAGCGCCCCGGCCAAACCATCAGCGGCCTGCCCACCTCCGCCCTCTGGGCCACCCGCCCCGGCGACACGGTAGACCTGGGGCTAGAAAACCCGGCCGCACTGGAACCAGGCCTCAACCTGCGCCGGGCAGATCACGGCCTCATCTGGAAAGCGTGCCCCTCCGGCCAACTGGCCTTGCTGCCCGCCATTGTAGACAGCTACATCCGGCACGGGGGCATCAGCGAGCGCTTCCAGGCGCAAATTACCACACCCTTCAGCACCAACGTTCACGGGTACGAGACCGCCATTGATAACTTTGATCTCTCCTTCCTGGACAACCTGGTCTACGACAGCTACATCACCGGCGACGTCGCCCTCCCCTTCCCGGCCGATCTCGACCTGCGCTTCATCTCCATGTGGTTTGGCCTGGATGGCTGCATTGGCGGTGGCGAACTGCTCAATGGGTACGAAAATCTGGCCTATTGGAACATCAACGTCAACTTCAACCATGCTGTCTTTGCCAACGAAGGGGCGCTGCCTGGTTTGCCTGGTTACCCCCACTGGGATCGGGTGCTGCGCACCATTGGCGCGTTGGAGCTACCCCATCTGGCGCTGCCGGGGCAGCCGGCGCCCACCCTGGTTGGCGTCGGCGTCGGCTTCCGGCCCGATGGCAACCCCCATGACGACATCCTGGTGGCTCCTAACCGGCCCAACTTTGAATTCGACGGCTTCCCGCTGCTGCTGACCGGGCTGCGGCTAAGTACGTTGGGGGAAACGGCCGTGTGGGACCCCAACGCCACCGCTGCCACCCCACCCCCCACCAACTGGTCACAAATCGGCTTTGTGGAAGTGCAGGGCGCGATCGCCGCTCCCTATTTTGGCTTGCTGGTGCGTGAATCCGGCAATCCCGGCGACTACCCGGATATGCGGATGCAATTGCACGATGACTACGTGGGCTTTGACGAACAGCTAAAAGGGGCGCGGGTCTGGGTAGACTTACCCATGGTGCAGGTGGTTCACGAGTTTGAAAACCTGGTCTACGCTTCCAGCGCCCTGGAAAATCATGGCCTGCTGCTGGGCTTCCGTGAATATGGCTTTGTTCCCCCCATCGCCATTGACATTTACGGCTTACCCATCAGTGCCCAAATCATGCAGATTGATGCAGCGGTGATTATGGAACCAGCAGATGTTCGCTTCTTCCTGGGGCAGAGTTCGGGTACGGCCTTGTTCCGCGCCATGGCCGAAGCAGTTAACGGCGCAAACCCACCGACGCCCGGCAATACCACCATGAACAACTGGGCGTCCCAACTGGGCATGAGCAACGCCAAACGGGATGGCTACCAGACATTAGCTACCAATGTCTGGTCTACCTATGGCACATTTGCCAATCCCAACTTCCGCATTACCACCCAGGCCCTCAACGAGTATGAGAGCCAGCCGGGTCAATCACTGCCCGCCAACTTTGGCGGCGGCGCGTTAGGTGCAGTCGCCGCGCAGGGTGCGATTTTCAACAAACTACGCGGCCAGGTGGATGTGGATGGCATTGGGCTGGGGATGCAGCTCGAAGCGTTCCAGGTAGCCATGGAACTGATCATCCAGCAAAACAGCGAACCGCAGCCCATCCTCTATGCCGAAATGGTCAGCTTCATAATCAGCCGCTATGGAGATTACATTCTGGAAGGGGACAATGTGCAAAGCAGCCTGGTAGGTAATGAGGTGGCGCTGGACATTACCGGCCTCTACAACCCTGGCACCCAGGCCATTGAAGCTGGCATGGGTTTGCACAAAGACGTGAATCTGCTGCATGACTTTGAGATGTGGAACATCAGCCTGGAAGAAGCGGCCGGCGCGGTAGGTTTGGGTGGTGATGAGAACGGGGGCACAGTTCTACGCTACATCGGCCTAAACTTGGAAGCGGCCTGGAACTTTGTACCCTTCAAGGCTGGCGCGTTTGGCGGGCAGGTGTTGGCCGGAACCATTGATCCCAACAGCCCCGTCCTACAAAACCACTTCCCGGATGTGTTGGACCATCTGCACATTGTACCGGCCGCACCCGGCGAGAATGACGCTACCACCTTGCTCAAAGGAGCGTATGTGCGCCTGTACGGGGACACAACGGTCAACGGGCAGAAGGTGGCTAAAGTGATGACCGTCAATGGCGGGATGCGCTTTGGCGGTTGGTACTGGTCAGATCAGGCTGGCGGGCAGTATTACGGCGGCCTGGCTGGGGCGTTTGTGCATACCAACTACCTCAAAGTGGTCAGCGCTCGTGGCGATATGACGTTTACTTACGAGCGCACGCCAGTGGTGGAGCAGCTTTCGGCGGAAGCATGGCTGGCTGGCGGCATTGGCTCCTGCGAACCGGAGACCTGGACGTCGTGGTCTAGCCGCTGGTGGAATGACAAATGGTGCTGGTCGGCCGGGGCACAAACGGTGCTAACTTACGACATCGCCGAAGACGACTTCGACGCTTCCTGGCAATTTGATTTTGAATAAAGGTGTTTTGTAAAGGATTGGGGTAAACCGTAAAACGTGGTGCGTGATGAACTTCTGGTTAATTGTCACGCATCACGTTTATCCCGTTTCTGGAAGGGTTTGCAGCGAAAATTCGGCGATTTCAAGCCATTGTGTCTGGGCTATAGGCAGCGTACCCCAAGAGAAACGGCCGTTAGCTTTCGCTATCAGGTATTGGTTATCTATCCAGCCCACAAAACCCAGCGGGCCATGGGGGCTGCAGGGGGTATCTAAGATAATTGCATCATCAACCCGAAAGGTGCATCTTTCAGGCCGCCACCTGAGATCATAGGTGTGCCAAGCAGTCATGGGCACAGAAAGGGAAGCAAAGCTGATGTTTAGCCGCTGGCGTACAAAAGGCCAAAGCCAGCGGCGTAGCCGGGGGAATTGGTTAAGTAAAAGAAAGGCTGGGGCTAATGGCAACAGCAACAGGGCTTGGGGTGTAGCGCCGTCTAGCGTGGCGGCAAACCAGCCACGCCCTGGCTGATCTATGGGAGCTAAAGGCAAGTCATTGGGTGGAGAAGCAAAGAAAAACCAGGCCGCCTGCGGCAGTGTGGGAAAGCGGATAGTCGGGTCGCCAAAGGGGGCGTTCCAAAAACCAAACCCGGCTGTACCCAGTAGCTCATCGGCGTTGTGAGAGAAGCGGGCTTGTAGGCGCATTGAACAACCTGGTTGCCAGGGATATTGGGCACGGGAAGGGTAACGGCCGTAATCGTCAACCTGTGCGTCGGCATATCCAGTCGTGATGGGGGGCAGAATCAACCGTCCAGCGGCAGCCTCCACAACACCCCCGCCCAACTCTAGTAACCGAAAAGGAAAACCAAACACTTGATTAACTCATTAAAAAATTATCAGGTATAATTCCATGTCGCAAGGAGATAATTCATGGAACTAATCTGGTATGGACTCAGCTGCTTTCGCCTTACAGAGCGCAAGCACGCCTCTATTGTAACAGACCCTTTTGCCCCTGTAGTAGGCATAGAGCTACCCAACATAAAAGCCGACGTGGTTACTGTAAGCCACGACGCCAAAGGGCATAACTATGTTAAAGGCATTAACAACTATCAACACGTGCTCAATGGGCCTGGCGAATATGAAATGGGCAGCGTTTTTATAACGGGCATCGCCACCAACCACGACGGCAACAGTTTGTACAATGTGTTGTACGTGTTTGATTTTGGCGGCGTTACAATTGCCCATTTAGGCGATATGCAAAAAGTGCCCACCCAAACCCAGATTGAAGCTCTAGAAGAAATCAACGTGTTGTTAGTGCCTGTTGGCGGTGGAAAAAGCCTTAATGCCGCGCAGGCGGCCGAACTGGTCTCTATGCTTGAACCGAACATTATCATTCCTATGCATTATCAAATTCCTGGGCTGAAGCTAAATTTGGACTCTGTTGATCGCTTTCTAAAAGAGATGGGTGTCACGGATCCCAAAGAAGACACTTCGCTGAAAATCACGACATCTGGATTACCGGAAGAAACGGAAGTCGTAATTCTCGCTCCCAAAAGTTAGCGAATCAGGAAACAAGCTATGCAAACAAAACTTATTATGCGTTGGGATGTTCGTAAAGAAACAGAATCTGAATACTTTGAGTTTTTGGTTCATGAATTTATTCCTGGCCTTAGTCGTTTAGGCATTGAAGATATTCAGGTTTGGTATACAGCTTATGGCAAAGTCGAGCAGAAATTAGCCAGCGGGATTACCCCAGGTATTGAACAGATGGAGCGAGTTTTAAGAAGTGAGGATTGGCAAGGTTTGGTAGAACGGTTAAATCATTTTGTTGACGGGTATACGCAAAAAATCATACCAGCTACAAAAGGATTTCAAATATAAGAAAGAGAATTGGCCATGAAAAAAAAGCCTGTCTACGCTGACAGGCTTTTTCATTAAAGCTAGTAAAGAACCGTTATGCTGTTAAGCTGCAGAGGCGGGGGCTGCAGACGCTTTGGAGGCCGCAGGACTGCTGGTGCTGCTGGAAGAAGAAGCAACAGAAGTGGTATCGGTGGGTTTATCCGCTTTTGCGGGCATTGTGTCACTGTTTGTTGAGCTTAGGCTGGCATTTTTGCCGTTGCGGCTATCTGTAATGTAGAAACCGCTGCCTTTAAACACAACGCCTACGGCATTGACAATTCGCCGCACTTCGCCATCGCATACGGGGCAATCAGTTAAAGGATCATCAATCATCCGTTGACGCTTTTCAAACTCATGTCCACAATTATTGCATCTGTAGGTGTATATTGGCATGATACTTATCTCATCCATATGTGATTTTTTATACAGCCAGCAAAGTATTGTAACGGCCGTATTCATGATTGACAAACCACCGTGCTGTATGCTACTAATCTTTTGTTAGTATTGAGTTAGACACAAACCAATTATCATAAAAAGGAAGGATCTCATGTCTATCAATGAAGCCCAAATGCGCATAAAGGCCCGCGTGTGGCAATCTCTAGCCCAATCTGGGCTTGACGTTAGTCCTTTGGACAAAAGCACTCTGGAAACTTTTGTCGATATCGTTACTGAAGCCGCCTTAATTGAAATTGATGCCGAAATTGGGCGGTCATCTGAGGCCCAAATGGCCGAACAGCCAGCGGTTAAAACGGCCACAGAGGCAATTCTTAACGATCACAAAGAAGATGTGCTGTGGGAAGGACGGCCGTTCCTCTCCATCTCCTTACACTACACCATCACCGATGAACGTATTCGTATTACCGAAGGCATTTTAGGCCGCGCCCGCGAAAACGTAGAATTAGTACGCATTCAAGACATGGACTACAGTCAAACATTCAGTGAGCGCATGCTCAATCTAGGCGACATCAACATTCGTAGCCATGATCCCAGCCACCCACAAATTGTGCTGAAAAACGTCAAAGACCCTGAGGGCGTTTACGAAATATTGCGCCGCGCCGTCTTAAACGCCCGCAGTAAGCATAACTTTACCTACCGCGAAGAAATGTAACCCTCACGTTTTGTACGTGGGCAAGTTTGCTTCCCCCCAGTAAACTTGCCCACTAACCAGCATGAAGGCAAGCCGTCCGCAGGCATTCTCTGGCAAACCCTCGTTATGCAGGGTTTTTGCCCCCCCGTTTATGGATTTTGGCAATGCGGCCAGGGATCCTCTCCTGCTAGCAAGGCCGCTACCGCTGCGCTTTCTTTGTAGTACCCTTGATAGCGCTCTGGAAGCTGCGCGGCAATATGGGCCATAATTAGATGAGAATAGGCTGGCAAATCGCGCGAACGGGGTCGATGGCCCAGCTCGGGCAGTAAAAACGGCCGTCCGATGCGCACCTCCAACTGGGTAGGGCGCAACCGCACAGCATTATGAAATAGCAGATCCCCACCCACCACACCCACGGGCACAATGGGCACATTTGCTCGGCTGGCCAGGTAGGCTGCACCATCCTTCGCCTTCATCAACTCCCCCGTAAAACTCCGCGTCCCCTCCGGGGCCAGCCCAAAAACCTTACCCTCTTCTAAAGCCGCCAGCGCCTCCCGCAACTGGCTGCGGCCCACTTCATCACGCTGTACGTAAATTGCCCCTAGCCATTTCATAATGGGGCCATAGACCGGGTGTTTGCGCCACTTATCCACAGCAAAAAAACGCCACCGCATCAAGGGAAAGGTTAAAAGCAAAATGGGCGTGTCCGCCACAGAAGTATGGTTTAACACCACAATATAAGGGCCACCTGAAGGAATATTTTCCCGTCCTTCCACATGGATCCGAGCCAAAATAAGTAACCGTACCACATGCATGACAGCACGAATCAAGCGATAACGAAACATGAAGCACTCGTCCTATTCTTGCAACCTTTCCTGCAAGGCGTTTACGAGCAAGCGGGCTTCAACAGGTTCTCCGCCGGGCGCGGTAATGTCAAACACAAAAGGTCGATTGTCACCGGGGAGTAAAGCCTCATCAAGAGACTGTTGAGCGTACCCGCTTATTTGCCCTTGACTGTCGAAAAGGGTAACAATAAGGCGCACGGCCGTTGCCACACCATCCCCGTCATTGTGTACTTCCCCCGCCACCTGCACCCGCTCGCCATCAAAAGAAACAGTCGTCTCCCTTACTACCACCCCCAAATAGCGCGTGCCCAAGTCTTGCACCGACTGCCCCCCCACCACCGACACCGTGGGATACGCAAACCCGGGTGGCATCTCTGACACCAACACGCCATAAGGAGCCGTCTCCCCAGCAGGGACAACAGCCGCTGCCGTCCAGGTAACGGCCGTTCTCAACAAATTTCCAGCCTCATCCCGCAGCCCAATTTCCAACTGCACATTCTCCACAGGCTGCGCGCCATCATTACGCACCTCGCCCAACAGCCACAAACTGCCCACCGGTGTGCGGTATGCCTGAATTTGTACCAGCGTTAATTGCAGCGGCACTGGCGTACTGGCAGTCATTTGCGCAAGTGGTGTTGCCGGTGGAGGCAGCACAATCTGCTGTCCAATTTGCAATTGCTCCGGCTGCACCCCTGGATTTAACGCCAAGATCTCATCTACCGTATTTCCCCGCTGCCAGGCAATCGCCAGCAGTGTATCGCCCTCTTCAACAACGTACACAATCGGTGTAGGTGACGCCGTGGGTGACGCCGACGGAAGTGGCGTGGGCGTAGTTTCAATAACCACAGCCGTAGGCGGAGCCCGGGTAACAAAATCCACCCCAATCGGCGGCAACTCCGGCATTACCTCCACCACGGGCAAAGGGGTTGGTGGCAGTTGTTGGCGGCATCCCCACAACAAAAACAGACCAACAAAAACAAAAATCCAGCGAAATTTCATCATATGCTGTGGGGATTGTACCGACTTTGTTCCGCAATGGGCAACGTGCTAAACTGGTCGTCATGACGACCACGTCAACTCCAAGGCGCAAAAAAGTTACCAGTTGGCTGGAATTTCTTCTACAGGGAAGCTTGCTATTTCTCACTCTTCTACTGGTAATCTGGCTGGTTACCCAGGGGGCCAATGCCCCTCAGCTTATTCTTTTGCTATTGCTGCACATCATCGCCATCAACTTTTCCTTACCGCCAGCTTATAGCCTGGTAGGGTTGACACCACTGGTCGCCGTTAGCAGCGTGCTGCTGGTAGGGCTAGAAACGGCCGTACTCCTCACCCTCAGCAGCTTTCTCATCGCGGAACTGGCTCGTCCCTTGTGGAACCCCATGTGGGATTCGGTAGAAGTGAAACGGCCGTCCTGGAGCGAACGCCTCAGCATCATCACCCTGCACCTGATAGCCCTGCTCATAGGCGGGCTGCTCTACCGGCAAATGGGGGGCATAGCCCCGTTGACAACCGAAAGCAGCGAAAATCTGCTGGCCCTCATCAGCCTGGGTCTTGGCTATGGCGGCAGTCACTTCTTACTTACTCTGGTTCACCGACTGCTCATGCGGCGGCCCTTGCGCCCCTTTTTGTTGGCCAATGGGTTAGCCCTCTTCACAGCCACAATATTGGCACAACCCTTCGCCATATTTGGCGGCATCACCTTCGTCAGCTCCGGCCTACCCTTCTTCGTCATCTTCAGCCTCGGTGTCATGTTCTTCAGCCTACTTAACTGGGTCTCCTGGCAACGCCGCTTCGTGGCCGAGCAACAAATGCGCCAGTTTTCCCTGCTCAACAACATCAGCCTCTCCCTGCGCGAGCAGCTAGCGCTGCCCGTCGTACTCCAGCGCACCCAACAACGGGTGGCCGAATTGGTGCCCATCGACCAAGTCACCATCTTCCTTACACACGAAAATGGCTCATGGCAGCGATTCCCGGGAAGTAAGGGCGAGCTAGAAACGGCCGTACCCGACGAGTTCACTCGCTGGACAGCCATGCAGAAACGGCTCCTTCACGTCCACAACCGCAATATCCACCACGCTACCCGCCACAATCTTACGCCCCCCAGCCCTTTGCCTGGCGCCTGGTTAGGAATTCCCCTGACAGCCAGCGAGCAAATCATTGGCGTCATGGTTTTGCAGCGGACGGCGCCCAGCACGCCCTTTAATCGTTGGAGCCAAGAAATGCTGTTGGCATTAGCCGGGCAGGTCAGCGCCGCAATTCAAAATGCGCGGTTGTTTAGCGAAACCTTGCGCCTGTATAACCAGACCGATGAAGCCCTGGCACAGCGTGTCGAACAACTCCAGGCTCTGTTAAACACGGTTACCGAGGGCGTACTGCTATTGGATACCAGCGGCAAAGTGCTTCTAGTAAACCCCATGGCGGCACAGATGTTGCATACGCCCATCCACGCCTTGCAAGGAAAGTCTATTCCCATAGAAACGGCCGTTACCCACCTGGGCTACACCACCCAACAATGGCAACACCAATTGCACGTGCTGCAACAGCAACAGCCCCCACCTGAGGAAACTCAACTTTATGCCCTCATCACCCCCTCTTCGGACAATGGTCGCCCAATCCGCCGTTTCTTCACCCGCAGCGTCGCCGCCGTTCACGCGCATACCGGTCAAGTCATGGGCTGGCTCATGGTGCTGCGCGACGTAACCGACGAACAAGTCCTGGCCGAACAACGCGCCGACCTGATTCGCATGATCGTCCACGACCTGCGCAACCCCATCACGACCCTGGTTAGCACCTTGCGCCAGGTGGAGCAGCAAGCCCCGAAACAATACAACAGCGTCCATGCCTTGCTGCATAACGCCCAACAAACTTGCGCCGACCTGCTAGATATGGTGGATTCGCTCATGGACATCAACCGCATGGAAGCCGGTCAGCTTCAGCCCGAGAGTGAAGCTATGCACCTTTCCCCGCTCATGGAACAGGTGCTGGCACGGCTAACTCCCCTGGCTCAACAGCGGCAAATCACGCTGAGCTATCACGCCGCGCCAGCGCTGCCGCCCGTCTGGGCTGATGGGGAGCTGATGCGGCGGGTGGTGGTTAACTTGCTAGACAATGCGCTAAAGTATACGCCGACAGGCGGGCAAATTGTGGTGGAAACCAAGGCGGAAATAGACGCCGTTGCCCACCATGAACCGGGTATTCGTTGTACAATTACCGACACTGGCCCAGGCATTCCACCAGAGTTCCGCCAGCGCATTTTTGACCGCTATTTGCGCACTAATCGCGGCGGCGCCCAGGTCCGGGGCACCGGGCTAGGACTAACATTTTGCAAGATTGCGGTAGAAGCGCAGAACGGCCGTATCTGGGCCGAAGATGCACTAGGTGGGGGCAGCCGCTTCGTCTTCACCCTGCCCGGCATTCCCCTATTTGACCTGGTGGAGGGAGAAAGATGAGGCCAGAAACCATGTTTGCGCCCCCTAAAGAACTGCTCGATGAGCTGATGGCCGAATCGGCGCGGCAGCACCGGCACCTTTGCCCGCGCCAGGTGCTAGGGCTCCGCATCGGGTTATACGGGTTGCGCTTGTTGGGTTTGGTAAAAGCACCAGACCTTTTGCGTTTTCACAACAAAGGCAAGCGGTTGTTGGCTATTGTAGAGACTGATGGCTGCGGGGCCGATGGGGTGGCCGTGGCGACAGATTGCTATGTGGGGCAGCGCACGCTGCGGGTGCTAGATTTTGGCAAAATGGCGGTCACGCTAATAGATACCCATACGCTGCGGGGGCGTAACGGCCGTACCCATCCGCCCCAAGGCTTACGCATCATTCCCAGCCCGGCTGCGCGCCAATTAGCCCAAACTTACGCACCAGACGCCCCAAGCCGCTGGCATGCCTACCTGGAAGCGTACCAGGTTCTACCGGATGAAGAGCTTTTGGTGGTGCAAGAAGTCACCCTTACCCAAACCCTGGCGCAAATTCTCAGTCGCCCAGGCCTCCGGGTGGACTGCGTCCAGTGTGGTGAGGAAATCATCAACGAACGGGAAATCATGGTAGATGGGCGGCTGCTCTGCCGCACCTGCGCCGGGGAAGGCTATTATGCGGTAATAAGTGGCCCTTAACCCGTAATTGTCGGGCGGGTTTAGCCCTCACCCGGCCCTGACAGATGGCGTTTGGCCCACAACAAGCGCTGCCCAATAGTAACGGCTGTTAAAATCGCCATCATCCCAAATAAAACGGCCGTCTGATCGGGAAAAAGCATAAACACGCCATAAAAAACTATGGTTTCTACCCCACCAACAAGCCCCACAGGCATCGTCACTGTAGTTTGCTCCCCTTTTGTAGTCGCGCCCAGCGCCCGCTTTTCTAAAATAGCTGCCAAATACATCCACGAAGCGGCATTTACATAGAATACCCCCAAAAGGAGGGCCAACAGTTGATAGTTTACCGGCGAAGGACGGCCTAAAACCAGCCCAATAGGAATGGCGGCATAAACCACAAAGTCAAGCAATATGTCCAAATACCCACCAAAATCGCTTTGTCTCTCTGTTAATCGCGCCACTGTCCCATCCAAACCATCAAATGTCCGATTGAGAACCCAAAAGAGAAAAGCCCAGCCATACAGCTGCCGCCAGAGCAGTACGGCCGTTGTCACCCCCAGAACCAGCGCCAACCATGTCAACAGCTCCGGGCACAGACGACGAAAGGGGCGTGACAGCGGTGTAAAAATACGTTCCTTGAAATTACGTGCTGAATTATCAAACATAGGGCAAGCCGGGAAGCAAAAAAGCTACCCGCGTATCGTATCATAGCACGCCAATGTTAGCCCCATTTCATCAAGAGTATTCATCACAAATCCTGCCATCAGGAAGGGATTTTAACGACTTGTTCCCAGGCAACAGCCCTCCTCCTCTTGGTATCCCCAAAAGGCATGTGGTAAACTTAATATACGCAAATAACAAATTGACCCATGCACGAAACTGAACTACAAGCCCTTCTTGACCAGGCAAGAAATGCAGAAAAAGTAAGCCGAGACTACTCTCAAGCTCGGAAACTATACGAAACCATTCTTTCCGATTCCACTCCTGCAGCCTCCCCAACCACCCACCAAATCCGACTAAAAGCGCGAGAACGGTTGGGAGACCTGCTAGACCGGTTAGGGTTACAGCAAGAGGCGCTGGCTGAATTTAAAGCGTATCGCGCAGAAGCCCAAACCCCCACAGAAAAAACCAACGCCCTTTCTCTTATTGGCCGCCTGCTCTCCAGCATGGGTCGCCTAGAAGAGGCCCTCAAAGTTCTGAATGAAGCCTTGCTTATTGCCGCCGAACTGGACATAACGGTACAAGCATTGGCTTACCTGGGTATGGGCAACGCGCTGTACGAAAGCGGCCGTTTAGAAGAAGCCTTGGTTAATTTTGAACAGGCTATGCTAGGGTTTGTCACCTCGGGAGATCGGGAACAACAACTAAGGGTACGCAACTGGCAAGGCATGGCCTATGCGCGGCTAGGGCAAACAGACCATTCCATTAAAGCCTTTCAAGATGGTCTGCGCCTGGCCAGGCAAGTAGGCGTCCGTGCAACATCTATCCTGCTCAACAATCTCGGCGAAGCCTACCAAAACCTGTTTGACATGGAGCAAGCCCTCATCTATCACCAAGAGGGCCTGGAACTGGCCGAAAGCACACAACTTGCCAGCAATATGGCTGATTTAGCCCGCAACATGGGGGTTGATCTCGTTCATTTGGAACGAACTGAAGAAGGATTAGCATATTTATATCGCGCCTTAAGCCTCAGCGAAGAATCGGGCCGCACGACGGTGAAGCTACAAACCTTATACTCCTTGTCCCTTGCTGAAGGAAAATTGGGAAATCTGAAAATGGCCAAAACCCACGCCCAGGTCTTGCTAGAATTGGCCCGTGAGAAAAACGCGCGCGCCTATGAAGCAGATGCTCTCCACGCCCTCGGCGTATGTCATAAATTAAGCGGAGACGTTACTCAAGCGGAGCAATACTGGCAGCAAGCTTCTTTCCTGGCGCATGAAACTGAACAGCGAATGCTGCTTTGGCAAATTCACGCGGCGATGGCCGATGTGGCCACCTTACCAGGTCTAGCCGACGTGCATCGGCGCATTGCCGCAGAGGTCATTGAGCAAATTGTCTACCCAATTGCTGACAAAAAACTACGAGAAAAATTTTTAACTGCTCCCCAGGTGAAATCTATTTTAGACGCCCATTCCAACCAAAGCATCGAATCATAAGACAGTGTCAATTCACCAGATTCCGATCCTCATCCAAAATTACGGAGAGCGTTCGTGGCGCAGGATAATGCGGACCGAACGGTCATAGGTAAAGTAATTCCACACCCAGGTCAAGAAAACGCTCAGCCGGTTGCGAAACCCTAGTAAAGTCATCAAATGTAAAAAGAGCCAGGCTAACCAGGCAATATAGCCGCGCAGGGGGATGCGGTTGTATATCCAGGCGACGGCGCGCCGCCGCCCAATGGTAGCCATGATGCCACGGTCATGGTAGCGAAAGGGTTTGGGGGAACGGCCGTCTATATCTGCCAAAATATTCCCCGCCGCCAACACCCCCTGCTGCTGCGCCACCGGAATCAACATGGGGTACGGGTTACCTGTCTCATCCTCCAAGTAAGTCATGTCCCCCACGGCATACACCCGCTCCAGCCCGACCACCCGCGTGTACGGGTCAATGGGCAAGCGCCGCCCTTGCGCCACGGGCACGCCCAACATGTCTACCACCGGAGAGGCGCGTACGCCCGCCGCCCACACCAGAGTGCGTGTGGCAATGCGCGTGCCATCACCTAACACTACGCCATCAGCCTGCACCTCCGCCACCGCATTCCCCAACAGCACCTCTACCCCCAAAGACTCTAGCTGCTGCCGTGCCGCTTCTTGCAACGCATCAGGGTATGGTGCCAGGAGCCGCTGCTGCATTTCCACCAGCACCACGCGGGCGTGTAGCTGGCGCTGGCTGTATTCACGGGTGAGGACATGGTTGTACAGTTCGTAGATGGCGCCAGCCGTTTCTAACCCCGTTGGCCCACCGCCCACCACCACAATGGTGGTCATCGCTTCCACTTCGGCAGGTTCCTGGCTCCATACAGCCTGCTCAAACTGGCCCAGGATGTGGTTACGCAAGTGGATGGCGTCCTCCAGCGTACGCAGTTCCCAGGCGTTGGCGCGAAACGTATCATTACCAAAGTAGGTGGGCGTGCTGCCAGTAGCTAATATGAGGTAATCGTAGCTTTCGCGGCGCGGCCCTGCGGGAGTTTGGATGGTGATGTGGCGCGTGGCAGGATCAACGGCCGTTATCTCCCCCAACAGCACGCCAATGTTCCGCGCTTTGCGAAAAATGGTACGCACCGGATACGAAATTTCACTGGGGTCCAGAGCGCAGGTTGCTACTTGGTACAGCAGTGGCGTAAAGGTATGAAAATTGCTGCGGTCAATGAGCAAGACGTCAACCGCCTTGTTGACCAAAGTTCTGGCAGCAAATAGGCCACCAAAACCGGCGCCGATAATGAGTATGCGTGGGTTTTTAGTCATAGGGCACGTCCTTCGGATGCACCTCGGTTATTGGTGTTGATTCTACACTTTCCCGCAAGCTAGATGAAATTCACTCACCGGAAACTAAGATCAGCCTTGACACTTCCTACAGAATGGCTTTATTGTAACAGCACAATGTACACTTTGCGGCAAGCCACCGAGAAGGACAAGGAATTCCTTTACCAACTCCACGTTGCCGCCATGGGTGAGTATATTGAGGCGACATGGGGCTGGCACGAAACGTGGCAGCGGGAATATTTTAACCGCAAATGGGACCCGCTGCCCCGCAAAATCATTCAGGTGCAGGGACAGGATGCTGGGGTGTTGGTGGTGCGTTGGGAACCGGACAGGTTCTTTATTGAGCTGATTGAGCTGCTGCCGATGTACCAGGGGCATGGTGTGGGCACGGCCGTTATCCGTCACATCCAGCAGCGCGCCAGCGAACAGCATTTGCCCATCACCCTCCACGTACTCAAGGCTAACAAACCGGCCCGGCAACTGTACCAAAGGCTAGATTTCCGCATCACCGAAGAGCGCGAGGAACGGTTCGTCATGACCTGGCTGCCATGACATCGCTTGCGGCAAAGCCTAAAGAATTTTTAGAATACCATTATTCAGACAGCTAGATTCACCAGTAAAGGAGAGACAAATGAGCGAGACCCTAAACCCCCAACTGCAAACCATGATAGACAATATGCCGGAGAAAACCGGTAAGCCACTGGCTGAATGGTTGCAGATCATTGGGGCGGCAAAATTAGCCAAGCATGGCGACATTCTGAAGCTTCTGAAAGGGGAGTATGGCGTTACTCATGGCTATGCCAATACCATCTCTACCCTTTTCCGGCAGCAGCAAACCGGGGGACCGCCGCCAGAGGAAGATTTGGTAGCAGCCCAATATGGGGGAGCCAAGGCCAGTTTGCGCCCCGTGTACGATGCGGTGTTAACGGCCGTTGCCCAGTTTAGCCCTGACGTCGAAATCGCCCCTAAAAAAACCTACGTCAGCCTGCGCCGCAGCAAACAGTTTGCCATTGTGCAACCCACCACGCGCACCCGCGTTGATTTAGGGCTGAATCTAAAAGGCGTGGAACCCACCCAACGGCTTGAAGGGGGCAAGGTTTTTAGCGGCATGTGCACCCATCGCGTCTCCTTATCCTCGCCGGCAGAGGTGGATGCGGAAGTGCTTGCCTGGCTGAGGGAAGCCTACGAACAAGCAGCGTGAAACATGGACCATGAACAAAACCCGGTTGTTCTGCTCAGCAATGGCGTCTGGCACATTGTCGAACACAGCCGCCACTCCCCCACAGCCCGCTGCGGACAGCCGCTACACCAGCGGCAGGCCCATTCCCGCCTCAAGACCATTGGCCTGGAAAATGTGTGCCCCCAATGCCGCGCCTTATTTGTTGCCGAAGCTGCAAAATCCTAAGCCCTAAAACCCTATCATGTAGTCCAGTCATTGCCGAGTCGTGCATCTTCTTCCCCCAACCTACGGTATAATAGACTGTGTCCGTAACATAGTATGAGCCCACAGGGCGTGCTTGTTTTGCGGATTGCTTCTTGGGCAATTTGCGCCAGCAGCGTCATCTGCGGACCATTTCAACAGGAGTTCGTCATGTCCCCCAAACGAGTAATCACCCTCTTATTGCTTGTTTTTTTGCTGGCTCTTACCATAAGCTGCCGCCAGGAAGAAGCCACACCAACACCAGAAACAGCTACAGCCACGGCCGTTTCCGTGCAACCCACTGTCTTCCCCACCCCTGCCGGCCTGGGCATCGTCTCCCTCAACGACACCTCGCCCCTGGCCCCCGCCGTCATCGGCCAAAACCCGGCCTTGGGCGAAGAGGCGCCCCTGGATGGCAGCTTTGAGGTATATTTTGACCAGCCCATGGACGAAGCAGCCACCGGCACGGCCGTACAAGTTACAGACGCCGACGGCAACCCCATTGCTGGCGAACTGAGCTGGCCCCAGCCCCGCATTCTGCGCTTCAAGCCCACCGCCAACCTGAAACCAGACAGTGAATACCGCCTGGCGCTGGACGACACAGCCGTTTCCACCAGCGGTCAAGCCCTCCTTGAAGGACTCACCCTCTCCTTCTACACCATCGGCGACCTGGCCGTCAGCCAGACCTCCCCCACACCCGACACCACCGACGTTGCCATTGATACGGCCGTTACCCTCATCTTCAACCGCCCCGTCATCCCCCTCCAAGTCAACCAGGCCGGGCTGCGCGACCCTGACAGCAACTTCCAATCCCTCACCGCCAATTTACTTAGCTTCGAGCCACCCATTTCCGGGCAAGGCGCGTGGATCAACACCTCCGTCTACGTCTTTCGGCCCGACGAAGCGTGGCGCGGCAGCACCCGCTACACCGCCCGCGTCAATGGTGAAGTGGTCAATGCCCTCAGCGCTACCGGCGCGGTGATGGCCGATGACTACCACTGGTCCTTTGTCACCACCGCTCCTACCTACCGCTATCTGGATCTACCAGGGCTGGTTAGCCGCCCCAGCAATGATTACCGCTACCTGCCCTTAGACCAGCCAATATCTGTGGCGTTCTCGCAACCCATGGACCAGGAGAGTACGGAAACGGCCGTCACCCTCATCGGCGAAAATGGGGAACGCCCGTCCTTCACCGTCGGCTGGAACAACGACTACACCACCTTCACCATCACCCCCACAAATTTGCTAGAGTTGGGCACCTGGTACACCTTCACCCTTGCCGACACCGCCCAATCCGCCACCGGCGGGCAACTGCGCGCAGGCCTAGAGTGGCAGGCCAAAACCGTCCTCACCCCCGAAATCTTCTTCACCGACCCGGCCAATGGCGAAACCCAAGAGCGCTTTTCCAGCAGCTTCCAGATTCAGTTCACCTCCCCCATGCGCTTCTCCACCCTGCAAGACAAGGTCATCTTCAACCCACCGCTAGATGACCCAGAAGGTTTCTATAGCCAATGGGACTACAGCTACCGCTTCTACGGCCTAAAGCCAGCCACCGACTACACCATCACCATCTTGCCAGGAATGGCCGACCTTTACGGCAACGAAATTAGCGAGGGCCAAACGGTACGCTTCACCACCGCCGACTACCTGCCCATCGCCTACTTCAATCTGCCCGATCGCCTGGCCCTCTACCGCACAGGCGGCTCCACGGACACCTGGGCCAGCTTCCGCAACGTCTCCCAGCTAGAGGTGGGGCTATACGCCATCGCCCCCCGCGAATTGGGCAGCCTGCTCTACGGTGGCGTGACTGACGTCAACTATGTGCCGGATTCGTCAGTTTGGACGGAAAACCGCACCGTTTCGGCAGCACGAAACGCCCTGGCCTACGAATCTTTTAACCTGACCCAGCCCAATGGTGAAGCCCTGGCTCCTGGCCTCTACTTCCTCACGCTAGACTCCCCCCAGGTAGAGCACGACGGCCGTCACCTGCAAGCCCAGCCCATCGTCATGGCAAACGCCAACCTCACCCTGAAAACCACCACCAGCGAAGCCCTGGTCTGGCTCACCGACCTGACCAGCGGCGCACCCCTGGCAAATGTGCCCGTATCCCTGTACAACGCCAGCTTTGACGCATTAGCCCAGGGGCGAACTGACCAGGACGGTCTCATCTACTGGGATGACCTGGACCTGAACATGGACGACTACCGCCAGCGTTACTACGCCATTACCACCTCCGACACGGTCTTTGGCATGGCCATCAACGACTGGCGTGACGGCGTGGAGCCGTATGATTTTGGCATTGGCACCAACTATTACCTGCGCCAAAATCAACCTACCGCCTACATCTACACCGACCGCCCCATCTACCGCCCCGGCCAAACTGTCTCCTTGAAGGGCATTGTGCGCCTGAATGACGACCTGCGTTACAGCCTGCCTCCCTACAACACCGTTAGCGTGGAGATTAGTTCCTTTAACGGCCGTGTCTTCTACGAAACCCTGCCCCTTTCTGACTTTGGTTCCCTCACAGCCCAATTTGACCTGGACACAGAAGCCGCCCTGGGCAGCTACTACATGAACATCACTGCCAATGGGCAGGATATTGGCTACGGCTACTTTGACGTGGCCGAGTACCGCAAACCCACCTTCCAGGTAACCGTGGAAACCAGCGCCAGCGACGTGGCCGACGGCGAAACCATTGACGTGGACGTAGCAGCTACCTTCTTCTCCGGCGGTTCGGTGGTGGGCGGCAGCGTGGAATGGGTAGTACGCGCCACCGACTTTACCTTCTCCCCTGGCGGCAACCTCAGCCGCTTCAGCTTCAACGATTTTTCGCGGGATGAGGGGTATTTCTATGGCGGAGGCTACAGTTATGGCGAACTGGTTACCTCGGGCACGGGCGAGACGGATGGCAACGGCCGTTTCTCCTTCACCCTCCCCGCAGAACTCGCCGCCGAATCTGGCAGCAAAACCTTCACCATTGAAGCCACCGTCACCGACGTTGCCAGCAACCAGGTCAGCGGGCGTACCACCGTCACCGTCCACGCCAGCCGCGTCTACCCCGGCATTCGCGCCGACCGCTACGTGGGCACGGCCGGCGAGGAGATGGCTTTCGAGCTGGCGGCCGTTGACTGGGACATCACCCCCATCGCCAACCAGGCCGTTTCCGTGGCAGTCGTGGAGCGGCGCTGGTACAGCGTGCAAGAAGAAAACGAGGCGGGCGAACTCATCTGGCGCACTTCGGTGGAAGAGATTCCAGCGGCAACCTTTGACGAGGTGGTACTAGATGGCGACGGCCGTGCCGCAGCCGCCTTTACTCCC
Organism: uncultured Anaerolinea sp.; assembly: GCA_964504445.1. Lineage (GTDB taxonomy): Bacteria > Chloroflexota > Anaerolineae > Promineifilales > Promineifilaceae > JACSRF01. Next base: position 3,787 of record CAZDEO010000046.1, on the reverse strand, counting down.
CCCAACGGCGGCGTCTTCAAAGCTTACGTGCGCGTGCGAGATGGAGATGGGAAAACGGCCGTAGCCTCCACCTACGTCTGGGTCAGCGGCAGCGATTACGTCTCCTGGCGGCGCGTCAACGACCACAGCTTCGACCTCATCGCCGACCGCGAAAGCTACCAACCCGGCGACACCGCCGAAATCCTCATCGCCTCCCCCTTCCAAGGCCAAGCCTACGCCCTGCTTACCATCGAGCGCGGTCACATCAAAGAATACGAAACCCTGCAGCTCGCCAGCAACTCCACCATTTACCGCCTGCCCATTACCGGCGATATGGCCCCCAACATCTTCGTTAGCGTCATGGTGGTAAAGGGCGTAGACGACACCAACTCCGCCCCCGACTTCAAAGTGGGTATGGTGCAGTTTACGGTGGAGCGCGAAGAGCAAGAGCTAACCGTAGAGATCATCCCCGACCGCGAAATGTTGGGGCCTGGCGACACGGTAGACTTTACCATACGCGTGCGTGACTACCAGGGCAACCCCGTGCAGGCCGAGCTATCCCTGGCTTTGGCCGACCTAGCTGCCCTCTCCATTGCCAGCCCCAACAGCCAGCACATCCTCGACCATTTCTATGCCGAGCAGTGGCTCAGCGTCTCCACGGCGCTGCTGCTGACGCGCAACATGGACGCCTATAACCAGGAGCTGCAAGACCAGATTAAGGGAGGTGGCGGCGGTGGAGACGGCTTTGGCGTCATGACCATCCGCGAAGATTTCCCGGACACCGCCTACTGGCGCGGACAGGTGACGACGGACGCCAACGGGGAAGCGACGGTCTCCATTACCCTGCCCGACAGCCTGACCACGTGGCGCATGGATGCGCGAGCAGTGACGCAAGACACGCTGGTAGGCCAGGCCACTCACGACATCATGACCACCAAACCGGTGCTGGTCAGTCCGCTGACGCCGCGCTTTTTTGTGGTGGGCGACAAGGCGCAGGTGGGCACGGCCGTACACAACAACACCGACCAACCCATCACCGCCAACGTCACCCTGCAAGCTGAGGGCGTCACCCTGCACAGCCCCGACACCCAGGCCATTTCCATTCCCGCCGGGCAGCAGGGCGTCGTCTACTGGCAAGTCAGCGTGGAAGATGTGGCGCGGGTAGACTTCGTTTTCAGCGCCAACGCCGGTGAATTTAGCGACGCCAGCCGCCCCACCCTGGGCACGCTAGAAGGGCAAGGCATTCCCGTCTACAAGTTTGAAGTGCCGGAAACGGTGGGCACTTCCGGCCAACTGCTCGATGGCGGGGCGGTGGTGGAATCCATCGCCTTGCCCATTTTCCCCGACTACACCCCCACCCAGGGCGACGTGACCATTGAGCTGGCCCCCTCGCTGGTGGCGGCCATGGCCGACGGCCTGGATTACCTGGCCCATTACCCCTATGAATGCACCGAGCAGGTGGTCTCGCGCTTCTTACCCAATGTGCTAACCACCAACGCCCTGAAGGCGGCCGGATTGAGCAACCCCGCCCTGGAGCGCAACCTGGAAAACCAGGTAAACATTGCCCTGCAAAAGCTGTATAGCCGCCAACGCGCCAACGGCGGCTGGCCCTGGTGGGATGGCGAGCGCACCAATACCCTGGTGACGGCCTACGTGGTGCAGGCGCTGCTGGAAGCGCGGGATGCGGGCTATGACGTGCGGGAGAACGTCATTAACCAGGGCGTGCGCTATTTGCAAAGTAATTTGCCGGACGCGGATGGGTTGAACGGCCGTTACAAAAACAACCGCCAGGCCTACCTCGTCTACGTGCTGGCCCGGGCTGGCGAACCCAACGCCGGGCAAATTGAGCGGCTGTATAACCTGCGCGAAGACCTTAACCTCTACGCCCGCGGCTACCTGGCACAAGCTATCTTGCTGCTAGACGACGCCGACCCGCGCCTGGACACTCTGGCCTCCGACTTCATCAACGCCGCCATCCTCTCCGCCACCGGCAGTCATTGGGAAGAAACTAGTCGGGACTACTGGAACTGGAACTCCGACACGCGCACCTCAGCCATTGTGCTGGACACCCTGATTAAGCTGGACCCCGAAAACCCGCTGGTGGCTAACGGCGTGCGCTGGCTGATGGACAACCGCATTGAAGGGCGCTGGGCCACCACCCAAGAAACCGCCTGGACGCTGATGAGCCTGACCGAATGGCTGCTGGCCTCCGGCGAACTACAGCCTGATTACCAGTACGAAGTGGCCTTTAACGGCGAACTGCTGGCGGCCAACCCCGTGACGGGCGACAATGTACGGGACACCTTGACCCTGCAAAAAGAGATTACCGACCTCTTTACCGACGAACTGAATCGCCTGGCCATTGGCCGTACTGAGGGTCCGGGCAACCTGTACTACACCACGCACATGAACATCTGGCTGCCAGTGGAGGAGGTGCTGCCGCTGGACAAAGGGCTGATTCTTTCGCGCAGCTATTACCGCCCTGATGACCGGGAAACGGCCGTAACCGCAGCAGAACTAGGCGAAACGCTGCTGGCGCGGCTGACCATCGTCGTGCCCAATGCCCTCCATTACGCCATCATTGAAGACTTTTTGCCTGCCGGGCTGGAAGCGGTAGACACATCGCTGCAAACCAGCCAGCAAACGGGCGCGCCGCAGCTTTATGACCCGGAAGATTTTTGGACCCAGGGATATGGCTGGTGGTATTTTGACCATGTAGAGCTGCGGGACGAGAAGGTGGTGATTTCCGCCGACTACTTGCCGCCGGGAACCTATGAGTATGTGTACCTGGTGCGGGCCAGCAGTGTGGGCGAGTTCCGTGGGATTCCGCCAACAGGCCAGGAGTTTTACTTTCCGGAGGTGTACGGCCGTGGCGCGGGCAGCCTGTTTACAGTGGTGGAGTGAGGGTTGCCAACGGCCGTAGCCACGCCTAACCCAAATTAGGCAGCCAGCATCGCCGACATGGGAACTGCAGGCATGGGTGCAGTCACAGCGCGCAGGGCGCGAATATAGTTTACCAACTCGTTGGTATCTACCGGTTTGGGCAGGTAAACGTTTGCTCCTGCTGCCAAACCCTCTTCAACAGCTTCTTTTTGCACTTTGCCACTGAGCATAATAACGGGTAAGTGAGCAAAGTTTGGCTGTTGGCGTAAAACTTTGCACGTGGTGATGCCATCCATGACAGGCATCATCACATCCATAACGACAACGTCTGGTAAATTCTTTTCAACTTTCTGCAAAGCATCCTGGCCATCTCTGGCCTCATAAACCTCAAACCCAAACATTTCTAAAAGAATTCGCAACATTGTTCGGGTGTCTGGCGCATCATCTACGATTAAGACAGATCCACTCATGATTTGCTCCACTTGCCTTGCCTAATAATATCTGAACATACATCCGTTGTTGCACTGCAAATGAATAGCGCTGATGCGAGGAGTGTTTTCGCACGCACACTGCTGTGCATAAATCCAGTATAGCCAAATATTTCCTAAGGGAACTAGGTGATTAGTCCCACAAAACCGCGCCAATGGGGAAAAGGCGTTTACCCACTCAGTTTTATCTCTTGCAATGCCTCAAGATAATCTTGTAAGGCGTCCACCTCTTCATTAACTTCGTGCAGCAAATGGCGATAATCAGCTACCTGACCTTTTGATTGGCTCATTAGCAGTTGGGAATAGATGGTGCCCAGCATCGAAACGGTGTTTTCTATTTTGATTTCCGCCCAACGCATATTGCTCGCCAACTTTTCTAGGGAAGCGTGTTGCTGTTGGCGGCTGGCGAGGGTGCGCTCTAACTCGCGGCGGATGAG
>CAZDEO010000045.1:0-42104 GCA_964504445.1 uncultured Anaerolinea sp. | reverse complement strand
AGCCTGCCAAGTTTCAATTGGCACCCGCTTAACCCACTTTTATTTTCGAAGGAGGCTTCACTGGTTTCGCCGACCATCATAAATAAAAACGTAACGCAGGTTACCAGACCTGCACGATTCCAGGTTTAGCAACCTGGGCTACATTTACGAAGGAGACTTCACCGGCTGTCGTCGACCACCATGAATGAAAATGGAGCGCCATCTTCCAGGTGGCGTCGCCAGCAAGATGCTGGCGCTACATTTACGAAGGAGGAAACTATGGGAACCTGGGGTACCGGCAGTTTTGAAAATGACGTTGCGTTAGACTGGCTTTACGACTTTGAAACCAACGATTTCCGGCTGATTGACCGCACCCTGGCTGGCGTGGCCCACCTCACCGATAGCGACGACCTGGACATCGTCGAAGCCAGCGAAGTCATCGCCGCCGCCGAATGCGTAGCGGCCGCCGGTGGGTATCCCGCCGCCCATATCCCCGATGAGCTGCAAACATGGCTGGATGCCAACCAGCCCATTGCCCTGAAGCCGGACTATGTGGTAATGGCCCGCCAGGCAGTAACCCGCGTCAAAGCCCACTCTGAGCTGCAGGAGCTGTGGGAAGAAACAGACGAAGCAGAGGAATGGCATACGGCCGTAGCCGACCTCCAGCGTCGCCTCGACCAAATCCCCACCAACCCCATTTGACAGCCCCTATACCCCCTTATAAACTTGCGCCACATTGGACAACCAACCACAGTGGGCGAGCAGGTACTCCTAATCCGTAGCCTGTCATCCGTAAACGGATTACGGACAAACCAACTCGCCCCCACCTTCCCTTAGGGGGTAACATGACACGCACAAACCTGCTCATAGAACAACTGCAGCAACACATTCTCGTCCTGGATGGGGCCATGGGTTCCCTTATCCAGACCTATCAGCTTGATGAGGCCGGCTTTCGTGGCCCGCGCTTCGCCGATTGGCCGCAGGATTTGCAGGGAAACAACGACCTGCTCAACCTCACCCAGCCCGACATCATTAAAGCCATTCACACCGCCTACCTGGAAGCCGGCGCCGACATCATCGAAACCAACACCTTCAACGCCAACGCCATCTCTCAGGCCGATTACGGCATGCAAAGCCTGGCCTACGAAATGAACTTCGCCGCCGCCAAACTTGCCCGCGAAGCGGTTTCACAATTCACAATTCATAATTCACAATTAACAGTTAACAAACCTCGTTTTGTGGCCGGTTCCCTCGGTCCCACCAACCGCACCCTCTCCCTCTCCCCCGACGTGAACGACCCCGGCTACCGCGCCGTCACCTTTGACAAAGTGGCCGCCGCCTACGCCGAGGCCGCCCGTGGCCTGATGGACGGCGGCGCAGATATTTTGTTGGTGGAAACCATTTTTGACACCCTCAACGCTAAGGCGGCCATTTTTGGCATTCAGTCCGTCTTTGCGGAGAAGGGGCACGAACTGCCGCTCATGATTTCCGGCACCATTACCGACGCCAGCGGCCGTACCCTTTCTGGGCAGACCACCGAAGCGTTCTGGAACTCCATCCGCCACGCCAACCCTCTCATTGTGGGGCTAAACTGCGCCCTGGGCGCCGAAGCCTTCCGCGAATACATCGGCACCCTGAGCAAAATTGCCGACACTTACGTCAGTATTTACCCCAACGCCGGGCTGCCTAACGAGTTTGGCGGCTACGACGACACGCCGGAGTACATGCAGGAGATTTTGCGCGATTTTGCCGAGAGTGGCTTTGTTAACGTGGTAGGCGGCTGCTGCGGCACCACGCCGGCGCACATCGCCGCCTTTGCCGAGGGAGTAAAGGGGCTGCCGCCACGCCCCATCCCGGAAATTCCGCGCCTGATGCGCCTGAGCGGGCTGGAGCCTTTCAACATCAGCAAAGCGATAAATTTCGTCAACGTGGGCGAGCGCACCAACGTCACCGGGTCACGCCGCTTCGCCCGCCTCATTTTGGAAGAAAAGTACGATGAGGCGCTGAGCGTGGCGCGGCAGCAGGTGGAAAACGGGGCGCAAATCATTGACGTGAACATGGACGAAGGCATGTTGGACTCTAAAGCGGCTATGGTGCGCTTCTTGAATCTCATTGCCGCCGAGCCGGACATTGCCCGCGTACCGGTGATGATTGACTCCTCCAAATGGGAGGTTATTGAGGCGGGGCTGAAGTGCGTGCAGGGTAAGTCTATCGTCAACTCCATCAGCCTGAAGGAAGGGGAGGCGGAGTTTGTGGCCCATGCGCGGCTGGCGCGGCACTATGGCGCGGCGGTGGTGGTGATGGCTTTTGACGAGCAGGGTCAGGCGGATACGTTTGCGCGGAAAACGGCCGTGCTGCAGCGCGCCTACCACATCCTCACCGAGCAGGTAGGCTTCCCGCCGGAAGACATCATCTTCGACCCCAACATCTTCGCCGTGGCTACCGGCATCGAAGAGCACAACGAATACGCCCTGGCCTACATGGAAGCCGCGCGCTGGATCAAGCAAAATTTGCCCTACGCCCTGGTTAGCGGTGGCGTCAGCAACCTCTCCTTCTCCTTCCGCGGCAACGACCTAGTGCGCGAAGCCATGCACGCCGCCTTCCTCTACCACGCCATCCAGGCGGGCATGGATATGGGCATCGTCAACGCCGGGCAGTTGGCCGTCTACGAAGAGATTCCACCCAAACTGCTAGAGGCGGTGGAAGACGTGCTGTTCAACCGCCGCACCGACGCCACGGAGCGGCTGATTGAGCTGGCGGAAACGGTGAAAGGCGCAGCCAAAGAGCGCAAGGAAGACTTGGCCTGGCGCGAAAAGCCGGTGAATGAACGGCTAACCTATGCCATGGTTAAGGGCATCAATACCTACATTATTGAAGATACCGAGGAAGCGCGACAGCAGGCTGCGCAAACCCTGGACGTCATCGAAGGACCGCTGATGCAGGGCATGAACGTGGTGGGCGACCTCTTTGGCGCGGGCAAGATGTTTTTGCCCCAGGTGGTAAAGAGCGCCCGCGTCATGAAACAAGCCGTCGCTTACCTGGTACCTTTCCTGGAAGCAGAGCAGGCTGCCAGCGGCGGCAGCCATTCCGCGGGCAAGATTTTGCTGGCGACGGTGAAAGGGGACGTCCACGACATTGGCAAGAATATTGTGGGCGTGGTGCTGCAGTGCAACGGCTATGAGGTGATTGACCTGGGGGTGATGGCGCCGGCGAACAAGATTTTGGAGACGGCGCGGCGCGAGCAGGTAGATATCATTGGCCTCAGTGGGCTGATTACGCCCTCGCTGGAGGAGATGCGCCACGTGGCGGCGGAGATGCAGCGCCAAAACCTGACGCTGCCGCTGCTGATTGGCGGGGCGACGACGTCGAAGGTGCACACGGCCGTTAAAATTGCCCCCAATTACCACAATGCGCCGGTGGTGCACGTGGTGGATGCCTCTCGCGCCGTGGGCGTGGCCAGTAATCTACTTGGTGGGCACAACGGCTTTGTAGACGAGGTAGCCGCCGAGTATGAGAAAATTCGGGTGCAACATGCGGGGAAGCAGGAACGGGTGCGGTTACGGCCGTTTTCCGCCGCGCGAAACAACGCCGTCAAGTTGAACTGGGCCAGCTACACACCCCCCGCGCCCCCCTTCACCGGTACCCGGGTTTTTGCCGAGTATGACCTGGCGGCCCTGCGCGATTACATTGACTGGACCCCTTTCTTCCGCGTCTGGGAACTGGCAGGCAAGTTCCCGCAGATTTTGCAGGACGAAACCATTGGCGAAACAGCCAGCCAGCTTTACCACGACGCCCAGGCCATGCTGGCGCAAATTATCGCCGAGAAATGGCTGACGGCGCGGGCAGTGATTGGTTTTTATGCGGCCAACCGCGTAGGGGAGGATGTGGTGTTGTTTAACGCCGGGGAGCGGAGGAGCGGAGGAGCGGAGGAGCTGGCGCGGCTGCACTTTCTGCGGCAGCAGATGGAACGGCCGCCGGGACGCCCCAACCGCTCCCTGGCCGACTACGTGGCGCCACAGGAAAGTGGCCTGACGGATTATGTGGGGCTGTTTGCCGTGACGGCGGGCATTGGCATTGAGCAAAAGCTGGCTGAATTTACGGCCGTCCACGACGATTATCACGCCATTATGCTGAAAGCGCTGGCCGACCGCCTGGCGGAAGCCTTTGCCGAGGAAATGCACCGGCGGGTGCGCCGCGAATTCTGGGGCTACGCCCCCGACGAAGCCCTGGGTAACGACGACCTGATTGCCGAGAAGTACCGGGGCATTCGCCCCGCGCCGGGCTACCCCGCCTGCCCCGACCACACGGAGAAGGAGACCATCTTCCGGCTGTTAGACACCACACACTGCATAGGCATGTCCCTGACGGAAAGCTTTGCCATGCGCCCGGCGGCTTCGGTGAGTGGCTACTATTTTGCCCACCCGGAGGCCCGCTACTTTGGCCTGGGGCGCATTGACCGCGACCAGGTGGCGGATTACGCAGCGAGGAAGGGGTGGGAGATGAAAACGGCCGAATCCTGGCTGGCCACGGTGTTGGGATATGAGGCGGGGTGATGGGAAGTATGCAGACTATCATTGCCCCGTAAGAGGTTTGGCTAGATAGTGGCAGCCTAACCCAGTAGTTAGGCGTCGCTGAAGCGCAGAGAGTCCTCCCGATGAAGATCAGAGACATTACCCTTCGCGACATCTGTCTCGGGAAAAACTGGCGGTATCTTCCTCCCGATGACGCCTGGCTAGATGAACCAATGGAAGAGTGGGGACCGATTGAGGAAGCCGAAGACTTCTCTCCCGAGGACTTGATTGTCTATTCTGGAATCACGGTATATGAAAGCGGACGAGTTGCACCCGTAGTGTGTCTCCGAGAGGTCCAGTACCTCGATTTTGGTGGCGACTACTGCGAATTCGCTAATGGCTGCTGGAGGCAACTGGGATTAGAGCCCAATCCAGATGCCGAGCACGGAGAAACGTTCTTTGCCAATCCGCTCAACATTGACCCATCTTCCGACTCAGTTCCCGACGACTATCGAGAACACCACCGGAATGGTTTCCAAACGAATATCGGAAAGTTGCAGAGCGACGCCTAACCAGCCGTTGGAGCGGACAACTCCGCGCTGCGCGCTCCGCTGCCGCTCAACGGCGCGTTACTATCATAAAAATCCCAACAAAGGCATCGAGATGAACCAAACGGCCGTTTCCCACCCAACTCCCCATACACAATCAACCTATAATCTTCGGCAGGTGACACGGCCGTTGCCTTCCTAAATCACCGTCACCGTGTCCATGTAGTCCAGCCAGCGCAGGGCATAGCTGTTCTCGCCATGCACCGTTTCGGCGAATAGCTGCTGCAAGTGGCGGGTAATGGGGCCGCTTTCCACCGGTTTACCATCCACCTCCGTCACCGCCACCACCTCCAGGCTGGCGCTGCACACCAGCACCTCGTCCGCCTTAGCCAGCGCTTCCGGCGTCAGCGGCATGCCAATAACCCGGTATCCGGCGTCCCGCGCCAGGGTCAGCACCGTGTCCCGCGTCATGCCCCCCAGCATAGCCGCCCCCGGCGCAGCATAAATCTCCCCTTCGCGCACCAGCAGCAGGTGTTCGGCCGTGAAGGTGGTGCCATCTTCTACGTCAACCAGCGCCAGCCCTTCCGGCCCGCTGCGGCTGCGGACGCGCAAGGTGCAGGCTTCCCCCGGCTCTTCGGTGCAGCGCCAGGCGGCAATGCCAATAGTGGGCTGGTAGCTGTCCATTTCTTCGCCCAACGGGTTGAGGTAAACCACCTGGGGGCGAATGGTGCAGTCCACGTACCCGTTGGCCTGCACGGTGCTGCAAATGGCGGCGCGCAGCTTTGCCGGGCCAAAGCCCAGGTCGGGCATGCCCATGGCCTGCATGGTGTGCAAGAAACGGTCCACGTATTCTTGCAGGCGGAAAATGGCCGGGCCACGCCGGGTATCGTAGCAGCGCAGCTCTTCAAAAATGCCGCCGGACGATTGAGAAGCGAGAAGAGCCTCCGGGGCATCTTCCGCCGCCGCCAGTTCGTCGTCCAGCCAAATGTACTGCGGGCGCAGCCAGGTGAATTGGGTGTTGGTACGCATCTCTTCCTTCCTTTGCAGGGGTGTAGGGGAGCAAGGGAGAAGGCCTTTCACCTCTGCTCCTCTGCACCCATGCTCACTTTCACAGGTTTTGTGCAATGGCTGCCGCCATCTGCAAGGTGCTCAGGGATGGCTCCCCATCCCGGGCCAGGTCGGCGGTGCGATGTCCGGCGCTGATGGTGCGGGCCACGGCCGTTTCCACCGCCGCCGCCGCATCTTCCAGGCCCAGCGAATGCCGCAGCAGCAGTGCTACTGACATTATAGTCCCAATGGGGTTGGCAATGCCCATTCCGGCAATATCTGGGGCCGAACCGTGAATGGGTTCGTACAATCCTTGCGGACGGCCGTGCCGGTTTTGCGCCGCGCCCAGGGAAGCCGACGGCAGGTTGCCCATAGAGCCGGACAGCATCGACGCCTCGTCGGTGAGGATGTCGCCAAACATGTTGCCCGCCACCAGCACGTCAAAGCTGGCCGGGCGGCTGAGCAGGTACATGGTAGCCGCATCCACCAGCACGTGTTCCAGCGTCACGTCGGGGTAATGGGCGGCTACCTCGTTCACCGTTTTGCGCCACAGGCGAGAGCTATCCAGTACGTTGGCCTTGTCAATGGAGGCGACCCGTTTGCGCCGTCCCTGCGCGGCGCGAAAGGCAATTTCCGCCACGCGCCGCACCTCGCGGGCGCTGTACATCATGGTGTCCTTGCCCCATTCCTCGCCTGCGTCGTCGGTCCAGCGGGCGCGCTCGCCAAAGTAAATGCCACCGGTCAGCTCGCGGATGACCAGCATATCCACGCCGGCCAGCTTTTCCGCCTTCAGCGGGGAGGCGGCCACCAATTCGGGGTACAGCTTCAGCGGGCGCAGGTTGGCGAAGAGGGCCATGGCTTTGCGCAGGCCCAGCAAACCCTGTTCCGGGCGCACGGCGGCGTTAGGGTCGTCCCATTTTGGCCCCCCCACTGCACCCAGGAGCACGGCATCGGCATCCAGGCAGGCGGCCAGCGTTTCGTCGGGCAGGGCTGTGCCGGTGGCGTCAATGGCGCAGCCGCCCATCAGGTAGGTTTGTGTGGCGAAGGTGTGGCCAAATTGGCTGGCAACGGCCGTTAACACCGCCAGCGCCCCCTCCACCACCTCTGGCCCAATCCCGTCTCCGGGTAACACAACCATGTTTGCTATCATAAAATCAACCTCTATTGAATCGCTGGCAAAACCCTATTACAATTCACCTATGCAATTACAGGATTTTGCGACTCAAGTCATCGTTTCCCCTGATAAATTGTTACAATATGCCTTGAATAAAACGCATCCAAAAGGCCGCCACAAGGCAATCATATTTGAAAAAGCTCTGGGTTATACAACGAACAATTATCAATCGTTGATCCAACAAATTGAACAGCGATCGTTAAAAAGCACCGCTACTTTGCAACGCTCCGACGAGCATGGTCAACATGTTCGCGTAGATTTATTGATAACAGGAATAAACGGACAACATGCCATTGTTCGTGCAGGGTGGTTAATTCCAAGCGGTCAGGACATTGCTCATTTAACCACATTGTACGTGAAGGATTCGCTAAATTAATGATTACGCCTGATTTGTACGATGTCATCGAAATCGTTTATCCATTGCCCGAATATCATTTGCCCGCCGGCGCGCAAGGAACCCTGGTTCACCAACATTCAGCCGATACGTTTGAAGTCGAGTTTGTGGATGAGAATGGGGAGACACTTGCCTTGTGCTCCCTCTCAAGCCAACAATTTATCGTCGTCTGGCAGGCAAAAACAGAACAGTTTGTGCCTATTTCCGATCTGTTAGCGCAAATTGTGATGCTTCTGCCGGCACCGGCAAAAACAGAAGTGCTAGACTTTGCCCGTTTTTTGACTGTGCGGCAAACATCGCCTGTTTCAACTTCTCCTATTCAATAAAGCGTATTCATAACTATCCACCAGGGCGTGCCAGCTTGCTGCGGTGATGTTGGTGCTGGCCCTTACCGTGCTCCAGCGCCGGTCGCCATCTTCAAAATCGATCAGCACCCGCACCCGCGCGCCGGTGCCATTCTCGCCATCCAAATTGCGCACCTTGTAGTCGGTAAAAATGGGCGCAGAGTTATGCGGAAAAGGCGCAGAGATTCGCAGGAAGAAAAGTTGAGTTACTTGCCATAAAGTTTTTCGTAGGCGGCCACCTTATCGCTTTGCTGCAGCAGGTAGCCCAGCTGATCGACACCTTGCAGCAGGCAGGTTTTGCTGAAGGGATCGATAGGAAAGGGCACAGCACGGCCGTCCGGTAGGGTCAGGGTTTGGGCGGCGAGGTTGATGGTCACGGCCGTTTCCGGCGCCTCGGCCACCAAACTCAACAACTGCCGGTAAGTGGCGGCATCTATTGCCACGGGCAACAGCCCATTTTTCAGCGCATTATTGCGGAAAATGTCGGCAAAACTGGTGCTGATGACAGCGCGAAAGCCGTAGCCCATCAAGGCCCAGGGCGCATGTTCCCGCGACGAGCCGCAGCCAAAGTTGTCCCCCGCCAACAGGATAGTTGCGCCCCGGTGTTCCGGCTTGTTCAGCACAAATTCCGGATCGGGCGTGCCGTCGCTCTGGTAGCGCCAGCGCGAAAACAGCCCTTCGGCCAGCCCATCTTTGTTGGTCACTTTCAAGTAGCTGGCGGGAATAATCTGGTCGGTGTCCACATCGTTATAGGGCAACGGCGCGTATTTACTGGTTAAGGTGGTAAAAGGTTCCATAGCAATTTTCGATTTCGGATTGACGATTGGCGTCTCTTGAATCGTCAATCGTCAATTACATTATCGTCCTCGGATCGGATATACGGCCATGAATGGCGCTGGCCACGGCCGTGAGCGGGCTGGCCAAAAAGGTGCGCCCGCCGGCTCCCTGCCGCCCCTCAAAATTGCGGTTGCTGGTGCTCAGGGCGTACTGTCCGGGCTGAAGCTGGTCGCCGTTCATGGCAATGCACATGGAGCAGCCCGCCGAGCGCCATTCCGCGCCCGCCGCCGTAAAAATGCGGTGCAGCCCTTCCGCTTCCGCCTGCCGCCGCACCTCCTCCGAGCCGGGCACCACCAGCATCCTCGTGCTGGTGGCCACCTTGCGTCCGGCAATCAGCGCTGCCGCCTGCCGCAAGTCGCTGAGGCGGGAATTGGTGCAGCTTCCCAAAAATACCACGTCTAGCGGATGGGCCAGCAGGGGCTTGCCCGGCGATAAATCCATGTAGGCCAGCGCCTTCTCCAGCGAAGCGCGCTTTGTCGCATCCCCCTCGGCGGCGGGGTCGGGCACGGCCGAACTGATTTTCATGCCCATACCCGGATTGGTGCCGTAGGTGATCATTGGCTCCAGTTCGTCCACGTCAATGGTCACCTCTTTGTCGTACACCGCCCCGGCGTCGCTGGGCAGCGCCCGCCACTGCGCTACGGCCTGCTCCCACGCCGCGCCTTTGGGGGCGAATTCGCGCCCGGCCATGTACTCGAAGGTGGTGTCGTCGGGAGCGACCATGCCCGCGCGCCCGCCGCCCTCAATGGACATGTTGCAGAGGGTCATGCGCCCTTCCATGCTGAGTTGGGAAACGGCCGTGCCCGCATACTCAAAAACGTGCCCTGTGCCGCCCCCCACGCCAATCTTAGCAATCAAGGCCAGAATCATATCCTTCGCCGTCACGGCCGGCGGCAAATCTCCGGCAAAATTCACGCGGTACGTCTTGGGGCGGTATTGCAGCAGCGTTTGCGTCGCCAGCACGTGCTCCACCTCGCTGGTGCCAATGCCAAAGGCCAGCGCGCCAAAAGCGCCGTGGGTGCTGGTGTGGCTGTCGCCGCACACAATGGTCATACCCGGCTGGGTCAGCCCCAGTTCGGGGCCAATGACGTGCACAATGCCGCGGTTAGGGCTGTCCATACCATACAAAGACACGCCAAACTCCTGGCAGTTGGTTTCTAGCTGCTGCAACTGCTTTGCCGCCAACACGTCCCGGATCTGCAGCACCCCGTTCCCAACCGACATGTCCTGCGTGGGGATGCCGTGGTCCATGGTAGCTACCGTGCGGTCAGGGCGACGCACGTGCAGCCCCTTTTGCCGCAGCCCGCTAAAGGCTTGCGGTGACGTAACCTCATGCACCAGGTGCAGGTCAATGTACAGCACGCTGGGGGAGCCTGGCTCATTGACCACAACGTGGCTCTCCCAGATTTTGTCAAAAAGTGTTCTTGGTTTTTCTAGAGTCATGAATGACCACTTACTCCGTATCAATTTACCTATGTTATAATTGCGCCATGCCGACTGTTTTACAAGATGGCCCTTACTTCTTTGTCTTCTTTAGCTCCGACCAGGGTGAACCACCACATATTCACGTTAAACGAGATCGGCAAATCGCAAAATTCTGGCTTTCTCCTGTTTTTCTAGCAAAGAACAGAGGCTTCAAAGATCATGAATTAACAGATATTGCGCGTTTAGTTGTTAAACATGAAGCCAGATTGTTAGAGGCGTGGCATGAATACTTTAGTTTTGGAAACTGATCCACAAATCATTGATATTTCCTTTACGAACGATAAATTCATCATTGCATTAGCCGATGAGCGTACATTATCCGTACCCCTTTTTTGGTATCCTCGCCTCCATCACGCCACGGCGGAAGAGCGGGAAAATTGGCTGTTGTTAGGCGAAGGGTACGCTATTGAATGGCCAGACTTGGACGAGCACATTGGCATTGAAGGACTGCTTGCCGGTCGCCGCAGTGGGGAAAGTGAACGCTCACTCAAACGCTGGCTCGACAGTCGCCAATAGAGCTTTACACATCACATCACAGCTATTTCCATTTGCTCAGTTCCTTCCATCACCTCCACCTCTGTGCCTTGCGCTATCAATATTTTGTTTAGGGCAGACAGATACGCTTTGGCACTGGCGACCACAATGTCCGTTTCGGCGCCGTGGCCGCTGAACTGGCGCGGCATGTCGAAACCGGTCTGCGGCGACGTGCGCATTTGCGCCTGTTCAGGAGCGACGCGCACGATCACTTCCCCAATAGCGTCAATGCCATCGGTGACGGAGCGCACGGTGTATTCCAATAAGGTGTTGGGCACGCGCACAATGGTGTCGATGGCCTTGTAGCAGGCGTCTACGGGACCTGTGCCAATGGTAGCGGCCGTTTTCAATATACCGTCTGGTCCCCGCAAGCGCACTGAGGCCATAGGTAGGTTGACCGTACCGCAGGTCACCTGCAAATCTACCAGCGCGTACAACTCTTCCGGTTGGTACAGTTCGTCCTTCATTAAAGCCAGCAGGTCAGCGTTGGTAATCACCTTCTTTTTGTCAGCCAACTCTTTGAAGCGCTCGAATACCTCTTGCAGATTGTCCGTCTCCAATTCGTAACCCAATTCGCGCATCCTCACCCGCAAGGCATGCCGCCCGGAATGTTTGCCCAGCACCAGCTCTGACTTGTTCAAGCCCACCGTTTCCGGGCGCATGATTTCGTAGGTTTCTTCATGCTTCAGCATCCCATCCTGGTGAATGCCTGCTTCATGGGCAAAGGCATTGGCGCCAACGATGGCTTTGTTCGGCTGCACGGCCATACCCGTCAGGCTGGAGACCAGGCGGCTGGCTTTGGTAATTTGCGTGGTGTCAATGCCGGTGTTGGTATTGTAAGCGGCGTTGCGCGTTTTCAGCGCCATGACGACTTCTTCAAGAGAGGTGTTGCCCGCCCGTTCGCCAATGCCGTTGATGGTCACTTCGACCTGCCGCGCCCCGTTTTGGATGCCGGCCAGGGTGTTGGCCGTGGCCAGCCCCAGGTCGTTGTGGCAGTGCACGGAAATCACTACGTCATCTACGCCGGGAGTGTGCTGCTTGATGCCTTTGATGAGCGCGCCAAACTCTTCTGGGGTGGTGTAGCCCACGGTGTCGGGGATGTTGATGGTGGTGGCCCCGGCTTTGATGGCTTCGCCCAGTACCAGGTAGAGGAATTCGGGATTACTGCGCCCGGCGTCTTCGGGGGAGAACTCTACGTCGTCGCAGTAGGACTTTGCGTAGGCCACCATTTCGCGCACCTGCTCCACCACTTCTTCGGGGTCAAGCTGGAGCTTGTATTTCATGTGGATGGGGGAGGTGGCTAGGAAGGTGTGGATGCGCGGGTGTTTGGCTTCTTGGATGGCTTGCCAACATTTGTCAATGTCGCCCTTGACGGCGCGGGCGAGACCACAGATGACGGGTGGCTCACGGCCGTCTCGCATCTTATTCCCCACCTCCACCGCAATGCGTCGCACTGCCTCCAGGTCATCGGGGGAGGCGGCAGGAAAGCCGGCTTCCATGATGTCTACGCCTAATTCAGCCAGGGCGTGGGCAATTTGCAGCTTCTCATCAGCGGAGAGGGTGGCGCCGGGTGATTGCTCGCCATCGCGCAAAGTAGTGTCAAAAATGCGTACGTAGTTGGGATCGTGCATGGGTAACTCCTGTTCCGTAATCCGTGAACCGTTATCCGTATTCCGTGTTCCGTGTTCCGTGTTCCGTGTTCCGTGTTCCGTGTTCCGTGTTCCGTATACGGACAACGGATTACCGTTATTCGCCCGGTTTGACAACTTTGGGGTTGACAAAGGGCATCATGCCGCGTAGCTCCACGCCCACGCGTTCGATGAGGTGGTCTTGCTGCTGGCGGCGCTGCGCGTTGAACCAGGCACGGCCGTTCTCATTCTCCTTAATCCAATTTTGGGCATAGGTTCCATCCTGAATCTCTTTCAAGATTTTGGACATCTCATATTTAGTCTCTTCGGTGATGATGCGCGTACCGGCGGCATAATCGCCATGTTCGGCCGTGTCCGACACCGAATAGCGCATGTAATTGAGGCCGCCCTGGTACATCAAATCCACAATCAGCTTCAGCTCGTGCAGACACTCAAAGTAGGCTATTTCCGGCTGATACCCTGCTTCCACCAAGGTCTCGAAGCCCGCCTTGACCAACGCCGAGACGCCGCCACACAACACCGACTGTTCGCCAAAGAGGTCGGTTTCCGTTTCCTCGGCAAAAGTAGTTTCCAGCACGCCGGCCCGCGTGCCGCCAATAGCATAAGCATAGGAAAGGGCGTTGGCCCTGGCCTGCCCGCTGGCATCCTGATGGACGGCTAGTAAGCAGGGCGTGCCGCCCCCTTCGGTGAATACCTCGCGCACGCGGTGGCCGGGCGCTTTGGGTGCCACCATGCTCACGTCTACGTCAAGTGGCGGGGCAATTGTGCCAAAGCGAATATTGAAACCGTGGGCAAACATGAGGGTTTTTTTTGCACTCAAGTTTGGCTCAATATCGGTGGCAAAAATTTTGGCCTGCTCCGTGTCGGGAGCCAGCACCATGATGGTATCGGCCCAGGCTGTGGCGTCGGCTACTGGCATCACGACCAGCCCATTGGCGGCTGCCTTGGCCCAGGATTTGCTGCTCTGGCGCAAACCTACGGCTACCTCCACGCCGCTGTCTCGCAGGTTGAGGGCGTGGGCATGACCCTGGCTGCCAAAGCCAATGATGGCTACTTTTTTGCCGCGGATCAGGTCTGGGTTAGTGTCTTTGTCGTAATAAATTGTTGCCATGGTAAGTCTCCCGTGTTTAGTCTTCAATCGTCAGTCTGCGGAAAGGCCGTTGTGTCCGTTACGGCCGTTGCCATTTTGCCCCGCGCCCGGTGTGTGCCGCACCCCTTCGGCGCGACCGCGCATCATGGCTACGTGACCAGTGCGCACAATTTCCAGAATGCCGCTGGGGCGCAGTAGTTCAATGAGGCTATTGATGGCATTTTCGCTGGCCACGATTTGCACAACCATGGAATCAGGGGCCACGTCCGCTACAGTCGCCTCAAAAATATTGGCCAGGCTAAGAATTTCGCCGCGCTTGTCCGGAGGGGCAGCAATTTTGATGAGCGCCAATTCGCGCAGCACGGCCGCCTGGTTGGTCACGTCCTGCACGTCAATGACGTTGACCAGCTTGTACAGGTTGGCCTCCACCAGACGGGCAGGGGTATCCTGGCTGTCCACAACAATGGTCATGCGCGACACGTCGGGGTGCTCGGTACGGCCAACGTTCAAGGAATCAATGTTAAAATTGCGGCGGCGGAACATGGAAGCAACACGGTTCAGCACGCCGGGCTTATTTTCCACAGTTGCGATTAATGTTTGACGCATTTTTTCCTCCAGAAATCGGTGAGCCGTATTCCGTTCACGGTTCACGGTTCACGGTTCACGGTTTACGGTTTACGGTTTACGGTTTACGGTTCACGGCTCACGGTTTACGCCTTACGGCGAACTGGTCGTCGTATCATAGCATCCAGGTCAGCCCCGGCGGGAACCATGGGGTAGACGGCTTCTTCCATTTCCACGACGAACTCAACGAGAACGGGGCCAGGGGTGCGGCGGGCAAAGGCCATGGCGTCATTGACATCTTCTCGTTTGGTGACGCGACGGGAAGGAATACCGTAGGCCTCGCCCAGTTTCACAAAATCGGGGCCGGTCATGTTTACGCCGGAGTACCGCTTCTCGAAGAAGAACTCTTGCCACTGGCGCACCATGCCCAGGTAGCTGTTATTGAGAATGAGAATTTTGACGTTGGCGTTTTCCTGCACGGCCGTTGCCAGCTCTGCCTGGGTCATCTGAAAACCGCCATCTCCCACAATGGCCCAGATTTCGCGCTCTTTGTGGGCAAACCACGCCCCAATGGCCGACGGCAGGCCAAAGCCCATCGTCCCTGCGCCGCCGGAGGTAATCCAGCGGAAGGGCTGCTCAAAATGATAATATTGCGCCGCCCACATCTGGTGCTGGCCCACGTCGGTAGTCACAATGGCATTTCCGGCCGTGTACTGCCACACGTCGCGAATCACGTGGGCGGCATACAGCTTGTCATCATTGGGCCAGGCCAGTATGTCCCGCTGCTCCGTTTCCGCCTTCCATTCCGCCACCTGGTCCAGCCACGCCTCGTGGTCGGCTGGCTGCACGTGGGGCAGCAAATCGCCCAGCACCGTTTTCAGGTCGCCCACCAGAGGCACATCTACGTGAACGTTTTTATGAACTTCCGATGGGTCAATTTCAATGTGGATTTTGCGGGCGCGGGGCGCGTAGGTGCGCAAGTTGCCCGTCACGCGGTCGTCGAAGCGCATGCCAAAAGCCAGCAGCAGGTCGGCTTGCTGAATGGCGTTGTTGGCGTAGGCCTCGCCGTGCATACCCATCATGCCTAGGCTGAGGGTATGCGAAGCAGGCACACTGCCCAACCCCAGCAGGGTCATGGCCACCGGCGTCTGCGTTTTGGTGGCAAACTCCATCAACTCAGCCATGGCGTGAGACTTGAGGACACCATGCCCGGCCAGGATCACCGGTCGTTCTGCCTGGTTGATTAGCTCTGCAGCGCGCTGGACGTCGGCCAAAGGTGCATGTTGGGGCGGGCGGTAACCCGGTAGTTCTATCTCCTCTGGATAGACAAAGGCCACCTGTTCAATTTGTGCGTTTTTGCAAATGTCAATGACGACTGGGCCAGGACGGCCGCTGCGGGCGATGTAGAAGGCTTCCCGTACCGCCGCGGCCATTTCCCCGGCGTGGGTCACCAGAAAATTATGCTTGGTAATAGGTAGGGTAATGCCCGTTACGTCGGTTTCCTGGAAAGCGTCGCCGCCAATGGCCGTGATGGGCACCTGACCCGTGAGGCAAACAATGGGGGAGGAGTCCATCATGGCGGTAGCAATGCCGGTAACCAAATTGGTGGCGCCGGGGCCAGAGGTAGCAATGGCTACGCCTACCTGGCCGGTGGCGCGGGCGTAGCCATCTGCCATGTGCGCTGCGCCCTGCTCATGGCGCACCAGCACGTGGTGAATGGGATAGTTGAGCATGGCGTCGTAGGCGGGCATGATGGCACCCCCAGGATAGCCAAAGACGACTTCCACGCCTTCGCGCACCAGGCATTCCCATAAAATTTCTGCGCCACTTTTGATCATCATCTTCTCCTTGTGTATGTTGCCCCAAAACAAAAAGGGCTGTCCTGGTCTGGACAGCCCTTTGAAGCTATTGCGAGTATGTGGGGGTGGTTCTTACCCTTCTCGCTGTCCAGACGCGCCCATGCCGCTAAGCCCCAAAAGAACAAGGCTCAGGCTAAGGAGGACAACAAGAATAAGGGAAAGAACGAAAGGCATATGTTTGTAACCTTGCAGATTTTTTTCGAGTGTAACGGGGGATACCGGGTTTGTCTATTGGGTAAATTTGCCAAAAGAATGGCCTGATGGTTAGGCAGGATGGGTGATTTGGGCTGGATGCGCTTGTTTCCCAATCTGTGTTTCCTGGTTACAATTGTTTGGTCAGCTAATCCACCGAGTGAGAGTCCAGGAGAACAAATGATGACAGAACGGCCGTATACCATTCTTTGTATCGCCTCAGAGCCTAAGGGCTTCCCCTTCATCCGCGAGTGCAAGCAGCAAGGCTGTCGCGTGCTGGTGCTGATGCCTGAAGAAAAACAGCAGGAATCATGGCCTTGGGAAAGTATTGATGAACATTTTGCCATGCCCAACGTGTCGAAGCAGCCTGATGTTACTTATGCCGTCAGCTACTTGATGCGCGGCCAAAAAATTGACCGCATTGTGGCTCTGGATGATTATGATGTGGCCACCGCCGCCGCCTTGCGCGAACATTTGCGGATCCCTGGCATGGGCGAGACCACAGCCCGCCATTTTCGGGATAAGCTGGCGATGCGGGTGCAGGCGCGGGATGAGGGGATGCTGGTGCCACCGTTTACGGCCGTCTTCAACTACGATGACCTGCGCGCCTACATGACCAGCGTGCCTGCCCCTTGGGTGCTTAAGCCCCGCTTCGAGGCCGGCGCCATCGGCATCCGCAAGCTGCACGACAGCGAACAGGTGTGGCGCACGCTGGACGCGCTAGGCGACCAACAATCCGTTTACCTGCTGGAAAAATTTGTGCCGGGGGATGTGTACCACGTGGACGCCATCATTTGGGACAAGGAAGTGGTCTTTGCCACTGCCAGCCAATATGGCCTGCCCCCCCTCACCGTTTCTCATGGTGGCGGGATTTTTACAACCCGCACCATGCCCTGGGACAGTGAGGAGGCCATTGTCTTGCGCGGGCTAACCGGTGAATTGATGCGCAAGCTGCGGTTGGCCAGGGGCGTATCCCACACAGAGTTTATTCGGGGGCATGAGGACGGCCGTTTCTACTTCCTGGAAACAGCGGCACGAGTAGGCGGGGCCAACATTGACCGCATGGTGCAGGCCGCCACGGGGATTGAGCTGTGGCAGGAAGCGGCGCGTATCGAACTGGCCCATTTGCGTGGGGAAGCCTATGCCCTGCCTGAATATCGCCGCGAGTATGCTGGCTTATTAACCTGCCTTTCCCGGCAGCCACACCCCGATCTATCAGCGTACAACGATCCGGAAGTGGTGTGGCGCGTGCCCAAGGCGTACCACGCCGGGTTGCTGGTAGCCTCTTGGGAGCAGGAGCGCATTGAACAACTCATCACCAGCTATGCCGAACGCTTCGCCCACGATTTCCTCACCAGCGCGCCGCCCAAAAGTGATGCCCGCACAACGTTTTAGCGGCGGCGGCTCATAACGCGTAGATTTGCCCGGTAGCGGCAATCGTGACCCCTGTTTGCTGAACAGTTTGGCTTTCTGGGCTGTTTTCTTCTAGCAGGGGGTTAGTGTGGTTAAGGTGCGTTAGCACCAGTTGGCCGGGAATGTGGGCAAAACGGGCCAGGGTATCGGGGATAAGGGGATGGGCAACAGGTGGCCGCCCGCCAAGCTCGTCTGCGCTCCAAAATGTGGCGTCTACCAGAGCGTAGTCAACGGCCGTCAGCCACTTTTCAGCTTCATTCCACAAACCCCAATCATCCATATCCGGCACGTAAAGCAGCGACTTGCGTGGCCCCTGCACGTGAAAGGCAAAGGTGCCCACTCCCCACTCATCGCGGTGCGGCACAGAAAGGGGGGTAATGGCCAAATCTGGGGCAAGCAAAACTGGCTGCCCCGCCTTGAACAGCGTAAAACGCAAATTCTGCACCAACGGCCCCCACACCCGCGCTTCTTGCAGCAAGGCCACCAGCGGCGGCGCCGCATAAACCGGCAGATCCTCCACAGCCATGGCCTCTGGGCCAAGCTGCGGCAGCCCGCCAATGTGCCCCGTGTGCGCGTGAGTCAGAAAGATAGCGTCGGGCTGGCGCAGGCGGTTGGGGCGCGTTGGGTGCGGCCCCAGTTGGTCAGCCACCAGGGCGAGCTGGTGTTTCATGTCCGGGGTGGCGTCTAGCAGGTACACGGCGCAGGGAGTTTGCCGCTGATCAAGAATGGCCAGGCAAGCCGCATACTGAGGCTGTTGTGCTGCCGCCAGGCATCTTTCACAGCGGCAGCCAATGTGGGGCAGTCCCCCGTCTTGCATGTTGCCCAAAACAATGGCCCGCACCGGAGCAGGCTCTTTCGGGTTTACTCCTTGTTTTTGCCTACGGTCTTTATTTTTCATGCTTCTGTAAAAGACGAAAAGACCCCGGTCTTGGCCGGGGTCTTTTACATATTCAGGTGTCAGGCGGCACTTTTTAGAAATCCAACATGTCGTCTACGCCCCCGTTGCCGGTGGATGCGCCCCCTTCTTTCTGCCAGGCGGACAGTTCAAAGGTGACAGCCTCAAAATAGCTTTGGGGTGGTAACGTGCCGGATCCATATTGCATATCGGTTATTTCGGCATTGATTATGAGCGAGGCTGTTTCCAGCACAACGGTTTCGCCTTCGCGGGCCAAGACCTGTTCTCCTTTGGTTTGCAGCTTGGCCTTGATGGCGTCGTCGAAAAAGGCGTGGTCGCTCATGACAACTTTGGTAATGGTGCGGATGTCGTTCTTGTCAAATAGCCATACTTCAAAAGCCGTGACGTTTTTGGGCGCGTCGGTGCCAATAGATTCCGAAATACCAACTCCACATTCGCCCAGAAAATCGCCAAAGGAGTTTTCAATGCTGAAGGAATCATCGTAGGCATCGTGTCCACGGGTATAGGTGGTGCGGAAGCGGGCAATGGGCACGGCCGTTGCGCCTGCATCTGCTTCACTTGCCACGGGGGGGGCTGCCGGTACATCATCGTAAACAGGGGTTGGTGCGGGTTGGCCAAGCAACGCGTTGCGGCGACTCAAGGCGAAGAAAATACCCCCTACTAATATAATAAAGAGCAGCCCAAGAAGTAGGACTTGACCCAGGCCCCCTCCCTCTTCTTCCGCAGGCTGCGCCGGCTGTTCGGCCACCACCGCGCAACCCTGCCCATTCAACACAAAGGCCAAAGCCTCCAGGCGACCTCTTTCGCCAGCATCTAATGAGGCATTGGCAAGCTGGCAAACTTGACTATCAGCATTAGGCCAATCTGCCAGAGCGTCTTGCACTTTTTGGGGGTTCCGCTCATTGGCATACACGTCAGCTACCAGTTGTAGGTAGCGGGCCTGGTCGGCGGCATCAACGTCTCTGATTCTGAGTCCCGTCCATTCCAATGGGTCTACATACCAAGCCCAAACAAGGCCAATGATTAACCCCACAACGCCTGCAATGGCGGCAATGACTGATTTTCTTTGCAGTACTTCCATTTGTCACCTACCTTTTTTTTACTGGACAGCTTTGTACCCAGTGACGACCCCTCACACGGGTTTTATCTTACCATAACTCAAGATCACATACAAGCATTATGTTGAATTGCACGCCAGGGCTGTTGCACTTTTTCCTCTGGCCTGTGGTATACTCTTGCACACATTGAAACGTTCAAAATCTGCGGATTCGTCGGCAGGGTCCATAACAACAACTCTGCAGATTCTACGGCGAAATAGCTAGGAGGCCAAGACGTGAAACATTTCCTCAGTATCGCTGCTTTAACCCCAGACGAACTACACCACCTTCTTGATTTAGCCACCCATCTTAAAAACGAGTGGCGCAACGGCGGAAACAAGCCCATTCTCAAAGGCAAGAGCTTAGCCTTGCTCTTCCAAAAACCCTCTCTGCGCACTCGTGTTTCCTTTGAAATGGGTATGGTTCATCTTGGTGGCTACGCCTTCTATCTCTCACCTAATGAAGTCAAAATGGGCGGGCGCGAAAGCGTGCCCGACGTGGCTCGGGTTTTGTCGGGTTATGTTGATGGCATTATGGCCCGCGTTTTTGATCATGAACACATTTTACAACTGGCCGAACATGGCTCTGTGCCCGTGATTAACGGCCTTTCCGACTACAGCCATCCGGCGCAAGCGCTGGCAGATATTTTCACAATTTTGGAAGTAAAAGGTTCGTTGAAAGGCTTGAAGATAGCCTATGTTGGAGATGGCAATAACGTGGCTCGCTCCTTGCTTTTTGGGGCAATGAAAACGGGTATGCACATGGCGATTGCGACACCGCAAGGATACAACCTGACGGACGAAGATATGGAATTGGCTGCTAAGTTCAGCAACTATGGCGCTGTGGCTGAGCGGCTGCAGGACCCGCAAAAAGCAGTTCAAGACGCCGACGTGATCTATACAGACGTATGGACGAGTATGGGGCAGGAAGAGGAAACGGCCGTGCGCCTGAAAATTTTCCCGCCCTATCAGGTGAACCAGCAGCTCGTCAGCCAGGCCAAAGCGGACTGCATTGTCATGCACTGCTTGCCGGCCCATCGGGGCGAAGAAATCACCGATGACGTGGCTGATGGGTCTCATTCAGTGCTTTTCCCGCAGGCCCACAACCGCATGCATGCCCAAAAAGCCATCCTGGCCGAATTGTTAGGATAAATAAAGGTGGGAACCATGTTGTACATTGTTCATCAAGTCTCATTTTAGTTTGAATGGTGGAGGTTCATGGTGGCAAATAACCGCGCACAATTCGAGCAAGCGCTCAGTCGAGGTCATTCCTTTTTTTGGGATCAACGCTGGGAGGATGCCATTGTCGAATTTAAGCACGCGGCCCAAGAAATGCCCAAAGAGCCAGCCCCTTATGCTGGTTTAGGAGACGCTCATTTAGAGCTGCAAAATTTAAATGAAGCGCTTGATAATTACAAACTAGCAGCGCGGTATTCGGGTGGAAATATCATTTACTTACGTAAAGTGGCTGATGCACAAGAGCGGCTGGGCTTATTGGAAGAAGCCGGCAAAACCTATATGGCCATTGGCGAAATGGAACTGGGGCGGCAAAACTTGAATGAGGCTATGGATAACTGGCATCGGGCTATTCGCCTGGAGCCTAATTTGCTGCGTGCGCATCAACGCCTGGCGTCCGTTTACAAACGCCAAGGAGCCGCGCGTAACGCTATTCGTGAATACTTGGCTATTGCGCGTATTTTGCAAATGCAAGGCGAAAAGGAAAAGGCTTTACAGGCAGCCCAGCTCGCTTTGCAATTGGATCCGCGCAATGCGGATGTGCTGACTGCTATTGAGTTGATCAAGCAGGGAGAAGACCTGTTTCGGGGAGAAAACATGGCGCCGTTGGGCGCCGCTACTGGCATGGGAGATGCTGTGCGGAAGGCGACCATGGCCCTGGATGACCGCGAATGGCAGGCGAAACAGGAAGTGGAAGCGGCCGTTCCTGTACAGACTGCTCGTGACACGGCCATGAAAGAACTGGCCGAACGCCTCTTTGCCGAGAATGCCGACGTAGGAGACGCGCTGCTCATCGAAGCCCTGGACTATCAACGGCGCCATATGACCAACGAAGCCATCAGCGTTTACGAAAAAGCCATTGCCGCTGGCATCAATTCTGCAGCCGCCCACTTCAATCTGGGACTTCTCTATCAGGACAAACTCCGTTTTGAGGACGCTATTCGTGAATTTGAAATCGCGGTGGAGGACTCGGAGTATCGATTAGCCAGTCACTTCTCTTTGGGTGAATCTCACCGGGCACGTGGGCGTATCGAGAAAGCCATTCAGCATTTTATCTCTGTTTTGCAAATTGTGGATATGGCTACAGTACAACATGGCCAGGCTGACCGGCTTATTCAATTGTATGAAAATCTGTATGATAGCCTTATTACCCAGGGAGAACGGGACCAGGCTACGGCCTTTGCCAATTCGTTGGTGGAGTTTTTGGGCCAGAAGGGATGGGAAGATAAGGTTAAGGAAGCCCGCAACAGGCTAGATGCCATATCCAGTGCAGGTATGATGATTTTGGGTGACGTGATGACGGCTGGATCAGCTCTTGTGCTGGAATCATTGTACCTGAGTCAGGAATACACCCGCCGGGGAATGTACAACACGGCTATTGAAGAAACGTACCGGGCAATCCAGCTGGCCCCGGAATACATGCCGGCGCACATTCAATTAGCTGATGTGCTGGTGCAACAAGGCCGCAACGATGCCGCGGCTCTCAAATACGCGACAGTTGCCAACACTTACCTGGCCCGCAACGATATAAATGGCGCTATTGCTGCTTATGAAAAGGTTGTTGATTTAAATCCGCTTGACCTTGCTACGCGGGGCCGGTTGATCAATTTGCTGCGTCAAAAAGGGGAGGTTGATACGGCATTGGAACATTACCTGGCAATGGGTGATGCTTATTACCAATTAGCTCAGGTTGACCGGGCCCGGTCAACCTATCAAGAAGCTTTGCAGCTTACGTCTCGTGGATCGGTGGCGCGTAAGTGGCGGCAGCGTTTTTTGCGGCTGATTGCCGAAATTGATATGCAGCACTTCAATTGGAAGCAGGCATTGGTTGCCTTTAAGGAGTTGCGAGAGTTAGCGCCGGAGGATGAGCGAGCAGCGATTACGCTGGTTGACTTATATTATAAGGTAGGCCAACCGAATAATGCTGTGCGTGCTTTGGATAGTTATCTGGTGCAGTTGGTTAGGGGCGGGCGCGGCGCTAAGGTGTTAGGCATTTTGGAGGACATGATTCAACAAAGACCAACCGATGCAAATTTGGCGGATAGATTGGTTCGCCTCTACTTACAGCAGCAGCGCAAGCAGGACGCCGTGGACCTATTAGACAAAATTGGCGAAGCGCAGTTGGAAGCGGGGGATGCCCAAGCTGCCGTGGTGACTATTGAAAAGATTTTGGCGCTCAACCCGCCGAATTTAGCCAGTTACAGGCAGCTGTTGTCGCAATTAAAGTAGCCTGGCTGCGGGGAATATAGGTGGCGAGCAAGGCCTGTTGTGGAGACTGTTCTTAACGCAATTGCCCAATTAGATGTTGGCTTAACAGATTTTTTAGATATTGGCCTGGTAACGGCCGTTATCTATATTGTTCTGCTGCTTATTCGCGGCACCCGTGCGGTGCAAGTGCTGCGGGGTCTCATTTTACTGGCCCTGATTGTTTTCTTTCTCTCTTCCACTTTTAACTTACCCGCCTTTAGTTGGTTGGTTAGCAACAGTATCCCAGCTTTACTCATTGCTGTCCCTGTCATTTTCCAGCCGGAACTGCGCCGTGCGCTAGAGCAATTGGGGCATACAACAGCTCGTTTCAACTTTTTCCGTCGTCAAAAAGAAAGCCCCGTCATCAGCGCCGTCAAAGAAGCCAGCCTCCGCCTTTCGCAACGGCGGCACGGCGCCCTTATTATCTTTGAGCAAGATACCGGTTTACAAGAGTACATTGACACGGGGGTACAGCTTGACGCAGAAGTATCGGTGGAATTGTTGCTTACTATTTTTAATAAGCATACCGAACTGCACGACGGGGCAGTGATTATCCGCGGAGAGCGTATTGCCGCAGCGGCTTGCGTTATGCCGCTTTCTACCAGCAGCCTTTCTGACAGCCAAATGGGTCTACGTCATCGGGCGGGGCTGGGCATTAGCGAAGTAAGTGATGCCGTAGTGCTCATCATTTCGGAAGAAACCGGTCAGGCGTCTATTGCCCATAACGGCCGTGTCATTCGCCGCCAAGATATCAACCGTATTGACGAGATCCTCTACGCTTTCATGCAAAATCGCAGCAGCCAGCGCAGGAGGGAGCAAGCATGATGCGTTTTGTTCGCGACATTCTGGGCAATATTGCCACGCTCATCCTTTCCTTTATTCTGGCGGTTATTATTTGGTACAACGCTATCCAGGGTGAGGATCCCTTGCGTACCCAATTTTTACAAATTCCGGTCGACCTAATTGGCCGTCCAGACAATACCATTCTAGTTACGCCAAACACCGCCCAATCTGTGCAGATAGTCTTTCAGGGGCCCACTTCTTTGGTAACGACCCTGACAGACCAGGATTTCTCGGCCGTTTTAGATTTGAGCCAGGTTCCTTTTGGGGAGGATGTTCAGGTGCCGATATGGGTCCAATCCGACATTCCCGAAGTAACCATTCTTTCTCAATCGCCGGAGCAACTCACCATCTACCTGGAAGAAACCGTGACCCGCGAAATCCCCGTAGAGTTGGATTTGCGGGGTAGTGTAGCCATTGGCTACAGTCAGGGCGAACCGTTGATTGACCCGGAAAGTATTCTCGTTTCGGGAATTGCTTCGCAAGTCGAGGCCCTGGACATGGCACGGGTGACGGTTTTTCTGAATAATGACCGGGAAACAGTACGTCGGACGCCGCAGCCGATTTTCTACAATCGCCAGGGACGCCCGGCCAGTATTAGTGGCCTGGACATAAGTACCGAACAGATAGAGGTAACCATTCCTATTAATGAATCAGCCGGTTTTGCGGAGAAGATCATTAATGTGGATTTGCAAGGGGAACCGGCGCCCGGGTACCGGGTGGTGGGGGTAGAGGTGGAACCGCCAACTGTGCTGCTACAAGGGCGCCCCACGCTGCTTAGCACAATTCAATGGGTCAGCACGGAAGTAATTGACGTCAATGGCTTGACAGAGTCGTTTCGCCCTCAAGTGGCGTTAAGTTTGCCTGAGGGTGTCACGCTGGCAGAGGTAGACGAGATTTTTGTAAACGTAACCATTGAGCCGTTCCGTACCACCAGTATCTTTAACCGCATTCCGCAAACTCAGGGGTTGGGGAAGGAGCTAACGGCCGTGCTGGAAACGGAATCTGTGCGCATTGTGCTCTTTGGCCCCCTGCCGGCCTTGAATGCCCTGGCTGACGAAGACGTAACGGCCGTTCTGGATCTTTTTGGTCTGGGGCCAGGGACATACAGCCTGGAACCAGACATCAACTTCCCTGAACAACGGGGCATTGAACTGCGCTCCATTCAGCCAGCCCAACTCGTGGTGGAAATTACGCGCACCCTCACCACAACGACCAGCCTCACAGATACAGAAGCATCAACCCAGTATCAGACGCCTCTGCCCCAGCCACCAATCCGCACCAAAGCCCAAATTACCCAGACACTTCATGAGCAAACGGCCGTTTTTGTAGCCACCTGGCGCAAACCACGTTACTATTAAACCTTCGCAACGGCCGTTCAAACCAAATCATAGGCCCAAGCCAAAGACACCATGAGTTACAAACCTTTAGTTGCCCTGGTCGGACGTCCCAACGTCGGCAAATCAACCCTGTTCAACCGCATCGTCGGGCGCCGCCTCGCCGTCGTTTCCGAAGTAGCCGGTACAACCCGCGACCGCCTCTATCATGACGCCGAGTGGATCGGCGTCACCTTTACCGTAGTAGACACCGGCGGCATCGAAATCGAAGAAGGACGCCATACCGCCCCCCTCTCCGAAGACTCCGAACGCTTCTTACCCCTCATTCGGCAGCAAGCCCGCATCGCCATCCAGGATGCCGACGTCGTCGTTCAGGTAGTAGATGGTCAAGTAGGCATCACCGCGGCTGACAAAGAGGTGGCCGATATTTTGCGCCAATCCCAAAAACCGGTGCTAGTAGCCGCCAACAAGCTCGAATCCACCAAACTGTGGGACACCGTTTACGAATTTTATGAGCTAGCCGTCGGCGAAGTCTTCCCCGTATCCGCTCTCCATGGAGCGGGCACAGGAGACCTGCTCGACGCCGTTGTTGCGGCCTTTCCCCAAACCATCGAAGCCGAAGATGCAGAAGATGACACCATCAAAATTGCCCTGCTTGGCCGCCCCAATGTGGGTAAATCGACCCTACTGAACAAGCTATTGGGCGAAGAACGGGCTATCGTCAGCCCTATTGCCGGTACCACCCGCGATGCCATAGATACCAAGCTCAAATGGCATGGCCAAGAATTCACCATTATCGACACAGCCGGTATCCGGCGGCGCGGCAAAATTGAGCCTGGCGTTGAAAAGTTTAGCGTTTTACGTGCCATCAAAGCCTTAAACCGCGCTGACGTAGCCCTGTTGCTAGTTGATGCCAGCCAGGGCATTACCGCCCAAGACGTACACATTGCCGGAATGCTGCTGGAGGAAAAAGCAGGCATTATTGTGCTGGTCAACAAATGGGACGCGGTCGTGAAAGATACCTATACAATGGCTGAGTATGAGAACACCATCCGTCAAGAACTCAACTTTATGCCCTACGTGCCCGTGCTTTTTATTTCTGCCGAAACCGGGCAACGCGTTTCAAAAATTCTGCCCGAAGTGGTGACGGTAAACGAATTTCGCTACACGCGCGTGCCCACCGGGCAGCTTAACAAACTGCTGCGCGACGCGACCACCAAGCATCCACCACCCAGCAAAGCAGGTGTGCGCGTTAAGTTCTTCTATGCCACGCAGGCAGCTGTAACGCCCCCCACTTTCGTCTTTTTTGTCAACAAACCAGACTGGGTGCATTTTGGTTATCAGCGATTCTTGGAAAATCGGCTGCGTGAGGAATTTGCTTTTCGCGGCACGCCCATCAAGCTCCTCTTCCGGGCACGCAGCGAAGACCGCTTTGGCAAATCGGGGTAAATAAGGTTTTAGGTGTGAGTGGCGGCGGATTGTTCTAGCCGGGCGGCTAATATTTTGAGCTTGCCCCAGCGGTGGTTGAGGGCATAAATCATTGCCAGGGCGGTTAGCAAGCGTGGTTCGCACTGGGAGTCTTGTGCTAAAAGTTCCAATACTTGCATCGCTTTTTCATCAGTTCGGCGGGTGCGCAGGTATTCGTTTGCCAGCTCTGTCAGAAAAAAGTCGCGCTGCTGCCGCAGCTGAACCATGTCGCCCCCAGTTGCCCCGCCACCGGCTGCGCCAGCAGGGCGTATAGTTGCACGGGAGCGTTTCCACACACGCTGAATGGTTTCAGTAAGCTGATCGGCCGTAAAGGGTTTAGTCAGATAGCCACGAGCGCCTACGGCCATGGCTTCGAGTAACGTTTGTGGGTCTCGCTCGGCGGAAATGATGATGCAAACAAGGGTGGGGTTTTCATCCACCATCACACGAATGGCTTGTAGGCCATTCATTTGGGGCATATTGACGTCCATTAGGGCAATGTCGGGCTTATGTTTGCGGGCCATTTCCACAGCCTCGGCGCCATTTTTGGCAATGGCGACAATTTCGGAGTCGGGAATAAGGGAAAGCATCAGGCGGGTGCTGCGTCGGGTTTCTGTGACGTCGTCGGCAATGAGGAATCGTATGGGTGCTTCTGTGGATGCTGGTTGAGTCATAGGTGTAATCCCTTTGATACACAACGCGTTGATCGGTTACCGGCAGTTTCCAGCATTTTCAATTATACACAAATCAAGGACAAAAGATAGCGTTTGTTGGGCTACGCTTGGAAACGGCCGTTCCTCCTCCGCCATTCTACTTCCTCACCCACGCTTGCCACAATCTGGTTTCACTTAAGGCTTTATGCTATCGTTAAC
Organism: uncultured Anaerolinea sp.; assembly: GCA_964504445.1. Classification (GTDB taxonomy): domain Bacteria; phylum Chloroflexota; class Anaerolineae; order Promineifilales; family Promineifilaceae; genus JACSRF01. Next base: position 14,473 of record CAZDEO010000045.1, on the reverse strand, counting down.
GTCAAGCAAGCGTCCGAGTAGACATCAGGCCAGCCAAGGTTTTACTGTGGTAGCAGCCGCTGAGTTTGCATGCCGTTAACGATACAAGTGTACTATGCTCACAAAAGTCAGGCCTCTGCTGAAGCCACCAACCCTTCCTTCTGAAGAAAAAACCCGGCGCGCCGGCATTTTGCATGTCATCCTTCTTACCCTGCTTACCGCGGCTGTCATCATCATCCTAACCACACCTTTTACGGGCAATGCCCGGCCTGCCTTAGCCATGTCTCTGGGCGCATTTGCCCAGTTGGTGGCCTTTTGGCTGCTGCGGCGGAGCAGGGTGACGCTGGCGAGTCTTCTTGTGTTTAGTACCCTGCTTCTAATCCAAAGCTATCTACTGGTCACGGGGCTGGGCATTCATGATTTGGCGATAATTCTTTCCCCCATTATCATCATTTTAGCCAGCCTGCTGTTTGACATTCGCATTTTTACCGCCGCCGTGGTGGTTCACCTTTTGTTGCTGGCCTGCATAACTTTGGGTGAAATCGAGGGTTGGTATCGACCACCAATTTCGGGCGTAACCTCCTGGGTAGATATGGTAACGTTAAGCGTAGTTGTGGTCGTTACGGCCGTAGCCATGCGCCTGCTGACACAAAATCTTACCCAAAGCCTCACCCGGGCGCGCCGTTCCGAAGCCCAATGGCGTGCCCTGGTACACCACGTTCCTGACCTGATTCTGACTGTCCAGCGGAATGGCATCATCGATTTTACCAACCAGCCGGCAACCAATGCCTATGCGCCAGCCATCGGCAAGGAAATTTTCGAGTATCTACACCCGGAAGACCATGTCGGCATACGGCAAGCCCTTAACCAGGCGTGGGAAACCGGCTTACCCACCAGCTATGAAGCCCGTGGGCTTGATGCCCAGAACAACTACCGCTGGTTCTCAATCCGCGTTGGTCCTGTACGCCAGGAGCAAAAGACCACCAGCCTGACCCTTATTGCCACCGACACCACTGCGCGCCGCCAAATAGAGTTGGCCCTGGCATCGGAGCGTGATTACGCCCAGCGCATCATTGACAACATGGGGCAAGGCTTGACCCTGACCAATGCCGCAGGAGAGTTCCTGTTTGTGAATCCAGCTTACATGCGGATGACCGGATACAGTTCGGCAGAACTGCTAGGCAAAACGCCTTATGATTTGACCTGGCCAGAGGACCACCCCCGCCTACGAGAGGAAAAAACGGGGCGTCAGCAAGGAAAAACGAGTGTCTATGAGGTGCGGCTACGTCACGCAGCCGGGCACCCTATTGACGTGTTGATTACGGCCGTGCCCCGCTGGGAAAATCAGGAAATCGTAGGTACCATTGCCGTGATCACCGACCTCACCGCCCGCAAGCAGGCCGAAGCCGAGCGCGAAGCACTTATTGCCGAACTGGAAGCGCGCAACGCAGAACTAGAGCGGTTCACCTATACCGTTTCCCACGACCTCAAAAGCCCCCTCATCACCATCAAGGGTTTTTTGGGCTTTCTGCAGCGTGACGTAGGGTCGGGAAACCAAGAAGGCATTACCAAAGACCTTACCCGCATTTATGATGCCACCCGAACCATGGAGTCCTTGCTCAATGATCTGCTCGAACTCTCCCGCATTGGTCGTGTTGTGAACCCGCCAGAAGCTGTATCTATGAATGAAATTGTGCAAGAAGCCCTGGATAACGTCAGCGGCTATATGCCGGAAATGGCGGTGGTTATTGACGTAGCCCCTGAACTGCCCATTGTTTATGTGGATCGTCTACGCATCATTGAAGTCATGCAAAATCTGCTCGAAAATGCCCTGAAATTCATGGGAGACCAACCTCAGCCAACAATCCGCATTGGCGCCACCCGGCAGCAGGGCAAGGTTGTTTTCTTTGTGCAAGATAATGGCATCGGTATTGAGGAAAAGTACCAGCACAAAGTTTTTGGCCTTTTTGAACGGCTGAACACCTCTATTGAAGGCACGGGCATTGGCCTGGCCTTGGTAAAACGCATCATTGAGGTACACGACGGCCGTATCTGGATCGAATCCCTTGGACAGGGACAGGGAACCACCTTTTATTTCACCCTCCCGCTGGCCAAAAGATAAGCTCATGAGCAAAATAGCCCACAGTCTCCATGCACTGCTTACCGCGCTGTTTCCCCTAACCAACAGGAATGAGAAGGAAAGATTTCTGGAGCAAATGCTCCAGATTATTCTACCTGCGCTTCTCGTCACCAACTGCATTGCCCTTGTCGCCTTTGCCCTATTGGACAACGACATGGTCGTCGTGGTTTTAACCATTGGGCTATTTTTGCTTTTGTTAGGCTTCTGGCTGGTGTGGCGCAGATGGCTCAAATCGGCGGGCATCTTCGTCAGCGTCGCTATCCAGGGCACGTTCGCATACCTGATGTTGCAAGGTCGTGGCATTTATGATGAAGCGCTACTCATGTTTCCCTTGGCTTTTCTAATTAGCAGCCTACTATTGCCCCACACGCTTTACATACTCTTTACCTTCATCAACGTCAGCTTTGTCATTGGGCTGGCTTATGCCGAAAGCATCAGCTTGCTGGACTATCCGGCCAGCGAGGTTCGCATGCCCATGGTCATCACCCTGGGTATCATTCTCATTATCACGGCCGTCACCGCCCGCCTCCTCTCCGCCAGCCTACGGCAAGCCCTCATCCATAGCCGCCAAAAAGAACGCGCTCTGGCCGAAAGCACCGCCTATCTTACCCTCCTCAGCACCATTTCCGACACCCTCCACCGCTCTTTAGATTATGAAACAATTGCCAACCAGGCCGTCACCCTCATCGCGCGCTACTTCCACATACCTCTTGTAGCCATGCACACCCTCGACCTAGAAAACAAGCGCCTAACCCTTCTTGCCCAACACAACGTTGATGGGCCAGACACGATGAAAACCCACATACAGATTCCTCTGGACCAAAGTCTGAGCGGGTTAGCCGCTCAGCAAAAAGAACCCATCATTTCCCACAACATCCGCCAGGACCATCGTGTTGCCAGCACATTGCGGCAGCAACTTGTAGCTCTGGGTTACGAAAGCGCTCTGGCCATCCCCATCGTCTTTCAAGAACGCGTCCTAGGAATCATCAACCTGCTCAGTAAAACTGGGCAAAAATTGCCCCCTGACATGACAGTGCAGCTAAAGCCCCTCGCGCAAAGCATTGGCCTGGCCCTGCACAACGCCGAAATCGTTCACCAGCGCCACGAAGTTGAGCAAATTGTGCGCCAGCAAGCCCGCCGCGCTCTAGCCCTTTCCGAAATGTCGCAGCACCTGGCCGAAGTCACCCATGATTACCGCAAAACCCTCAATATCATCGTACGCCGCCTGGCAGAATTAATTGGCGATAGTTGCAGCCTCAGCCTTATTTCTGCCGACGGAGAATGGATTGAAATGGTCGCCCTCTATCACCCCAACCCCGCCATTGTGGCCGCCATTCTCGAAGCAGTCTCCACCAACCCGCAACGTGTCACCGAAGGGCACGTGGGCCGGGTACTAGCCACCGGGCAACCCTTGCTTATCCCCGAGTCAGCCAGCCAAGAACTCAAGAAAACCATAAAGCCTGAATACCGCAGTCTACTCGATCGCTTCCCCATGTACAGCCGCGTCATGGTTCCCTTGCGCGTGCAGGGAAAAATTATGGGCATCACGGACCTGACTCGTTTGACTCCGGGCAAAACCTATACTTCCGAAGACGTGCTGTTTTTGCGAGACTTGGCTGACCGTGCCGCCCTGGCAATCTCTAATGCCCGTCTGTATGACGCTTTGCAGCAAGAATTGCGTGAGCGCCAGAAGGCTGAAGCGGCACAGGTGGAGCTTATTGCACAGTTAGAATATAAAAATGAGGAGCTGGAACAATTTGCGTACACCGTCTCGCACGACCTTAAAAGCCCTCTGGTTACCATCCGTGGCTTTTTGGGTTTTGTGGCCCAAGATGCCATGGCTGGAAACCTGGAGCGACTGCAGGCAGATATGGAACATATTCATAACGCTACTGACAAGATGTACAGTTTGATCAATGAGCTATTGGAATTGTCGCGCATCGGTCGTCTGGATAATCCCCCTGAAAAGGTCGCCTTTATGGAGCTGGTGGCAGAAGCTGTGCGTTTGGTGTCTGGGCAGTTAGCAGCGCGAAATATCGTAGTAGACATTGCCCCTGACTTGCCGGTGGTGTATGTAGATAGGCCGCGACTCGTTGGGGCGCTGCAAAATCTGCTGGCTAACAGCGCGAAGTTCATGGGCCAGCAGCCGCAGCCACGCGTTGAAATAGGAGCAGAAGTACACCAGGGCGAGACGGTTTTCTTTGTCCGCGACAATGGGATTGGCATTGCGCCCGCTTATCACGAAAAGATATTTACGCTTTTTGAGCGATTAGACTCCCATGTCGAAGGCACCGGCATGGGTCTGGCTTTGGTTAAACGTATCATTGAGCTGCACAACGGCCGTATCTGGGTTAAATCCGCCGGACAAGACCAGGGCACCACCTTCTATTTCACTCTCAACCTTGCCCCATAACCCCTTTTTAGCCAGCATGACCCCATTCACAACGGTATCGCCTCGATGCTGAACAAATTCCAAAAGCAGATTCTCCTCGCTACCCTTGCTTATCGTGAAGTAGCAGCGCGCTTCCGCCCGCTGCCCACAGCTCCCTAAATACCAATTACTAAAAACCAGCCTCCCAGCGACGGCCGTTCACCCCCGCCACAATTCGTCCAAACACCGTCTGCGAAAAATGATTCGCCGCCACCAGCGTATGCGGCTGCACCAACTCCTCATACAGCCCATCCCGCGTTGCCCGCGCCTGAGCCACATCCACGTCAAAAGCCACACTCCATCCCGGTTCCGTCACCTGCATCGCCCCATGCAGCACGTCTGCCAGCAAATAAAGCCGCTGTTCCCCCTGGGTAATGAGCAGCGACACATGCCCCGGCGTGTGCCCCGGCGTTGCCACCACTCTGATTCCCGGCGCCAGCTCATCCCCGTCTTGGAAAAATTCAATCCGCTCCGCCAGCGGCTGCTGCACCGTTACCGGATCCGGCCCCGCCGGATTATCCTCACCATACCAGAAATCCCACTCCACCTGGGTCACCATGTACCGCGCCTTGGGGAAGGTTAGCACCCGCTGCCCTGCCTCTTCCACCGTCGTCCAGCCCACATGGTCCAGGTGCAAATGGGTAAACACCACATCCGTCACCGCCTCCCGCGCCACGCCAGTTTGCGCCAGGCTCTCCAAATACTTGCCGCCAAAAAATGGCCCGAAGCCCGGAAAGGGAATAGTCACCGGTCCAATTCCCGTATCTACAATGATCTTCCGGTCCCCGACCTCAATCAAATACCCACCAATGGTGGTGCGAAACTTCCCCTCTTCATCCAGCAGGTGTGGGTATTTGGCCCACCCCGCGGCTGTGGAAGCCGGGTACAACGCCAACGGCTCCACAATCCCGCCGCCATCCGGCAAATAAGTCACCTTCATCCCACCCATCGTCACTGTCTGCAAGGGGGCAAATTCGGGCATATCATGTCTCCTTTCTCACCAATTTTGATTCAGATACCTGAATTTTACCTGCCTTCCAGCCCTCCACCAATGGCTTTCTTGAACGTACAGACAGCCCTCCTCGCTTGGCCCCTCTCTACTGCTAAACCCGCTTACACAGTTCCCCAAAATTTAGCCCGGGTTTGTAACAATGACTTTGGTTGCACCCTTTTCTAAAGCGGTTTCCAGCCATCCATTTTGCTGGTTAGATCCGCTAGCCAACAAAAAGGGGCGAGAAAACCCGCCCCAACCAGTAGCATGCACCCCATAACCATTAGCCATTGACCATTAATTATTTGCCATCCCCTCCTCGGCCCGTTCATACATTCCCGGCGTGCACTCTCCACGGAAATAGGCCCATTCCTCACACTCACTGCCATCTTCAAAGCGGCACACGCCATAGGTGCCGCCCTCGCCTTCGCGCAGTTCTAGCGTGCCACCCTGCTCTTCACAGTAAACAGACGCCGGGTTGGGCAGCTCCGCCGGGGTAGGCTCCGCCTCACGGAAGCCGTCACACGCCACCAGCAGCAGCCCCAGCAGCACCAGGACTAACACACCCATTACCACATATTTTCTCTCGTTCATCTTTGCACTCCCCTTTTCAAAGGTTACTGATCTGCCCAGGCTTTTTGCCTGCGGCTAACTCATCATGCCCCCAAGACGTCTTTCGCCCCCTATTTGTTCCCGCCCCAACGCAAAAGGCAGGCCCCAAACGGACCTGCCTGCTTAACAATCACGGCCGTTCCCCTCCCCACACACCATCAAACCCGCACCGGCTCCTCCTCAAACACATCATCCATATCTCGTGGCTCGCCGGGGTGGTAGCCAAACCGCGCCCCATAGCTACGCATCACCCGACGCTGGCTGGCTGGCTCCTCCTTCCGCACATGGAACGCCAGCTCCTCCAGCACATCCTCAATCAATTCGTCCGCCTGGGCGCGCATGGCGTCAATGGCTACCTGGGCACGGCTGTGGGCTTCATCCGCAGGAACCACGTCCGCCGCTTCCCGGCGCGCGTTGTCTAGTGCCGCTTGCAGCTCGGCGGCGCTGGGGCAAACGGCCGCTTTATATCCGGCCTCCACCGCTTCCCCATCCCCGGCAATTATTTTCTCTGCCAGGTCAAACCACGCCTCCAGGCTCTCCGGCTGCGGCTCCGTGCCGTCCGGTTCCAGGTAATAAAAGCGCAGCACGCCTACCGGCTCATCCCGGCGGCGCACCCGGCGGCGCAATACTTCCCATAAATCATCCAGCACTTGCTTTAGCGACTCCAGCGCCTCATCCCGCTCCACCACCTCCCGGTCCAGCTCGCCAAAAGTGGCGGCCACGTCCAAAAAGGCTTCATCAAACTGCGGTAAAAACGCTTCCAATTCATGAAAGGTGTCCACGCTAATATATTCAATCTGGTTCGCGTAATCCAGCGCCGCCGACTGCGCGGCCGTTCGCAAAAAACTCAATCGTTCCGTGTCACTCTTTGGTTTCAGCAAAAAAGGCATGGCAATCTCCTGATCTATCGTTTACAAAATACAGCACGCCGTCTCTGCCATTGTAGCAGAGGAAGGAAAGCCAGGGCAACACTCCCTAACCACCCAATAAAAATTTTAGCGGCCCGTGCACCCGCGCCCGCCACGACGCCTCGTTGTGGTCGGCCCCGGCAAAGCAACGCGTCACCCAATCCTTGTCCAGCGTATACCCCTTTTCGTCCAGCACAACATCTACCTCCTGCTGATAGGGCGCATATTCAGCATCTAAATTCTCTGTGCCATAGTCAAAGTACAGCTTGTGCTGCCCTGGCGTGGGCAAATGGCGGCGCAGGTAGGGCAACATCACGCCCTGGGTGGCGGGCCAATGGGTGGAGACGCAGCCCGCCCCGGCAAAAACGGCCGGGTATTCGCACACCGCGTACAGGGAAATGAGGCCGCCCATACTGGACCCCATGACAAAGGTCGCTTCCCGCCCCGGGCGGGTGCGGTAGGTAGCGTCTATGAAGGGCTTTAGCTCGGTGACCACAAAACGCAGGTAGTTGTCGGAGAGCGGGGGACCTGGCGGCAAGTCGGCAGCAAATTTTTGCGCGAATTGGACTTTGATGTGCGCTAACTGCTGCTGGCCCTGTGCGGTGGCAAACGGCCGTTGCGGTAAATATTCCGGCCAGCGCAACGCCTCCGCATTCCAAATGCCCACCACAATGGTCGGGGGAATCTGCCCGGCGGCAATGAGGCGGGTCATGGTTGCGGGAATGTCCCAGGTGACGCCAGCATAGGCGTCGGCCGGGTCGAAGAGATTTTGCCCATCGTGCATGTAGAGGACGGGGTAGGAAACGGCCGTTGCCCCTTCATACCCCGGCGGCAGCCACACATCCACGCGGCGCGGCTGCACATACTGAGAGGGAAAGTTAGGAATTTGTTTTAGCATTTTAGTTCTTTGCTCTTTAGCTACCGGGTTAATGGTTGGTTTGTTAGTTGGTTAGATCCAACTAGCCAACTAGCCAACTAGCCAACCATCCAACTAATCCAAAAGCCTCAGCCGTAAACCTGCTTTTTCACGACCAGCCAATCGCCGCCCCATGCCGCCAGGTCAAAGGTATGCAGTACGTCCTGGTCGGGCAGCGTTACGCGAAGCTGGCGCGGCGCGGCGCTGAGGTTGAAGGCTACGACCACCGCCTCGCCCTCACCCTGCACGACGTAGGCATAACTGCCGGCGGCGTCATCCACATGCAAGGTATGGCGCTGCCCTTGCCAGATGACAGGATGCGCCCGCCGCAAATGAATGAGTTGGCGGTAGTAGGCGTGTAAATCGGCATCAGGCGCATCCCAGGGCATGGGCTGGCGGCACTCTTCCATGCCGTGGCTGTCGGGGTCGCCAATGGCCCGCTCCTGGCTGAGGCCCAGCTCTGTGCCGTTGTACACCACCGGCGGGTGGGGCAGAGTAAACTGGCACAGGGCGGCCAGCTTCAGCTTGCGCTTGTCCCCATTGGCAATCCACAGAAAGCGGTTCATGTCGTGGTTGTCTAAAAAGCTGGGGCGGCTAATGTGGGGCGGGAAGAAGGCGTCGTGGTGGTGCAAAAAAGTGTCGAATTCGGCCACGCCTATGGTGTTGAAGGCGAAGGTGTCGCGCAGCTTTTGCGCCAGCAGAAAATCCAGGTTGCCGTGGAAACGGCCGTCGTAGCTCATCTGCGTGGGCGGCGTGTGTACCGTCTCGCCAAACAGCCAGGCGTCGGGGCTGGTCTGGCGCACCACCGCCCGCAGCGCCGTCCAAAAGTCGTGGGACGGCCCCAGCGTGTAATCAATACGCAGGCCATCAAACCCCTTTTCCAGCCAAAACTGCACGCTGCGGAAGAGGTAGTCGCGCACATCTGCATTTTCCGTATTCAGCTCTGGCAATTCCTTCACTTCATAATAGGCCACGTAATCATCGGGCCAATTGCGCCAGCAAAACCAGTCGTGGTACGGGCTATCGCGGCGGGCCAGGGCGTCCTGAAAATAGGGATGGTCACTGCCCACGTGATTGCCCACAAAGTCTAGCAGCAGGCGGATGCCGCGCTGGTGCGCCCCGGCAATGAGTTCTTCCATATCAGCCATGCTGCCCAGGCGAGGGTTTACGCTAAAGTAGTCGGTGGCGTGATAGCCGTGGTGGGTGGTGTCGGGGAAGAAGGGATTGAGCCAGATGACGTTGAAGCCCAGGTCGGCCACATAATCTAGCTTTTCGATGATGCCGCGCAGGGTGCCGCCGTAAATGTCGCTGAGGTGGTGGACGTTGTTCCAGCTACGGCCGTTTCCAGGGTTAAACCTGTCCGGGAAAACCTGGTACACCACGGCCTCTTTTGCCCACTGGGGCAGCGCCATCTCATCCACTAAGTAGGAGAAAGTGGCGCTGTTGTCAGCCCAAATGGGGTCGCCGCCCTGGGCGGGAAAGGCACGCAGACGATAGCGCACCAGGGTGCCTGCTGGCTGCGGCGGCAGGGTCGCTTGCCAGGTTTGCACGTAATCCCAGTTGAGGGTATCCCATTCTGTGTGGACGAGGGTGAGGGGGACAACGGCCGTTTCCGGCATACTCACCACACATTCCACCCGCGCCACGCGTTGGGGCAACTGCACCGTCGCCGTCAGCAACGGCGCATCTTGCGGGCCAGGGGCCAGGGGGTGCAGGCGGCTGTGGTGGGCAAAGCCAGCCCTTTGCCCCTGCACGTAAGCCAGTCGTTTTGCATCAGTTGAAAGAGAGCCAAAAATTGTTTCGTTCATCGTTATATTGGGGTAGACATCTGATTTCTGCGAGAAATCAGATGCCTGCAGCTAAGAATCAAAGTCGTCTACCGGCAGGCCGCTGGGCACAGAGTCGGGAATGGTGTGGGCCAGGTCGGTGGCCGAGGGCGAGGTGAGCGCCTCTAAAAAGGCCAGCAGCGCCGCCACCTCCGCATCGGAAAGCTCTGTGCGTAATGCCAGCAGGGAGGGGGCAGAGAGGGGGGCGGTGTGTACGGCCGTATTCCCCGAATCTTCCCCCAACAACAGCGGCGACAACTGGCTAATGTCATAAGCGGCCATTGCTGCTGCCGGGTCTAGGTGATGGCGCACAGCTCCTTCTAGGGTTGTGTATGCGCCATTGTGCATCCAGGGGCCGGTAATCGCCACATTGCGCAGGGGCGGCGTGCGGAAAGCGAACAGGTCGGCGTCATCGCCTGTTTCGCGGGCACGGCCGTAATCATACGGCTCGTGGGGCGCTTTACCCGGCCCAATTTGCGGCACGCCAATATTGTAAAATTGCATATCGCTCAGCAGCGGCCCGCTGTGGCAGTCGGCGCAGCCTGCTTTGCCGTAAAATAGCTCTGCCCCGGCCAATGCCTCCGCCGACAAAGCCACCTCATCCCCCTGCAAATAGCGGTCCCAGGGGCTGTCGAGGAAGGTGAAGGTGTCCATCTGGTAGGCAGCCAGGGCGTTGGCGGCGTGGGCAAAGCTCAGTTCCTGCATAGGTACGCCGGGGTAAGCGGCGGCAAAAAGGGCCTGGTACTCTGGCAAGGCCAGCAGCCGCGCCATCAGGGTGTGCCACATGGCGGGCCAATCGTGGTCGTTAATGCTCGCCAGCGCGTTGCGCTCGCCAAACACGTCTACGTCGCCGCGGAACCCGCGCATCTCTTCCCGCGAGGTGACGGGGAACATGGCCTGCACGGCCGTGGCATTGTCTAGCCCATAGGGTAGGTCGTCGTCAGCGGAACTGGCAAATTCGGTAACGGCCGTGCCCTGGGCGCGTCCATCCCAAAACATGGTGTCCATGCCCGCCAGCCCCAGGTTGAAGATGGGCGTGGCGTTGCGCGGCACCATCACGCGCCGCGTGGTGGGCAGAAAGTCCCGCGTGGGGCCAAAGCCTTGCCCGCCGGTGCCAATGGGCAAAGAGAGGCCATCCCCCGTTGCCAGCTTGGGGTGATGGCAGGTGGCGCAGCTTGTGTCTTGGTTGCCGCTGAGCAGCCGGTCCCAGAAGAGGGCTTCGCCCAGCCGTACCTGGGCTTCCGGGGCGGCAGGTAGGCGTTGGGGCAGGAGGTGGGTTGGGTGGATGGCTTGGTTGGGCTGACGGCCGTTGCCCAACCAGGCGACCAGCCCACCCCAAAAGGCCAGCAGCAGGATGACCAGCAGGCTGGCGGGAAGTGGGGGCCAGGTAACGGTGGGGCGTGGGTGGCGAGCGAGGGCGATGGTGAGCAGCGCGGCTGTTGCCGCAAACGCCAACAGCAAGGGCCAGGGCAAGGTAGGGGAAACGGCCGTTGCTGGGGCGATGCGTGCCGCATAAAGGGCGGTGCGCTGGGCAGCTTCAGCGGCGGCGTCTACGGGGTAGGGCAGGGTGATGCGCTGGTTGGCGGACACGTTGGCGAATTGTTGGGTACGGCCGTTGGGCCAGGTTACACTCAGTTCGGCAATGGTGGCTGCTGTGCCCAGGCCAAAATGGAGGGTGAGGTCGTTGCCCGCGCCCAGGCTAGAGCCGTTTTGCACCTCGCGCATTTGCACATTGCCATCACTCGTCCTTATCATGACCCGCGCCCCCACCGCGTCGCGGTTGACCGGACCGCCCCCTACCAGCGTCAGGGCAAGCCAATGGTTGTCGCTGTGGTCGCCGCTCTGGTTGCGCAGCAGGCTGTACCCCGCATCCTTGTTGCCAATGAGCAGGTCTACCCAGCCATCGTTGTCGAAATCGGCCGTAGCCGCGCTCATGGTTGGCCCCACGTCGCTGACGCCGCTGCCAGAGCGAATTTGCGTGAAGGTGCCGTCGCCGTTGTTGTGGTACAGGGGACTGACGGCCAGTTTGGTGTGGTCGGCCATCATCATCACCGCCAGGTATAAATCCTGCCAGCCGTCGTTGTCATAATCCAGGGCCACCGTGCCCCAGGCGATGCCGTCGGGCAAATCGACGCCGGCGGCAGTGGCCACATCTTCAAAAGTGCCATCTCCCTGGTTTTGCAGCAGCGTCATCGGCCCGGCGTTAGAGAAGTAAAAGTCTACGTCGCCGTCGTTGTCATAGTCGGTGGCAGCCAGCCCCATGCCCATGACCATGGTATTGGCTCCTGCCGCTGCGCTCACTTCCGTAAAGCAGTGGCCGGTAATGTCGCCATCGCCGCAGCCGGGGCCATCGTTGCGCCATAGCTTGTTGCCCACAGGGAAGAGAAACTCGTCGTTGACCAGGTAGATGTCCAGGTCGCCGTCGTTGTCGATGTCGGTGAAGGTGGCGACGAAGCCCGCGCCGTAAACGTGGCCGCGCAGCAGGTGGGTAACGTCGCTGAAGGTGCCATCGCCGTTGTTGTGGTAGAGGCGGTCGGAGTCGCCCTGGCTGGGACGGCCGCAGCGGGGGTAGCAGGCCCAGTTGGCTACGTAGAGGTCGAGGTAGCCGTCGTTGTCGTAGTCACCCCAAGAGGCGGTCTGGCCGTTGGCCTCGTCGCCCACGCCGGCCTGGGTGGTGACGTCTACAAAGCCCTGCCCCTGCTGGTTATGGAAGAGGGCGTTGGTGCCCCAGTTGACAACGTAGAGGTCGGGCCAGCCGTCGTTGTCGTAGTCGGCAAAGGATGCACCGCCGCTGTAGCCGTTGGGCAGGGCCACGCTGGCGGCAAAGGGGGAGACGCTGAAGGTGCCATCGCCGTTGTTACGGAAGAGGGTGTTTGGCCCCTGGGGGTCAGTGACGTAGAAGTCTACCCAGCCGTCGCGGTTGTAGTCGCCCCAGGCCAGGCCAATGGCGCGGTGGTTGCTGTTGCGGGTGTGGACGACGCCGGCCTGGCGGCTGACGTTGGTGAAGAGGGGGGTGTTGGGGGGAACGGCCGTGGCGTTTTGCCCCGCGCCCCGCGCCACATCCTGCACCATGCACCCCGCCAGCAGCAGCAGGATCATACCCCACAGCAATATGCGCCACTGTTGCTCGCTCATCGAACACTCCTCAACAGGAAAATGGTTTACCTATCAACTATCGCCTGCATTATACAACCAACCTGGGGCTGTGGGTACGACAATATCTGCGGATTTTTGCCCATCGCAATAAACAAAAACAAGGCTGATGCGCGTTACTTTTTGCATACCATTCACCGCGGGCAAAAGCATATCGCCCATGACCTATGGGAAAAATGTACTATTGTGTCTGAAGGGGGGGGGGTGCGAATAATTGTCTCAGACGTATTCCTGAATGCTATTGTTGGAACCCTACCTTAGCTCTCAACTCAGCGCCAACAAATGATATAAAAGGGGCGAGAATTTGGGCAAAAATTGGCGTATTCTTTTAGTCGATGCCCACACATGTAGCCGCATCGGTCTGTACCAAGTTGTAACGGATGCCGATTTTGACGTCGTTGCTGAAACGGACAACTTTGAAGAACTTGACGCTCTTTTACAGGAGTGCCAGCCTCATCTGCTGCTCCTGGCCGGTAATTTGCTGCCAAAACCACAAGCTCAGTTTTTGATTGATTTGTGCCAAAGCTTTCCAGAAACGGCCGTTGTCCTGTTTCTAGAAAGCCAAACCGACTGGCCTTTGATGGAATTAGTTACTTCTGGCGCCCGCGGCCTCATTGCCAAAACAGAGTCAAGCCACACTATTGCCCAGACGTTGCAAGCAGTTTCCACGGGAAATGTAACCATCAGCCCACAGCTTATGGCCCGGATGACCACACCCTCCAACTCGCCACTAACTGGCACGCCAGAGGTGGCGCTCGCACCAGAGGAAGAAAACCTGTTGCAGTTTCTGTGCGTCGGCAAGAGCAATCCAGAGATAGCCCAGGCGCTCAGTCTAAGCCGGAAAACGGTAGGAAAAAGGCTGACGGCCCTGTATGCCAAACTGGGCGTCAACTCCCGCACCGGCGCGGTCGCCTGGTATCTGGCGCACCGCTGGGAAGAAGTTTCTGCGCAAAAAAGGAGGGAGTTCCCTCCCGAAATGTAGGGAGTTCCCCCTTGACGGCAGCATGGCTTATTTATTACGATTTGAATTATTCATCGAAGCGCCACCAATTTCCTCACTGCTGCCCCGTCACTAATCTTTGCTTATTAGTGCCAGGTATATGGTTACTTGAGCCGGTTAAAAACCGGGCAAGTGCCGGAGGTGATTTGATATGAAAAGTATGCTCAGGGCTGTTAATAATCAAAAGAAGAGCCTGATGAAGAATATCATGTTACTGATGTCACTTATTCTAGTCATGATGATGATTGGGATAGTGGCTGCGGATAATGAAACAAATCAAATTAGGGATGAATGGGTAGAATATGTAGATGGACTGGAGGTAATCCACGAAGTTACTAGTGAGCCCTCGTTAGAAGACGCTGATTGGCCAATCATCTTTCAGGGACTTATTGTTGAAACCGATGATAAGACTGGGGAAAAGCATTATGTACACACTGTAATTCGAAGAATGGTTTCATCCAATGGTAGTGTAAATTAGTTTCTGTAAATTTGGTTTGAGGGTCAATAGGCCACTGTG
>CAZDEO010000044.1:0-42223 GCA_964504445.1 uncultured Anaerolinea sp. | reverse complement strand
ACTCCACGTTTTTGCTAAACGTAGAGCATTTTCCTAGAGAATGCAATTGCCCTGCTGTCAAGATAGGCTTAGCAAAAGTGGTATTAGCGATCCAGGCGCATACCCAGAAAGGGCACAGCCATTTCATGGTGGGTCATGCCCCCATGCCGGCCAAACAAGCGGTCAGCATATGCCATGTCCTGGGGTGTCATAAAGGCGTAATCATGTTGCATAATGCCAACCACGTCACCCACCCGCACCGGGGCTGCAGGGCTATGGGGCTGGGGGCCAAGTAATCCGGCGGCCAAAGCCTCTGCGCCGGAGAGAACCAGCATTTCATGGTTAAACTGGTCTTGTAGGTAGTGTATGACATCTTGTTGGCGGCCTTGCCGGGCATGGAAATAGACAACCCGAGGTTCGCCGGTGGGGTGCATCACGAGCATATCCGCCAGCCGGGGATGGTCGGCATAGCGGATGTAGTGGGACGGTGGGCATTGAACCTGACCATGATCGGCGGCAAGGATAAAGAGGGTTCCGGCGCGGGCCGCCTCGCTGAGGGGATCCAGGAGTTCGCTTTCTAGCTGGTGGAAGATAGCGCGCATTTCCGCAGCTACGGCGGGGTGCACCCAACCATAACGGTGCATGAGGGTATCTACGGTGGGCCAATAGGCGTAGATGAACATGGGCTGGTGGGCTTTTTCTTCTAAGAAGTGGCGCAGGTTTACAAACATATCGGCGACGCTTACAGCGCCGAAGCTTTCGGTCACGCCACGGCCGTGCATTTTGCTGAGGGCAGAGTCAATGAGGGCATGCCCCTTGAAGCGGTAGGTGGGCACGTTGGCTGTCTGCAACTGTTGGGCAACCCCGGGGGCGGAGAGGAATTCTTCAGGATTGAGGCCGGCGTCAACTAAGGCGTCGGGTAAGAAAGCGAAGTCAGGGGTAAAGTGGATGAATTGGGTGATGGTGCCATACTCCGGCGTGAGTAGGCGTAAGCCCACCAGGCCGTGCTGGGCAGGGCCAACGCCGGTCCAAAAGCTGCTGAGGGCGGCCACGGTGGTGGAGGGGAAAATGGAGGTAATGGGGTGCAGCACGGCCGTTCTGCCCCGCACGAGTTGGTCGAAGGACGGCCGTTCCCGCTCTACCATCTGCCACCCAAGTGAGTCTACCACCAGCAGCACCACCCGCCGTACATCGCCAGCCAGCGGCTGCCAGATTTCCTGGCGCAGGGGGGCTAGGCCGGCAAAAGGCACGTCCAATAATCCAGCAATGGTGGCGGGAATATTGGCAATGGATCCATTTGCATAGTTCGGGGGCAAAAATTCTTTGGGGAGGGAAGCTAATGCTTGCATACGATTCCTCAAGATTCGGTATAATGATAGATAATAGGTAACTGCTATAGCTCTCTGGATAAGTTTGTTTAGTTGGGTAGCTGGTTTCCAGTCAACTAACCAACCATCAATCTAACCAACTGCTTAGTCGTTACGATAGTCGTAGTTATTGTGTAGTGTTTCCCATTGTATTCAATTCGTCAAGGAGGTTGACATGCGTTACGACATTCAAGGGACAACTTTACAAACATTGGATATCTTCTTAAGCGCCGGGGAGTCTGTCTTTACCGAATCTGGCGGCATGGCCTGGATGAGGGGCGATGTGGCCATGGAAACCAATACCCGAGGTGGGCTGCTCAAAGGATTGGCGCGCTCTTTGTCTGGGGAATCTTTGTTTCTCACCACCTATCGCTGCAACAGCGGGCAGGCCATGATTACCTTTACGCCGGAAGCGCCAGGGTCTGTCATGCCGGTACAGCTTGGCCCCCAAGAAAGCCGCATTTGCCAAAAGGATGCTTTCATGGCCGCCGAGGATTCCGTAACCTTAGAAGTGCATTTTCGTAAAAAGCTGGGCAGTGGCCTCTTTGGTGGCGAAGGCTTCATTCTGCAAAAAATAACCGGGCCGGGTTTAGCCTGGGTCGAAATTGCCGGTGAGGTGCGAGAATATACGCTGCAAGCCGGGGAAACGATGCAGGTAGACCCTGGGCACCTGGCCATGTACGAACCCACCATCAATTATGACATTACGCGGGTGAAGGGTGTGAAAAACATACTTTTTGGCGGTGAAGGGCTGTTTTTAGCCACGCTGACCGGGCCGGGGAAGGTATGGTTGCAAAGTCTCCCACTGTCGAATCTGGCCTCGAAGCTGATGCAGTATATGCCGGTTAAATCAAGTTCCTAACGAGTGACTTAAGAGAAATTGAAACGGCCGTTACCCGTGGGCAACGGCCGTTCTCTTCTTCCTCAATTTAACGAGAACCCTCGATTAAGCCAAAGTCTCGCGCAGCGCACTCATCCGGTTAGCCACACTATCATCAATTACCTGGTCGCCAACCCGAATAACCAGCCCGCCTAAAATAGCTGGGTTCACCTTAAACGTCACATTATCAACACCCAGCGTCTTCTTCACATTCGCCTGCTCTTCCGCAGACAAGGGTAGCGCACTGGTCACTTCCGCCGTATTGCCACGCAGGCCAGCCACCGAAGCTGGTGTCTTCGCAAAAAAGTCAGCAATCAATTCACGCTGGCGCTTCTCATCCAGCGATTCACCCACCAGCTTATTAGCCGCGGCAATCGCAATCGCCGCTACCTGGCTGCGCAAATCCGACAAAATGCGATTCCGTTCCTCTTCAGCATCCTGCGCCGCATTGGCCACAATCTGCTTCGCTTCCGCATTTGCCTGATCAACAATCGTCTTACGCTGCTCTTCACCCTGGCCCGCCGCATCCTGACGGATTCTAGCCGCCTCAGTTCTCGCCACATCCAAAATCTTCTTGGCCTCAGCGTCAGCATTATCACGGGCAATTGCCGCCTGACGGGCATCTTCCAAACCCTTCGCAATTTTTGCCTGACGCTCCGAGAGCACCTTCAAAATTGGCCCATAAAGCAGACCCTTCAATAGCAAAATCAAAACCGTAATACCCAGAATCTGCATAATCAGGTAGCCAATGTTTATGCCTAATGCTTCCATACTCTTTTACCCCTATATGCCAAAATTTTATTGTGTCTTTTACATCACCAATCGCTGATTAAAACACAAACAGGATAATCAGAGCGACCACCAGGGCATAAATAGCCACAGCTTCGGCGAACGCAATACCCAAAATCATGTTTGTCTGAATGTTACCACTGGCGTCGGGGTTACGGGCAATACCTTGTACAGCACCACCAACCAAAATACCAATACCAGCACCGGCGCCAATAGCACCCAGCATAGCCAGGCCTGCACCCATTGCCTTCAAACCTTCCGCCAAAGCTTCAGCAGCTGCTTGTTCCATAATGTCTAATCCTCCGATTCAATGTACGTAATTTGTTTTTGATAATCAGGTAACTCATTCAAGCGGGCCACAGCCTATGCGCCAGCCCGCCTTATTTAATTAATGGTGCTCTTCTTCACCGTGGTGGCCTTCTGTGGCACTAACCATAAAGATGAGCATCAACAAGCCAAACACCAAGGCCTGGATGAGACCCACGAAAAATTCCAGGCCAAAGAAAACCACGTTGGCCACCGGTAACAGGAAACCCATCACAAAAAGTAAGACCATGCCGGCAAAGATGTTGCCCAAAAGACGGAAGGCAAACGAGATAATCTTAGAAATTTCGCTGATTAGCTCTAACAGACCAACAGCCGGATCAATCGCCTTAATGGGATTCTTGGCCACCTGTTGCCCAAACCCTTTGCCAATGAAGGGGAAGAACTTGGCAAAATACCCACGCGCGCCCAGGTACTTCACGCCGTAAAACTGCACCATCACCATGGCGATGATGGCAAAAGCCAGGGTATAGTTCAGGTCTGTTGCCCCCGGACGGAAGAAAGGCACGATAGTCCAATCAGCTTCTTCTGATTTTACCGAGTTCCCATTCTCATCGGTAGTCGTAGAAGCACGCACCAGGAAAAGGCCTCTTTTTTCGTCTCCCAGGTTCTCTAAATCAAATTCGTGCTCAAGCACGTGCAAAATCTCTTCTTCGGTCTCATGGCTTAGATGGGCGCCTTCAGTTTCTATGGGGAACCCAAAACGGGACTCCAAGCTGGCAACGTAAGCGTTAAATTCCCTTTCGCTCGCTTCGAAGGTAGAGGCCAGTTCAGCATCAATGGCTTTGATTTCCTTTTCTGCGTAGAAGTGCGGCTTGTACTCCCAAATCCCAATGCTATCCCAACCAGGAATGAGGCCCATCCAGTTGGTAGCGAGAATGTATAGCAAAAACGTCATGAAGAAGGGAAAGAAATCCTTGACTTTGGAGCCGGCGATATTCTCGGCAAAGTTATGGGCACCCTCAATCATCCATTCAAAAAAATTGTAGAAACCCGTAGGGACTTCATCAGCCGTGCGTGAGCGCGCTTTAAGGCTAATGGCTACAACGAGGACAACAATCCAGGCAAGTAATGAAGACATGAAGGTGTTGGTCAGGCCACCAAACAAGTCTCCAATGATCGGCCAGCTTGCTGTCCCAGGATAAACTTCACCTGGCAATTGGATATAGGGACGCACGGGCCTGGTAATAGGCACAATTGACCCCAATACAATCATCAGGATTACCGCCAAGATGATGACATATCTTTTCTTGATTCTCATATCTGCGTCTATTCCTCTGATGTAGTCTGTTGCTTTTGATTTTCCTTTGATTGATTTTGCTGATTGAGCCTGTTAATTCGCTCTTGCGCCCGCTGCACCATGTTCAAGCTGATACGCACCATGGCAAACAGGGTAACAGGAAAGCTGCCCACCATGAAAATGACGGTCAGGATGCCGCCTGTACCGAGTAAATTATCGAGTAAACGTCCAGCTCCGAATGCAACGGCAATGATGACAACGGCAACCAGTCCAGTAACACAACCCACCTGTCCTACCAAGCTTGCCAACACGGCCGTTTGATTGATCTGCGGATTTTGTGACACAGTTCACTTGTTCAGGGGCGCGATCTTGCGCATTATATCACAAAGAGGTTCTGTGACAATTCTAGCCAGCAAAGAACGCTTGCGCAGCCTGTTGCGTCCATTCAAATACTGGCCCGGGAAGAACACCCAGGAGAATAATAAAAAAGGTGGAAAATGCCAGCCCTACCTGAGTACCACGGGACACGGGAATAGCCACATCTTCCTGGTCTGAACGGTACAGGTACATGTACTTTAAAACAGACAGGTAGTAGTACAGGGCCACAAAGGCATTTAGAATGCCAATAAGCGCCAGCCACCACAAGCCTGCATCAACGGCCGCTTTGAAGAGGAAAAACTTACCGATGAACCCGGCCGTGGGGGGGATCCCGCCCAGAGAAAGCAAGGCCAACATCATCACCAACGCCAAATAGGGCGAACGGCGGCTTAGACCATTAAAATCTTCCAGCTTTTCTGAACCCGTCACATTGCTCACCAAAACCACCCCACCAAAAACTGCAATATTGGTGAACACATACATCAGCAGGTAGTACATGGTGGCGCTGGAACCCTCCGGTGAAAGGGTTATCAGCCCAATGAGCGCGTACCCGGCTTGCGCGATGCTAGAATACGCTAATAGACGCTTAATATTTTGCTGGAAAATGGCCACAAAGTTACCTAACGTCATGGTGACAATTGCCACGGCGACGAGCATCGCCCACCAGCCATTGGTGGGGGAGGGCACCCCCAACACACCGGCGGTAAACAAGCGGATGATAATAGCAAACCCTGCAGCCTTAGAAGCCGTGGAGACAAACGCCGTAAATGGCGTTGGCGCACCTTCATAGACGTCCGGCGTCCAAAAATGAAAGGGTACGACGGAAATTTTGAAACCAAACCCGGCAACAATTGCCACCGCTGCCACCAACAGCACCGCTTGCGCCTCTATTCCTGATTCCAGAGCGTTGGCAATGGCGTAGTAATTGGTTTCACCGGTTAAGCCATAGACCAAACTCATGCCATACAGCATGACCCCAGTAGCAAAGGCGCCATAGACAAAGTACTTCATACCTGCTTCCGAGGATTTTTGATTTTTGGTCAAAAAACCGGCCAATATATACGAGGAAATACTGGCTGTTTCCAGGGCTACGTAAACCATGATCAGGTCTGTAGACGCTGCCATCAGGCTAAAGCCAATGGTTGCGGAAATTAACAGGATGTAATACTCCCCCCTCTGTAGACGTTTGACGTCTAAGGAGATGAGGGATGTCACCATCAGGGCAACCAGGAACATCACCCGGAAAACCAACGTTACCAGGTCATGTCGCATCATGTCGCCCCACAATAAGCTTTGCTGTACTGTAGCGTTCGCATTTGGCTCGTCAAGGAATAGCCAAAGCCCTAAAGTCACCAGCAAAATGACAAAGGCGCCCCAGGCGGTTAACAAGCCTACGCGCCGGCGTTCTGCCCCTTTCAGGCCCCGATCGTATACCAGGACCGCAAGGATCAAAATGATTAGACCGATTTCTGGCACAAGCGCCAGTCCCCAGGATGGGGTCATCTCTGGACTCACTTATGCACCTCCCAGCCAAGAAATGAGTGTCATTGCAGCAGACTGCACCGTGTCCATAAAGGTGGGGTTTTGCTGCGCTTCGATAAGACGGTTGACCACCGGTGTCACCCCCGATTCAACTATTGGGGCAATCACGGCAGGCAGCACGCCAATGAGTATGAGAATCACGCTGAAGAAAACCAGAGTGAATTTGTCAATGGCCAAGAGCGGGCGCATGTCGTGCCACTTTTCACCATCATATTCGCCAAAGAAGACGCTGCCTACGGCGCGGATGATGTAAGCGGCGGTGATGACAATGCCCAGGGCTGAAATGATGGCCAGAATGGGATAGTAGGTTGCCGGGTTCAGGCCAAATATAGTGCCGGAAAGGTTCATGCTGCCTCCAGCCCACACGCCCATGAAGATGGGAAATTCGGCAATGAAGCCGGAGAGGCCGGGCATACCCATGGAGACCAAACCGCCGATGATAAAGGCTACAGCTGCCCAGGGCAGGGCTTTCATCATTCCGCTCAGGTTGCCCATGTCGCGGGTGTGGGCGCGATCGTAAATCATGCCGACGACGGAGAAGAAGAGGGCGGTCATAACGCCGTGGCTGACCATCTGGATGCCTGCGCCGGTAAACCCTTTCATGTTCATGGCCGCAAAACCCATGGAAACCAACCCCATGTGGCTGACGCTGGAATACCCGATGAGGTATTTCATGTCTTGCTGGCGCATGGCAATGAGGGAGCCGTAAATGACGTTGATGGTGGTTAAGAGGATGATGAAGGGCATCCAATAAACGGTGCCTTCGGGCAAAATCTGGATACCTACGCGCATGGAAGCGTAGGCGCCTAATTTCATCAGCACGCCAGCGTGAATCATGGAAACGGCCGTTGGCGCAGCCACGTGACCATCAGGGGACCAGTTGTGGAAGGGCCACAAGCCCGCCAGCACAGCAAAGCCCAAGAATAAGGGCATGTACCACACCTGCTGCACGTGGAAGGGGAACATTGCCTCAGCCCAATAGCGCAGGTCAAAGGTCGATTGCCCCGCCGCCAGCGCCGGCAGGTCACCGGGAATCACTGCCGGCAGATATTCTGGCAGTTGGAAGTAAAGCACCAAGAAAGCGATAAAAGAGATGAAACTGCCAATAAGCAGATAAAGGGTTAGCTTCATCGCCGCATACTCTCGCCGTTCCTTCCAACCCCAGATGACAATCATGACGTACATGGGCAGCACAGCCAGTTCGTAGAAGAAGAAGAGCAGAAAGCCGTCTACGGCCACGAAAACGCCCTGCACGCCGGCTACCAGCAGCATAAAGAAGGCAAAGAACTCGCGGGGCCGATCCTCAATGCTCCAGGAGATGAGGACACCGCCCAGACCGACAACGGCCGTTAATAGCACCAGCGTCGCGCTCAACCCATCCACGCCCATGATGTAATTCACACCAATGCTTGGAATCCAGGCCGCCTCTTCAACAAACATGAGCGTTTCTGCCCACCGGGAATCAGGGCTTGGCAAGTTCTGGTTATACGCCACATACACATACAGCGATAAAATCAGACCCAGAATCATTGCCGCCAGTGCCATCATGCGCGCATTCTCGCCACGCTCCTTCGGCAGCATCAAAATAATAACTGCTGCCGCAATCGGTGATAATGTAATAATTGATAAGAAGGGAAAGTCCATAAAATCCTCTTCCCGAAAATGGTTTGATGAGGCAGGTTACCAAAACCTACCCATTGCAACATTAGCCAAACAACGTCCGCACAGTATCGTTGATAAATACCAACAACCACTGGGGCCACACGCCCAGACTCAACATCAAGGCCATCAATGGCCAAATGACCAGGTGCTCCCGCAAATTCATATCCTGCAAGCCGCGCCACCGTTCATTCACCGGGCCATGCAACGTCGAGCCGATGGCCTTCAAAATGTATGCACCCGTCATGAGCAAGCCCAGCATGGACAGCGCCAGGTGAATGGGGAAAACACCCCAACTGCCCCGCACCACCATAAACTCGCTCACAAACCCGTTCAAGCCCGGCAAGCCCAAAGATGCCATACTGGTGAAAATCAAAATCGTGCCATATACAGGCAGCAGCGTCCAGATGCCGCCATAATCTTTCAAATCACGAGTGTGCGCCCGATCGTAAATGACGCCGACCAAGAAAAACATGCCGGCTGCAGATAAACCGTGGTTAAACATCTGGAAAACAGCGCCGCTGGTCGCCATAATGGCATCCTGCGTCACGCGTGGATCGGTAAAATTACCCGCATCCTTGTACACATATGCCATTACCGCAATGCCCAGCACCACAAAACCCATGTGGTTAATAGAGGAATAGGCCACCAGTCGCTTGAAGTCCCATTGACCGTAAGCGGCAAACCCGCCCAGCACAATGCTTAACATGCCCAAGACAGCTAAGAAGCCGGCCGTAATTTGCGCCTGTTCTGGGAACAAGGGAATCACCAGGCGAATAAACCCGTATGCCCCTAATTTCAAAAGGACGCCAGCCAAAATCATGGAACCGGCTGTAGGCGCCTGCGTGTGGGCATCGGGCAACCAGGTATGAAAAGGCCAGATAGGTACTTTGATGGCAAAAGCAATCAAAAATGCCCAAAATGCCACATTCTTCACCAAACTCACCGACAAGCCAGTACCCGCCAGGGTACCCCCCTCCAGGTTCACCCAGCTGTCCATCAGCTGAATAATGTCAAAGGTTCCCGTCGCCAAGCCCATCACCTGAATAGACAGCAGCAAGCCAAGGCTGCCCGCCATGGTGTAAATCATGAATTTGAAGGAAGCATAAATCCGGTCTTTGCCGCCCCACAAGCGAATGAGGAAGTACATGGGCACCAGACCAAATTCCCAGAAGATGAAGAAGATAATCAGGTCTAGAGAGGCAAACAAACCCAGCATGGCCGTTTCCAAAACCAGAAACAGCACCATGTACATGCGCACTTTGTCTTCAATGTTGAAGGAAGCCAAAATGGCCAATGGGGTCAATATCGTTGTCAGCAAAAACATCGGCAAGCTAATGCCATCTATCCCCATGTGGAAACTAGATCCAATAGCGGGGAACCAGTCCCGCACCACTTCAAAAGCCATGCCGCCTGTGTAACGGTATTGGGCATCATAGGTAAACCACATTACCAACACAAGGCCCAAAGGCACCACGCTCAGCGCCAGGCTCAGCCGCCGAATGAGGGTCGTTTCGTCCTCTGGCAACAACAAGACGATGAGGGCTGCCAGTAACGGAAAAAAGACCGTTACAACGAGGAGATTGTCTTGAATAAAGTCCATTTGGTCTCCTGTAAATCCTTTAGCAAGTTATGAAAACAACTGGGAAAACCAGGTAATTACCGGGTCGAACCAACCATACAAAAGCCCCAAAAGAACGAAGGCCAGGGCGCCAGCAATAAGGGTTGAAATGGTGGCATATTCCTGAATCTTGCCGGTTTGTAGCTGTCGGAATTCCTTGGTCATGGCCAGGAATTGGTCCTTCACCCAATCAACGCCATCGCCAAAGACCAGCTCTTCGGTACGTTTCATGTACTGGCCAATGGTGTAGAACACGCGGGCAATGAGGTGTAGCGTTCCATCTATCAACCCTTTATCTACCACTTCATACACAATCACTTCGGAGAAGTAATTAATGGGTTTGATGAACACAACCTGGTACAGCTCATCCCAATACCATTTCCGGTTGAGGAAGGTGTGCAAGGCCGGGCCAAGAATGGCAATGAGGGGGTCTTTTTGCTCTTTTTGCAGTGGCTTACGGCCGTACAACCAATACCCTACCGCCAGACCACCCAACGCCACCGTCAGAGAAATAATCACCGGCACCCAACTCCAGGGCAGAGTGAATATCTTGTGTTCCACCAACTTGAGTTCGTACAACTCAGACATGGTTTCGTAAATAGTGGCTCCAACATAATGGTGGAACAAATTAATCTTGCCCCAATCAATGCCCAAGAAGAAATCAGGAATCCCAAACCAGCCTGCGGCAATAGCAAAAACCGAAAGCCCCATCAGCGGGATAGTCATATAGTTATTACTTTCATGGGCATGTTCCGCCAGCGGCGTGCGCGGTTTGCCCAGAAATGTCATGCTAATTTGTCGCATGGTATAAAAAGCTGTCAGGAAGGCGGCCAAAGCCAGCATTATCAGCACAACCAGAGCCAGCACTTTGCCATCATGCGCCCATTGGTACCAGGCATCAGCAAAGATTTCATCTTTAGACCAAAAACCAGCGGTAATGAAGGGCAAGCCAGAGAGGGCCATACCGCCAATAAGGAATGTCCAAAAAGTACGCGGCATCTTCTTCCGCAAACCGCCCATATAGCGCATATCCTGCGGATCCGTGTGGTGGTCATGTACATGTTCGGCGCCATGCTCCATACCGTGAATGACGGAACCAGAAGCCAGAAAGAGCAGCGCTTTAAAGAAGCCGTGGGTAATAAGATGGAAGGCCGCCGCCACATAAGCCCCAATGCCAATAGCAGCCACCATGAAGCCTAACTGGGAAATGGTGGAATAAGCCAACACCCCTTTCACGTCATATTGCGCCACGGCAATGGTGGCCGACATGAGGGCAGTAAATGCGCCAATCCCAGCAATTACCCAACCTACAGTGGGGCTGCCGTCCGGCCCCATGCCTACGGCAATGAGAGGGAAGATGCGCACAATCATAAACACACCGGCCGAAACCATGGCCGCCGCATGAATGGTGGCGCTAACCGGCGTGGGGCCTTCCATAGCATCGGGCAGCCAGACGTGCAGCGGCCACTGTGCCGACTTGCCGACGGTACCGGCGAAGAGGAGCAAAGCAATCACCCCAAGCATAGGTGCGCCTACGTTGGCAGCCATTGCCGCCGTTTCCAGGCTATGCGCCGACAACGCCTCAGAAAAATTAAGGGTGCCAAACGTACGATAGAAGAAAACAATACCCAACAGCATAATCACGTCGGCCACACGCGTAGTCATGAAAGCCTTCACGGCCGCTGCGCGAGGCGGAATGTGGGGAATATCCTCCGGGCCAAGATGGTAATCACGAGCGTACCAGAAACCAATGAGAGAGTAAGAGCAAAAGCCCATAATTTCCCAACCGATAAAGAGCAGCAGCAAGTTATCGGAAACTACGAGCAAGAGCATGGCTCCCGCAAACAAGCTCATCAGGGCAAAAAAGCGGGCAATGAGCGGATCTTCCTTACCATGATTAGGTTCGCCAATGTGCGTACCCCGCGGCTTGCCATAGTTGTGGTAGCCCACGCTGTACACAAAAATCATGACAATGGCAAAAGAAACCATGATCAGCATTGCCGAGGTTAACGGATCCGCCGCCACCCCCATTTTTATCCACGTCCCGGCCGCATAATCTCCAAATGGTAGCCAGTCTATGGCGCTTTCCACGACTACGGGATGCTCTTCCAAGTGGTGGTAACCTTCCGCAAAAACGTTAAAGGCTACAATCCAGGCCAAAACCAGCGAAGTAATGGTTGCCGCCCAAGCCAACAGCCAGCTCAGCGTGCGATTATGCTTGGTAAACAGCACAATCAAGAAAAAAGTGAGTAATGGCCCAACTGGAATCAGCCAGGTCAATGTTTGCAATGTTTGTTCACCCATATACCTTACTCGCAGTCATCAAGATTCAGCGATCGTCATCAGTTCTTCAAAAGATCCAGTTCTTCCGCCACCACAGAGTCGCGGTTACGATAGACAGAAATCACCAATGCCAGACCGATGGCCGCCTCCGCCGCAGCCACCGTCAGCACAAAAATCGTCCAGGCCATTCCCGTAGCCCGGTCTGGCATCAGGTAACGCCAAAAGGCCACCAGGTTAATGTTTACCGCATTCAGCATTAGCTCGACAGCCATCAGAATAGCCACAGCATTCCGCCGGGCAAAGACCCCGTAGAGACCAATGCAAAACAGAACGGCCGCTACCAGCAAATACCAGGATAAGGGAATCATTGCTCATCCTCCTCGGTCGGCGGCCATGCCACCCAAACTGCACCCACCAGCGCGGCCAGCAGCAGCACCGAAGCCAGTTCAAAGGCCAATACCAGATCATTCGCGCTCACAAAAGCCATCCCCAGATTAACAACACTATCCCCACTAATCGGCGGGGGCGGCATGACCGCGTCGGGCTGTAACGGCCAATAGCTGCCAATTACAAAAAATAGCACAGCAAACACCACAATCGCCGCAAACAACCCCAATCCCCATTGACTATTAAAAGGCAGTTCTGCTGCCTGCATCAAGCGTCGCGTCATCATAATCGCGAAAATAATCAGAATCGAAATTGCGCCGATATAAACCAGCAATTGTGCTGCTGCTAAAAAGCCAGCTTCCAGCAAAACATACAGGCCCGCCACCCCTAGAAAAGTGACCATCAGCGCCAGCGCCGCATGAAACAAATTGCGGTTCGTGACTACGGCCAGGGCTGAGCCAATTGTAATCACCGAAACGAGGATAAAAATAAACTGTTCCATATACTTGGATTACTCCATTTCAAACATGGGCCAACAAAGTTAGTGGGCCGCGGCCGTCTCCGGAGACGGTGCAGGCTTCTCCTGGCGCATTCCCATAGCAGCTTCTGCCGCCAAACGCTGCCGCCGGGCACGGCTACGCAACGCCGCAATGGTGCCAAAGCCAATCACCACGTTTAGCACCAGGTGGGTTCCATAGCGGGCCAACACGCCCCAATTAGCCGGGATCAACTTGTCCGCAATAGCCACAACAAAAACTAGCACCAGCGTCAGCGGAACCAGGAATTTCCAGTTAAAGTCGAGCAATTGGTCTACCCGAACACGAGGAAGGGTGCCGCGCAGCCAGATAAAGACAAAGTAAACCAGGAACATTTTCACAAAGAAAACGACCAGGCCAATGAGCCTGCCAATAGCAAAGCTCTCACCAATAACCAGTTCTTCTAGCCCGAAAAAGCGGTATCCCCCTAAGTAAATGGTGGTAAACAAACCAGACATGAACAAAGTATTCATGAACTCGGCTAAGAAGAACATGCCGAACTTCATGCCACTGTACTCGATGTGAAAGCCAGCCACAATTTCGGAGTCCGCTTCCAATAGGTCAAAGGGGGTGCGGCCCGTTTCGGCCGTGCTGGAAATGAAGAAGATAATGGCTGAAAGCGGTACCACAAAGAGGAACGGCACAACTTGCGCGGCAATGATTGACTCCGTAGACATGGAGCGCGCTAGCAAAATAGGTATGAGCAAGGAGAGAATCATGGGCACTTCGTAGCTTACTAATTGGGCCACGGAGCGAAATGCGCCAATTAATGCGTACTTATTGTTGGAACCCCACCCAGCCAACAGTAAGGCAACGACAGAAACCGAGCTGATGGCAAGAACATAAAAGACGCCAATGTTTAAGTCTACGCCAATGACGCCAGGAGCGAAGGGCATAACGGCCCACATTAACAAGGCAGAAATAACGATAATAAATGGCGCCACCTCATAGGGTACACGGTCTGCATTGGCTGGCGTAAAGCTCTCTTTTGTCAGCAGTTTCAACACGTCGGCAACGGTCTGTAATAAGCCGTATTTACCGCCCACCCGGTTAGGGCCAATGCGATCTTGCATGCGCGCAATGACTTTACGCTCTAGCCAGATGAGGAAAACCACGATTAACAAACAAAACGTGGATACGACCAGGATACCGATAATGTCGAGGACAACCTCAACCCAGGCTGCATTACCCCATACCTGGCGTAAATAATCAAACAGGGTCAGGTCTATTAAACTCTTTAAAAAGTCTAGGATATTGAAGCTCATACACAGTTCTCCAACTGAGGGTGTGTCAAAACAGCAAAATAGTAGGTAAGCATTTGCTTTGCTTACCTACCATTACGTACCAAGGTGCATTATTTGTTAATGGGTGCTGATGGGAGTTAAACCCATTCAAGAACTCCCCGACTCCAGGCATACACCAGCCCATCTGCCAACAGGAAGATAAAGAGTACTGTGGCGCCTACGGCGAACAGGCTTAACTGACCATACGCTGCCGCAATTGGGAATAAAAACACTGCTTCGATATCAAAAATAACGAAGACTAGGGCGTAAATATAGTATTGTACTTTGAACTGGATCCAGCTGCTGCCAACTGTTTCAATCCCACATTCATAGGTATCTTGCTTGATGGGGTTTGGCTTCTTAGGACCAAGCAGATAATTGATGATGACGGGCGCCGCCGGGAAAATGGGCGAAAGTAATACAAAGAGAGCTATAAATTGCCAATCACTTAACACGTGGGGTCCTCTTCCTCCTCTCGGAGATTGTGAAATCTATCGCTATTTCCTTTATAACATAAGCGCAGGATTAGAGCAAAAGACTTGGGCAGAATTGTAACAAAAACAATTTACCTGACAATCATTTAGGCGTTCCAGGCGTTCCATCCGTTTTTGGTTTTTGCTTTAATTCGTGGAGTTTTTGAGTATACTTGACAAGAAATTTTTTGATTGCCCTAGCAAAATGAATAGATTGATATTAAGTTGGGGTCAATTTACTACACAAAGTTGCCTTAATTTGCAGGGCACTTATTGAATTACAAAAAGTTTACCATGCTTGATCCTGAACTAGAACCTGAACGCATATTGGCCGTTGACGATAACACGTACACGCTGCGAATTTTGCAACATACGTTGGAACAGGCAGGATTTCAGGTTTTAACGGCCGTTTCCGGCCAAGAAGCCCTTAACCTGATCAACCGCCATGGCATGCCCCATCTAGCCATCGTAGATTGGCACATGCCAGAGATGAGCGGCATTGAATTCTCCCACGCGGTGCGCGAATTTAGTGACCTACCCATCATCATGCTGACGGCCGTTTCCAATGAAGAAGACATCGCCCGCACCATTGAGCAATTTGCCGAAGATTACATTGTCAAACCCTTCAACCCCAACGAGTTGGTCGCCCGCGTGCGCCGCGTCTTGCGGCGCATGGGCGACTACACCTACACCTTAGAAACCAGCACCCGCGTGGATGATCGCCTGCTAATCAACTTTCCCAAGCGCGAAGCCTTAGTTAACGGCAAAAGCGTCTCCCTCACCCCCACCGAATCCAAGCTCCTCTACATCTTGGTCCGTAACGAGGGGCGCATTGTCACCACCGACTTCCTCCTCAACCGCCTCTGGCCGCTGGAAAAAGCGCAGGAAGACCGGCTCCACGTCCACATCCACCGCCTGCGCCGTAAAATTGAGACCGACCCCAACGAACCCGCCTACATCATCGCGGAACGGGGTACCGGTTACCGTTTCCGCAGCGCAAATTAGGTTTAGCAACCCTCTGGCACAAATCCTTCCAACTATTGCCCCCTGCCCCAAATAGCGATAAAAATAGGCCTTGCCTGTCTCAAGAACGGGTTAAAAAAGTGAGGACCTAAGTGATCCAAAGATCCAACGATGAGTGGCTTTCTGCCCTCCGGGCTTCCGGACCAGACCATACAACCGCATTAAACGATCTGCGGCAAATTCTGCTTTCTGGCCTGCGGCGCGGTCTCTTACACCGGGTCAACACCTCCGCCCCGGAATTTGAAACCCAGGCTGAAGATTTTGTGCAAGAAGCCCTGATGCGCATCCTAGATAAGTTGGACACCTTTGCCGGGCGCAGCAAGTTCACCACCTGGGCACACAAAATTGCCATCTCCATCGCCCTGACCGAACTGCGGCGCAAACGCTGGCAAGACGCCTCACTCACAGCACTAACAGAAACGGACAGTGGCGGTGACTACATCCCCAGCTTTATGGCTGATACTTCGCCAACCCCAGAAAATGCCACCGCACAAGCAGAAATGATTGCTCGCGTGCAAAAATTAATCCTGGAAGAATTAACGGAAAAACAACGCACGGCCGTTGTCGCCAGCATTATCCAGGGATTGCCAACCCCGGAAGTGTCCCAACAGCTGAACATGAAACCCAACGCCTTATATAAACTCTTGCACGATGCCCGTCTACGCATGAAAAAAAGCCTGGAAGCCGAGGGACTAACGCCAGGAGATATATTGGCAGTTTTTGAATAGCGCCGTTTTTTTCACAAGGTAAGAAGTTCACGTAAAAACCCGTCAAATAAGCATAATGGCTACTTTATTCACAAAACTACGGCATCTCATTCTCACAGTTCGCAAACCGACCCATACAGCCCAGGTGAACCCCATGGCCACGGCAACCACGGCCGTTTCCAACCTGAACCTCAGCCCGGAATCCACAGTGCGCCTCATGCACCTGCTAGCGCGCACCCAAGAAGAAGAGCTTAGCTGCGAAGAAACCTTTGCCCTGCTCGACGAATACGTTGAGCTGACCGAAAGCGACGCTGCAACCCTGATGCCTCTGGTCAGGCACCACCTCGATGGCTGCCCTGACTGTCACGAACGCTATGACGCGCTACGGCGCATCCTGCAAACCGATACAATTTCTGATTAGGAGCTTCATCATGCCCAGAGCCTTATGGAACGGCGCCATTCTCGCCGAGAGCGACAAAACCGAAGTAGTAGAAGGAAACCATTACTTTCCGCCCCACACCATCAACCACGCGTTTTTCAAAGAAAACAAAACCCATACCACCTGCCCCTGGAAAGGTGTTGCCAGCTACTATGACGTGGTGGTGGACGGCAAAGTGAACAGTGCCGCTGCCTGGTATTATCCCGACCCTAAACCAGCCGCCAGCAACATTAAAAATCACGTCGCCTTTTGGCGTGGCGTGGTTATTGAACAATAAAAAGAAGGGGGCGTAGAGAGTATGATTCTCGCCGGAGACATCGGTGGCACGAAAACAGTGCTGGCCCTCATTGCTGATGCGCAAGGTGTGCAACGGCCGTTTCGCGAAGCCACCTTCCCCAGTTCCCAATATACCGCTCTGGAAGACGTCATCCGCGAATTTCTTGCCGATATAGACGAAACACCTACCGCCGCCAGCTTTGGCGTGGCTGGCCCCGTAACCAACGGCCGTTCCCAAATTACCAACCTGCCCTGGGTCATCGACGCCGCCACCATCCAGAAAACCTTCCACATCCCCCGCGTCCACCTGCTTAACGACCTGGAAGCCATTGCAACGGCCGTGCCCCACCTCACCGCCGACGAACTCACCACCCTCAACAGCGGGCAGCCCAACTCCACCGGCGCCATCGCCGTCGTCGCCCCCGGCACCGGCCTCGGCGAAGCCTTCCTGGTGTGGGACGGCCAACGCTACCGCGCCTACCCCACCGAAGGCGGCCACGTCTCCTTCGCCCCCAGCAACCAAGAAGAGCTAGATTTGCTCCTCTACCTGCAGCGCAAATTCGGCCACGTCAGCTACGAGCGCGTCTGCTCCGGCAGCGGTATCCCCAACATTTTCGACTTTCTCGCCGAGAACCATCAATTCAAAAACCCCGGCTGGCTGCGCCGCGAAATCGCCCTGGCCGAGGATCGTACCCCCATCATCTTCAACGCCGCACTAGAAAAGAAAGAACCCATTGCCGTAGCCACCCTGGAGCTTTTCGTCAAAATTCTGGGCGGCGAAATTGGCAACATGGCCCTCAAAGTGCTGGCAACCGGTGGCGTGTTCATTGGCGGTGGCATTCCACCCCGCATTTTACCCCTGCTCCAGCGTCCTGATTTCTTAAATTTCATCACCCACAAAGGGCGCTTCAGCGGCCTACTTTCCCGCGTGCCCATCCACGTCATCCAAAACCCCAAAGCCGCCCTCCACGGCGCCGCTTATGACGGCCTGGAAGAGTTTGCCTGATGGCCCATGTCCGCGTTTTCTCTGATGCCGCGGCCCTAAGCGTCGCCGCCGCTGAATTCTTTACGCAATTGGTGCAGCAATCAGGCAACCACAAGTTTCTCGTCGCCCTTTCTGGCGGCAGCACCCCCCGCGCCTTGTTCCAAAAACTAGCCCAGCCGCCCTACGCCCACCAGTTGCCCTGGCAGCATATCCATTTCTTTTGGGGTGACGAGCGGCTAGTGCCCCCTGATGACCCCGGCAGCAGCTATGGCGACGCCCAACGCCTGCTTTTTGACCACGTGCCCCTCCCCGCCGCCAACATCCACCGTATCAAGGGTGAGCTGCCCCCAGAAGAAGCCCGGCAAGATTACCTTCAACAGGTACGCCAGGCCACGCCCCAGGGCTGGCCCCGCTTTGACCTGGCGCTGATGGGCCTGGGAGCAGACGGACACACGGCCTCTTTGTTTCCTGGCCCTATCTCGGCAGCGGAACAAACGGAGCCGGTAATCAGCGTCATTGCCAACTATGAAGATCGCCCGGCACGACGCATTAGCCTCACCCCTTTGGTGTTTAACGACGCCCGGCAGGTGCTGTTTTTGGTTACGGGTGAAAACAAAGCCCAGGCAGTAACGGCCGTTCTCCACGGCCCCCCAGCCCCCCAACAATGGCCTGCCCAGCGCATCCAGCCCCACACCGGCCAACTCACCTGGTTCCTCGACCAGGCTGCCGCCAGCCTGCTGCCTCCCCAAGCATAACATCCCCAACAAAAAAGGGCGGGTGACACCCCGCCCTTTCGCTTACCCGTTGCCGCCCATTAAGGCCGGTAACTGGCAAACACCTGCATATTGCCCGCTTCGTCAAAAGCAATCACGTCATATGGCTCGTTCGCCGCACCCGGTGACTCCATACCGGGCGAGCCAATAGGCATGCCCGGCACCGCCAATCCGGCAATATCGGGGCGCTCAGCCAACAATCGTTCAACCTCTGCTGCCGGTACGTGCCCTTCAATGATGTAGCCGTCCACGACGGCCGTGTGGCAAGACTGGAGCTGCGGGGGAACCTGGTACTGCACCTTCACAGCCCCCAGGTCATTCACATCCTCGCGCTGTACAGCAAAACCATTTTCCTGCATGTACGTCATCCAGTCACCACAACAGCCTCAAGAAGGGGAAAAGTACACCGTCACCACCGGGCCTGCGGCTTCATTGTTGGCCGGAGCCTGGTTCGCTTCCGAGGAACCACAAGCCACCGCCAACCACGAAACCAACAGCAACAAAAGGGGAAAAACTTGTCTCATCGCTTGCACTCTCCTATCAAATCTCCGCAATGCTGCGGGCAAATAAATGCTACTCAATAGGATTTACTTATGCAAACCGATAAATTTTTTCTATACAAACGCCTAACTCATTTTTTACGGCCCAGCAGCCACCCGGCCGCCAGCAGGCCCAATCCCGCCAGCGCCCATTTTTTGCCCGACGCGTCACTCGCTTTAACCCCTTTCGCCATCACCGGAATATGCTTCAACTTTTCCGCCGCTTCCGTCTGCACCTGGGCGAACAACTCCGGATTATGGCGATATTGCTGCGCCAGCCGCATCTTTTCTTGAAACTCGTCTTCGGTGACGTATCCGCCAAAAGAACGCAAACCCGCCAGTTGAAACTGATGCTTCTTGAACAGCGTATAAATTTCCTTCACGCGCTCGATGGTAATGTTGCGCCCCAGCGTGTAATCCTCAAAACGCCCCTCCATGGCCAGCAGCGCCGTCTCCGCCAGGCAAGCGTAGGAGGTCTTGGGCGGCAGGCCAATGTCATAGCCAAAATCAATATCGCCCGGAATGAGCACTTCGCCGCTTTCAATAACCAGCACGTCGGGGCGCAGCGCCGCCTCGGCCGGGTTAATGTCTAACGGCCGTGCCACGTCGCAAATCACCGCCCCCGGCTTGCAGCGCGTAATGTCAATCACCCGCTGCCCAAAAGCCGAAGTCGCCGTCACAATCAAATCACACTCTGGCAAATATTCATCAGCCCGGGTGGCAATCGCCACCTTCGCCCCAGGGGTCTCGCTCTGAATCAGCCGCTTCAACTCAATCAGGCGCTCCGGTTCAATAGAGACCAGCACCACATCAAAAATGGCCTGGGCCAACAGCCGCGCACAAATAGAGCCAATAGAGCCAGTGGCCCCCACAACCATGACCTTCCCCCTGGTCAAATCTTGCACGCCCAGGCGCAGCACCGCCTGCTTGGCCGATTCCAGCGTGGCCGCCACCGTCAGGCTGTTGCCACTGGTGATAGCAATGTCTGCTTCATGAGCGACGGTGATGCCGGCATCGCCCACGACGCTGGTAAAGGCCCCCAGCCCCATAATTCGCGCCCCCAGCCGCTCGGCCATTTTTGCCGACTTGTTCAGCCGGTCATAGGTAAAGCGCTCCCCTTTTTGCATCATCTGGCGCGGGGTTGCCGCCAGGCTGATGAGGTAGCCTTCAATTTGCTGCCCTGTGGTGGGTGACTGCCCGCCAGTGATGCGGGATAAATACATGGGGGGCATGTAGGCCGCCACGCGCTCCACCAATTCGTCTGGCAAATAGCGCGTCCAGCGAAAGAGGTGATGCTTGTGAATGAAGCCGACGTTGAGCGGGTGAATGACAAAGGCAAATTTATTCACGGCCGCATCAGCCTCCTGCAAATAGCGAATAGCCGGCGTCCACTTGATGTCCGCCATCAAATCGAGATAGGTATCCTCACTAAGCGGGGCATCGGGATCGGCGCGCAAGGCCACGAGAATGGCCTCAATGACGGCCGCAGAGCGGTGGCCCAGGCTGCCATCCCCATTAAGAGAAGGCATCATGGTCACCAAAATGGACGCCTTGCGCTGGCGCAAATCTGCCAAATCTTCTTCGTCCGCATGTTCCACGACAATTGTTTTGTGCTTCAGGTCGGCGGGGGCGTAGCGGCGGATGGCCCCAATATCCCCAGCCAGCACGTCGGCCCAGTTGAATGGCTCGGCCGAGCGCGGCGTTCCCGGTTCCCCAGGCTGGGGCTTGATGCGGCGAAAAGGGGCCTCTTTGAGCTGTTCCAGGGTTGGCCCGGCTGCCTGGTCAAGGGTCATAGGACTGCCCACGCCGGGAAATTGGGGCAGGGCAAAATAAACAACAGGGTCGGCATAGCGCACGTTGGCGCTGCGCCGGGAAAGGGCCTGAGCCAGCCCGTTGTGATTGACGCCGGGCACCATGAGGATGCGTTTTTGGGCGAAAATGCCGGGTTGGGCGCGGTCAGCCAGAATAACGCCCCAGCGTTCCAGGCCGGCGCGAATGGTACGGCCGTTGACCACTGGCGTTACCTTTGCCTGACCGGCCAACTGCGCTCCAACTGCATGGGGCACCTGGGCTGCCCCCAATTCCAACACGTCTGGCATGCCGTCTAAAGCAATGGCGTCTACCTGGCCATCATAGTCGGCAATTAGCCGCTGCACCAGGCCCGTATCTCCCCCGCACCCTATGCTACGAATTTCTACTTCTTGCTCTAAAAAGCGCCCGATTTCCAACAGATCGCCTGTGTTGAGGTGCAAATGTACTATTTTTTTCATGGGGAATCTCCACTGGTTGTAGGTTTTATGCTGTTGGCGGCTGTTCTCGGCCTGGGCAACGGCCGTCAGGCTCCGCAGAGCCTGGCAAACCGTGGGCGCTAACAGCCTGTGCGTGGTTACATGATAAGGGGATTTGAGATGGATGACAAGAGGGTGAAAACGGCCGTTACCTCCTAATTTTTGTTTACTTGCCCTAAGCCGTCATAGTATAATTGAGGCACACTTATCCCTCTCACTCATTCACCTCGCACACATTGACTTCGGGAGCTATGTTCACCAAAGGAGGTCAACATGTCAACGGCGAAGGTTATCACCACGTTGGTGCGCGTATTGGGCACCCTAAGTTTAGCTCTGTTACTTCTCATCCCCACCATCACCACAGCCACATCTCCCCCCAACACGCCACCCCCATCCCAAGAAACCGCCGCAGGCAACGACTGGCTCACCCCAACGGCCACTTCACCTGCGCCTAGCCCAGAACAATTGGCGCTGCAGGCCGACCTGGCCGCCTTTGAAGCGGCCCGCCAACAAGGGCCAGAAGCGGTGTTAGCCCTGGCAGAAACGCTGCGCGGCCCGGCCCGCGATCTGCTCATGGCGGAAATTGTGGCCGCCCGCAGCCAGTTGACCCCAGAAAACCAGACTGACTATCAGGTACCCGGTGACCCTGTGGCTGAGGAAACGGCCGTCCTCGCCCAGGTCGCCCATGATGAGGCCAGCCGCGCTCAGGCGTTTGCCTTTGTCATTGATCCGCGGGAGGGCGGAAAGCACGCCGGCGAAACACCCCAATCCGCCCCCACCCCCGTTAACCAGCCGGCTGCAGACCGCACCGTAGGCAGTGGCTGCACCTACGCCACTATCAACGCAGCCATTACCGCCGCCAACCCCGGCGACCGCCTGCTTATTGAAGGAGGCGTGACCTTTGTCGAAAACGTAATCGTCACCAAGAACCTGAGCTTGCAAGGAGGGTACGCCGGGTGCGCCAGCGGTTCCACAAACCGGACAGTCATCAACGGTTCCGCCAGCGGCTCCACCGTCATTGTCAATACTGGTTTAACCGTAACGCTGGAAAATTTAGAAATCACCAATGGCTTTTCAGGGTTTGAAGGGGGCGGGATTCGCTTCGC
This sequence comes from uncultured Anaerolinea sp., assembly GCA_964504445.1. Classification (GTDB taxonomy): domain Bacteria; phylum Chloroflexota; class Anaerolineae; order Promineifilales; family Promineifilaceae; genus JACSRF01. The sequence goes on along the minus strand of CAZDEO010000044.1, from coordinate 19,346 downwards.
TTGGGGCAGCGGCACCGGCACCCTCACTCTGCAAAATGTGCACATCTACGACAACACGGCCGTGTGGGGCGGTGGTTTGTGGGTAGGCCCGTCTGCCCAAGTGCAAGGGACCAACGTCAGCATTCACAACAACACAGCCACAACCTATGGGGGTGGCGTGCGGTTGTTTGGTGCGCAGGCCGTATTTACTACAACCAATGTTTACGCCAACACCGCACCCCTTGGCGCTGGCGCTTATGGCTCTCTGGAAACAATAGCCTCCTTGCTAGACTTGCGCTCCTATGCGGACCTGTACAGCAACCAGGCTCTAACCGGTAATGGCCAGGGCGGTGGGGTCTACATGCGCCAGGGCACTGTCCTTCTTGCCGACTGTTCAGACATTTACAACAACGACGCCATTCAGGGCGGCGGCGCTTACCTGATTACCACGACCCTGACCATGCAAGGGGACTGCTCCGAAATTGAAGATAATCAGGCCACCAATCATGGTGGCGGCATCTATGCCCAGAGCAGCACCATCAACCTAGATAATGAAGCCGAGCTATACAACAATGAAGCCGGGACAGGGGGCGCAGGCAACGGGGGCGCCGCCTACCTGGACAACAGCGATCTTTGGGGCGACAAAGCGCTAATCCATTACAACAAGGCCTCTGAATTCGGCGGTGGCGTCTATGCCACCAACGGTTCGCTCCTGGACATGGATTTAGGCGGCTATCCGTGCAGTGGGCCGCGCTGCAGCCAACTGAGCCATAACATCGCGACCACTTTGTATGGCGGTGGAGTTTATGCCACCCTCGACAGTGAAGTAGATTTACGCCAGGTTTTTATAGAAAACAACCTGGCCAACCTGGGCGGCGGCCTGTACGCTTACCAAAGTCCGGTCTACCTCTACAACTCTCTGGTAGCAAAAAACAACGCAAGCAGCCCTACAGGGGACGGTATTCGACTTTATACGGGAGCCACTTTTGTCGGTGGCCATAACACGCTGGCGCACAATGATTCTGGGGGCACCACAACAGGGAATGCCATCGGCCTGTCTGGCGCTACCCTTTCCCTCAGCAACTCCATTATTTGGGGCCATGCCAGCAGCATCAATGACTTAGCGCAAACTGTCACCTGCTCAGATGTCGAAGGTGGTTACACCGGCACGGGCAACATGAACGTTGACCCGCTCTTTGTGGATGCCACCACCGCCAATTTTCACCTGCAAAGCGGCAGCCCGGTTCTAGATCGCTGTGCCGCAGGCCAGACAGTAGATTTTGATAACGAGCCACGCCCAGTGGTCTACGTTCGTCCGGCAACGCCCTATGACATGGGGGCCGATGAAGGAAGTATGCGGGTGGGAATAAACGGTGCGGGCTGCGCTTACGGCCGTATCCAAGACGCCATTGACGCCGCTCCACCCAACGCCAGCATCCAGGCCGCCGCAGACACATACTTCGAAAGCGTAGATATTGTAGACAAGAACCTGACCATTGCCGGCGGTTTCGCCACAGACTGCGTAACCGACCTGGGAGAGGTAACAACCGTCAACGGGGGCGGTGCAGGCAGCGTTTTTGACATTAACAATAGCTCCGTGCTGCTACGCGGCCTGCACATTACCGGCGGCAATGATTTTGGCGCCGGCCTGGACATCCTCGGTGTGAGCCAGGTGGTTCTGGAGGATACCGAAGTTCATCACAACAATGGAAGCTATGGAGGCGGCCTGTACATCAGCACCAATGCCGTCGTAACCCTGACGAATGAAACCACCATTACCTACAACACCGCCTCCATTGAGGGTGGTGGAGCACGAGTTTGGGGCCGGCTGATTGGCACCAGTTGGGATGCCAGCATTACCCATAACGCAGCCCCGAATGGGGGCGGTGTGTCGCTGCCTGGGGGCACCCTTGAACTGTACGGCAGCCACGTCAGCAGCAACCAGGCGACTGCGCCCGACGGCGGCGGCGGCGGCATTTACGTTTCGGACAATGGGGTCATTACCGCTACCAACTCCTCCAACATCAGCAACAACAGCGCCTACAACGGCGGCGGCATCTACGCCGATGGGTCCACCATACACCTCAGCGCCGTTGTCCATAGCAATGTGGCCACCCACAACGGCGGGGGTGTTTATTTAGGAAATGGCAGCTCGCTCACGGCCGTTTACGCCCTCATTGGCTATCCGGCCAGCGGCTGGGGCGGCAACCAGGCGGTGGAAGGGGCCGGCATGTACGTTGACGCCAGCACCGTAGACTTTAATGGATCCATCTTTAACAACACCGCTTCTTACATGGGCGGCGGGGTGTATGCCCGCGCCAGTACCCTACATCTCATCGATGCCCTGGTTGGTGGTCCCGAGACAAACCAGCCCAACCACATCGGGCCTGCCGGCCTCAACGGCGGCGGGCTGTACCTGACAGAGGGCACCCACGCCATCCTGCAAAACAGCACCGTCAGCAGCAATATGCTCAGCAACACGACCACGGGCTATGGCGGCGGGCTGTACGTAGCGCACAGCAGCATGGTTACCCTTACCAACAGCCTGGTTGCCCAGCACTTCCTCCCCTCCTCCTTCGACGGCCGTGGCGCAGGCATCTACGTATTAGCCAGCACCGTAACCCTGGACAACAGCGACATCCTGAGCAACACGGCCAGCAGCCTTGGCGGAGGCGTCCGCGTGTTCGATTCCGGCACGCTGCACGTCCGCAACGGCTCCGCATTGCGCAATAACCACGCCCTCAACGGTCCGGGGGGCGCCATCGCCGTGTCTTCAGGTGCGCCAGTGGTCACCCTGCAAAATACAACGCTGCGGGACAATTCTGCCAGCACCGACGGCGGGGCCATTTACCAAGATGCCGGTACCCTGGACTTCAGCGGCGGGTGGACATTGCGCAGCAACGAAGCTGGCCAACATGGCGGCGCTTTGGCTGTGGTAGGCACGGCCGATATTGACTTTGCGGCGCAAAGTTACAGCCTCATCTACAACAACCAGGCCCAGGCAGGCAATGGCGGCGCCCTCTACCTGGCGAATAATGACACCGTGCAACTGCACGCAACCAGCGGGGCGCAGCTCTACATTTACGCCAACCATGCCCAGGGCCACGGCGGCGCCCTCTATGCGGATGCCGGCGGATTATTCGACGTTTATGGGCAGGTTGATTTTGATCGCAACTGGGCGCTAACCGGCCAGGGCGGGGCCATTTACCTGAGCAACGGGTCGCGCATCTGGCTAGATGATTACGTCAATATCAGGCCGGCGTTGTGGGATAACCGGGCTTATGCCGGAGATGGTGGCGCTATTTACGCCATAGACAGCCCCAGAGTAGAACTGGATGGCATCGTGTTGGGCAATGCGGGTGAAGGAAACCTGGCATTAAGCGGCAGCGGGGGCGCCATTTACCTGAGCGGCAGCACTTTCCACGCCGAAAACTGCACCTTCCAAGACAACCAGGCAACCTTCCATGGCGGAGCCATTGCCGGAAGTGCTTCTACCCTGACGCTGGTCGCCAATTTCGCATCTCCCTTTGCTTTCATGATCCCAGAGGAGGTGCGTGCCCCGGCTGCGCCGCAGGCCACCCCATGTGACCCAACCACCCATGCGTGCAGTGCTTTGCTGGGCAATGTGGCTGACAGTGACGCCAACAGCAGCGGCAATGGGGGCGCTATCTATACCCTTGACAGCACCCTGACGGTAAGCCACACCTATTTGCACCACAACCAGGCAAACCAGGGGGGCGCCATTTACCAAAGCGGCGCTGGCGCGGTAGCCGAGGTGAGTGACAGCCTGATTCATCATAACAGCGTGACCACGGCTCTGGGCGCGGGCATCCGCGCTGCGGGGGGAACCTTTACGCTGTGGCACGTGACGCTGGCAGATAACAGCGGGGGAGCAGCTTACTCGCAAATAGGCACCAGTAGCGCTGTGCACAACAGCATTGCCTGGGGGAACAGCCTGGGCTTTATGCCGCCGTTTACGGCCGTTTCCTGCAATATTGATCAAGAAGGTAACGCCGGCTTTGCCCTTGACCCGACCTTTGTAACCCCTGGCGTTAACTACCATTTGGGGGCGGCATCTCCGGCCATTGACGCCTGCGCCACCGGGCTATCACCGGACCTGGACAACGTCCCCCGGCCTCTGGAAGCCGGGTACGACATGGGCGCCTACGAAGGCGCGGCGGAATTTCTCGGTTTCCTGCCGGTGGTAACCAGGAACTGACTCTTGAACGTGATTGTTTCTTGATTTGCGCGCAAAAAAGGGGCGAACCGACGGCTCGCCCCCTTTTTTGCCGCCGTACCCGCTTTGGCCAATGGAGCGATCTGTTTGCCCGGATGGGTAACTTATTGACAACGGCCGTTAACCGGCAGACAATGCAGCTTGAAATGGGAAGATGTCCATGTCAATAAATCAACCGCCTAACTTCTATGCCCAGGTGTATGCCGTGGTGCGCCGTATTCCGCAGGGCCAGGTGACCAGCTATGGCCGTGTGGCCCAAATGTTGGGCCGCCCCCATGCCGCCCGCGCCGTGGGGTACGCTCTCAGTGCCCTCAAGGGGCAGGAAGACCACGGCGTGCCCTGGCAGCGCGTCGTTAACAGCCAGGGACGCATCAGCATCGTCAATCGGGAGCACGGCCGTAACGAACAAGCCAACCTCCTCCGTGCTGAAGGGGTTACCGTCAGCGACGACCTGCGCATTGACCTCAATATCTACCTGTGGGAAGGGCTGCATTTGCTGGAGTTGGACGACATTCTGCATGGTAGTGTGTAAGTTTGCACCATGGCAAACTTACACACTACAATTCCCTCTGTGAAACTCATTATTCAGATTCCCTGCTTCAACGAAGCGGGCACGCTGCCAGACACGCTGGCTGGGCTGCCTGCCCAAATTCCCGGCATTGACACCATTGAAACGCTGGTGGTGGATGACGGCAGTACAGATGACACGGCCGTTGTCGCCCAACGTCTTGGCGTCACCCACCTCATTCGCCACCCGCGCAACCTGGGGCTGGCCCAGGCCTTCCAGACCGGCCTCAACGCCGCCTTGCGCCACGGGGCGGACATCATCGTCAACACCGACGCTGACAACCAGTACCCCGGGCGCTACGTGGTTGACCTGGTCGCGCCCATTCTGCAGCAGCAAGCCGACATTGTCATTGGCGACCGGCAAATTGCCCAAATCCCCCACTTCTCCCCGCTGAAGAAGGCGCTGCAAAATTTAGGGAGCTGGACGGTGCGCACAGTCAGCGGCACCAGCGTGCCCGACACCGTCAGCGGCTTCCGCGCCTACTCCCGCGACGCGGCTTTGCGCCTGACCATCCTCACCCGCTTCAGCTACACCCTGGAGACCATCATCCAGGCCGGGAAAATGGGGCTGACCATTGCCAGCGTACCCATCGAGACCAACGAAACGAAACGGCCGTCCCGCCTGCAGCGCAGCATGTGGCACTTCGTCAAAGCCCAGGGCGGCACCATCATCCGCCTCTACGCCTTCTACGAACCGCTGCGCACCTTCACCTACCTGGCCCTGCCCTTCATCCTCGTTGGCATGGCCACCTGGCTGCGGTATTTCTACTTTTATTTCACCGCGCAGAGCGGCATTGGCCGTTACATCCAATCCATCACCATCGGCACTGGCCTCTTCATCGTCGGCGGCCTCATCTTCATCCTCGGCATTCTGGCCGACATTATTGGTAAACATCGTCAGCTTACCCAGGAAACCCTTTACCGTCTCAAGAAACTGGAACTGGAACAGAGCAAGGGAACAGTGGCGCAGGAGAGCAGAGGAGAATGAGCATTCCCCCTGCCCCTTGCGTCCTTGCTGCCCCTGCCCCTACACACTATGGACCAACTTACCCAACAACTGCAATTCATTCACGAAATTGACAAGCTCAAGGGGGTGCTGCGCCGCTCCACCATCATGGATGGCAGCCGCCCCGAAAACAGCGCCGAGCATAGCTGGCACCTGGCCCTGCTGGCCCTGACCCTGGCGGAGCACGCCAACGAACCGGTGGACGTAGCCCACGTGGTAAAAATGGTGCTCCTACACGACATTGTGGAGATTGACGCCGGGGACACCTTTCTCTATGACCAACAGGGCAACAGCAGCAAAGCGGCGCGGGAGCAGCAGGCGGCAGCGCGCATCTTTGGCCTGCTGCCCGCCCCCCAGCGAGATGCGTTTATAGCCCTATGGCGCGAATTTGAAGAGCGGCAAACGGCCGATTCCCGCTTTGCCAATGCGCTAGATCGCCTGATGCCCTTGCTGCACAACTACCACAACGAAGGACGGCCGTGGCAGGCCCACGGCGTCACCCGCGACCGCGTCATCGCCATGACCGGGCACATGGCGGAAGGCTCCACCACCCTGTGGGACTATGCCCTGGCGCTGCTTAACGATGCCGTGGAGAAAGGGTATCTGGCCCCGTAAAAAACAGGAAACAATAAACGCTGATTCTCGCAAGTGGAACGGCCGTGGCACTTCCGCTACAATAGCCACAAATTCCCACAAGGAGACGACTGTGACTGCTTTATACGGCTTTACCGGCAAAATTCTGCACGTCAACCTGACCACCCACGCTATCGAAATTGAAGAACCCACGGCAGCGTTCTATCGCCAATACCCCGGCGGCAGCCTGCTGGGGCTGTACTACCTCTGGCAAAAGACGCCCCAGGGCGCCGACCCCCTTGGCCCACAAAACACCCTGACCCTGGCGTGCAGCGCCCCCACCGGCCTGCCCATCAGCGGGCAAAGCCGCGCCACTGCCACCTGCAAATCCCCCAGCAGCGGCGGTGTCGCCGACAGCCAGGCGGGCGGCTTCTGGCCCGCCGAGCTGAAATTCGCCGGCTTCGACGCCGTGGTCCTGCACGGCGCGTCCGCCACGCCTGTCTATCTTTGGATTCATAACGGCGAGGCGGAGCTGCGCGACGCCAGCCATTTGTGGGGCAAAACCACTTTGGAAGTAGACAATTTGCTCAAAGAGGAATTGGACGACAAGCAGGTAGAGATTGCCCAAATCGGCCCCGCCGGGGAAAAGCTGGCTAACTTTGCGGCCATCATGAACATGAGCAACCGCGCCTGGGGACGCACGGGGGTGGGTGCCGTCATGGGCAGCAAAAAGCTCAAGGCCATCGCTGTGCGCGGCACGCAAAAAGTACAGGCGGCAAACAAAACGGCCGTGGCCGCCCTGGCCAAAAAAGGGGCCACCGCCTTCCCTAAAGTGCTGGACAACTTCGGTCGTTACGGCACGGCCAACACCGTCATGGCCAACAACAACAGCGGTGGCCTGCCCACCTACAACTGGAGCGCCGGCTTCATGGAAATGGCCCAAGCCGAACAAATCAGCGGCGAACGCCTCTACGACGAACTCCTCAAAGGTGCAGCCGACGGCAAACAAGACCGGCAGGGACGCGATACCTGCTACGCCTGCATCGTGCGCTGCAAGCGCGTGGTTGAGTCCGAATGGCGCAACAATCCCATCGTCCCCGAATATGGCGGGCCGGAATACGAAACCCTGGCCACTTTTGGCTCCTACTGCGGCGTAGACGACCTGCACGCCATCACTTATGCCAACCAGCTTTGCAACGAGTACGGCGTGGACACCATCTCCTGCGGGGCCACCATCTCCTGGGCCATGGAATGCTTTGAGAACGGCGTCTTCACTTTGGAAGATACCGGCGGCATTGACCTGCGCTTTGGCAACGCCGCAGCCATGATTACGATGCTCAAACAGACCCTCAACCGCGAAGGTTTGGGGCATTATCTGGCCGAAGGCTCTGCCAAGGCGGCTAATTTGCTCGAACGGGGTCACGAATACCTGCTGACGGTGAAAGGGCAGGAAATGCCGGCGCATATGCCGCACGTCAAGCGCAGCCTGGGCCTCATTTACGCCGTCAACCCCTTTGGCGCCGACCACGAGTCGTCGGAGCACGACCCGATGTACCACCCCAAGGTGTACGCCGGGCGCGCGGGGGTGGGCTTGAAGCAGTTGGGCCTGGAGAAGCCGCAAGACCCCAAGGTGCTGAACGCGGAGAAGGTGGAGTTCGCCTTAAAGACCCAGTACAACATCAGCGCCAAGGACACGCTGGGGCTGTGCAACTTTGTCTTTGGCGCCACGTGGCAGTTGTACAACGAGCCGCAGGATATGGCCGATCTGCTGGCGGCAGCCACCGGCTGGGACGTGGACGTAGCCGAAATACAGCGCATTGGGCAGCGGCGGCTGAATCTGATGCGTGCCTTTAACGCCCGCGAGGGGCTGACCCGCGCTGACGATATGCTACCAGAGAAGTTGTTTAAGCAGGCGCTGAAGGGCGGCCGTTCTGATGGCATTGTTCTTGATGAATCAGAGTTAGCGGCGGGGCTGGATATGTACCACGAGCAAGCGGGCTGGGACGGTGTTACGGGCACGCCCACGCGGGAGACGCTGGAAGCGCTGGGGCTAGGCTGGGTTGCAGACGATCTGAGTTAAACAAAAAGCAAGGGAGTAGGGGATTTTTCTCCTCTGCTCCCCTGCCCCCTTCTTCTTTTAGGAGAAAAGCCATATGACCATTCGCACACGGCCGTTACTCATTGCCACCGCCCTGGGCACAGCCATTCTCGTTTTGTACTATCTCCTGACAGGAATAGCCTCCTCCCTCTTTGTGGGGCGCATGTTAGATTCCCCCGTCTTCGACTCCGCCTTTCTCACCGCGCCGGATGCCCAGCTACCTTTCGATCCGGCTACGGATGACCCTATCGAATTCATTTTTGGCCTACCCGGCGAGACCTTTTCCATTGCGGCCATGTGTCTGACTCTAGCGGGCTGCCTGCTGTGGGTGGGGGCCGGCATGGGCACCGGCGTTGTGTATACCCGCCTGCACCACCGCGAAGAAGCGCTCACGGACGCCCCTATCAAAGGTGGGGCTGCTGCCGGGGCGCTGGCTTACGTCCTGGGCACTCTGTTGGGCAGCTTCGTCACGTTGCTGGTGGTTGCGCCCCTATACGATCGCCTGTCTACGCTTTTTGCCACGCTAGCCGCCACCGATCCTGCCTTTTCAGCCGGATTTCCCCGGGAAATACTGCTGGTCTGGGGCGTCAGTTTTGTTGTTAGCCTGATTTGTTCCACACTGTTTTGGGGGCTGATGGGCGCGGCCTTTGGCGCCGTGGGCAGCGCCATTGGCAAGAGCTTCATCCACACGGAGCCACCCGCCGCTGGACTGATTTGAGTGCTGGAATGAGCAAATAGATATGCTATACTAACGTCATGAATGTGCTACAACAAACAGAGCGTCTCATTTCTCGAATGAACCGCGCAGAAAAGGCACAGGTTTTGCAGTGGGTAGTGCGCGATTTGGGCGACGCTTTTCCAGGCATTGAAAGCGTACCCGACGTAAGCGGCGGCGAACCGTGTATTGTCCGCACGCGCATACCGGTTTGGGTATTGGTACAGGGACGTAAATTGGGGGCCAGCGATGCTGCTTTGCTTCAAGCTTACCCCTCATTACGAGCCGAAGACCTGGCAAATGCGTGGGCATACTATCGTGCTTTTCACGATGAAATCGAACGACAAATTACTGAAAACGAGACTGCCTGATTAATGGCTCGGTTCTACTCCAACGAAAACTTTCCTTGGCCTGTAGTAGAAGTTCTTCGCGCCTATGGGCATGATGTGCTAACGATTCAAGAAACGGGCAAAGCGAATCAAGCAATGCCAGATGAGGCGGTTTTACAGTTTGCCACGCAAGAGAAGCGCATCGTATTGACCTTCAATCGCAAGCATTTCATTAATCTTCATAAGCATAATTCCGACCACGCTGGCATCATTGTCTGTACGTTTGACGCCAATTTTGCGGCATTAGCCCAGCGAATTGACGCAATCGTAACTACCGAAACCTCTACAAGCGGTCAATTGTTCCGGGTAAATAGGCCACAGCAATAACTTACCACCCGCTGGCCTGAAAAAGAGTTTGCAAAAGCTGCTGCCGCTCGGCGGGCGTCATTTCCCGCGGGCGAGCGTAGTTTTCAATGAGGCCGCTCCACAACTGCACGCTGAGGAGACGGCCGTCGTACACCACGTACTGGTCAATCAGCGTCTGGCGCGTGCCCAACTGCTCCATCTGGTCAAAAAACAAGTTGCCCGGCCCGTAATGGATAAAGGCGCCATCGTGAAAGGCAAACCCCTGCGCGTGGTGGGCCTGGCTGCCGGAAACGGCCGTAGCCCCCGCCACCACCACCCGCGCAAAATCCGCTGCCTGCTGCGCCGTAGGCTGGTAATGGTAATATTCCTGGTACTGCAAGGTTGCCAATACCAGATACCCTTCCCCCTTTAGCTGTCCAATTTGGGCAAAAAACCGGTCATCACAAAGGCGCGCGCCGGCGGAAACGGCCGTCGCCCAGGCATAGCTTGGCCCCATCCAGTTACAGCCCACCAGGGCAATGCGATTGCCATTGTGCGTAAACAGGGCTGGCTCTGCCGCGTCGGCGGAGTCTCGCCCCCCGCCAAAATAAGCCAGCCCCGCCGCATCATACATGTCCAGAGTATGGGCAAAATGGGCCGCGCCCCGGTCGTTGACGTGGTTGCCCGTCACTTCCACCACGTCCACGCCCAAGTCCAGCAGCAGGTCAAAATAGCTTTCGCGGGAGCAAAAGCTGGTGCCGCCCAACGGGTCGGGAAAGGGGCAGTCGGCGGTAAAGGGGACCTCGTTGCTCACGTGGGCAATGTCCGCCGCCTGCAAGATGGGGGCAACCTCCTGCCCTGGGTAGCCTACGCCGTTGTACTCCATTTGGAAGGCGGTGCCGCGCACCAGGGCGGTGACGCCGGTAAGGGCGACGGTGGTTAGCCTGGCCGGGTCACGGTTAGTGGTGGGGCCTTGCCAGGCGGCAAGAAAAGTGGTCACGGCTGGCTCCTCCCCCGTCAGGCCCACGTCCAGCACAAAGGGGTAGGCGGCAACATCAAAGTTTTTGTCCAGCGGCAACGCGCCATCCACAGCCAGCACCTTCAGCTCTGGCGTCAGGCGGTGAAAGGGCAGCAGAGTGATGGCGGGGCGCGCTGCCCACAAAGCGGCCATCAATGCGTCCACGGCTACCACTGGCACAGTTTCTGCCAGGGGGCCAAGCAGGGGGGTAAGGGCCACGACCGTTTCTTCATCCAGCACCATTCTTTCCCCCTCGCCACGCCAGGCAGCCCGCACCTCATCTCCCGTCACGCCGTCGGCCACGGTGGCAAAAGGCGCGGCCACGGCGTACACCCATTGCGCCAGCGGGTGGCCTGCGCCAACGGTCAATTGCAGGACGGCCGTTTCCCCATCTAGCACAAAAGCGTGGGGGTGGGCTATGGTTAATGCTTGTGCCGCCTGAACCAGTTCGGACGGCACACCCGGCTCGATGCCTATACGCAAAGGTTCAGGCAGCGGCGTCGGCGTCTCCGCCAAAGAGACCAGGGGCACATATAGGGCGCTGGCCGACCCGGTGGGTACGGCCGTTGGCGGCAGCGGCTGTGGTTGGCAAGCTCCCACCAAACCCAGCAGCCCAATGAACAGCATCCAAGGACCACCCATTAAAAGAATTCTTACTGGACAACAGGCTTCTTCCCGATTAAAGTTAAGCATAATAAACCTTCGTGCTAAAAGCGAGTAACCATGAGTGACACACCAATCATAAGCGAAACGGTAGAAAAAGCAGGGCCAAAAACAGCATCTAATAATGGCAAACGCGCGCGGGATGAACACGGCCGTTTCCGTTCCACCAGGCCCCATCTGCCAGAGCGCGACCTGAAAGAACCCAGTCTTTACATCAACCGCGAACTCAGTCACATCGAATTTAACCGCCGCGTTTTATACGAAGTGCAAGCCAACCACCCCTTGTTGGAGCGGGTCAAGTTTCTGGCTATCTATAGCAGCAACATGGACGAGTTTTTCATGGTCCGCGTCTCTGGGCTGAAACAGCAGGTGTTGCTGGGCATTACCAAGCGCCCTGCCGACGGCCTGACCCCCCGCGAACAGCTTGTGGCCATTCACCGCACCGTCACCCAGCTATTTGCTACCGCCAACAATTGGTGGAAAACCCAGCTTCATCCCCAGTTGGCCGAAGCAGGTATTCATGTCTTGCAATACGACGACTTGAAGAAACGGCAAAAACAGCGCTTACGCGACTACTTCGAGCGGGAAATCTTCCCGGTACTCACGCCGCTGGGCCATGACCCCAGCCACCCCTTCCCCCATATTTCCAACCTCAGCCTCAACCTGGCCGTTTTAGGGCGCGACCCAGAAAGTGGCGAAACCCGCTTTGCACGCATTAAGGTGCCCGCCAGCCTGCCCCGCCTGGTACCCCTCAAGCCCATTGATCCTGATGACCTGCTGCCGCCCGCCGTGCAAAAATTTGTGTGGGTCGAGCAGGTCATTGCCGCCAACCTGGACCGGCTATTCCCTGGCGTAGAAATCATTGCCGCCCACCCTTTCCGCGTAACGCGCAATACCGACATGGAAATTCAAGAAGAAGAGGCCGACGACCTTCTGCTGACTATGGAGGAAAATTTACGCCAGCGCCATTTTGGTTCTGTGGTACGCCTGGAGCTGGATGAGGCCGCGCCTGAAAGCATTCGCCACTTTCTGACCGCCAACCTGAAGGTGGGCGCCTATGACGTGTACACCACAGATGCGCCCCTAGGACTTAGCAGCCTGTGGGAACTGCACAAGCTGGAACGCCCCGAACTGAAAGACTCCGATTTTATGCCAGCCTTTCCAGCCCAACTGCGCACCGCGCCTGACATTTTCCAGGTGCTTCAGCGGCAGCCGGTGCTGCTGCATCACCCTTACGACAGCTTCTTGCCGGTGGTAGATTTTTTGGAAACGGCCGCGGAAGATCCCAACGTCCTGGCTATCAAACAGACCTTATACCGGGTTGGCCCCAACCCACCTGTGGTTCATGCCCTGACCAAAGCCCGCGAAAACGGCAAACAGGTAGCGGCCCTGGTAGAGTTGAAAGCGCGGTTTGATGAAGAGAGTAATATTGAATGGGCCCGTGCGCTGGAAAATGCGGGGGTGCATGTGGTTTATGGCCTCATTGGCCTGAAAACCCATTGCAAGGTGACGCTGGTGGTGCGCCGCGAGCGGGATGGCATTCAGCGCTACGTGCATCTGGCTACGGGGAATTACAACAGCATCACCGCCCGGATTTATACAGATCTGGGGTTGTTGGCCCACGATGAGGATTTTGGCACAGACGCCACGGAACTGTTTAACTATCTGACGGGATTCTCTAAGCAAACCAGCTACCGCAAGTTTTTGGTGGCCCCCGTCAATTTGCGGCAGCGCTTCATGGAGCTGATTGAGCAGGAAACCACCCACGGGAAGAACGGCCGTATCATCTTCAAGTGCAACTCCCTCGTAGACGCTCCCTTAATCCGCGCGCTCTACAAAGCCTCCCAGGCTGGCGTGCAGATTGAGCTGATTGTCCGAGGTATATGTGGCTTGCGCCCCGGCATTCCCGGGGTCAGCGAAAACATTCGCGTCACCAGCATTGTCGGCCGTTTTCTGGAACACAGCCGCATCTACTACTTCCATAACCAGGATGACCCGATTATGTATGTGGGCAGCGCCGACCTGATGCCCCGCAACATTGACCGCCGCGTGGAGGTGCTTTTTCCCATTGAGCAAGAAGAAATGCGCCGGCATATTTTGCAGGAAATGCTGCAAATTTACCTGCAAGATACGGAAAAAGCATACGCCTTGCAGGCCGACGGCACGTATATTCCCAAAAGGCAATTAATTCAGGAAGGAGAGATTCCCTTCAACAGCCAGGCGTGGTTTTTAGAGCAGAAAGAATAGGGTGACAGCTCAAATTGAAGTGCCCAATAATACGGCGAGAAACCAGATCAGAAAGTCATATTTCATCAGTTGGCTTAGTTTTTCTAGCTGCTGCCCGGTGTTGACGTGCCCAACGCGGAAGGCAATGTAGAGCACAACTGGGTAAACCCCCACGGCCACAATAATGGCATACACCGGGCTGTAAACGCGCAGCAAGTAAGGCACCATCATCATGACCAGGGTGATGCTGACTAGAATGTAAAAGACAATGCGCGCATTGCGCCGGCCCCAGGCCGTGGCGATGGTGGTCACCCGCTGGCGCAAATCCCCCTCATAGTCGGCCATGGTTTTCAGCACCTCGCGCCCCATTATGCCCGTGACAATAATGATGGCTAACCAAAAGGTAGGGGCAACGTTGCCTGCCGCCACACCGCCAAACACGGCGCTCATGGCGGAAATGAAGGCCACAATGGCGTTGCCCACCAGCACGGTGCTTTTCATTTTCCAGGAGTAAAGGTAAAGCAGCACATTAGAAGTGAGCGCAATGAGAAAGGCGTGCCCATTGATGAAGGCCGCCAATATAATGGACATACTGGCGAGAATGAACGAAAATTTGCGGGCTGTGGATAAACTAACCATGCCGGAGGGCAACGGCCGTTGCGGTTGATTAATGCGATCGATATCCACATCCAGGTAATCATTCCAGGCGTTTGCCGCCGCTGAAATCAGTAGGGTAGAGAGCGCTGCCAACGTAACCTTGCCCCACTCCCCTGTGGCAGCTACGTACCCACCCAAAAAAACAGACAGCACCCCACTTAGTGTAGAAACGGGGCGGCTCAATTTATACAAACCCTTTAGTTGTCCCATATTCGCATACCTCCATCGCCGTTTTTGCAATTTTCAGCGTCCCCACCAACATTAACCCCTGACATGGAAAAAAGATACAATCATTTTTATGATTACCAGTACAACCAATGAGAAGGTCAAATATGTGCGCCGTTTGCAAAACGACCGGCGCTTCCGCCAGCGCGAGGCGCTTTTTGTGGCAGAAGGAACTCGCTGGCTGCAAGATATGGCGGCTACCAGCACCCTGCACCCTTCTCTGCTATTTTTCACCCCGGCATGGGGCGAATCGGCCACCAATGCCCAGCTTTTACAAATGCTGGGTGGCCAGCAATACCCGGTTAGCGAAGCCGTGATGACGGCCATGAGTACTACGGAAACGCCCCAGGGTGTGCTGGCGGTTCTGTCCCAGTTTGCCCTGCCCCTGCCCGCCCAACCCTCTTTGCTGCTCATTTTGGATGGCCTTAGCACGCCAGGTAATTTAGGGACAATGCTGCGCACCGCAGCAGCTGCCGGGGCGGAAGGAGTATTGCTAGGGCCAGGAAGTGTGGATGCTTATAATCCCAAGGTGGTGCGGGGCAGCATGGGTGCCCATTTGCGCTTGCCCATTCACAGCCTGGGTTGGGACGCAATGGCGCAAATTGTGCAGGGTATGGCGGTGTGGGCGGCGGTCGTTACCGCGGGAGTGGATTACACGGCCGTTTCCTGGACTCACCCCTCCGCCCTCATCATTGGCAGCGAAGCCTGGGGTATCAGCGAAAATGGCCAGCAGTTGGCCACCGGTCAGGTAACCATCCCCATGGCTGCCCAAACCGAGTCTCTCAATGCCGCCATAGCCGCTGGGGTTATCTTGTTTGAGGCAGCGCGGCAGCGTAGAAAAGGAATTTAGAATTTGGTCAAGGGCCCATCTCTTCCTTCACAGGCTGATCTGAAAGTCCGCTAACTCTTCATCCGTTTCTGTGGTGTACACAAACACTCGCTGGCAATTGGGGCAGCTTCCTTCCACATAAAAGTCGCCCTGGTCTAAGGAAGTGCCATACGATTTTTCGACAAGGGTGGGCAGGGTGGCAATCCAGTTGAGCTGCAGCCATTCATCATCGCTTTCGGCTACGGCCGTTTCCAACACTTCCTGCCCCACCGTACTCTGGTAGCTGAGTAAAAAATAGGCACACCGACCACACCCAGCAAAACGCATTAATACCTCTTCAGCCGGCGAACGCGGTTCCCGTTTTGCACCCTTTGCGGGCTGCTGGCGTCGGCGCGAACCCTGGCGTTTGCGGGCACGCCGCTTCTGGCTGGGGGGCCGCCCAGCGCTCTCATCCTGTTTTTTTTCCTGCAGTTCAATTGGCTCTTCTTGATTTTCTTCAGACATCCAGGTTTAATTCCTGCCAAGTTTTAAGTATGTAGAGGGGAATTCTAACGATTCTCGCCAAATTCTGTCAAATCTACCGACCGACCTATTAACAAAGCTTATGGATATCCGCTCGATTACCCTCTTTTGCGAACCCGATTTTGATTCCCAGCAAGCTGCTGCTTTTTTTGCTGCCGCCCGCCTGGCCTTTCCCTATCCTTTACAGTCTGTGCGGCTGGCGACGCCCCCCTTCCCCGATTGGTGGGACAAAACCAGGAACCCCGGCGACCAGGCTCTAGCCATCGCCCAAAGCTGGCAAAGCGCCGGGGCCGATTACGTAAGCCTGGGGCCAGTGCAGTTGCACCACGATGCGGCCTGGTTAGACACGGTTCCCGCCATTCTGTCAGCAACCGACATGCTCTTTGCCACGGCAGAAATTGCCGACACCAGCGGCAACCTGGACACAGCCCGCTGTTGGCGCATGGCCGACGTGATTCAACACGTTAGCACCACTTTGTCCAATGGATTTGGGAACCTTTACCTGGCGGCTCTGGCGAACTGCCCCGCTGGCTCACCCTTTTTCCCCGTCGCTTACCACGCGGGCGGGGCGCCGACCTTTGCCATCGCCGTGGAGTCGGCGGATCTGGCGCTTCAAGCCATCGAATCTGCCGAAGGACTAGAGGAAGCGCGCACGAATTTGGTACTGGCAATTGAGGAAGCGGCGGAAAAGATAATGGCTACGGCCGTTTCCCTCTCCCACCAATTTGCCATCTCCTGCCACGGCATTGACTTTTCCCTGGCCCCCTTCCCCGAAGACGCCAAAAGCTTGGGCGGGGCCATGGAAGCCCTGGGCCTGCCCCACGTGGGAGCAGCCGGCAGCCTCTTTGCCGCCGGCTTTATCACTGAAGCCATTGACCGCGCCAACTTCCCCCGCTGTGGCTTTTCTGGCCTCATGCTGCCCGTATTGGAAGATTCTGTGCTGGCCCGTCGTGCCGCTGCTGGCGCATTAACGGTGCAGGATTTATTGAGCTACAGCGCCGTTTGTGGCGTGGGTTTAGACACCATTCCCCTGCCTGGCGACATCAGCCAGGAAAGCCTGACGGCCGTTTTGCTGGACGTGGCTATGCTGGCGACCCGCCTGCGCAAGCCCCTCACCGCTCGCCTCATGCCCCTACCTGGTCTACAAGCTGGCGACCCGGTGGAATTCGACTTTCCTTACTTTGCCAACGGCCGTGTCATGGGCGTGCGCGGGGAAACCTTGTGGGGCAAGCTGGCAAATACGGCCGTTTTATCTATCAAACCATACCGCAAATAAAGTCTAACAACACCTATAAATCAAGCGCCAAGGGGGTTAGGCGCCTTTCATTCGTTGGTACTCCGCCTCTTTATTTTGGTAAGTTTCATTATACGCTTGCTGAAATTCTTCCTTAGCCGCCGCAATGCGCGCCGCCACATCGGCTTTCAACTCTGCGCCAGAGGCGGGCGTCAACAGCAGGGCCGTGACAGCGCCCACCAGCGCTCCGCTCATGGCCCCCGCCAGAAAGCTAAATACTTTGTTCATGATTCAGTCTCCTTGTCCGATTCAAGCATGACGCTGATTATACTCGAAATTCGGAGATGGTGACGGCCGTTGCTATAATTAAAAACCGGTAGCTCATGGCTCATCATCCTCCCGGAGGCGACTATGTCCGAATACATCGAAATTGAAACCGAACTCAGCGACGACGGGCAGCGCATGGTCCTCTACACCAACCTGACCCTCACCGATCAAAAGCAGGAAATCTACGCTTCGCCAAACGCCATGGAAGAGGGTTCTCCGCTGGCTCAAGCCCTCTCCGTCATTCCCGGCATTGCCCACCTCACCATTGAAGGCGGCGACATGACCCTCATCAAAGACCCCGACACCGACTGGTACGCCATCGTCGCTGACGTGTCCGCTGCCATCAAAGATTTCTTTTTGTAAAGAAGAAATTGGAGATTATGGGAGATTAGAGGTTGTCAATCTCCCATCTCTAATCTCTATTCCCATCCTCAATGCCTACTACCACCCACCACGCCCCCTCTCCGCGCCTCATCCTGGCCGTCGTTGCCTTTGGCGTCTTTGTCGCCGCCGACGATTTGACCGTGGTCTCTACCATGCTGCGCCAAATCATCTTCGACCTGGAGATCCCCCTGCCAGAAGGGCTGGACCAGGCTGCCTGGATTGTCAACGCCTACCTCATCGCTTACGTGGTGGTGATGCCCTTTATCGGCCGTCTTAGCGACATTTTGGGCCGCCGTACCGTTTACGTGGGCGCGCTGGCGCTCTTTTTGGCTGGCTCTATTTGGGTGCCCCTGGCCCCGGACCTGCACAGTTTTATTGTGGGGCGGGTGCTGACGGCGCTGGGCGGCGGGGCAATGGTGCCGGTAGCCATGGCCGTCGTGGGGGACGTTTACCCTCGTGAAAAACGGGCCAGCGCCCTGGGTATGCTGGGGGCCATTG
Organism: uncultured Anaerolinea sp.; assembly: GCA_964504445.1. Classification (GTDB taxonomy): domain Bacteria; phylum Chloroflexota; class Anaerolineae; order Promineifilales; family Promineifilaceae; genus JACSRF01. The sequence continues at coordinate 914 of CAZDEO010000044.1, read as the reverse complement.
ACACAGCCGGGTGGGTGTGGGGGCCGCTCTACGGCGCCCTGCTCATTCGCTTTCTAAGCTGGCAGTGGCAGTTTTACCTGAATATCCCCCTCAGCTTGCTGGGCATGGCGGCGGCGTGGTGGGTGCTGCGTGACCTGCCACAGCCACAAACGCGGGAGCGCATAGACTGGTTGGGCACGGCCGTTCTGACTGCCGCCCTCCTTTCCCTGAACGTAGCTCTGCTGGGCAGCGGCGACGTGCAGGCTGCTGGTGGCTTTGCCAACCTGGGCAACCCGGAACCTGCCCACACCGGCTGGCTTTACGTTGCGGCAGCTATCTTCTTTGCCCTCTTCCTGCTCATCCAACGCCGCCCAATGCCTCTGCCCCTCCGCCCCTTGCGACCCCTGGTCGCCATCCCTCCGCTCATAGACCTCGCCCTTTTCCGCCGCCGCAACTTCAGCCCGGCCATTCTCATCAACTTTCTGGTGGGCGGCGTGCTGATTATTGCTATGGTGAACGTGCCCCTGGTGATTAACGTGCTGGAGTTTGACGTGGAAACGGCCGCTCTCACCAGCGGCTATCTGCTCAGCGGTATGACGGGGGCCATGGCTGTGGCCGCTTACCTGGGGGGGCGCCTGACGGAGCGCTTCAGCTACCGCCCGGTGACGCTGCTGGGGCTGACGCTGTGTGCCCTGGGCTTTGGGCTAATGGGCAGCCAGTGGAAGGTGGGCACGCCTTTTGGCGAGATGGCGGGGCAGTTGGCGGTGCTGGGGGCGGGATTTGGGCTGGTGATTGCGCCGGTGGGTACGGCCGTTATCAACGCCGCCCCCGACAATCAGCGGGGTATCGCCTCCAGCCTGGTCATTGTGCTGCGCCTCATGGGCATGAGCGTGGGTCTCTCGGCCCTCACCGCGTGGGGGCTGCACCGCTTTGGC
>CAZDEO010000043.1:0-43066 GCA_964504445.1 uncultured Anaerolinea sp. | reverse complement strand
ATTCCTATTCTCTTTCTTTTTGAAGACCGTGTCCATTTCCGTCTGAACTATAACATTCTCGAATCTACATCCCAAATTCTGACTCCACCGGAATTACAAATTCGGCCCGAGTACCCTTGCCCATGCTGCTCTGCACATTCAACTCACCGCCTAGCATTTCAATGCGTTCTCGCAAGGTGTCTAAACCTATTGTCTGGTTTGTGCTGCCTGCTTCCTCAACGTTGAAACCACGGCCGTTATCTTCCACCACGGCCGTTACCCTATCCGTCGCAAGATCAACCGAAACCTGCAGATGCGTGGCTTGCGCATGGACAAAAGCATTATTCAACAATTCCTGCACCCCACGAAATATAGTCACTTCAATATGGCTCTCCAAACGCCGTTCAACACCAGTTACAGTAATGGGAACCGGCAAGCCACTCTTTTCCTGAAACGACTCAACATACCGCCTCAAAGTTGGAATCACCCCCAAGTCATCCAGCATCATAGGCCGCAAATCAAAAATAAAATCTTTGACATCACCAAAAGTGGAAGCTGCAGCACTTTTTAAGGCATTCAGCTCAGTTCTTGCCCGATCAGGATCGATATCAAAAAAACGCTGGCAAATTTCAGCCTGTAAGATAAAGTTGCTCAACGAAGATGCCGGCCCATCGTGCATTTTACGAACCAAACTTTGCCGGGCAGCCTCCTCAGTCTGAATAACGCGAATAACGGTCGATTGATCGCTTTCTGAACGCCGTTTTTGAGTAGAAGGTAACGGTCCCGTGTTAGTCAGCGCAAACAAACGACGTTGCAATCCTGCCAGTTTTTCCAAATTACGCTGATCGCTCTGCAATTTTTCAAGCTGTCCACGCATGGTGTATAGGCGCTGCTGCACGTTATTTAGATTTTCGTAAGCCTCTTTAATATCTTCACGAGGTATCGTTTCAAAATTAGACTGGAATTGGCGTACATAATTTTGCGCCTGTGCGTTGCGCTGCACTAACCTTTCCACCTCTGCCGCGCTTTGTTTAATCAAAATATCAATCTCTTTCAGATCGCGCTGAGTTTGCTCGTAATCACCCTGAGCCTGTTCCAAAAATTCCTGAAAGGTAACTTCCTCGTCCATTTTCACCTCTGGCATGGTATTGTGTTGGCACTAACGGGTTTTAGTCACGCTGGTTATCTAGCCGCACCCAGCCATGCTGCAAGGCATATACGGCCGCTTGCGTGCGATCATCTACATGCAACTTGCGGAGAATTGCGGTCATGTGATTCTTGACTGTTTGATGACTAATCCCCAACTTGTAGGCAATTTCCTTGTTACTCATCCCCTTCGTGACCAATTCTAAAATTTCCATTTCGCGCGGCGAGAGGGGAATAAACATCTCATCGCCGTCTGGCGCGTACTGACCGCCAAACCGGGTAATGCGTTGATCTACCCAGGCCAGCATTTCATCATACGTCATGACCTTATCTTCCAAGACGTATTTCCCTTTGTGAACCTCGCGGACAATATTGACCAAAGATTCTGGCGTAATATCCTTTGGACAATAAGCTGAAGCCCCAGAGCGAACAGCGTGGAACACCTGCTCGGCATCATCATAGCCCGTGATCGTTATAACTTTGATATCCGGATATTGGGACTTGATTTGCCGGGTGACCTGCAACCCATTAACGGTTGGCAGATTAATATCCATCAGGATGACGTCTGGGGGGTTCTCGTGAACCATGCCGACAGCTACCTCACCATCAGCTGCTTCACCGATGACCGTGATAGAGTCATCCATTTCCAAAACGTCGCACAATCCCTGACGAAAAACTGGATGATCATCAACAATGAGAACTTTAATTGGGGACACAGTTATTTCTCCTCATTCCGTTGCAGCCCTGTCGTAGTGGGTGATAAATACTTGCCATTGCTTAATGGACAAGCGCGAATGGCCCTGTGCAGGGCTGGAAGCAGTATACCATGAAAATAAAGGGGGCAACAAGGCTATCAAGGAAGCTGGTAAACGGCCGTATTATTCCACCCCTGCTCTACCGTCCACCCATAATCAGACGTGTAAACCCGCGCCACGCCAGGCGCAGTAACCACCGGGGCGTATAGCCAACCCGGCGCGGTTACTAGATAACGGGCCTCACTGCGCCTGATGTAGTCCGCTAGAGCAGTCTCATCATCCAACAGGGGGATAATTTCCGGAGAAATCAGGCCAGCTAAATCGAGCAACGGCCGTTGCGCAAAGTACCCTATTGCCCCAATATCGTGGGCGGCAATCAAATCATCCGGGGCAGTATTCTCCGCCAGCCAATGGGCCACGGCCACCATCTCCCCCTCAATAAAGGCCACATTATCAGCATAGGCTGCACCCCCTAATAATAGGAAGAACAGCAGCAGCAAGGCAAAAGTCAGCCGCGCCGCCAGGGCGCCCACGCGGGCCAAACGGCCGTTCCCCACACCACGCAACAGCGCCCCCCACCCCGCCAAACCATACAACACCCACACCGGCAGCGCCGCCAGCAGGTAACGGCCGTGTTGGTAGGTTACCGGCAACCGCCACGCATACAAAAACACGTGCCCCGCCGCCCATAGCAGCGGCAGCGTGTACAGCAGCCGCCTCTCTCGCCAATCCGCCCGCAACGCCAGCCAGCCTGCCCACAGCAGCCCCGGCAGCAGCAGCAACTGCGCCCCACTCATGCCCCGCCAGCCTTCCGCCGCCCCGCCCAGGCTAAAGTACAGCAACTGCACCAGCCGCCCCGCAAAGGGCCGCGCCAGCTCCGCCGCATACTCCGCCTGCTTAGCGTAAAAGGTGTTGGGCCACAGGGTACCGCTGGCGTTGTAGTTGAAAATAAAGTAGGGGACGAGGGGCACAAGGACCGCGCCAGCCCAGAGGAGGGTAAGCCGTAAGCCGTAAGCCGTAAACCGTAAGCCGCCAACGGCCGTTGACCATTTCCACACCAACCCGCCCGCAAGCAACGCCAGCAGCACCACCCCATCGGGCCGCGTCAGCACGAGCAAGCCAGAGCATACGCCCAACAGCAAAACCAGCGCCCACGACTTGGGGCTATCGCTCACCAGCTTTGCATAAAGCAGCAAATTTGTGCAGCCTAGGGCCATAAACAGGGTCGTCTCCATGCCGCTAACGGCCGTCCACACCAGTTGCCATGTCAAAACCAGGGCCAGCCCCGCCACCCAGGCCGCCCCCGCCTGCTCCGGCCACAGCCGCCGCCACAGGGCCATGCCCACCAGCGCCAGCCACAGCAAACAAAGCGCGCCCAGCAAAAAAGCCCACAGCAAAAAGGGCAGCCCCAGCCCATATCCCACCGCCAGCAGCAGCGTCCACAGCGGCGCGGTAGACCCAGCGCTGACCTGCCCCGGTACATATTCCCAACGCCCCGTCTCGGCCAGGTTGCGCGCATAGGTTTGGTGAATCCAGCCGTCGTCCAGCGGAAAGCCCGCCCCGCCCCCAGCTATGGAATGGCCCACGAAGAGAAGAACGGCCGTTACCCCCGCCAGCACCACCAAGCCCACGCGCTTATCCACGTTCATAAGAAGTCCTTCAGCTGGTCAGCCAGGCTACTCAACTAACCGATATAGCACAAAAGTTTCGCCAAAGCGCCCAATCTCCTGAATTTGGGGCATGGTCACATTGCCATCATGCAAATCAGCCAAAATTGGGGGGCGGTCTGCGTTAAGCACCAGGTAATTGGCCCCATAGCGCTCTGCCACAGCTAACAACACACCCACCGGTTCATTAGGCACAACAATGGCGGGGATGCCCGTGTGGTAGTAGAAGTTGGGCGGGCTGCCAAGCATCACCAGCGCATCGGTGGGCAATACGGCCGCAATCTCCTCAAAAACGGCCGCCTCATCCTCCCGCAGCGGGTGCCCCCCCGAAACGCCGAGGCTGACCACAAACACCATCAGCGTAAACACCCCAGCAAAGAGCCGCTTTGCCTGGGCTGGCTGCCAATGGGGTCGCCGCCGGGCAATGGCATCCACTGCCAAATCTATGCCCGCCACCGCCAGGGCCATAGACCAGGGCCACAAGGCCGTAGAGGAGTGCAGCAGGCTGCCCCGCTGACCAGGAAAGGTGAACACAAAGGTCATCGCGGCATAGAGACCCAAGGTGTACCAGGTAAACGGCCGTAAAAACCGCCCCGTGCCCTGTTTGCGCCCATACACCCCCCACGCCCACACAAAAAAGAAGGTGAACACCGTCAGGCCGGTGACGCCCACAAAGGTTTGCGCCGCCAACGACAGCGCCTCCAGCTTGGAGCGCAAGATATTCCCCCAGCCCCACGCCAGGTAAGAGGAAAGGTCAAAGGAACGGCCGTAAGAAAACACGTCGTCATAGGTTGTCAGGAAAATTGTTTGCGTACCCGCCGTAGAAAGGGGCGCTCCCGTTAACTGGTAGGTGCGCCAAAACCAGCCCCCCATCACCAGCAAATAGCCCAACACAAAGGCCACGCCGTACCCCCCATACCGCCGCCACTGCCCCAGCCCGCCATCGCGCAGCGCCAGCAGCCATACCCAGCCCCCCAGCAGCAGCAGCAGCACGCCATCGGCCCGCGCCAGGTGGCTTAGCCCTGCCAGCAGGCCCGCCAGCAGCCAGCAACGCCATGTCAACCGTTCTTGCGCCCAGGCCAGAGCCAGCAAGCAGCCCCCACCCGTCCAGGCAAAGAGGGCAAAGGTGGTGGGCTGGCCGAAGTAGCTGGAATAGTACCCACCGGCAGCCGTAAACAATGCGGCCGTCCACGCCTGGCGCCGGTTGGCGGACAACCGCCAACTAATGGCGTAGGCTAGCCAGGGCAGCAGCCCGGCCATCAGCCAAAAGGGGGCTTGTGCGGCGCGAAAAGAGTCGGAAATGGCGTACCCAGCCGCGCCAATCATGGCCGGCAAGGGCATCCAGTAGGTGAAGCTGGGCGCCGGCAGGCTTTCCGGCGCATCCAGGTATTGCCAGATGATTTCCTGGGTGAAGCCGAAGCCATCAGCCAGGCGTTGGGCGTTGGTGGTGTAGTAGTAAGCGTCAAAGTAGGAAGGATGGGGCAAGCGCAATGCCCACAACCCCTGCACCAGCAAGCCTATCAGGGCAATGGCGAACAAGTCACGGCGGATGGTGCGGTTTTGGAGCCAGTTGGGCATGGGTAAACCTGTCATTTTAAGAATTGGAGGCGGAACAATTTTCAATCGCCAGCCCTGATTGACTGACAAATCTCATTTTCAGGGTGACAACAACTGATTTGAGTAAAAAACAGATTTATGTAATCGTCAAGAGTTGCTTGAACCGCAGAGAGCGCTGAGAATGCAGAGATTTCTCCCTAATCTCTCTGAGAATCTCTGTATCTCCTCCGTGAACCTCCGTGTAACTTACTCTTGACCATTACAAAAAAACAGATTTATCTTACCTCTGAAAAAATCTGTTCATTATTCTCATCTGTTGTCATTTTGAGCCAGGATCAATTCTATCAGTCAACCAGATCTCCCGCCTCTAATCTTCCTCGCTGGGAATGTAAATGCGGGCTATGTCATCGGCGTAAATCTCGCGCCACTCGCCGCTGGCATCGAGCAGGGTAAACAGCTCGCTGCCACGCTCCATGAGGATGTAATCAATGTCGTAGTCGCGCAGCGGGTCGCGCCAGTTGGCGCGCAGGTCCATGGTTTGGCGGTAGTAGACCATAAAGTCGTCGCCGTATACGTCGGCACGGCCGTCTATGAACACCGGCAGTCCGCGCCAGATGAGGTAACCGCCCCAGTTGTAGCTGTTGTAGCCCCGCTCTGCGGCCAAACCGCTGCTTTCCAGATAATCTACGGCCGTTACCGGAAACCGCGCCGCAATAGCCGCCTCGTTGCCCTCAATTTTGACGAAGCTGTACACGCCCACCACCAAAACAGCTATCGCCAGCAGCACCCCATTAAGCATGGCGGCCCACTTAGGGGGCGAGGTTGCAGCGTGGGGCGTAGGGCGTGGCTGCGCGTTCATCTTCAATTGCCAGCTTCCAATCTCTATCTGCGCCGCATGGCGGGCAAAAATGGGCGCGGCAATGATGGCAAACAGGGGAATGTTGCGGGCAGAGATGAAGCCCGCCGCCGCCGTGCCGCCAAATAGCAGTAGTTCGCTCCACGACGGCCGTTTTCGGCTCAAAATCAGGCTGAGGACTCCCAGTGCCACCATCGCCCCAAAGGGGTAAAAAATCTGGTTGTGGAAGTCTGGCGAGTGCCATTCCTGAATAAAAGCGCGCATGGCCGGGCTGGTGAGGGTGAGGAAGGGGTAAATCCACAGCTCCACGCCGTTGGGATTGAGAGCGGCAGCCAATAAACTGGCGAAGGTGATAATAATGAATAATGAATAATGAATTGTGAATTGTGAATTGTGAACTGCTAATTGCCCATTGCTTGCAGCTAATTGCTTACTGCTAACTGCTATTTGCTCAACAGCCAGGCCTACGGCGTAGGTTCCCAGCATCACTACGCCCAGCAGGTAGCCGCTGTGCAGGTTGGCCCACAAGGTGGTCAGGGGGGGCAGCGCCCACAGCCAGCGCCGGTCTATTTCGCCGTGCAGCACGCGCTCGATGATGACCAGGAACACGGCCGTAAACAACAAGTTGAAGATTTGTGGCCTGGCCCCCCACACAATGGCGGAAGCAAAGGCCGCCAGCAGCACCACAAATGCCGCCAGAAACGGCCGTCCGGCACATACCCGGTACACCAGCCAATAGGTCAGGGTAATCAGCAGCGCAAAAACCAGAATCAGCCCCGGCAGCCCCCCCGCCCGGTAGACTAGCCACATAAATACCTGCGCCAGCCACTCATGGGTGGTCCAAGCATACTCAGGAACGGTAAAGGAAAACAGATCCTGCCGGGGAATGCCCTGCTGCAAAATGGCCTCCCCCGTGCGTAAATGCCACCACATGTCCGGGTCCAGCGTCTCCCGCACCCCCATGGCAAACAGGGCCAGCACAAATAAGGAGCTAAACAGTCGCCGTGTATCCATAGGAAGACCAGAAACTAGAGACTGGAGACTAATCGCTAGTCTTCAATCTCTAGTCTCTATTTTTTTGCGCATAAACGGTAAACAAATCGCCAAAATTCACCGGTACGGCTACTTCTGCCAGGCGCAAAGCGCGCACAATGGCTTGCGCGGCACGCCCCAGCGGCGCGGAAAGCCCGCCCAGCCGCGTCGCCAGGTACCCCAGGCGCAAATAGCGCCCCTGGGTGCCAGACCATATCACCTCAAAGCCCACGTCTTCTAGCATGGTACGCATGGTTTTCTGGCTAAAGTAGTGCAGGTGCATATCCATCAGCCAGGGCCAGCGGGAACCCATTAGCCGCGCTGTGAGGCTGTCAATGTCCATAGTGTGCAGCACCAGTACGCCACCCGGTTTCAGTAGTTTGTAGCTGTGGGCAACTTCCCCTTTGGGGTCGTTGACGTGTTCGATGACGTCCCACATGGTGACGACGTCAAACTGCCGCCCGGCCAGTTCTGGGGCATGCTGGGTGCCGCTGATGACGTTGAGGCCATGCCGCTGGGCCTCGGCAGCGGCCCAATCTGACGGCTCGACGCCCCAGGCATCCCAGCCAGAGCGGGCGGCAACTTCTACAAAGACGCCAATGTAGGCGCCAATGTCTAGCAGGGAACGGCCGTTGCCCACCCCCACAACCCGCTCCAACGCCTGTAAATGTTTGCGAAAGGTCAACTCCCGCCCGGCCCGTTCGGTGACATAGGTTTCATCTTCAACGGCCGTATACGCCGCCAACAGTTCCTCATCCGACCAGCGCGGGCTGGCATACACGTGCCCACACTGCACACATTCCACAATGCGCGGGTGGTGCCCATAACCAGGGTTCGTGCAGCGAAAGGCGTCCACGTTCAGCGCCTCGCTGCCATTCAACGTCGCCGCAAAGCGCACCTTCACGCGCTCTTCGCCACACAAATTACAGCTTACTTCAATCATCAGGAAACCGGCATGGCCGGGCGGCGCGGTTCGCCACCCCGCAAGCGGCGCAAAAAGAGGCGAAAGACGGTATACATCGCCTTTAACACCTCGTTGCGCGAGATTTTTGTCGTTCCTTTGCGTCTATCCTCAAAAATGATGGGGACTTCGCCAATTTGCCAACCCCGCCGCTGGCACATAAACAACATTTCTACCAAAAAAGAGTAGCCACTAGAGAAAATCTGGTCCAGGGGAATAGATTCCAGCACCTCGCGCCGGTAGAGGCGGAAACCAGCCGTCGCATCTTTGGCCTGCAGACTCAGCAAAAAACGGGCCACAAAGTTGGCAATTTTACTCAGCCATATGCGCTTCCAGGTGCAGTTTTTCGAGCCACCACCCGGCACGTAGCGGGAGCCAATGACGACGTGCTTTTGGGCGCTGAGGGCGACCATGTGGGGAATATACCGGGGGTTGTGGGAAAAGTCAGCGTCCATGGTCATGATGCGCGCCGCGCCTAGCTCATCTAATCCTTTGCGAAAACCAGCCAGGTAAGCGGTGCCCAACCCCATCTTGCCAGGGCGATGAACGACGTGAACCAGCTCAGGATGCTGTGCTGCCCATACATCAGCCATTTCCCCTGTTCCATCGGGCGAGTTGTCGTCTACAACAATAACGCCTACCGCCAGCGGTAAATCTAGCACCTGCGCAATGAGGTCATTGATGTTGTCCGCTTCGTTATAGGTCGGAATGATGACAAAGGTTTCTACTTTTTCCATAGTTTTCTCCAACTGAGAGGGCGATTGTAACGTTAACCTCAGGAGGGGGCAACGGCAAGAAGCTGGTATAATCAATTGATCAATATGAAACCACCTACTCCGATAATCGAGTCCATCCATGGGTGATCATCACAGGTATCTGGCATGAAAATTGGCATACTTTCGCGCAACGTAAACCTTTACAGCACGCGGCGGCTGGTGCAAGTGGCTCGACAACGCGGGCATCGGGCATGGGTCATTGATACGCTGCGCGTCGCTGTAGAAATTGGGGGAAATGTGGCACCTGTCCCCAGGGTAAAGGTTTTGTCTCGCGGCATATTGCCCCGCTTGCAGCCGCTGCCGCCGCTGGATGCGGTGATTCCGCGCATTGGTATGTCCATCACGCAGCAGGGGCTGGCTGTGGTGCGCCTGTTTGAAATGCAGGAGGTGCTCACCACGGCTACGGCCGAGGCCATTGCCAGTTCACGGGATAAGCTGCACAGTTTGCAGTTGATGACCGCAGCGGGGCTGCCTGTGCCGAAAACGGCCGTGCTCTCGCAGCCAGAAGGTCTATTTGCCGCCATTCAACTGGTGGGGGGGCTACCGGTGGTTCTCAAGTCTACACGGGGCACTCAGGGGCAAGAAGTGGTGCTGGCCCACAATCTAACGACCGCAGACAGGGCGTTGGCCCGGCTGCGGCGGTTGGGGCGGCAGGTGCTGGTGCAGGAGTTTGTGGCGGAGGCGGCGGGGCGCGACTTACGGGTGATTGTCGTGGGCAAGCGGTGTGTGGCGGCTATGGAGCGCACGGCTTCGACGGGGGATTTTCGGGCTAATCTGCACCAGGGTGGTACGGCCGTTTCCGTGAACCTCGCGCCCGAAGTGCAGCAAATGGCTGTGGCAGCCGCCCAGGCCCATGGCCTGAACGTGGCGGGAGTAGGCCTGGTGCAATCGGCGCGGGGACCGCTGCTGCTGGAAGTAAACTCTTCCCCTGGTTTAGAAGGTATTGAGCAGGCTACCCAAGTAGACATTGCCGGAGCGATTTTTCAGTATTTGGAGCAAGCGCTTTGGGAAAAAGAAAAAGGCCGCCTGCGGGCGGCATAACCAGAAAAAGGTGGGCGAAGGCAGGCGCAACCCCGCTGGCGGGTTTACTCTTTTTTGTCGATGTTAATTAGGCCCCGCTGCAAGGCTTCTTCAAAAGAGAGTCCATGGGCTGAACTAGCAGCATCGGAATCGCTTATTGCTTCTTCCCAAAATTCTTCCAGATCAACGGCCGTTTCCGCTGCACTCAAATTCAAGGCGGCCAATAACCCATCCATATCGGCGGCTACCGGCTCTGGTTCCGGCTCCGTCAAGTCAACGGCTGGAACATCGGTTTCTTCTACTGTGGGTGAATCCTGCGCAGGCAAGCCATCAACCAAAGCAGCAGCCTCGGCAAAGGAGAGGGTGTTTTCGGGGTCGGGCGATTCAATTTGCCCCACGGCTTCATTCCAAAAAGAATCCAGATCGGTCTGTACCGCTTTTTCATCCAGGTTCAGGGCAGACAACAAGTCTGCCATATCTGCTTCGGTTGGCGTTGACGGGGTGGAAAAGGTGGGTTCAGGCACGGCGGTAACGGCCGTTTCCGGTTCTGCTTCCACCAGCAAAGGTGGGGAAGTGGATGGAATGGGTTTGTGGGCGGAGGGCGCAGTTAGCTCAGTTTTCTGACTATCCAGATCGGAGAGAGGTGGCAGCAAACTCACCAAGTCCCGAATTGCACGTTGGGCAAAGACCCAAATCGTACCAATACGTCCCCGCCGCGATTCCATGCCAAACAATAACGTCACAAAGTAATCCTGCCCCACATTGGCATTGTATAGCTCTGTGGCTTCACCCGTATGATACTGGATGGTGAAGGGGTTAACTTCACCCAGCAGTTCTGCCAAAACCAGGCTGTTAGCCACATTTTCAGCAATTTTGGCGACGATACGCGCCACGTTTAACCGCGAATTGTCGCCCAATTCCAGGAGCACTTTCCCCTGAATCGTTGAAAGCACCAGGCCTGTGGCCCCGGTGTCTAGCTGTAATGATTGCAGTCGGCGTTGAACGTTTTCGGGTAATTGATATTTAACAGGTTGCGCGAGGGGCCGCTCAACGGCTTCTACAGATTCACCGTACAAGGCAGTGTGTACGGCCGTTAACACATTGTCGGTATCCAACGGTTTGGCAAAATAACGATAAACGCCAAGCTCATCCGCCTCTTTCTGCCCCTGGGCTGACGAATAAGCCGTAATCATAATCACCGGCAAGTCTGGCTGGCGGCGGCGCACGCGGCGCACAAAATCAAAACCGCTCATTCCCGGCAGGCGCACATCCGTAATCAACAAGTCAAACTTCATGCGCAGCAGTTCCAGCATCGCTTCTTCCGCGGAAGGTACAGCCAGAACTTCATAGTCATGACCAGACAACTCTAGCATAGAGCGTAGCAGCTCCAGCATTTCGAAATGGTCATCAACGACTAAAATTTGCTTCACATCTGCCATAAGCTTACCTGCAAAGGAGTGCTTAACGTGCCAATTATAGGTTTTTCGGCTTATTAAGCCAATGATAGCAAAAAGGGCCTGCTTCGTGCAGGCCCCATATGTCCCAGTAAAACCAACCCTCAGCCAACCACAGAAATGTTAGCCTCGCTCACTTTATCCACCGTCAATTTACTAGCCCCCACCTCTCCCGTCTCCAGCAGCCAGCAGGCCGCATAATGCAAATCACCGTAATCCTTGAAAGGCGGTTCTTCCACACGGCAGCGGTCAAAAGCCAGAGGGCAGCGCGTGTGAAAACGGCAGCCTGAGGGTGGGTTAAGTGGGCTGGGTACGTCCCCTTGCAAAATAATGCGCTGCCGCTTAAAGGTGGGATCTGGCATAGGAATGGCCGACATAAGCGCCTGGGTATAAGGGTGCAGTGGGTCGCGGTACAAATCCTCGCGCGCGGCTAATTCCACCATTTTGCCCAAATACATTACGCCCACGCGGTCGCTAAAATGCTCGACCACACTCAAATTATGGGCGATGAACAAGTAGGTGAGGTTAAAATCGCGCTGCAATTCCTTCAAAATATTCAGCACCTGCGCCTGAATAGAAACATCTAGCGCCGAGACCGGTTCGTCACAAACAATGAATTTGGGCTGCAGCGTCAAGGCTCGGGCAATGCCAATACGCTGCCGCTGCCCACCAGAAAATTCGTGGGGATAACGGCGGGCATGATCGGCTCGGAGACCCACGCGGGTGAGCATGTCTACGACAACTTCATATCGTTCCTGGGCACTTTTGTTGGTGTGAATGCGCAAGCCTTCGGCAATGCTTTCCCCTACGGGCATGCGGGGATCCAATGAGGAGTAGGGATCTTGAAAAATGATCTGCATGTCCCGACGCATCTTTTTCAGGTCAGCGCCACCAAGCTCAAACAAGTTTTGGCCATCAAAGATAACTTCGCCAGAGGTGCCAGGAATAAGCCGCAATATGGTGCGTCCTACCGTGGTTTTTCCGCAGCCCGATTCCCCTACAAGGCCAAAGGATTCGCCTTCGTAAATAAAAAAACTAATGTCGTCTACCGCTTTGACCCAGGCCTGAACGCGCTGGAAGATGCCGCCGCGCACGGGGAAGTACTTGACTAGGTTCTTGACTTCAAGCAGAATTTTGCGGTTTGGTTCTTTACGGCCGTTACCATCCATTTCCTCACTCATTTCCCCGCCTCCTCCTCATGCAGCCAACAGCGAACCCAATGACCGGGAGCCAACATCTTTAATTCCGGTTCCTCTTCCGTGCAAATCTCCAAATTGTGCGCCACCCTGGCGGCACAGCGTGGCGCAAACTTACAGCCCTGGGGCAAATCAATCAGGTTCGGCACAGAACCCGGAATGGTTACCAATTCTCGTTCCACCTGCCCCAGTATGGGTGTAGAACCAATCAGGGCTTCTGTGTAAGGATGTTGGGGAGAATTAAACAACGTGGTCACATCCGCCTGCTCCACAATGCGTCCGGCATACATCACATTCACCCGATCACACATTTCTGCAACCACACCCAGGTCATGGGTAATCAGAATAATGGCCGTATCAATTTGAGAACGCAAATTGCGCATCAAATCCAAAATTTGGGCCTGAATGGTCACGTCCAGCGCCGTGGTTGGCTCATCGGCAATTAGCAACTCCGGCATACAGGCTAGGGCCATGGCAATCATCACCCGCTGCGCCATACCACCAGACATTTCGTGCGGAAAAGAATCGAGTCGCGATTCTGGTTCTGGAATACCCACCATGCTCAACAGTTCCACAGCCCGGCGTTTTCCTTCTTCCTTATTGATGTCTTGATGAATGAAAAGCACTTCCGTCAGCTGATCACCAATGCGAAACACCGGGTTCAAACAGCTTTGCGGTTGTTGGAAAATCATGGAAATGCGGTTGCCCCGAATCTGGACCATGCGTGATTCAGGCAGTTTCACAATGTCCTCACTGTCAAAAAGGATTTCGCCTTCAACAATGCGCCCTGGCTGCCCCACAAGGCGCATAATTGAAAGAGAAGTAACGCTTTTACCACAGCCAGACTCGCCCACCAGCCCAACCACCTCACCACGCTTGACGTTGAAATTAATGCCGTCCACTGCGCGTACAATTCCGGCCTCGGTGAAAAAATAGGTTTTTAAATTTTTTACTTCGAGAATTTCTTCTTTTTGATTTGTGGCCACTTGTCTATAACCTTTTAATGTGCCTGTTTTACCATTGTCGGATTGCATGTGATTAGATGGTACATCAATCAACGCTGAAAATCGATTTCGAATAAATTGTAAAGTTCTGAGGGCTGGGTGGGATCAACCGCGAAGTTGATTAAGGCGGGGTGGGTTGCCGCCACTTTTAGTCTTAAAAAGAGGGGGATGATCGGTAGTTCCTGGGCAAAAATAATCTGAGCGTTGCGGTGGGCTTCTTCGTATGTAGCTGTTCCGGGCAAGCTGTTTATGGCCTGATTACACAGGGCGTCGAAATCTTGATTTGACCAACCAGTAACATTAAATGCACGCCAACTGCCAAACCCTTCTGCTGTAGGGCCGGTGATTTGCCCGGCTTGATATAGGTAGCAAAGTGGGGAAAAGCCGGTTTGTTCAACATGGGTCTTCCAGGGGAAATGCCCCACATCAAACCGCCTACCGAACAAGGGGCCGCTTGGTCCATCGGCCAACCATTCGCTGGTGGGAAAATAGGCTAGTTCGACATCAATGCCGCATTGACGCATGTTGTCACGGAATGTTTGCATAAGCTGGTGCCGGCTTTCGTCGCTGTTGGTACCGAGGGTGATCTTGAAAGACGTGCCTTCCCAGGAAGCAGGGTTGATGTTGCTGTTGTTGGGTACGTTGGCGGCGTAATATTCACGAATACCATCGCCATCGCTGTCTAAAAATCCGGCTTCATCCAGCAAGAGGTTGGCCGCGGCAACGTCGTAGGGCCATTCACGAAGTGTTCCGGCGGGGTAAAGGGGATGAGTAGGCGGAATATAGCTATGGAGAACAGCGGAACGGCCGTACAAAAACTCATCAACCATGCGCTGGCGGTCCGTGCACATAACCATGGCCTGCCTGACCCGCACATCTTCAAACCAATCCGGGCGACCTAAATCGTCGGCATTGGGGTAAGGGTTAATACCAAAGTCGATATGTTCGTACACAGTGCCCATCTGGAAGTGAGCTACCAGCAAATGATTGGCTTCTGCTTCCAACAAAAACGGTGCCTGGCTAATGTCCAGGCCATCTTGGGTGATAACGTTGCACTCCCCAGCCAACAACTGTGAAAGACGCTGGTTGGCGTCTGGCAAGAAACGGAAGGAGACGGTATCCAAATAGGGTAATCCTTCACGGTAGTAATGTTCGTTGCGCGTCAGCAAGATGCGTTCACCGGGCGTCCATTCTGCCAGGCGAAAGGGGCCATCACCTATAGGCAGGCGGGCTGCTTCTACCACATTGGGCAGGTCGGCTACGCTGTATCTGGCTAATAAATGTACCGGTAGCGGTTTCCAAAAATTACGGAAGTAGGTGGCGTCTTTGTACCCAGGAATGCCTATCCACCGCGTTTGTCGCTCTGCCGTGGCCATGTAGCTGGCCGTACGGGCATAGATGTCTTTTTCATTGAAGGTATCTAAAGCTGCCCCTACTTGAAAAGCGAAAACGGAGTCAGCGGCGCTGACGGCCGTACCATCAGACCAAACGGTAGATTCCATCGCAAAATCAACGACCAACTGTGTCATGACTAATGGCGCGCCATCGAAAACGGCCGTGCCGCCCTCCGCGGTCTCCACCATGACGCCATTTTCCAACACCACCACTTCGCCGGCTGCATCCAGCACAATCTGCCCTGCGCTCACTTCCACCGGCTGCAAAACTGCGTCGCCATCAGCCAGGCTAGGAATTTTCTGCAGCCCATCAGCCTGATAGGTATAAGAGCGCGTGGTGATGTAGTTGGTGAATAAAGCGTGGCGTATGGCCTGCGCAGCCAGGGAATTGTCTGCATACATGAACAAAGAAGCGGGTTCTTCTGGCAGGCAAACAACCAAATCTGTTCTAGCGGACCCAGTTTCTGGTTCGGGCATGGAATTTTCAATGACAGTTTCTATGATGACCCGGGTTACTTCGATGGTTTCCACTTCCACCACGGCCGTTTGGGTGACAATCCGCGTCACCTCCACCCATTCATCGGGGCCAGGCGCACAAGCGGTCAGCAGCACACCCGGCAGCACGTAACAAAAAATAACCATCCACGACTTGCGGTTAGAAATCATCGGGCGCACAGTAGGAAAGTCCTGAGGGACTGCAAGGAAAAGTAGGCAGGCAATGAAACCGTCACAAGGGCTTTATTCTCCTGGAAGCGTGATGATGACATGCTGTGAATGGTGCGATTATAAGTTGCGCAAAATGGGATGTCAAAAAAGGCCGTCTTACAAGGCCCTTTGCAGCGCCGCAATAATCTTCTGATCAGTAACGGCGAAGGCGTAATTCGGCAAATCAGCTAACGTGACCCAGGCGTGGTTGGCCACCGCCAAATGCTGCGGCGCGCCAGCCACGTGGGCGGCATGGAAAGCATGCAAGGTAATGCGGAAATGGGTGTAGGCATGTTTAATGCTGATGAGATGCTCCCCCACAGCAATGTCAATACCCAACTCCTCTTGAATCTCACGCTGTAGGGTTGCGGGCAGGCTCTCCTCCGGCTCCTGCTTGCCGCCGGGAAATTCCCACAGCCCCCCCAACAAACCGTTTAACGGCCGTTGCGCAATCAAAAATCGCTCATCCCGCCCGGCCCGCCCATTTTGCCAGATGACGCCTGCCGCCACGTCATAATGGGGCGTACGCTTACGCGGTGGCTTCACCGGGCGTTCCAACTGGCTGCCCCTCTGCCGCGCCCGGCAAGGGAGAGCCAGGGGGCATAACAGGCAGGCCGGCTTAGCCGGAACACAAAGCTGCTGGCCCAACTCCATCAACGCCTGGTTAAAATCACCAGACCGCTCCGCCGGAACCAGCTCCCCCGCCAACTGCCACAGATGCTTTTTGGCGGCTGTCGTCGTCACGTCCGCAGCATAATCGGTCAGGCGGGTCAATACGCGGGTCACATTGCCATCCAGCACGGGCACCGCTTCGCCATAGGCTATAGACGCGATGGCCCCTGCCGTATACCGGCCTATGCCCGGCAATTTTTGCAGCGCCACGGCCGTAGGTGGCATTTGCCCATCCCACTCCGCCATCACGGTTTGGGCGGCGGCGTGCAGGTTGCGGGCGCGGCTATAGTAACCCAATCCTTCCCACTGCTTCAGCACGTCATCCAGCGGGGCGGCAGCCAGATCGGCCACGGTAGGAAAACGAGCCATCCACCGTTGGTAGTAAGGGATAACGGTGGCGACTTGGGTCTGTTGGAGCATGATTTCCGACACCCAAATGGCGTAAGGATCGCGGGTATGGCGCCAGGGGAGGTCAGCGCGGTGGGTGTCCCACCAGGGGAGGAGCAAATGGTCAATAGTCAATGGTCAATGGCCAATTACCAACAAGATGTTTTGTTCATTATTCATTGTTATGTCACGTTGTGATGTTCGTGGCTGTACTTTTCGTACCGGTTTTCTTCCACAACGGCACGCAGGCGCGCAACGGCCGTCCAAATTTCGTGGAAGCTGGTGTAGAGCGGGGCTAACCCCAGGCGCAGGTTGTCGGGGTGGCGAAAGTCAGGAATGACCTGCATCTCGTTGATCAGGGCCTGATTAATACGCCAGCCAGCGACGTGTCCTAGAGAGACGTGGGCGCCGCGCCGGTCCGGGTTGGGCGGCGAGTTGAGGTGAAAACCCAGGGGGGCCAGCAGCTCTTGCCAGAGGGTAATCAGGTATTCCGTTTGCTGCACTGACTTGGCGCGAATGGCCTCCAGGCCTGCTTCCAGCACCAGGTCTACCCCTGGCTCGATGGCCGCCAGAGAAAGGACGGGGGGCGTGCCGGTAAGAAAATGGCGCAACCCGGGGGCTGGGGCGTAGTCCAGGGCAAAATTAAACATATTTTGCTGGCCCATCCAGCCAGAGATGGGGTTGGTCAGCTTTTCTTGCAGGTTGGCGCGCACGTAGAGGAAAGCGGGGGCGCCTGGGCCGCCATGCAGGTGTTTGTAGGTGCAGCCCACAGCCAGGTCGGCGCCAGCCTGCTGCAAATTGACGGGCACCGCCCCCACAGAGTGGCTAAGATCCCACAACACTAGGGCGCCCACGCCGTGGGCTTTTTGGGTAACGGTCGTCATGTCATACAGGTAACCGCTTTTGAAGGCGGTGTGGGAGAGGGTCACCAGGGCGGTGTCCTGGTCTATTGCCGCCAGCAGCTCTTCCATGGGGGCGTGGACGCCATCGGGAGAAGGCAAAATTTGTAGGCGAAACGGCCGTTCCCCCAATTTGAGCGCGCCCTGCAAAATATAGAGGTCTGAAGGGAAGTTCAGGTCGTCGGTGATGACCTTGTATCGTTTGGGATTGGCCCGCAGGGCCGCCACCACCAACTTGAACAAGTTCACCGAGGTAGAGTCGGCCACAATCACTTCTTCAGGCTGGGCGCCAATGAGCCGCGCAATTTTGCCGCCAATGCGCGCCCCCAGGTCCATCCAACCTTCGTTCCAGCCGCGGATGAGCCGCTGGCCCCACTGCCGCTGAACGAGATCGTCAAGGAGAACGGCCGTGGCCTGGGGCAGCCGGCCCAGCGAATTCCCGTCCAGATAAATCAGGTCAGGCTCATAAATGACAAAACGGTCACGATAAGACGCCAGCTTATCCCGCGCATCCAACTCATGGGCCGCAGTTACATCCGGTGAAACAACCATACGCTTCCTTCTGCCAAAATGGGAGATAAAAAGGCAATTTTGCCCATTACCCTTGGTTTTACCGAAACCAAAATCCAGTGTAACACAACCCCCTGGCCTTACCTATGCTTCTCATTTGTTGTTTTGGAAAGCGAAATCTATGCCGTCGCCTTATTCTGTGCGACAATATCTGCATGAAAAAACGACTGCCTGATTATGTGCTGCTGCCTATTTTGGGCATACTTTTGGTCGTTCTGAGCATGGGCGCCCTGGTACTGGGTCAAACAGAAACCGACCCCTATCTGCCCATCGTCTTTCGCCCTTTACCCACGCCCACTTTTACGCCCATGCCGACGCCCACTGCCACGCCCACGCCCAGCCCTACCCCAACGCCGCCTCCGGGTTCAATGGTGGAAATGCGCGCCCTATGGGTCAGCCGCTTTGATTGGCTAAATGCCTACAACACGACCAAAATTGATGAAATTGTCAACAACGTGGCCTATGCTGGCTTCAACGCCATCTTTTTCCAGGTGCGCGGCGAAGCTGACGCTTACTACAACTCTGCCTATGAACCCTGGTCGCGGCGGCTGACGGGCACGCTGGGGCAATACCCCGGCTGGGATCCGCTGGCTTACATGATTCAGCAGGCTCACGCTCGCGGCATCCAGGTGCATGCCTACATCAACGTTTACCCGGTGTGGGAAGGGTGCAGCGCACCGCCCGACGGTACAACGCCGCGCCACCTTTACTACCTCATTCGTGACTATCATGGCCTGACCGGGGGCAAGCTGAATGGCTTACAGTGGAACACCAGCGGGGACGTTATTTGCGCCAGTTACCAACGCAGCTCTCCTGCTTCCGCGTTTGTGGACGACCATCTCATGAATATTACGGCCGATCTGCTGGCCAAATATGACCTGGACGGGCTGCACCTGGACCACATTCGCTACAATTGGGAGAATACCTCCTGCGATCCGGTCAGCGCGGCAGCTTCTGGCGTGCCCTGTTTCAGCACCCCCCCTGCGGGTTATGGTTCTTATGGCGATTGGCAGCGGGCGCAGGTGAATGGGACGGTGTGGAAGTTTTACCAGCGGCTTTTTGGCGCCGGTGGGGTGGCCCCTAAGCCCAATTTCTGGCTGTCGGCGGCAGTGTGGCCCAGCTACAGCACGGGGTATAACAGCTATTTTCAAGACCCGAAGGCGTGGCTGGGGTATTATGGCGGCGGTGGGTATATTGATGCGGCCTCGCCTATGATTTATCCGGCGACTTACAATTGCCCGGATAACAGCTTTTGGACGCAGACCGTGTGGTACAACACGGTCGCAGATTACCAGAACAGCCGCAACGGCCGTTACATTGTGCCGGGCATTGGCGCCGGGTACTGCACCTTTGACGAAATTGCGGCGCGCATCGCCATGGCGCGGCAGCTAGGTACGGCCGGGCACGCCATTTTCTCTTACAGCGGGCTGCTGGCCAACGGCTATTTTGACGATTTACGGAACGGCCCCTACGCTGCGCCGGCCGTGGTGCCGGGAATTGGCTGGCACAACTAAAAGCAAGGATGGTATGGCAGTAGAGAAACCCAATCTTAACCCCGCGGAACCCATTGTACAGCTTGAACACGTGAGCAAGCGTTTTGATTTTGCCGAAGAACGCCCTGGGTCTATTCTGGAAAGCCTCATTAGCCGCCTGACAAGAACACCCAAAAGGTCAGCGCCCGCCCAGGCAAAAGATTTGTGGGCGGTGGATGACGTCAGCTTTGCCATTTTGCCCGGGCAAAGCATGGGCATCATTGGGCGCAACGGCAGCGGCAAAAGCACCACCATGAAAATGATCGCCCGCATTTTAAGGCCGAGTAAAGGGCGGATTACGGTGCGCGGCCGGGTGAGTGCACTGCTGGAACTGGGGGCTGGCTTTCACGCGGATCTGACAGGTCGGGAAAATATTTACCTGAATGCTTCGGTGTTGGGCCTGCAAAAACACGCCATTGATTCTCTCTTTGACGCTATCGTGGCCTTTTCTGAACTGGAAAAATACATTGACGTGCCGGTTAAGCATTACTCGTCGGGCATGTACATGCGCCTGGGCTTTAGCGTGGCGGTTCATGTTTACCCAGACATTTTGATTATTGATGAGATTTTGGCGGTAGGAGACCAGGCGTTTCAAGAAAAGTGTGTCAACCGCATCTATGAGCTGCGGCAGCAGGGGATTACTATTGTGCTGGTGAGCCATAACCTGGAGATGATTCGCAAGTTGTGTACGCACCTGGCATGGATTGAAAACGGCCGTCTGCAAGCTGTGGGGACAACTGAGGAAGTCATTCAGAAATATTTGGAGTTTTTATATGACCACGAACCGCAGACAGCCCGGCAACACACGGCAGGGTTCGCCCGGCGCGGCACGGGAGACATGGAGATTACGGCCGTACGCCTGTTGGACGCCTGGGGCAGCGAACAGCAAAACTTCAAAACTAGCGACGCCATGACGGTAGAAATGGACTACACGGCCCATCGCCCTATCAGCGAGCCAGAATTTGGGCTGGCGGTCTACAGCAACAGTGGGGTTAAACTCAATGGACCAAACACCCGGCTGGCAGGCATCAAAACGGGTACGGTAACGGGCAGCGGCACGGTGCGTTACCGGATCGAGGCGCTGCCCTTGCTGCCGGGCAAATATTTACTCACGACAGCCATTCACGACAGCCGCCGGGCGCTGGCTTACGATTATCACGAAAATGCCTATGCGTTTCGCGTAATTCCTGGCGGGGCAACCCATGAAACCGACGGCTTCATTGCCTTTCCCGCGCATTGGGAATGGCATCCCCAAAAATAAAATGCGCCCGCTGACATGCCCGCTTGAGGGTTAAGAGAGATTGGTCAGGGAACGGCCGTTAAGCGCAAGTCGTAAAAATAAACCGGCGGAGCTTGCCATGGCGACCATGCTGCCACGCCCTGGCCCGGCGCGGGAACAAACTGGATGTGATTGGGGCCTGATGCGGCGAGGGTGCCTGGGGGAATTGGCAGATCATAGGATAACTGCCCTTCATCCAGCGATAATGCGCCAACCAGTTCACCATTGACCAGCACCTGTACCGTCTGGCTTACGGCCGTTTCCAGGGTTAGGTGCAGCCGCCAGCCTTGTGGCGCCGCCTCCTCTATAGCGCCCACAAGTAAAGTAGCCGGTGCGCAGGCTGCTTCCAGACGGCCGTTTGCCAGGTTGTACCAACCCTGGGGCACAAAATAAAGGGGGCCATTGTTGGCCACCACCGGCAAATACACTTTGTTCGGCAAGGGCGCTCCGCTACCAGAGGGAACCTGGACAGAGGCTGGTTGGTGCCAGGGGGGAGGTAGCCGGAAATCAGCCAAACGGGTCGCAGCGGCCTGGACCTTTTGCCCCGTTGGATATGGCGCTAATTGGTAGATGTTTCGGGCGTCGAGTTGGGCAAAATAGTCGCCATGACGCTGGCAAAGCTGCGTTTCTGTGGCCAAAAACTGCGGATAGCGCCAGTCAAAAAGATATTGCGGCGCACGATCAATGTTTGGCGCTAAAAAATCCCCGTTCCAGACGTGGGCGGCTTCATTGTAAAGGCCGGTGACCAGATTGGCATAGATGCTAAAAATGGCCAAGCCGGGCAGCAAGATTTTGGGGGCAATGGTCTGGAAGCGGCGGCTGTTAGCAAAGGGGAGGGGCCAGGATACGGCCGTGAGCCACACCACCGCCGGCATGGCATCGGTCAACAAGCGCGGCCCATAGCTAAACCCACCCCACCAATGATCAAACCGGGCAATGACCAGCAGGTGAATAGCAAACCACAGCAAAAGCAAGCTCATTATGCGCCGGGTCTGCGGCCTAGTTTTGAGGCTAACCCCAGCCACAACCAGCAGATAGGCCACGACGGGGCTAAAGATTAGCAACCCCCGCGATGGCGAAAACAACAAGCCCCACAGCGCCCAGGCCAGGGGCGTAAGGCTTTCTAGCCGCTGGGGCAAATAGTAAGGTGGCAGCGGTATTCCCATTACAGCCTGGTTATAAGCCAAAAAGAGTAGAAATCCCGCAAGGGCGGTTCCGGCTGCCAGCCACAGTTCGCGACGGCCGTATAGAAACAGGTAAAGAAAGGCTATGGCGATGAAAACGGCCGTAGTCGGGCGGCACAGAAAGGCCAAAAATAGAAGAACCCCCAACAAAATCGGTCGAGTCGTTGCGGATTGGCCGGCATGATGCCGGGCTAGCAGCCAAACGGAGGCCAAGATCAACAACACGGAGAAGTTCAAATTCCACAACGCAGAACCAAAGGTGGTGGCAAAAACGCTTCCCCAAACCAGAACAATGGTCAAAACCCAGCTTGCGCCTGGCGCCAGATAGAGGCGCAGGATGGCCCAACACAGCAGCACCAGCAAGACGGCCGTGCCGGCCAATAGCCATTTTTGCACCTGAACCTCATCCGCAAACTGGAGTACATCATATCCCATGGCCTCTGCCGCCCCCACGAAAGGGGCAACGAGTAAGGAGGTGCCATAAGGAAATTTATAGTAGATGTGGCCGTCAATTTCCGAAATTCGGTAGTTTGGCTGCTCTTCAGGGGGTAATTGTTGGTCCAGGCGGATGGTGCCGGCTTGCAGAATGGCGCGGGACAGAAGCAGGGTATACCGGGGGTCACTGCCAATGTGGTTGTTGGGCGCGAAGAAAAAAAGGCTGGCAGTAGCAACGGCCGTTACCACTGCCAGCCAAACCCAGCTTCCCGTTTTTTTTGCGAAATTACCGGGTTGCATGACCCAACAAGCCAAACCGCAAGCCCGCAGACTTGCGGTTTAGCGATTAATCACAGGCAGAAAGGTGTTTTGGGCGTTCAAAATTACAAACCCTTCGGCAATGTTATCCGTTTCCTTTATTTCACTGATAACGCCGTCGGCATCAAGGTACACGGAATAGGGCAAAACGGTGCTGCTCAAATTCGTTACCTCAATCGGCCATTCCACAGAAACGGTTTGTGGATAGATGCCACACCCACCAATGGTGTCAGTTACATCGACAAAGCCAATCAGGGCATCGTTTTGGTCATAAAAAGAGACCTTGTACGGGGTGGAAACGGCCGTGTTGCCCACATTCCGAAACGATACTTGCAAGGTTGCCGTTATAGTAGTCGGCAGCGTCAGCGGGGTCGTATGGGCTGTTGCCCGGGCATACTCAATGGCTAAATTATAGGTTGGCGTTGTGGCGGCCACGAAATTTTGGAAGGCCTGCCCAGCCAACGTCTTTTGCAAAGTCATATTTCCGGGAGGATTCACCGGGCGGTACAAATCACTGGCCGTTCCCGGAGGGGCAGCCTGCCACTCCCAGTAATCCCGCACCCCATCATCATCCAGGTCATACCATTGGGTGTGTACGGCAAACCACATGGACTGCTGCACCAGGCGGTTATCATCCAGGGCGTAGCCCAAGTTAGGATCTTTGGTGTTTTCCAGGTAATTAAAGGTGTTTTGCAAAAAATTTGCGATCCGCTGGGGCGTAAACATTTGCCCGTACTCATCCCGCAAAAAATCAGGGGTGCCATCTCCCGTGGTATCCAGGTAATGCCAGAGAACGGAAAACTCGCTAATGATCAATGGCTTTTGCTGCTGGCCCTTATTCTTCATCCACTGCCGCATCATGATAATCTGCTCAGCAAAGACAGCCATGTCATCATGTTCGGCATAGCAGTAGACGTCAGGGTTGCCGCACTCTACCGCATTGCCATTGCTGGCCCGCTTGGGTACGGCCGTGGTCTGCGCCAGGTTCACCCCCACCGGAATACTAGCGGCGCCAGGCGTCACGCCATCTGCGGTTACTTCGGGAATGGCATATAAGTGCATATTCCACACGTCAACCGGAATAGCCGTGCCAAATTGTTGCTTGTAAGCATCCCATATTATATCCAGGTACACCAACCGCAGGGGTGTAACCTCCACCAACCCGGAAATACCCACCTGGGCCGTTGGATCAACCTCTTTGATCCAATGGTAAATCTGGTGGTAAGCGGAGGCATAGGTTGCCGGCATAATTTCATCCTGCGTTAGCCGGTCAATCTCATTACCAATGAGCCAAAGCATGTTAGAAGGTAGGGCCGTTACACGGCTTTTAACGTACGTTTCAGCGGCAGAACCGGTAATAGCTGGATCAAAATTCAGGAACCATGTGCCGTTAAATTGCCCGTTTGTCTTCATTTCCCGAATGCGAATAACGGGTACGTACTGGGCATTATTACCCGTGGCTGGTACAGAAGAACTGACCCCAAAATTCAAGAACCACCCGGCCCCTAATTCGCCTAATTTAGCATACTGGTCGCCGGCCAGCGGCGTAGCGCCATAGCGGCAATTAGCGGCTGCGGTCTCCGGACTTGTGCTCCCTACGGGTTGTTGCTGAGGAACCTCTTCAGCCACAGTTATCTGCCCCAAAGCAACAAAAGCCGTTAAAAAAGCTAACACGATTGCTATGATCGTGAAATAATACTGCCTATTATTCATTACAAAACAACCTCCATGGTATGTCTTTTAGACATGACGTTGCCGCATTTTAGATGAAAAGTAAGCAGGGTCAATACCTGTTAATACTTCTACACCACTTCAGGTCATCTTGTAATAGCCATTTTTTTTGATATGGTTGGCACACTATTGTCCAAGAAGCTCATCATTTGGGGTGTTTGCCCCTGGTAATAAGGCAAACCGCAGGAAGCATTATGCACAAAAAGGATCAGGAACAAGATTGGTTTTTCACGCAGGCGCAGATTGAGGAACGGCCGTTTACATCCACCACCCCCCTCATTGGCCCCCTCATTGTCCGGTTGCGAACAGCGTGGAACAACATCAGCACCAAATGGTACGTGCGTCCCATGCTCACCCAGCAAAACAGCTACAACCAGCTTGTAGCCGAACGGCTCAGCGACATTGATAACCGCCTCATTGCCCTGGATCGGGAACAGGCTCAGCTTATTCACGACATGGCCGAACTCCAAGCCCAATTCACCCAAATGGCCCGGCTGCTGCAATCCATTGAAGCCCACCTGGCCCTTCATGGCGAAAACAAACCAAACCAACCGTGACCACCCAAGCTTCTCTTCCGGCGCTGCGCATTGCCTACTTTAGCCCTCTGCCGCCAGCCCGCAGCGGCATCAGCGACTACAGCCGCGAGCTGCTGTCGCACCTGGCGCAGCATGTCCACCTCACCCTGTTTGCCGATGATCCTGACCAGGTAGATGCTGCCCTGCGTGCCCAATTTCCCCTTTACCCACTGCAAGACTTCCCCTCTCGGCGCTGGCAGTATGATTTACCCCTTTACCATTTGGGCAACAATACCGAATACCACGAGCAAATCTATCAACTCTTTACCCGCTTTCCCGGCGTTGTCGTGCTGCACGACTTCATCATGCACAAATTTTTGCGCCATCGTGCCGTGCAATTCAACAATTTACCGAGTTATACACGGGAACTAGGCTATGCTTTGGGGCAGGCTGGCATTAACCAGGCCTGGCAGTTTCACCAGGGAATCTACACGCCTCCCCACGACGAGTATCCGCTCATTGACCGGCTGTTGACCCTTTGCCTGGGTTTAATCGTCCACAGCCAATATGCAGCGCGACAGGTTCCCCGGATGCCGCGCCCGGTGCGCGTTATTCCTGCCCCTGTGCAAAGCCACGCCGGGCAAAGCCAGCGCGCGCAATTAGACTGGCCTGAGGATGCCCTCATTTTTGCCAGCATTGGGCACGTTACCGCCCACAAGCAGCTTGTTTTTGCCTTGCAAGCCTTTCACCAAGTGCAACAGCAATTTCCGCAAGCCCGTTATCTCATTGTGGGGCAGTTGGAACCCGAATTAAAGCTGGAACAAGCGATCGCTGACCTGGGGTTGGCCCAAAAGGTACACCTGGCGGGCTACGCGCCCACGTTGCAGCATTTTGTGGACTGGATTCAGACGGCCGACGTCATTGTGAATTTGCGCCACCCCACCCTTGGCGAAACCTCAGCCGCGGCGCTGCGGGCCATGGCTGGCGGTAAGCCGGTCGTGGTGTTTGACCAGGGCTGGTACAGCGAACTCCCCGCGGCCGGCAGCGTCAAGGTGCCGCCCATGGACGCCACCGCGCTGGTGAAGGCCCTGGCGCAGTTGGCGGCAGCGCCAGCATGGCGGCAACAAGTGGGGAAAGCCGCCCAAGCGTACGCGCAAAACCTTTGTGCGCCAGAGCAGGTGGCGGCCCAGTACGGCCGTTTCCTCCATGACATTTCCGCCCTTTACCAACCCCCACGCTAACCTGATGCCTCCCTGGACAATCCTTCTACTTATTTTTCTGGCCAACGTGGCCTTGGGCTGGCAAATTTTGCGCCTTTTTGCCACGCCAGACCTAGACAGTCTGGAGCAGCTTTTCCTCAGCTTTGCTTTGGGCACGGCCGTTACCGGCACCGTAGCACTCATTTTGGCGGAAGTAGGGTTCTTTGCCCTCACAACCCTCTTCATGGTCTGGCTGCTGGCGCTTTTCGCCCTCATGCTGGTTGGCCGAAAAAAGCAAGCCGCCCCAGGAACGCCTTTGCCCTTAACCGCCTTCAGCCGGCGCCAATTTCTGCTTCTGCTCATCTGGCTGCCAGCAGCTATATGGCTCTTTTTTCGCCCCCACGAATTTGTCATGGGCGGAGCTGATGCGGGCGTCTACACCAATCTCAGCGCCTCCATCGTGCGCCAGGGCAGCATCGTCTTCGATGACCCGCTGCTGGCTGGCCTGGATGAGGAATTAGCCCCCCACCTGCTGCGCCCCGTACCCAACCAGTCAGGAGCAGATTATTACCTGGTTCCTGCGTTTTTTGTGACCGATGTGGGCAACGGCCGTATTACCCCCCAATTTTACGCCCTACATCCCGTCTGGCAGGCCGTGGCTTACAGCCTGGGCGGACCCTTGCCGGGCCAGGCCATACGCGCCAGCCTGCTGCTCACCGGCCTCTGGGCTTTAGCTGGCGTGCTAGCCGTCTACCTGGCCACCCGCCAGGCTGCCGGATGGCCCGCCGCTATCCTCGCCCTGGCCGGGTTGAGCATCAATGGCGTGCAGGTTTGGTTTGCCCGTTACCCCACCACGGAGATGCTCAGCCAATTCTGGTTGTGGACAGGTTTGTGGGCCATTGGCGCGTGGCTCAGCGGACGGCCGTCTGCGCGGCTTTGGGCATTGGTAGGGGGCGTAGCGCTGGGGCAGTTTTTCCTGGTGCGCATTGACGCGCTGTTTATGTTGCCCGTTTTGGGCGTTCTGGCTCTCTGGCTGTGGCTGCGTGGGCAGGACGGCCGTTTCTGGTTCCTGCTTCCCCTGGCTGGCTTTATCGTCCACGCCACCGCTCATGGCTGGTGGGTCAGCCGACCCTACTTTTTGGAATTGTCTGACTATGGATGGGCCATTTTGCGGCAGCAGCAGGAGCTTGTTTTCGCGGCGACCATTCTGTCTTTGTTGCTGCTCGTTTTCAGCGGCTACGCCTTGCGCCACCATGGGCAGCGTTTTCTGACGCGCCTGGCCCATTGGCAGCGCCTTTTGCTGGGTTTGTTGGCGGTGGTTTTGCTGCTGCTGGCTTTGTACGCCTGGTTTGTGCGCCCCACCCTGCCCACGCCCGCCGGTTGGGTAGACAACTTTAGCAACCGCAGCCTGCCCAACACCAATCTAGAAAACTTTGTGCGCCTCGGTTGGTATCTCTCCCCCTTGGGCATCGCCTTAGGTGCCTTGGGCGTTGCCTGGCTAGTGTGGCGCATGGAGGCAAAAACGGCCGTGCTGCTGGCCGTCACGCTGCTCTACACCCTCTTCTACCTGTGGAATATTCGCGCCAACCCGCACCAGATCTACGCGGCCCGCCGGTATATCATGGCCGCCATTCCCTTATTTGCCATGGGTACAGCGGTGCTGCTAACCCAAATCGCCGCCTTCGCCAAAATAAAACGGGCCGTCCGGTATACGGCCGTTCTCCTCCTGGCCCTGGCATGGCTGAGCAGCACAGCCTGGGCCGCTCGCGGCTTCATCAGCCAGGTAGATTACCGCGGCATCATCAACCAGCTAGACGCCATTCATGAACAGTTACAGCCCCAAAGCATTCTGCTTTTTGCCGATCCGGCGCCCATCGGTGTGGGCGACTATTGGGGCACCCCGCTCAAATTCCTCTACGGCCATGACGTCTTCACCTTACGCAGCCCCAATGAGGCCAATCCCGCTTTGCTGGTCCAAACCATCAAAAACTGGCAAAATATGGGCTACGCAGTCTACTGGGTTGGTGACCCAGCCTGGTTAGAACAGCAAAACAGACCCTATAAACCAGTGCTGTCAACCACCTTAACCACCGCAAATTTAGAAGGAACCTATGACCGCAAGCCACAAAACATCCTCAACGTTAATTGGCCATTATCCATTGTAGAAATTGAGCCATGAGCGACCCATTTCTGACCCTATTTGCAGAATAGCCATGAACCAAAGCCCACCAGACCCCACCCCGCAAGATTCCATTAATATTGAAGAAATTATGCAGCAGATTCGCCGCGAAATTTTGTTGAACCAGGCGGTTTTGCGTAAAGACGGCTCTCCCTTAGTAAATTTGAACGGGAAACAACTGCCTGCTGAATTTTACGAGCATCTTTACAATGCGGCATTGGCCCACGATGCCGTGGGCGTGAAGCTGCACGTAACCAAAGTAAATATTCCCCTTATCGGACCCGTTTTAGAAAAGCTGCGTACCATTGTCCACCAGCTTGTTTTGTATTATGTAAACCAGCTTGCCACGCAGCAGGTTTCTTTCAACTACCACATCTTACAAGCCGTCAATACCCTGGCACTCAAGCTAGAAGAAGAAAGGGAGCAGGCCAGCACCCCCGCCGGCGCCGATGAGCGGCAAACCATGGCGTGAAATGAAAATTGCGATAGTCACCCCCTGGTACGGCCCAGACATCCCTGGCGGTGCGGAGGCAGAAGCGCGAGAAGTGGCCACGCACCTGCAGGCTGCTGGCTATGCCGTGGAGGTGTTAACGACCTGTATTCGTGATTTTTTTGCTCCCTGGGATAAAAACCATCATCAGCCGGGCCTGGAGATGGTTCAGAGGGTGCCGGTACGCCGCTTTGCTGTAATCAAACGAGACAAAGCTGCCTTCGACGCCATAAACCAGCAGTTGATGCTGGGCAAAAGGATAACGCCCGCCGAAGAGGAAATCTTCGCCCATGAAATGTTTCGCAGCCCAGAATTGCTGCAATTCATCAAGATCCACGGGCACGAATATCTTTTCTTTTTTATTCCCTACATGTTTCCCACCACCTATTGGGGTAGCCAGGTCTATCCCCGGCGTTCGGCCATTATTCCTTGCCTGCACGACGAAGCTTATGCGTATCTGCCCCTTTTTCAGCAGGTTCTGCCCAAGGTAAACACGCTGGTGTTCAACGTCCCTTCAGAGCTGGCCCTGGCGGAGCGCATTTTTGGGCCAGGGAACGGGCAGCAGCGGCAGGTCATTGGCCTGGGCGTGGACACAGCGTTTACTTTTGACGCCGCCCGGTTTCGCCAAAGGTATGGCGTTGAATATCCCTTTTTGCTTTACGTGGGGCGCCGCGATGCGGGCAAGAATGTGCCCTTGTTGCTGGATTATTGGCAGCAGTATGTGCAGGAAAGGGGTACTGAAATGCGTTTGCTGTTGGCCGGAGCGGGCGCGGTGGCTATTGCGCCTTCGCTAGCCGCCCATGTGGTGGATTTGGGCTTTTTGGGGGCGCAAGACAAGTATGATGCCTTTGCTGCTGCCGATATTTTTTGTATGCCTTCGGTCAATGAAAGTTTTTCTATTGTGACCATGGAAGCGTGGTTGACGGAAACCCCGGTGCTGGTGCACGGCCGTTGCCCGGTAACACGCGACCACGTGGTGCACAGCAATGGCGGCCTGTACTTCACCAATTATGCCGAGTTCGCCGCCACCCTGGACTATTTCCAGGCCCACCCCCAGCAGGGCCGCCAGATGGGGCGTAACGGCCGTGCTTACGTGCTGCAACATTACCAATGGCCCAATATCATTGCCAAGTACTCCCAAATTATTTCCAGAATGCGCAAAGAGGTTGAAGCGCAACAGTTCTAGCGCATGCGCATTAAAGTTGGCACCCAGCATCTTATTGTGGCCGTGGCTTATGCTGTACTGGTTCTCCTGTACACTTACCCCTTGGTGACGCAGCTAACGACTCATGTACCCGGCGAGCTGACCAGAGAAGATTTTTGGGTACATTTGTGGACTTTCGACTGGGTGCGCGATGCCTTTTTGACTGGGCAGTCACCTTATTACACAAACCGCATCTTTTATCCCAATGGCGTTTCTTTAGTGTCCCACAACATTGCCTGGCTGAATATTGCCATTTGGCTGCCTCTGCAAGTGATAGTGGGTGAAATTGCAGCATATAACCTGGTATTTCTGCTCATTTATTGGCTTAATTGTTGGTCTGGGTTTTTGTTTGCCCATGCCGAAACAAAATCCACATTGGCCAGCTTTCTTGCCGGATTGACCTTTGGCTTTTGGCCCTACGTAGTTTCCCATTTTGACCACCCAAATCTGATATTCATTGCCTGGATTCCGCTGAGCATGCTGGCGCTGCATCGCATTTTTGTATACAAACGGAAACGGGACGCGCTGTTTTTAACCTTTTTTCTGGCCATGCTGGGCATTACACGGTGGCAGTTATTGGTAATTGGCGGGTTTGCCATAGGGGGATATTTGCTTTATTGCTGGTGGCAGTCCGGCTGGTCACGGCGAGGCATTACCCTGGCACTGGCTAGCGGGCTAGCCGCAGGGGTACTGCTGCTGCCGCTGGCTTGGTTTATGCTGCAAAGCCTGGCGGAAAACAAGCTGGCAGCAAACTTGCTTTATCATCAAACCGATAGTGGTCAGGCTGATTTGTTGGCCTTTGTACTGCCCAGCCGATTTCATCCGCTTTGGGGGGCTTGGGTGCAGCAAACGGCCGTATTTGCCAACTTCACCTTCAATAAATTCTACACCCCTACCCTGCTTTTTTCCGCGCTGCCCTGGGTGGTACTAGGGCTACGCCAGCGGAAAACGGCATGGCTGTGGGGAAGCATAGGCGTCCTGTACTTCCTGCTTTCATTGGGATCTGTTTTGCGCGTGAATGGCCAACTGTACCCTCAGATTCCAC
This sequence comes from uncultured Anaerolinea sp., assembly GCA_964504445.1. GTDB lineage: Bacteria > Chloroflexota > Anaerolineae > Promineifilales > Promineifilaceae > JACSRF01. The sequence continues at coordinate 11,925 of CAZDEO010000043.1, read as the reverse complement.
TGCCATATCGACTTATTGAGGATAATATTTTCATTGAATTGGTACGCCGACCTGGACGGTACAACATTCTGCTGGGCTTGCCGATGGCTTTGCTGTTGGCCCACGGCATGGCCTGGCTGCTGCCTGCGTTAAGCAGCACCAAGCAGCGCAGCTTGTGGGCTTTTGCTGCTATCTTGCTACTGTTTGAGATGTTGTCCACACCCTTTCCCCTGGTTGATACGCGCATTGTGCCTCCGGGATATGCGGCGCTTCCGCCAGCAGAAACGCCTTATGCCATTGTTACTGTGCCTTTGACGCGCATACCAACCAAATTGGCTATGTTTTACCAGTTAAGCCACGATTTTCCTTTGGTGGGTGGGCAAATAGCCCGGCGCACCGCCGATACCTATAGCTTTATCGATGGGATACCCTTTTTAGCATCATTACGGCAGGATGGAACCATACCGGATACGGCCGTTGCTGTTTCGCAGCAGCTAGCCCGGTTAACGGCCGTTAACGTGCAATACCTGGTAGCCCAAAAACAGGGACTAGACCATCACCACACCACCAATTTACGCAACTGGCTCCCTTATGCCCCCTTCTACGAAGACGACGAACTGGTGATTTACACCACTCAACCTCGGCGCAACGAGCAGTACGCCTGGCAGGCAGACGTGGCCTCGGGAATGGGGTTGGTGCAAACCCGGCTGCTCCGCGCCGACAACGCTGCCGGCATTGTCGTTATTCGCATGGCGCTCGACGCAGAACAGCCCCCACTTCCCGGCCAGCGGGCCTGTTTGCGGTCAGATTTGGGCTTGGTGGCGTGCCAACCACTGCAAATGGTGTCCGGCTTACAACACGCAGTAGTCACACTGCCCACGGAAGCTGCTTTTACTCCTGCTTATGCGTATATTGCCAGCGAGCTGGGTGAACCGGTACAAACGCCTGTGCAAATTGTGTTAGAATGGCCCTATCGACCTGGCGATTAAGAACGACCTTTTACCTTTTAGTATGACCATGACCCAACCGTGGCTTGAGCTAGATGATCCCCACCTGAGTTCCACCCAGCTAATGGCGGCAATAGAAGAACGTGTCGCCCAGCGGGAAGCAGCACACGGCCGTTTCCAACCCCACTACCCCACTTTTGGTCACGTCAGCCCCATGCCCACACCCCCCAACGCGCAGTTCGCGCCCAACCTTTACCACCATTTGCACGCCCTCAACCACCTGGATGCCCCGCCCACCCTGCCCGAACTGGCAGCTTCTCCGGCAACCCGCGTGCCTATTTTGGGCCGTTTGTGGGGCCTGTTGCGCCGCCACGGGCATAACCTGGTGCTCTTTTACGTAAACCGCAACGCGGCCTACAACAGCCAGGTAAACGCCCATCTGGTTAATACGCTCAACGAGCTGACGCGCCTGACCCAGGAACAACAGCAAGAAATTGACCGCCTGCGCGCCGAAATGGCTTCCTTACGAGGAAAAGATGCCGACTAATCTACCCGTAGCCATGCACCAGGTACTCACCGGCGCCACAGCCGGCGATGCCATCACCCTGCACGCCCTGGACATCCAGCGCTGGCTGCAGGAGCTGGGCGTGCGGTCTGACCTTTACGCGCTGCACCTGCACCAAAGCATGGAGACCCAGGTACGGCCGTTAACCAGCTACCGCCCGCGCCGGGATGAACCTTTCGTCATCTACCACCACAGCATCGGCTCAGATGTGCCCGATTATTTGCTGGCTCGTTCCTCCCGGCTGCTGCTGATCTACCACAACGTCACGCCGCCAGAATTTTTTGCCAGGGTGAACCCGGGCTGGGCGCAACTGGCACAGCAGGGGCAGGCCCAACTAGGCCAACTGCGCCCAAAAACGGCGTTGGCGCTGGCTGACTCCGCCTTTAACGAGGCGGATTTGCTGGCGGCGGGCTACACCAACACGGGCGTGCTGCCCATTGCGCTGCCAGAAGGGCAGTATGCGGTGCAGGAGAATGAAACAGTGGCGCAAGAGCTGGCCGGGAAACGGCCGTTGCTCCTCTTTGTGGGCCGCTTTTCCCCCAACAAACGGCAAGAAGACGTGGTAAAACTCCTGGCCGCCTACCGCCGTATTCAGCCCAACGCCCACCTGGCCCTGGTCGGTGACCCGTGGATTATCGGTTATGACCGCTTTGTGCGGGACATGGCTGCCAATTTGGGCGTGGAAGCGGCGCTGCTTATGCCGGGCAAAGTCTCGCAACAGGATTTGGTCACCTACTATCGCGCAGCCGACCTTTACGTCTCCATGAGCGAACACGAAGGCTTTGGCAAGCCGCTCATCGAAAGCATGTATCTGAATCTGCCCATTCTCGCTTATGCCGCGCCGGGGGTGGTAGACACCCTGGGCAAAACAGGTGTCCGGGTCCACGAAAAAGAGTTTGCGCGCCTGGCCGAGTTGACGGACATTCTGCTCACCGACCAACCCTTACGCCAGCGCCTGATTGCCGGGCAGCGGGAACACGTGCAGCAATTTTTGGAAACGGCCGTGCAGCGCCAATTTACAGACTACCTGCACACCCTGATGGAGCGTGACTGATGCGCCTGGCTGTGGTTGTGCAAAGATATGGTGAAGAGGTAAACGGCGGGGCAGAACTCCACGCCCGTTGGTTGGCAGAACACTTGACTACGCTGGCAGAAGTCCACGCCATTACCACCTGCGCCATTGATTACACCACCTGGGCCAATGAGTATCCTGCCGGGCGCAGCCTGCTCAATGGCGTTATCGTCCACCGCTTTCCGGTGGATACGCCGCGCAATTGGCCGGCTTCGCAAAAGCAAACAGGCAGCCTGCTGCTGCGAGACCACACGTTTTTTGAAGAGGTGGTCTGGATGAAAGAGCAAGGCCCATATTCCTCCCCCCTGTTGGCGTTTATTCAGGAAACCGCGCCAGCCTTTGACGCCTTTCTCTTTTTCACTTATCTCTACGCCACCACCTATTTTGGCCTGCCGCTGGTGGCGGAGAAGGCCATTCTCATCCCAACCGCCCACGATGAGCCGTTTTTGTACATGCCGCTCTTTCGCCCGTTTTTTCATTTGCCGCGCTTCATTGCCTTCAACACCGAACCGGAGCGCGCATTGGTGCAGCGGGTGACGGGGAACGGCCGTGTGGCTTCCACCATTGCCGGTATTGGCATCAACGTGCCAGAAGCCCCTTCGGCAGCGGCCTTTCGCGCCAAGTATGGCATCCACGAGCCATTTGTGTTGTACGTGGGCCGCATTCACCCCGGGAAAAACGTGGCCGAATTGGTTGATGATTTTCTCGCTTTCCGCCAGGGGTACGATGGGCCGATTAAGCTGGTGCTGGCGGGCAAATCGCACATTGATCTCCCCGCGCATCCTGACATTGTGCCCATTGGCTTTATCTCTGAAGCAGACAAATTCAACGCGCTGCTGGCGGCTGAGGTGGTGTTGATGCCCTCCAAGTATGAAAGCCTGTCCATGATTGTTTTGGAAGCTTGGTTAATGGGCAAGCCGGTGTTGGTAAACGGCCGTTGCACCGTTCTGCGCTACCAATGCCAACAAAGCAACGGTGGTCTCTACTACAACAACGCCACTGAATTTAGCAGCGCTCTGCAAAAATTATTAGAATCCCCCCATTTACGCCAGCAACTGGGGCAACAGGGGCGCCATTTCACCCAATCTCGCTATCATTGGGATGTGATTCTGCAAAAATACCGGCACATCTTAGAGACAATTGCCCCGCAGACACCAGCAACATCATGAACAACACAAAACCGACGCTAATTTTCTTGCACATCCTCAAAACAGCCGGCACAACCCTCAACATTATTCTGGAAAACTACTACTCGCCAGAGCGCACCTTTGCCACCTTCCCCAACCGGCGCCACCCAGAGGGCAGCCTGGAGGGGTTCCGTGCCCTAAGCGATGCCGAAAAAGCCAACATTGACCTGCTCACCGGACACATGGGTTTTGGGTTGCACCAGGAACTACCGCGCCCGGCCGTTTACATCACCATCTTGCGCGACCCGGTAGAACGGGTTGTTTCCCGCTACTATCATGAAAAGCGCGACCCCCTCAGCCATGCCCACGACATGATTCACAAGGGCATGGGGTTAGCCGAATATGCTCAATACTATGCCGAGCACGTCTACATGGATAATTTGCAAACGCGCATGATTGCCGGTAATTGGGAATTGCGCGGGCATGGGCCATGCACGGCCGACATGCTGGAGACGGCCAAGCAAAATTTGCGCAACCACTTTGCCATTGTCGGCCTGACTGAACGGTTTGATGAGACTTATTTGCTGCTAACGCGCTACTTTGGCTGGCCCCCGATCTCCTACCTGCGTCATAATGTGGCGGGCAATCGCCCCCCTATCAAAAAGATATACCCGGAGGAGCGCCTGGCACTTCAATTTTACAACCAGTTTGATGGCGCGCTTTATAAGTATGCGCAACAGCTTTTTGCAGAGCAACTTCGGCAGCAAGAAGTGACTTTTCCGTTGTTCGTGAAAAAATTCCAGTTTTTTAATTGGCTGGACATACATTTTCCATCTTTGCGTCGTTTTTCATTGCGGGTTCAGCTTAAAAAACAGTTGTTGCGCTTTAATGCCTTGTCAGAAAAGAATTTCAATTTTCCCGGAAGCTGAGAAAGCGTCTTTGCCAGAGCGCTTGGTTCGCAGCTTCCGGGGAAATGGTGAATAAAACTTTCATTACAATGTATTTAATTAATGATGGGAAAAGAACATGAAATTTAATCTACTTGACATACTTGCTTGCCCGAACTGCAATAGCCCCCTGGAGCTTGCTGAAGCAAAAGAAGCGTATGATGAAATCTGGGAAGGTGTGCTGGCGTGCCAACATTGCACGGCCGTTTTCCCAATCATAGAAGGGATGCCGCAACTCTATTTGAATGATAATACCTGGTCAACCAAAGCGGCTGAAGCAGAAGGGTGGGTGACCATTCACAAAGATTTGGGCATTTATGAAGTTACACCAGACAGCATTGATCTGCAAATTCCCTACTACCCTGAAGAACCATGGCTGGAAGTTAGCAAGGGATTTGACCAGGCCTTAAATTTGTTGCCATTAACTGGAAAGGAAACGATTCTCGATCTGGGCGCCGGGCGCGGCTGGGCCGCCAAAGAGTTTGCCAAACGCGGTTGTCGCGTAGTGGCTTTAGATGTGGTCGCGGATGTGAATGTGGGCTTAGGGCGGGGAAAGGCCATAATGGAGTATGCAGGCGTTTACTTTGATCGCGTCATTGGTGCTGGAGAAAACCTACCTTTTGGAAGCGCATCCTTTGACGTCGTTTTCTGCGCGGCAACGCTGCACCATGCGTCAGACTTGCCCGCTTTTTTCAAAAATATTAATGACGTGCTGAAGCCTGGCGGACGTTTGTGCGCCATGCATGAACCCTGTATTAGTGTCATTGAAGATGAGGAAGGTGTTTTGGCGCGGGATGCCAGGCATGAACTGGCTGTGGGTATTCATGAAACTCGCCCCAATTATCTGGATTATGTGGCCGCCTTGGCGGCTGGCCATTTTACAGATTTCCGACTGCGTCCGGCATCGGGCTTGAGCCGGACTGAGGACAACCTGGTAGAATGGGCGCGGAACTTGGGGGCTATACGGCCGTCGCTGGGATTGGGGTTAACACAACCCCGGTTGCTGGCATCGCAAGTGGCCCTCTTTGTGAAACGTCAGATCATTGCCCGGCGCAAGGGGGTCTGGTCTGCGGCAAAAAAGCAGCTTCACCACGCCAACGGCCGTGCCCTGGTGGAAACGGCCGTGCTCCTTTGGGCAGGAGGGGAAATGCTACTGTTAGCAAAAAAGAACGGCCGTGTCGCACCCACAAACTTTTAACAAGCGCGCCACCGTCCAGCAAAAAAATTCACCTCCTCACCGCTTATCATCCACTCATCCATCAAACCTGGAGTCACTCAACCCGTTTTCATCCCTATCCAGGGCCAAAACAGCAAGCTCAGCATCAACCATACTACCCATCAGGTACATTTTCCCATTGCCTAAGAACCTGTTCATCAATAGGATTAATGATCAGAAATTATGCAAAGATCGTCCGCATCCATATTGAAGAAAATCATCGTCTATCCATCAACCCACAAACGATAATTGCAAACCAAACAGACGAGAGAGGGAATACATGGGAAAACATGTAATAACCAAACATCCTTCTATGCTTACAATACTGCCAATACTCACATTTATGATTTTTATCATGAGTGGCCTCCAGCACGCCTGGACCGCACAGGCCCAAGAACCCAATTTATCCGCTGAAAGCACCACCGCTTTAGATGCCGTCCCGCTCAAGTGGGATTTCTCATTGCCAGCCAAAGCCTGCGCGCCCGGCTCCGCCACAACCAACTGCCACTACGCCTCGCCAGCCGTCGCCGACATCAACAACAACGGGCTGCTGGATATCGTTGTCGGCACCAACAATGGTTGGGTTGTAGCCCTCAACCATGCCGGAACCGAACTATGGCGCAAAGACATTTCCCCCTACATGGGGGTCAGCACCAACGTAGGTGAAATCACAGCCAGCCCAGCCATCGCCGACATTGACCAGGATAACAACCTGGACATTGTCATTGCCTTTGGCGCCGCCACGGCGAACCCCTGCAAATCAGGGGGCGTTATCGCTCTGTCTCACACAGGCGCCGTAAAGGCAGGTTGGCCCCAGCTTACCAGAGACGTCGATAATGACGGCTGCCGCGAAGGCATATTCTCCACACCCGCCGTAGACGACCTGGACAATGACGGTTACCTGGAAATTGTCGTGGGCGCCTTTGATAAAGGTATCTACGCCTGGCGCCACAATGGCCAACTTCTCCCCGGCTTTCCTGTTACCAGTTATCTGGCCAATCGCTTCCCCACCTGGGGTTTTGCCGGCCGGCTAGCTGACACAATTTGGGGGTCTCCCGTTCTGGCAGATTTGACAGGTGATGGTTACCTGGACATTTTGATAGGCACAGACGAAGGTAACTTCGACAGCCGCTGGGGGGGGACCACCACCTGGACATGCCCCTATGCAACCCAGACGCCAGGGTATTGCGGAGGTTCATTATATGGCATTAACCGCTTTGGTGACGTTTTGCCCGGTTTTCCCAAGTACCTCCTGGAGCACATTCAGTCATCACCAGCCCTCATGGATATTGATGGGAACAGCACACCGGAGATTTTTGTAGGAACAGGCACCTACTATTACAATGTTTCTCCAGATCATCCCACTTATGGGTTCCGGCTGTTTGGTCTGGATGCGCAGGGAAATGCGCTTCCCGGTTGGCAAGGAGGCCAGGTAACCGGTGGGCCTATGCCCGCTTCTCCAGCAGTAGGCGATATAACGGGGGATGGGGCCGTAGAAATTGTTGCTCTCTCCATGGATAAAAAGCTATATGCCTGGCACACGAACGGCGCGCCTGTTGCTAATTTCCCCATGACGCCACGAGACTGGCAGGGCAATTCCTATGGCTATGATGTGGGACGGGCGCCCATTCTTGCTGATTATGATGGGGATGGCAAAATGGAGATATTTGTGCCCACAGCCTGGAATATAACGGTAGTGGATGGCAACGGGCAGCAATTAACCACTTCTAGCGGCCCACCAGCAGATTTTTATGCGGGTGGATCTATCATGAATACGCCAGTGGTTGCCGACTTGGATGACAACGGCCGTTTAGATCTCATCGTCCAAAACAGCAAACTCTCCGTGTGGGAGTTGCCGCACAGCGGCACCCGGGCCGATTGGCCCATGTTCAAGCAAAATGCTGCCCGTTTAAGCCTGATTCCCCAACCCATCCTGCAAGTGAAGCCCAGCAATCTAGTGGTCATGCAAGAGCCTGGGGCCAACCTGGCCATAAATATGCTCATCAGCAACATTGGCAGCGATAGCCTAAACTGGACAGCTACCCCTATGGGCGTATCGCTGGATGATACCAGTGGCACCTTGTTCAGCAATGAGTCTCAGGCCATTCGGCTAACTGACTCTGTCAGCAGCCTGGGCGTTGGCGCCTACAATTTGGGCAGCGTTACAGTTTCTGGCACATATCTGGACAAGCCGGTCATCAACAGCCCTACCACTATCCAAATTAAGCTGTATGTGGTAGACACTCTTCATCAAGCCTATCTCCCTGTGGTGGTGCGGCATTGATTGCCCTTGCGGAGGCCCGGTAATTCACGCCTTGTTTTGCACTCCGGCATACCCACCGTTTGCTGGGGGAGGAGAACGATATGTCTGTTCCCTGGCGGGGCATCTGGCTGCCATGGGTGTCCGGATTACCGTTCTCACCAGTACTGCCCAACATGAGTATGATTTCTGGCAGGGTATGGCGGGCCAGTCCTCACGTCAAATTCCCACGGGTAATATCACCCTGTTGCGCCAGCCCTTACGGCCGTTTCCCGGTGGTCGGGTGGCGCTCATGGGCTGGCGCAAGCTTATGGTGCTGCTCAGTGCCCTGCCCGGCGATCAGAGCCGCATCCTGGAACCCATGGCGCGGCTCATTCCTCCCCTCCAAGATGCAAATGCCGCCCTGCAAGCCCTTGCTCCGGAATTTGACCTGGTGCATGGGTTTAACATTTCCTGGGAATACCCCCTCCTGGCCGGTTGGCGGTATGCCCGGCAGCACAATCTGCCTTTTGTAGCTACCCCCTTTATGCACTTTGGCACCGGGCACGACCGGGTTGCCCGAAACTCAACCATGGACCATCAGCGACAAATGCTGCAGCAGGCCCAGCAGCTTCTGGTGCTGACGCAGAATGAGCAAGCGGGCCTGGAAGCGCTTGGCCTGCCACCAGGGCGCATTACGGTAATTGGTGGTGGCCTGGACCCCCTCCCTCCCCACGGAGATACGGCCGTGTTGCGGCGACAAGCCCAGCTTGGCAACCCATATGCCATTTTCATCGGCCGTAACAGCTTTGAAAAAGGGGCCATTCACGCGGCCCAGGCCGTTTTGGCCCTGGTTCAGCAAGGGGTAGCGGTACAATTGGCGCTGGTGGGGCAGTCTACGCCAGAATTCGCCAAATTTTTTGCCGCTCTTTCCCCGTCTGAACAGCAGTGGATACGGCCGTTAGGCCTTCTGGATGATAGGGACAAACACACCCTGCTATCGGCCGCCACGGCCCTGCTGCTTCCTTCCCGCACCGATTCCTTTGGCATCGTCATTTTAGAGGCCTGGTCTCACGGCGTGCCCGTAATTGCCGCCCGCGCTGGGGGCATTCCTGGCGTGGTAGACGAAGGCAAAAATGGGCTACTGCACCCCTTTGGCGATGTGCCGGCCCTCAGCGCCAGCCTGCACCGCCTGCTAACCAACCCCGATTTGCGCCACCGCTTGGGGAAGCATGGGCAGGAAAAGGTAACGGCCGTATACTCCTGGAAACCCGTGGCTGAACGGGTTTATCATCAATACCGGCAGCTCGTATCAGGGTAACGCCTTGCGCATTCTTCACATTTTGCACCAATATGTGCCCGAAAAAGTCGGTGGCACCGAACTCTATACCCAAACCCTGGCCCGCCATCAGGTTGAGCGGGGACACCAGGTGGCAATTTTCACCCCTGTTGCCACCAATGACCATTGGCCCCAGCCGCAACTTGAAGCGGGCACCCGCGTGTACCGCATGCCTGTAGGACAAAGAACGGCTACGGCCGTTTTCCGCAGCAACTTCCACCATACCCCATTGGTCGAGTCCTACGCACTGGTGCAGCAGCGGGAAAAACCCGACCTGGTGCATCTACAACACCTGATGGGCCTACCCTGGCAAATAGCCCACACCATCACGGCCCCGCTCATTGTCACCCTGCACGACTACTGGTTCCTTTGCGCCAATGCCCAACTCATCACCAACTATGACAGCACCATTTGCCCAGGGCCAAAGGCCTGGCTAAATTGCGCCCGCTGCGCGCTGGCCCGGGGCGGGCATCCTGGCGCCTGGCCCCTCATCCCCGCTTTGGCGCCACTGTTTGCATACCGGCACGTTCATTTGCGTCGCATTCTGCAAAAAGCCCATACCCTCATCGCGCCCAGTCGCTTTACGGCTGGCGTACACGCCCAAATGGGTATGCCGGCCTCCAAAATCAAGGTTATCCCCCACGGCATCCAGATTCCCGAGTCATTGCCGGAACGGCAGCCCCACGAAGGCTTGCACATTGCCTACATTGGCGGGCTGGCGTGGCAAAAGGGGGTTCACGTTCTCATTGCTGCCGTTAACGGCCTGCCGCCAACGGGGTTTAAGCTGTCTATTTTTGGCGATCCGACCCCCTTCCCCGCATACGTTGCGCAGCTAAAACAGCAGGTTCGTCACCCTGGTATTCAGTTTTACGGCCGTTTACCCCACGCTCAGCTGTGGCAAACCCTGTCCAGCGTCGATTTATTGGTGGTGCCCACCTTGTGGTACGAAACCTCCTCCCTCATCATTCAAGAAGCCCAGGCTGCTGGCGTGCCGGTGCTGGCTTCGCGCATTGGCGCTGTACAAGAACGGCTGCGTCACGGCGTAGACGGTTTCTACTTTCCGCCAGGAGACGCGGGCGCTTTGCAAGAATTGCTGCAGCAGTTTGGGCAGCAACCGGACTTATTGGCTCAGTTGCGCGCAGGCATCACCCCCGTTACCACCATCCAAGAGCACGTCGAAAACGTCCTGAACACATATCGCGCGGCAGTACCCCAGGCGTCCAACTGACGCCCGCTTAGCGTACTGTAAACACCCTACTACGAATTCCCCAAACGGCCGTGACCGGGCTATAATGCACTACCTGAAGAAATTACTAACAGCAAAAACGGGAAATTGGGTAGCAAAGGGCAATGGCCACAAATCTTACCAACAAACCAGTGTACACCTATGATGCCAGCCGCCATTGGAATTGGCGTCAACGATCAAAAGAGTTTCTTGATCATAAATACTTGTTATACAACCTTGTGGTGCGCGACATTAAAGCCCGCTACAAAAACTCAGCCCTGGGCGTTTTGTGGAGCATGCTCAACCCCTTGGGGTTAATGTTGGTCTTTACCGTCGTATTTTCCGTACTCAGCAGCGCCAATATCCGCCAGTTTCCCATCTTCCTACTTGTGGCCCTCATTCCCTGGAGGCTGTTCGCCGAATCTTTATCTATGGGCAGCAATGCCATCATTGGCAATGCCTCTCTCCTCAAAAAAGTGTACTTTCCCCGGGAATTGCTGCCTATCTCGGTACTTCTGTCCAGCCTCGTTAACTTCATTATTGGGCTGGTGATTCTCATTGCTTTTTTGTATGCCTTTGGCGTAGGACTAACCGTCTATGCTTTATGGGTACCGGTTATTTTGCTGACACAAGTCGTCTTTACCTTGGGTCTGGTTTTTATGCTGAGCAGTGTTTCTGTGCTGTACCGCGACGTACAAATGATCCTTGAAGTTGTGCTGCAAGCCTGGTTCTTCCTCACCCCCATCTTTTATTCCTTTGATACATTTTTTGGCCCCACGGCAACCCTGTTTGGCATTACCTTTGACCCTACCCGGGTAATGCGTTGGGTGAATCCCATGGCTTCCATCATTGACAGCTATCGGACTGTGTTGTGGGGCACCCAGGGGAGCCTGGGACCAACCAGCATGAATCCCATATTTTTACTGCGTACGTTTATTCAATCTTTCATCATCCTGCTCATTGGGTACGCTGTGTTTGTGCGCTTTGAGCATTTATTCGGAGAAAAACTATAATGCGGCAATCCTTAAAACGCGACGCCATTGTTAGGATAATGGCAATGTTTGTGATGCTGGGGCTGGCGGCCTGCACGGCCGTTACTGCCGAGCAGCCCACCCCCACCCTAATTCCCGTGGTCTTGCTGCCCACAGAAGGGGCTACGGCCGTACCCACCACCACCCCCACACCAGACCACACCCCCACGCCCGGCCCTAGCCCCACACCATCTACCACCCCCACGCGCACCCCCATTCCTACCAGCACCCCCGTGCC
>CAZDEO010000042.1:0-43950 GCA_964504445.1 uncultured Anaerolinea sp. | reverse complement strand
GGCGTAATAAGCATCGGTGAGCTGCACCGTCATAATCAGTGCATCTTCGTGCGTGTCCCGATAATAGCGTGGCCGTTCACCTTCCACAGCAAAGGCGTACTTGTGGTAAAGGGCTTGGGCAACCTGGTTGCTACGACGAACTTCCAGCGTGGCCCACGTGGCCGCTTGCTCCCCAGCCAGGTAGAGCAAATTGAGGAGCAGCAGTTCCCCCAACCCGCGCCCGCGCCAGTGGGGATGGGTGGCAATGGTCATGATGTGCGCCTCATCGCCCCCTTGCAGCCAATAACCCGCATAGCCCAACAGACTTTCACGGGCCAGCAATACCTGGTAATTGACGGGCACGTTAGCCTGGGTCAGTTCATATTCGTAAGTGCCAGGTTTGGCGGGAGTGGGGAATGAAAGCTGATCAATGGCGTAAACGGCCGTCAGGTCAGCCAACTGCATAGAGCGCAGTTGGTACGGTGCAGGGGGGCACAGCATAAGCTAGTTTCCCGCAGGGTCTTTAAGGTAAACGGGGGCCAGGGTGCGGGCGTTGTCTACCTGCCCTTTGCGCAAGCGTTGCCACGCCATTTCGGCCATGCAGCCAGCGCGGCGCGTAGAGCGGGATGGCAAAGCTACCTGGAACTCTTTGCTGGCAGCGCGAATGGCCTTGGCGGCTTCCGTACTGATTTCGCCAGCAAAGGTCACAACGCCGCTGAGGTCCGCTAACAGCTCGGGCCAGGCCACAATGATGGGTTGCTCTGCGGCGCGCCAGCCGCGGGGGCCGTGCCACTGGTACATAGCCGCACACACCCGCCGCCGTCCCGCTTCGGCCGTCACCACCAGTTGCCCCTCTCGCAGACCAAAAGAATGGGCGATGATGTCCAGGGTGGGCACGCCAATGAGCGGAATTTGGTGGGCCAGTGAAAGCCCTTTGGCGACGCCCAAGCCCACGCGTAGGCCCGTGTAGGAGCCGGGGCCAATAGCCACAGCAATGGCGTGCAGGTCGCTAAAGGCCACGTTCTGGCGCTCAGTTATCTGGCTGATGGCGGGAGCTAGTTCGATGGTTTGGGTGTTGGCGCTGCGCCAGCCCATTTCGGTGATAACGGCCGTGCCATCGTGCAAGGCCAATCCTGTCCAGCGGGTTGCGGTATCAATGGCTAATATCATAGGCTTTCTTAAACCCCAAAGGCATTACGCTTGAACTCTTCCAACAGCTCTACCGGGCGCTCGCCCTTGGCCACCAGGCGCAGCGCGCGGCGGGTTTCATTTAAGTAAGTCAGGGTAATCCACAAAGCATCTTCCGGAAGCAAGGCGGCAAGGCGTTCTGGCCATTCTACCATGACCGCCCCATCTCCATCTAAAATGTCGGCAATGCCTGCGGTTTCTACGTCAACGGCCGTTTCCAGCCGATAGCCATCAATGTGGTAAAGGATACGGCCGTCATGAGCGCGCGGGTACTCATTCACCAGGGTGAAGGTGGGGCTGGTCACCCGCAGCGCCGTGCCCCAACCGCGCCCAATACCCCGCGCCAACACCGTTTTGCCTGTACCCAATTCACCAGACAGGCACAGCAAATCATGAGCCGCCAACAGTTCACCCAGGCGCACGCCCAGGCGCTCCGTTTGCGCCACGCTACTGCTGATAAAATCTAGGGTCCACTTGTCTAAAATGGCCATCTGCGTATCAAAATTCAGTGAATAGTTCTACTCTTTGTAAGAATCTCCCATTATTATACCTTCACATGTGGATCATGGTATCATTGGCGCTCCGAAAACGGAAACAAGGAGAAACTCAATGCGGGTGCTCGTCATCTCAGACATTCATGCAAATCTCGCCGCCCTTGAAGCTGTCCTGGCTGATGCCGATGGACGGTGGGACAAGATCTGGTTCTTGGGGGATCTCATCGGTTATGGACCTGATCCCAATGAATGCACGAACCTCTTACGTGAATTTGATCCCATCGCCCTCTCTGGGAACCATGACTGGGCCGTGCTAGACAAACTTGACATTTCCAGCTTCAATGCTGAAGCTAAATATGCAATCACCTGGACCCAGGAAGCCATTACTGCAGAAACACGGAATTATCTGAACTCACTGCCCAGCTTGGTGGTTGATGGCGCATTTACCCTGGCTCATGCCAGCCCTCGCCAGCCTGTATGGGAATATATTTTAGATCCTTTTACGGCGGCCATTAATTTTGAGTTTTTCGACACGCCCTACTGCCTGGTCGGGCACACCCATGTGCCCATCTGGTTTGAAAAGACGGAAGATAGCAACATTATCCCTTACGTGCCGCAATACGGGAAACCTACTTGTCTGGATGATAACCGGCTTATCATCAATCCTGGCAGCATTGGCCAGCCCCGAGATTCAGACCCACGAGCTGCTTATGCGCTGCTAGATACCGAGAAGCTGGTTTGGGAATATCGGCGGGTGCCTTACGACATTGCCCGCACCCAGGCCAAAATGCGTGAACATAACATGCCGCCACGGTTGGTCAACCGGCTGGAATATGGTTGGTAGGTTTTTTTGTTTATGCCTTTTTGTTGTTGGTTGGTGGGCAAGTTGAGCAAAAACTAGCTTTGAATTATCCATCCGACCCTCCAGCCTTCCAGCCACCGAGCTAATCTTCTCCCCCCTAAGAAATTTCTTCAATGGCTCCGCGTACGGCCGTAGACAAGTGGTGAAATGGGGTTGTGCCCTGCATATCCAGGCGGCGGGGGCGCGGCAAGTCTACGGGAATGCGATGGGTGATATTGGCGGGCGACCCCCCCATGACCAATACCTGGTCGGCTAGCAGCACCGCTTCGCTGATGCTGTGGGTGACCATGAACACCGTGACGGGCATGGCCTGCCAGATGCGCAGCAATTCCAGGGCCATACGTTCCCGGGTCAGGGCGTCCAGTGCCCCAAATGGTTCGTCCAAAAGCAACAGGGCTGGTTGGTGTACCAGGGCGCGGGCAATGGCTACGCGTTGGGCCATGCCGCCGGAAAGCTGAGCAGGGTATGTGTGTTCGAAGCCTTGTAACCCCACCAGGTTGATGAGTTCTTGAACGCGGCCAGGAGCGGAACGGCCGTTTTCCCCCGTCAACTCCAGCGGAAGCCGCACATTCTCCCATACTGTACGCCAGGGCATTAGCCCGCCGCGCTGGAAGACGATGCCAATGGGCGCGGGATGCAGTCGTGGCGGCTGCCCTTGCAGCAGCACCTGACCACTAGAAGGAGCCAGCAGCCCCGCCAGCAGCCGCAGCAGCGTAGACTTGCCCACCCCCGACGGCCCAACCAGGGCTACAAACGCGCCTGTTGGGATGGTTAACGATACATCTTGTAGCACGTGGGGGCCATCGGGAAAGGTCAGGCTTACTTGCTGGGCAGTAAGAAATTCGACCGTTTCCATAATTTCAGACGTCATAAAGCCATGCCTTACGGCTGGGTATCCGGACATGAAGCCGTCACCAATTCTCCAATCCCTAATCGCCAATCTCTATCTGGACAAACGCATTGGTATAGGCGGCATCCAGGTTGGCTACCGGCGCATCCAGCAGCCCCATTTGCAGCAACACCTCCTGCGTGTTGGCCCAAGCAGCCGGCGCGGTGACGCCTAACTGCTCCGCCTGCCACATTTCCAGGGAAGCCTCCAGCACATCCTTACGGCCGTCACCCAGCCCCTCCACAAATTTTTTGCTAATCTCATACGCCTCCGCCGGATTTGCCAGCGTATCCGCCAAACCCCGCAGCGTCGCCCGCACAAAACCTTGCACCAGTTCTGGGTTATGGGCAATGGTCTCCTCATTGGTTATAACACCGTTGGCGACCATATCCACGTAGTCTGCCACATAAATAACGTTGATGTCTTCTCCTCTAGCGGCAAGCTGCACGGGTTCGTTATTAGCATAGCCCACCACAGCTTCGCTCTGGCCCGCCAACAAGGATTCCACCTGGGTGAAGCCTATGTCGTTGGCGGCAACGTCGCTCTCTTGCAAGCCATTCGCTTGCAGCAAGCCCACATACCCAACGTAAGAGGTGCCAAAAAAGCCAGGTAGCCCCACATTGCGGCCTACCAAATCAGCCGGGGTGCGAATGTTAGCACTGCTTAGACTGACAACGGCCGTGGGATACCGCTGGAACCATTGCAGCACGTAAACGACGGGGACATTCTGGGCGCGGGCCAGGATCACCTGTTCACCACTGACAATGGCAAACGGCAGTTCATTGGCCCCCACCAGGGCCAGGCCATCTGTTTCAAAGCTGTAGTCAAACTCAATGGCCAACCCCTCGGCAGCATAGTAGCCCCGGTCCACCGCCACGTAAAATGGCGCGTATTGCGGGTCAGGAATGTAGCCCATAGGCAGGCGAATGGTTTGCAGTTCGGCATCTGCTTCAGGGGGAGTGCTCGGCCCACATGCGGCTAGAAGCAAAATCATCAACATGAGTAAGTATACGTTTTTCTTCATACACGGCTCTCCTTTGGAAACTTACGGGTTTTCAGGTCTTTAGCGTGTGGTTTTGCTTGATTACTAGTGGTTTGCCAACGCAAGACCCTCTTTTCAATCAAGGCCACCAATCCATATAGGCTTAGCGCAATGATCGCCAGGGTAATCAGAACGACAAAGACCAGATCAGTTTTGAACTGGTAACGCGCCGTAACCAGCAGAAACCCTAATCCCTGGCTCTTGGGCTGCACAAATTCGCCCACCAGCGCGCCAATAACTGAGAGAGTGGCGCCCACCTTCAGGCCTGCCAGAATAACGGGCAACGCGGCGGGGAATTCCAGCTTGCGGAAGATTTGCCAGCGGGTGGCCTGCAGGGAGTGCATCAGATCATACAGTTCCGCAGGTACGGAACGCAAGCCAGCCACAATATTGACGAGGATGGGAAAGAAGACAACGAGAACGGCCACCAACACCCTGGCCCAGTAGGTGGACTGCACCCAAATGGTGAGGAGGGGGGCAACGGCAATGACGGGAATGGCCTGGGAGGCAATGAGGTAAGGGGACAACAAGCGTTCAGCCAGGGGGGATTTAGCCAGCAGGTAGCCAAGAGGCAAGGCGATGGCGCAACCGATGAGAAGGCCAGGAATGACTTCGCTGATGGTGATGAGGCTGTGGCGCAATAAACGGCCGTCGCCCACCACAATCTCCATTTGCCGCCCTACATCTACCGGGCCAGGCAAAATAAACCGGTCATATTGTCCCCACACCACCAACAACTGCCAGCCTAACAGTAGGAGCAAAAAGGAAACAAGAACCGTTAACCAGGTTGGCTGCTTGTTTAACCAACGCACAAAACACCTCAATCATGCTGTTTCGGGCAAAGGGAGAAGGTGCGCCAAAGGAAACGGCCGTTTCCCAAACCAAACCATCACGCCACCGGGAAAGCCTACCCGCATTCCTTCTCCCATCCAGACTCTTACTGTCGGCCCTGGAGTCACACCAGATCCACCGTTGCACAACGGGTCGCGGGCTTGGCTTGCGCTTGCCTCACCGCCGGTCGGGAATTGCACCCTGCCCCGAAGGAATTATTTGTTTGTGATAATTGTAACGATGATTATAGCCAATTGCCCCCCCTCGTCAAAAGCCGTTAAGCATTTCATTGTGCAAAATGGCCCTTATGGGTAAGCTAGATTCGGAACCGTCGGCAAACGGCAGTTACCCCATCCCAAGGACAAACATATGATTGGCACCCTGTTAAACGCCTTCACCGTGCTTATCGGCGGCACCCTGGGCACCTTCCTGGGCAGCCGTTTCCCGCAGCGAATGCAAGAAACTATCTTCGCCAGCCTGGGCCTTTTTACCCTGGCCATTGCCATTAGCAGCGCCCTGGTCACCCAAAATCCGCTCATCGTCCTCGGCAGCCTGCTCATCGGCGCCCTCATAGGCGAATGGCTCAACCTGGAGGAAAAGTTGGAACACTTTGGGGAATGGCTGCGCCGTCTGCTGGTCCGCGGGGAAAGCGGCAACGCTCCCCGCTTCGTCGAAGCCTTCGTAACCGCCAGCCTCGTCTTTTGCGTTGGCCCCCTCACCATCCAGGGCGCCATTGAGGATGGCCTGGTCGGCGACTATACCAAGCTCGCCATCAAGGCCATGCTGGATGGCTTTGCTGCGTTGGCCTTTGCCACCACGTTGGGTCCGGGCGTGCTGGCTTCCATCATCGTCATATTGGGCTTTCAAGGAGGCATTTCGCTGTTGGCCAGCCTGGGCAGCAATATCTTCACCGAACCCATGATTACCGAGCTGACGGCAACTGGCGGGGTCGTACTGCTCGCCCTTGCCTTTCGCCTGCTAGACATCAAGCAAATTCGGGCTGCCAATCTGCTGCCAGCCTTATTCGTGGCGCCGGCCGCCATTGCCCTCATGGACGCTTTGGGAATTGTTTCCTACCCAAGTTTGTAGCGCAAGATAGGAAAATCAAACAGGGCACAGAAGTCGGCCACACCCCCCACAATAGACCAACCGGCCTTCTTGGGCTTCTTTCACTTTATTTGCCGAAACCGTAATACGGCAACCCAGGCACATGTTTTGCTGCAAACCCGCCACAGCCACCCCACCTTTCTTTTGTCGGAGCTGCTCATACTCAGCCAGGCGCTCGGCAACAATACGGGGCAGATACTGTTTGCGCTGCTCGTTTAAGGCGTTCAGGCGCAGGGCCAGCTCATTTTGCTCTTTTTTAAGGCCAGCCTGGGATTTTTCCCAGCGGCTGGTGACGTCTTCCAAAGCAGTGTGGGCAGCGTCGCGTTCTCCTTCCGCTTCCTCCAACTTAATCATGGCCTCCAGAATCTCATCTTCCAACGCGCTACGGCGGCGACCCAGGGCGGCTATTTCGGTTTGTAAGTCAGAAAGTTCTTTGGGGTTTTTTACGTTCCCAGAGTAGAGGCGCTCTTCGGAGCGTTTGGCTTTGCCATTGACGCTTTCCAGCTCCAGGGTAAGGTCTTTATGCTGTGCTTGCCAATGGCGGAGTTGAGTAACGACCGTTGCCACTCTCTCCCGCGCCGCCAACAACTCCGTCGTCTCCTTCTGTGCCCGCAGTACTTCTGCCAGACGCTGCCGCTTATCCTGAAATTCCGAATCAATCTGCTGAAGCTGGTATAGCAACTGAATTTGGCTCATGGGCAGTTCCCTCATGTGATGGTGGGCAAATGGTGAGCAAATTGTAGCACAAAATGAGCGCCCACACCGAAGGTGGCCCCAAAATACAGCATCTTGCCATCCTCAGGTATAATTCGCCCCGTTATGTTTGATAAATGGTTCGAGTTAGCAGAACAAAAATATACCGAAGCGGATGCCGAGTGGGACACCTTCGTCGCCCGACATCCCCATGGCAGCCTACTGCAAACCACAGCCTGGGCGCAACTAAAGAACAACTTCGGCTGGTCGTCGCAGCGCGTCTGGCTGCGCCAGGATGGGGAGCTAGTTGCTGGCGCACAACTGCTCGTTAAGTCGGTAGCCATGGGGCTGGCTCGCGTGGGCTATGTACCGCATGGCCCATTGGTAGATTGGCAAGACGCGCAGCAGGTAGAAGTGCTGTTTCACCAATTAGATTTGGCGGCCTACCAACGGCGGGTGGGGTTCATTAAGCTGGAGCCGCTGCTGTGGCAAGATGACACAACAGCGACGCTATGGCCCGCCATTTGCCAGAAGTATGACCTGTGTGTGGACACGGATACCATTCAACCGCCGCGCACCATGCTGCTGGATTTACGGCCGTCTCTCGCTGACATTCTGGCCACCATGAAACAAAAAACCCGCTACAACATTCGCCTGGCCGAGCGCAAAGGGGTGACGGTGCGCCAGGGCACAGAGGCCGACCTGACAGCCTTCATCCGCCTGATGCGCGCCACGGGTGAGCGGGATGGCTTTGGCATTCACGCCCCGGAGTATTACCGCCGCGCCTACGAGGTGTTTGCCCCAGATGATGTGGCCCTGCTGCTGGCAGAGTATGCTGAACGGCCGTTATCCGCCATCATGGCCTTCAAAAACGGCCCCCGTGCCGCCTATCTCTACGGCGCCTCCAGTGACGAAGAGCGCAACCGCATGCCCAACTACGCCGCGCAGTGGGCCGCCATCCAGTGGGCCAAAGCGCAAGGCTGCACCACCTATGACCTATGGGGCTTGCCCGACGCCCCCGAAGAAGAGCTTGAAGCCCAATTTACCGCCCGCAGCGACGGGCTGTGGGGCGTTTACCGCTTCAAGCGCGGCTTTGGCGGTCAAATTCAGCGCACCATCGGCGCGGCCGACCGCATCTACAACCAACGCACCCACAAACTGTACCAATGGAAACGAAACCGATAGAAATTACCAATGGTCAATAGTCAACTGCCAATCTGCTAACGGTTGGTAATTGACCATTAACCATTAACCATTGATCATTTTTATGCCATACCGTGCCTCTACCTTCAAACGCGAAACGTCGCCTACCGCCTGGGAGCAAGCCCTGGGGCGGCTGCCCAACCCCCACCCGCTGCAAAGCTGGGTCTGGGGCAGCTTCAAGTCCCGCTGGGGCTGGGAGGCGATTCCTTCGCTGATGACCATTGCCGAAAGCAGTTGGGAACCCCTGGCGGCAGCCATGATTTTGCAGCGCCGCCTGCCGCGCACCCCTTTTTCTATCCTCTACGTGCCCCGCGGCCCCGTCTTGGACTACAACGACCGCGAGCTGCGGCAGCAGGTGCTGGCACAATTGGAAAAAATTGCGCGGCAGAAACGGGCAATTTTCATCAAAATAGACCCAGAAGTGGTGAAAGCGTGGGGTGAAGCGGGGGAACGGCCGTCGCCCACCGGCGGTCGCTTCATTCAAGAACTCCAGCAGCGGGGCTGGCGCTTTGCAAACGAGCAAATCCAATTCTGCAACACCGTAGAGCTACCCCTGGAAGGTGATGAAGACAGCCTGCTGGCGGCCATGAAGTCCAAGACACGCTACAACATCCGCCTGGCGGGGCGCAAAGGCATTACCGTGCGCCAGGGCACGCCCGCCGACTTTCCCCTCATTGCCCACATGTATGCGGAAACGGCCGTGCGCGACGGCTTCGCCATTCGCCCCCCAGAGTATTACCTGGACATCTGGCACGCCTTCTACAAAGCAGGCATCGCCCAACCATTACTGGCTGAATACGAAGGCCAACCTATTGCAGCCGTGGTGCTGGTGCGCTACGGCCAGCGCGTCATCTACATGTACGGCGCCTCCACCGACCAAGAGCGGCAGCGCATGCCCAACCACCTGCTGCAATGGGAAGCCATTCGCTGGGCCAAAGCCAAAGGAGCGGCCGTTTACGACTTTTGGGGCGCACCCGACAAATTTGTCGAAACCGACCGCATGTGGGGCGTGTGGCGCTTCAAACAGGGGTTCAGCGGCCAGGTTGTGCGCCACATCGGCGCCTGGGACTACCCCACCCGCCCCTTGCTCTACTGGCTCTACACCATCATCCTGCCCAAATACCTGGCCCACCTACGCGCCCAAACCACACCAACCAACTAACAAACTAACCATCCAAGGAGACCCCCATGACCCGTACCATCATCATCCTCGAAGGCGACCAAACCGGACAAGAACTACTAGAAGAAGCTCTGCGCGTTATCCAGCCCGAAATCATCAACTTCCCCCTGGAGTTTTTGCGCTTTGATTTAAGTTTAGAAAACCGGCGCCAAACCAACAACCAGGTCGTGCACCAAGCCGGGCAAGCCTTGCGCCAATACAAAGTCGGCCTCAAAGCCGCCACCATCACCCCCGAAACCCCCGGCGACGTGGGCAGCCCCAACGCCATCCTGCGCGAAGCCATGGACGCCGAAGTGATTTTACGCACCGGGCGGCGCATTCCCGGCGTGCGCCCCGTGGGTGGCATCTACGCCCCCATCAGCGTGGTACGCATGGCCCGCGACGACGCCTACGGCGCCAAAGAGTGGCGCGAGGGGGAAGGGCTAGACGAAATGGCCTACCGCACCGAGAAAATAAGCCGCCGCGTCTGCCGCGCCGTGGCTACCTACGCCTTCCAGCACGCCCGGCGCACCGGCGCCAAAGTCTTTGGCGGCCCCAAATTTACCGTCAGCCCCGTGTACGAAGGCATGTTCAAAGAAGAAATGGATGCCGCCGCCCAGCGCTACCCCGACGTGCGCTACGAGCCGCAGCTTATTGATGCCACCCTGGCCCTGCTGTTGAGTACCAGCGGCGAACCCCTGGTTATCCCCAGCCTCAACCGGGATGGCGACCTGATTTCCGACATGGTGCTGCAAATGTTTGGCTCCATTGCCGGGTCTGAGTCTATGGTCATTTCTGTAGACGATGAGGGGGTGATTGACTGCGCCATGGCCGAAGCGCCCCACGGCACGGCGCCCACGCTGCAAGGGATGAACCGCGCCAACCCCATGGCTATGATTTTGGCCACCGCCGGTCTGTTTGGGCTGATGAAGGAACCGGAGCTAAAGCAGGCTAGCCGCGCCATTTACGAAGCCACCCTGGAAACCGCTTATGATGGCATCCGCACGGCCGATATTGGCGGCGTAGCCCAAACCGACGAATTCACCAACGAGGTCATTCGCCGGGTGCGGGCCAAGCTGGAGGTTTGGTCTACCTTGGGGTAGCGCGCCAGATCGTCAGGCTGCCAGCTTGTCAGGCTGACTGACTGAGTTGCTGACCAGCGTTACCAGCACCATTTCAGGGGGAGCCAAAAACCTTACGCGGGGGGCGCTCAACCCTTCTAGCCCCAGGCCACGACTGACGTAGAGATTGGTGCGCCCTTCCTGGTAATGCCCCATGACGTACCGCCGGCCTAGTTGCGAGCTGGTTATCAGGGCGCCAATGAAGGGCAGGCGTACCTGACCGCCGTGGGTGTGCCCGCATAAGTACAGGTCGAGGCCGTGTTCCACTGCTTCGGGCATTAGTTCCGGGGAATGGTAGAGCAAAACCTGTGGCGCGCCATTGGGGGCCTGGGCATAGAGGTTGGCTAAGCGGGCACGGTCGGTGGGCAGGTGATGGGTGCAGTCCATACCCAGCAGCACCACTTCTTGCCCGGCGTTCAGCTTCACCGTTTGCCAATCATGGCGCATGAGGGAAATAGGCAGCCCATCGAAAATAGGTACCACTTCTGCGCGCAAATCTACGGTGATGCTGCCCAGGGTGGCGTAAACGCCGTGGGGGGCATCCAGCTTCTGCAATAGCTGGCGCACCTGGCGATGGGTGACAGGATCGGTGTTGTAGGAGAGGTTGACGTAGTCGCCGGTGATGACGATGAAGTCGGGGTTGGCTTGCTGGGCAAGGTGGAGCACGGCCGTTTCCCGTTTGGTCAGCCGTTCAATGTGCAGATCGCTAATATGCAACAAGCGAATGGGGGCTGCGCCCGCGGGCAGCCGGTCGGTGGCAATGGTCAATTGGCTTAACCCCACGCGAAACGGCTCAATGGCAAAACCCCACACGGCCACTGCCGAAGCCCCCACCTGCACCAGCACAAAGAGCGCAAAGCCCCACCACGCCCCCACCAGCCAGCCCACGCCGGCCAACAGCACAGCGGCCGTCAGGCGCGGCAGCGCCAGTACCACAAACTGCGACTTCCACGGGCCAAAGGAAAGCCCGCGCCGGGGCAGGCTACGCAACAGCAACATATCTCCCACCAGGCAGAGGGCGAAAACGGCCGTGACCCCTCCCGCTATCCCCCCATTCGCCAGCGCCAGCCACCAAACCTCGCCAGCCAGCCCCGCCCATGCCGGAATCAACAAAACCAAAAGCCACCCAGGCCAGCCCTCAGGCACATTCAGCAACAGCATGGCTTTATGTAGCCAACCCTCTTTCAAAACATCTTCAGGATCTTCAATGAGTAATTTTTCAGTCATCTCATGTACTTTCAAAAATTTTACCGGTGATCATGTCTGGAATTATCCAGACTGTCCATATATAGGCGAGAACAGCAAATTTAATGCGCCACAAAATTCGTATTTTCTCGAAAAATATGGTGCAACAAGTACGGAAGGACTATTGCATCAAACAGATTAGAGGATTATGATACAGACAATATTATATTTCCTATTTAATCTACGGAGGTCTGAAATGTTGTTTTTAAATCGTGAGCATGGTCAAGGTTTGGTAGAGTACGCGCTGGTTCTGGTTCTGGTAGCCGTCGTCATCATTGCGATTCTGACGCTGCTGGGTCCCCAGATTGGTAACGTCTTCAGCCGCATTACCAACGGCCTCGCTGGCTAAATATTCTTAGTTAATCCTGATAAAAAGCCCCGCCCCGCAAGGGACGGGGTTTTTTTGTTTAGAAGCTGACGGCCGTTTCCGAAACCGATATAATCCATGGGCATATGAGCAATTATCTAAAGCCCAATTATCCACAGCGCGTACCGCTTGCCCAGCTTCCTACCCCCATCCAGCCCCTGGACCGGTTGAGCAAACACCTGGGCGGGCCAACCCTATACATCAAGCGCGACGATCAAACCGGCCTGGCTACGGGCGGCAACAAAGCCCGCAAGCTTGAGTTTTTGGTTGCTGAAGCCCTGGTCCAAGGTTGCGACCATCTCATAACCACCGGCGCAGCCCAAAGCAACCACTGTCGCCAAACCGCTGCCGCAGCTGCCACCCATGGGTTAGGGTGCAGCCTGATCCTAAAAGGCACGCCACCGGCCTCTATTTCCGGCAACTTGTTGCTCAACGAGCTGCTTGGCGCTCATCTTTACTGGACTGGTGAGCAAGACAGCGCCAAAGCCATGGCCACAGTTTGCGCAGAGCTGCGCACCATGGGTCGCGTGCCCTATCAGATTCCCCTGGGCGGTTCAAACGTCGTGGGCGCCACCGGCTACGTGCTGGCAATGCAGGAATTGCTAGACCAGCTTCAGGACGCTAATCTTAACGTTGATTTTATTGTGACCGCCAGCGGCAGCGGAGGCACCCAGGCGGGCATGGTGTTGGGCGCAAAGGTTTATGACTTTCGTGGCCAAATTTTGGGCATGAGCGTTTCCCACGAAGCCAACGCCCTACAAACCCAGGTGGCTGCTTTGGTTACGGCTACCGCCACTCATTTGGGCCTGGGCACCCTGTCCCTCTCAGAAAATGTCATTGTGAATGATGATTATTTAGGTGATGGGTACGGCATCGTGAGTGAAAACGAACGGGAAGCCATCCGCATGGTGGCCCAATTAGAAGGCATATTGCTAGACCCGGTTTATACCGGTCGGGCTATGGGCGGGTTAATAGATCTGATTCGTTGGGGCGCATTTACCCGAGGGCAAAAGGTGCTGTTCTGGCACACGGGCGGCACGGCCGTTCTGTCTGCTTACGCCGAAGATTTACGCTAGAGGCAATCCTATGAAAGTGGTCATCGCAGGAGAGATTCCCTTTGTGGAAGAAATAGGGCAACTTTGCGTTGCCGCCGGGCATGAAACGGTCTTGTATTTAGTAGAAGATTTTCTGGCAGCGCAAGAAAGCGGCTATTTGTTGGAAGACATGGCAGGGGGATCTGTAGCCATCGAAATTCATAACGAATCCGCCACCACAAAGAGAGAATTGCTGCAAGCCTTAAGCAACGCCCTCTCTCCGGATGCCTTGATTTTGACTTCAGCCCTAAACACCAGCGCCACGCAGGCCGCCTCTTGGGTCAACAATCCTGACCGCGTGGTGGGCTTTGGCATCCTCCCCCCCCTGCACGCTCATAACAAGACCGGCTACCTGGTCGAGGTGGCGCGCGCCTTGCAAACAGAAGAAACAGCGCTGCAACAGGCGCAACAGTTTTGGCAAAACCTGGGATTGGAAACGGCCGTTGTCGCTGACGGACCGGGTCTCGTACGGGCGCGCACCGTCTGCTGCATCATCAACGAAGCCGCCAGCGCCCTCATGGAGGGTGTCGCCACCGCCGCCGACATAGATCAGGCCATGCAGTTAGGCACCAACTACCCTCACGGCCCTCTAGCCTGGGCAGATCACATTGGCCTGGACACTGTACTTGGCGTCATGAACGGCCTGTTTAGCGAATGGGGCGAAGACCGCTACCGCCCCTCCCCCTTGCTCAAACGCCTGGTTTTCGCCGGTAAACTGGGCAAGAAAACAGGGGCTGGTTTCTACCAATACCCCGCATAATCCCAAAGATCATGGCTGTAAAATATTGCCACCTATGTAACCAGGAAGCCTTTTCGCAGCAACGGCCGAATGCCGAAGCCCTCATCGCTGGCGAAATTTGCCCCGTCTGCTACCAGCCCACCTGTCGCCGCCACCTCACCACAGTTCGGTGGCGCT
Source organism: uncultured Anaerolinea sp. (assembly GCA_964504445.1). Lineage (GTDB taxonomy): Bacteria > Chloroflexota > Anaerolineae > Promineifilales > Promineifilaceae > JACSRF01. The sequence continues at coordinate 29,760 of CAZDEO010000042.1, read as the reverse complement.
GGCGCGAAACCGGTGAACCCGACGCCACCCTCATTTGCCGCGAGTGCCAGCGCAGCTATGCCCACCGCAATTGGGACGCCCATAACCGGGACTGGATTACCTGATACAGTCTAATGAGGATATACCGGCACGTCAGGCCCTATGAACTTCTGAAAGCGAGCTAACACCTCACCTGGCTCGGCATGGCGGCCTTCTGCTTTCTTTGAATACAACTTTTCGCCATTCACCACCACTTCAAAGGCGCCTTTGCTGCCAGTAATAAAAGTCAATTCCTTTATCACGTGCTGATAATGGGACAAAATGTCATCCGCCGCACGGACGGCTCGTTCACGATAATTTCAAGGAACACAATACTCAATCGAAATCACAAACTGTTTTTCCACAAAACACTCCTTTTCCACGTCAAATTTAGGCAATTATAAGAACCTGTCATTGCCCTAACAACTCTAGCATTCTGTCCGGCCTGTCTGTAATAAGACCATTCACGCCCATATTTAGCAACCGCTGCATGTCTTCGGTTTCATTCACCGTCCATACGTGCACGGCCATGCCATGGGCATTGGCTATCCGTACAAAGCGGGGCGTCACCACCTGCACCTCGCCCAGCACCGGCAAGGTAGAACGCTCCGGCACCTGCATAGCCACAGCTGGCGCCTGGAAAGTCCGGCCCAACCCCAAACTGTTCAATATCCAAAAGGTTTGAATTTCATTCCGCGCCAGGGAAGTAGCCACCTCTGGACAGTTTGCCCGCATCTCGCGCACTGTTTCCTCATGAAAAGAAGGCACCAGCACCTTGTCCGTCATAGCATACTGGCGCAAAAGCTGGCACAGTGGCGCAACAATTGAGGGCACAGCCTGCTTAATCTCAATGTTCATGAGCATGCCCGGGTAGCTCTGAAACACCTCTTCTAGCGCGGGAACCCTGATGTCCTGTCCACGATACGGGTAGGTTTGACCATGATCATCGGTCCAATAATATCCCGCATCCAGCTCGTGAATTTCGGCAAAGGTCATCTCTTTAATGGCCCCGCTGCCATCGGTGGTGCGGTCAACGGTATCGTCGTGCATGATCACAATCACGCCGTCACGGGTAGCGTGAGTGTCCATCTCCAGCACGTCTACGTCCAAAGCCACGGCGTTGGCAAAGGCCATCATGGTGTTGCTGGGGCGGAGTTCTTCCCCACCCTGATGAGCAATAACCAGGGGACCACCGTTTGGGGCTGCCGTAAAGGGGTGTTCAGCCACAGGCCGGGCGCGGATAACGAAAGCGCTGAAAAGCAGCAAACCCAGGCCAGCCAGAGCCAGTAGAATTCGCGCAGACTTTTGCATGAGTTGTCCTCCAAAATTGGGTTGACCAGATTTTAGCTGAGAAGGGCATAAGGCGAAAGGAAACGGCCGTTTCGCCTCCAAATTTTTCCTTGACAACCTGCCTCACCTCAGCTACCATACCCTTCGCCTTTGGGCCTGTAGCTCAGTTGGGAGAGCGCTACAATCGCACTGTAGAGGTCAAGGGTTCGAGTCCCTTCAGGTCCACCAGGTTCAAAAAACCGGGTTTTCAGGCCCGGTTTTTGTTGACAAGTGTATACTCAAAGGCTGTGAACAGGAGTAGTAAGCGGGAAAAATTATCAATTGCCAATAGCGAATTGTCAATTGATAACGGCAGAGAGTCGCGCCAGAGGCTGCAAGCGCGACAAACAAGCGCTGAACTCGCCTGGGAGCTGCTGGGGTGAAAAAGTATTAGTCTCAGCCGGTTTGCGCCCGTTACGCGCCAGAGTGGATGGATAGCCAGGTTTCGGGTAGATTGACGAATTAACAAATGCGGGTAAAATCGTCAATTGTCAATCCCAAATCCTATTTTTGGGGCCTGTAGCTCAGTTGGGAGAGCACCACAATGGCATTGTGGGGGTCAAGGGTTCGAGTCCCTTCAGGTCCACTAACCAGCTTTACCCATCAATCAGAGTGGTACCGCGGAATTCCTCTTTCGTCTCTGAACGAAAGGGGAATTTTTGTTTTAAGAGGTCATTATATGCCCACGCCACCTGCTATGCATCATTTTTTTATTGACACTGAATTTGGCCAGATTTTTGCTGCCGCCTCTGGAGAATCAACCCAACCCCTGGTGCTGGGCTTGCACGGTTGGAGTCAGCGCAATGGCTGGCATACATGGGAACCGTTACTGGCACCCCTGTCTGCGGCCGGATACTACGCCGTCAGCATCGACATGCCCGGCTGGGGGCAAAGCGTGCCTAACCGGGCGGAAACAATTACCAGGGGCTTTGCCACCCGCGTGGTGCTGGCTGTGCTAGACGGCCTGGCCCACCAACAAGCAGCCCTGATGGGCAAAAGCTGGGGCGGCGGCATTGCCCTGACCCTGGCTCTGGCTCGCCCTGAACGCGTAACCAAGCTCATCCTCACGGCTCCTGCCTTTCGCGAACTGCACGAACTGCCTAACCTGCGCCAGCCTGTGCTGCTGGCCTGGGCCGAAGATGACCCGGTAATTCCATTCAGCTATGCGGCCCAGTTTGCTGCCGCCATGCCCGATTGCAAGCTGGTTACCTACCCGACCGGTGGGCACAGTGCGGCACAAAAAAACGCCGCCGAGTTTGCGCCTCAATTGGTGCACTTCTTAGACCGTTGAAAACCGAAACCGAATGCCCTGTAAGCCAGGAATCATTATCTTTTTGCGGAGAACGACTAAATGAGTGAATACAATCCCCAAGAGTTAGAACCAAAATGGCAGGCTAAATGGGAAGAAACCGGCCTGTACCGCCAAGAAATTGATCGCAGCAAACCAAAGCATTACGCCCTGACCATGCTGCCTTACCCGTCGGGCGATTTGCACATCGGGCATTGGTACGCCATGACGCCTTCCGACGCCCGCGCCCGCTTTATGCGCATGAAAGGGTACAACGTTCTCTTTCCCATGGGCTTCGACGCCTTTGGCCTGCCGGCTGAAAACGCCGCCATCAAAAACCGCGTACACCCCAAGAAATGGACCTACGCCAACATTGAGCGGATGCGCGGCCAACTGCGCAGCATGGGGGCCATGTTTGATTGGGAGCGCGAGGCGGTTTCCTCTGACCCTTCCTATTACAAATGGACCCAGTGGTTTTTCAAGAAGCTGTATGAATTGAACCTGGCTTACCGGCAGGAAGCGGCCGTGGACTTTTGCCCTTCTTGTAACACCACCCTGGCCCGCGAGCAGGTGTGGGGCGAGGACCGCCACTGCGAGCGCTGCGGCACGCCGGTCATCAAAAAAGAGCTAGAACAGTGGTTCTTTAAGACGACGGATTATGCCGAGGAGCTGCTAGACTTCAGCCAGATTAACTGGCCGGAGCGCGTGAAGGTGATGCAGACCAACTGGATCGGCCGTTCCGAAGGTGCGGAGGTGGTGTTCAAGACAGAAACCGGCGGGCACGATATGCCTATCTTCACCACGCGGCCCGACACCCTGTGGGGGGCCACCTTCATGGTCATGGCTCCGGAACACCCGCTGGTGGATGAAGTGACGACGCCAGCCCAAAAAGCAGTCGTGGAAACCTACCGCAGCCATGCATCCCGCCTGAGCGACATCGACCGCGAGGCGGCCGACCGCGAGAAAACCGGGGTCTTCACCGGCGGCTTCGCCATCAACCCCGTTAACCAGGAGCGCATTCCCATTTGGGTGGCCGACTACGTGCTCATGGGTTACGGCTTTGGAGCCATCATGGCCGTGCCCGCCCACGACCAGCGCGACTTCGAGTTTGCGCGCAAATTTGGCCTGCCCATCATCCCCGTCATCGCCCCGCCGGAAGGCGAACTGGTTGAAGCCGAAATGGCCGAATCTTACGTGGGGCCGGGGGTCATGGTCAACAGCGGGCCGATCAACGGTACGGCCGTTTCCGACGATAAAGGGCGCCAAAACCCCTCCATTGCCGCCGCCCTGGACTGGCTAGAGGCCAATCACGCCGGCAAAGAAGCCATCAACTACCGCTTGCGCGACTGGCTCATCAGCCGCCAACGCTACTGGGGCGCGCCCATTCCCATGATTTACTGCGCCGACTGCGGCGTCGTCCCCGTCCCCGACGAAGATTTACCCGTGCTGCTGCCCGAGGACGTGGAATTTACGCCCACCGGCGAAAGCCCGCTGAAGCTAAGCCCCAGGTGGTACGAAGTGGCCTGCCCCACCTGCGGCGGCCCGGCTATCCGTGAGACCGACACCATGGACACCTTCATGTGCTCCAGTTGGTATCAATACCGCTATCTCAGCCCCGAGTACGACGCCGGACCTTTCGATCCGGCGGAAGGAGCCTACTGGCTGCCCGTGGACCAATACACCGGCGGCATTGAGCACGCCACCATGCACCTCATCTACACCCGCTTCTTCACCAAGGCCATGCGCGAAATGGGGCTGGTGAATTTCGCCGAGCCGATGCTGGCACTGTACAACCAGGGCATGGTGCTGGGCGAAGACAACGAAAAGATGTCCAAGTCGCGGGGCAACGTGGTAGCCCCCGACAACCTGGTAGCCAAGTATGGCGCCGATGCGGTACGCACTTACCTGATGTTTTTCGCTAAGTGGGACCAGGGGGGGCCGTGGAACTACGACGGCATTAAGGGGCCGCAGCGCCTACTCAATGATGTGTGGGAGCTGGCCCAGGCAAATTATGCGCCGCAAACCGCAGATGAACAGGCCTCCCGCAGCCTGCGCCGCAAGACCCACCAAACCATTCGCAAGGTGGGGCAGGATTTGGAGGACTTTTCATTTAACACGGCCGTTGCCGCCATCATGGAGCTGCGCAACAGCATCCAAGAGAGCCTGCGCCGTGCCAACGTCACCACCGCCGCCTGGAACGAAGCCATTGATAACCTGCTGCTGCTGCTGGCCCCCATGGCCCCCCACGTCACCGAGGAACTGTGGGCCCAGCGCGGCGGCGGCTACAGTATTCACCAGCAGCCCTGGCCAGAATGGAATGCCGAAATTGCCAAGGAAGACACGGTGACCCTGGTGGTGCAGGTCAACGGCAAGGTGCGCGACCGCATCGAAGCCCCTGCCGGAACGCCGGACGAGGAATTGAAGGCGATGGCCCTGGCTTCGGAGAACGTGCAGCGCCATCTGGACGGCAAAGCGCCGCGCAAGGTTATTGTGGTCAAGGGAAAGCTGGTGAACATCGTGCAATAATCAGTGGACCGAAGCCAGACATTCGGTTCATTTTAAAAGCCGCCCGTGCCTGGCCCTGGGCGGCTTTTTTAGGGTTTGTTCACTTGAGGAATTGGCCGCCTGTGTTAGAATGCCCATGGTAAAGGTGGGGAAAGTAAAAAGGAAGAAATTATGGAACAAGATTTAGCCATGCACAAGCTGCGCAAAGCATTGGCCATGCTGCCACCATCAGCCCACGTCGAATTGATTGATTTTGTGAATTATTTACAGTTCAAGTATCAGACCAATGGTGCTCCCTTGACCCACGCTGACTTAGCTGTCACCGAAGAGGGCAACGGCCGTTCCGCCTCCACGGCCTCCTCTCCCAAAACTGCCTGAGTTTACATCTCAGGCCAGGCTGCTCATGATCAAACGCATCCTCATCAGCCTCAGCCTCATCTTACCCATCAGTTTTTTAATCATCCTGGCTCTGTTCCCCAGCCTGGACGTAGCCATCCACTACCCCCTGCTCCATTTTTACCTGGTCACCTTCTTCACCTTCACCGCTGTGGTGGTAGCCTCCTTCACGGCCGTTACCCTGGGCACCGACAGTGCCCCCCGCCACCGGCTGCTGGCTACCGCCTTCGCCGCCATGGGGCTGATTTTCCTCATTCACGGCGTCACCACCCCGGAAGCCCTCATCTTCACAATGAACCCCGGCGTGCGCTGGGCCGCCTGGCTGACCCTCTTTGTGGGCGGGCTGGTCTTTGCTCTGGCTGCCTACGACGCCCCGCAACGGCCGTTACCCTTGCGCCATCTGAACGCCATCCACTGGGGACTACTCTTTTTCTACGTCATCTTTGTTGACATCGTTGCCTTTGCCCCCCAATGGCTTGCCTTCATTGACAACCAGGCCTCCCCCTGGCACCAGCAAGCCGTCTTTGGCCTAACGCTGATCATCTGGCTCTACGCCACCTGGCGGCTGTGGCAAACCTGGCGCGCAACCAGGGCGCGGGTAGATGGCGTCATGGCCCTCCTCTCAGCCTGGTTTGCCATTGGCACCGTTAGCCTGCACGGCTTTACCCTGTGGCACCTCAGCTGGTGGCTCTACCACATTCTGCTGCTTATGGGCGTCATTACGGCCGTGCTGGCCCTGGGCCGCACCTACGAACAACTCCGCCGCTTTCGCCTCACCACCTACTACGCCGCCATCAGTCTCATCGTCACCGCCGCCCTGGCCTTACTGGCCTCCCACCTGTTCTCCCAAATCGTGGAAAACGACCTGCGCAGCCAGTTAGCCCGGCAAGCCCTGCGCGTAACGCAAAATCTAGCTATCAGCGTCGCCGGAGACATGCCCGACAGCGCCGTCCCCGAAAACCTTTCCCAAATGGCCGCCGACGCCATGCTCTTCCAATCCGCAACCTGGGCCTCCCGCTTGGCCGGATTAGAAATTGGGCTGGTGACGGTGTACGACGTAAACGGCCGTGCCGTATACCCTGCCGCCATGCCCGCCATGCCCTCCGCCGCCCCCCAATTACAAACAGCCCTGTCCGGCCAACCTGCCACCCTATTCTTCACCGCCGCCGAACCCCTTTTCCCCACAGCCACCAGCGACCGCTACCTGCAAGCCTTTGCGCCCATAATGGCTGCCGGAAACCCCATCGGCGTTCTCAGCACTGTGCAAGACCTGCCCACCCTGGTACCGTCCGTCGTCCGCGCCCGGTTACTAGGATTGCTCATTGCCGGCTCCACCATGGGCCTCCTCTTCCTGGGCCTGCTGGTCATCGTGCGCCGCGCCGACCGGCTCATCACCACCCGCAACAACGAGCTGGCCCAGGCTTATGCCAATCTGCAAGCCGCCGAAGCGCTGCGCGACGACCTGATGAGCATGATCGTCCACGACCTGCGTTCCCCTCTCACCTCCGTCAGCCTTAGCCTGGATTTACTAGAACGGTCCGTGGGTGATCCCAGCAAAGCCGAATTCATAGACCGTTTCTTCAGCGGTGCGCGGGCTTCATTACAGCAAATGCTGGCCCTCATCAGCCAAATATTAGACGTGGCCCGCCTGGAAGCAGGCCAGCTCACCCTGGCCCAAGAAGCCTTTTCCGTGGCCGACCTGCTGCAAGAAAAGCAAGCTCTCTTTTTGCTGCAAGCCGAAGCCGACAACAAGCAAATCCGCGTGGAAGCCCCCGCCACCCTGGCTCCCGCTTGCGCCGACCGGGAGCTGGTGGCGCGGGTGCTGGAAAACCTGATCGGCAACGCCCTGAAGTACACCCGCCCCGGCGGCTGCATTGCCCTGCGTGCCCAACAAAATGGTGCAACCCTGCAAATTGACGTGGCCGACGACGGCGAAGGCATTGCCCCCCAGGCCGCCGCGCAAATTTTCGACAAGTTTTTCCAGGTGAAAGACGAGGGTGGTAAGCCCATTCGCCGCGGGGCGGGGCTGGGGCTGAATTTCTGCCGTCTGGTGGTGGAAGCGCATCACGGCCGTATCTGGGTAGAGAGCCAGCCCGGCCACGGCAGTACCTTCTCCTTCACCCTTCCCCTGGCCTCCCCATCCCCACCAACACCCTAACCGCACATTCAGCAGAAATAGAATTTCGACTTTCCGGAAAGCGGAGAAAGCATCTTTGCCAGAGCAATTGGTTCGCAGCTTCCCGGAAAATGATGAACAGAAAGGGTTAACGGCGGTGCTAATCGCGGTAGTTGTAGAAACCGCGGCCGGTTTTGCGGCCCAAACGGCCGCTTTCCACCATGCGCCGCTGGATGGGGTGTGGGCGGTATTTGGGTTCCTGGAAGTAGGCGTCGTAAACGGATTGGGTGACGGACAAGTTGACGTCGCAGCCAATCAGGTCGATAAGTTCAAATGGCCCCATGGGGAAGCCCACCGATTTGAGCAGGCGGTCAATGGTGGCTACGTCGGCCACGCCTTCGCCCAACATGCGGAAGGCTTCGCCGTAAAAGGGGCGGGCCACGCGGTTGACGATGAAGGCGGGGGTGTCTTTACAGAACACGGCCGTTTTGCCAATACGCGCCACATACTCCTGGGCTGTCGCCACCGTCTCCGCGCTGGTGTCGTCACTGGTAATCACCTCCACCAGCTTCATCACGTGGGCCGGGTTGAAGAAATGCAGCCCCAAGAAGCGGTCGCCGCGATGGGTGCTGCCCGCCAGGGAGTTGATGCTGAGGCTAGAGGTGTTACTGGCGAGAATGGTCTGTTTGGGCGCCACCGCATCCAGTCGGGAAAAGAGGTCGTGCTTCAGGTCCAGGTCTTCGGGTATGGCTTCAATCACCAGGTCGGCCTGGGCCGCTTCATCCAGGGAATGGGTTACGCGAAAGCGGTTTTTGGCCAGGTTGGCGGCCTGGGCATCCAGCTTGCCACGCACCACCCCTTTGTCCAGGGACGCTTCAATGAGGGTGATGGCGTTGTTCAAGGCCGTCTCGAAGACATCGTAGACGATGACGTCGTACCCGCCTAAAGCGGAGACCTGGGCAATGCCCCGCCCCATGGTGCCGGTGCCGATGACGGCGACTGTGTTCATGACAATACCTCCCATTAACGGGAAGGGCGGGTTTGAAACCCGCCCCTACATATGCCCCATTATCCCGTTTTACTGTCCGGTAAAATTGGGGGCGCGCTTTTCCAGGAAGGCCTGCACGCCTTCTTGGTTGTCGGCGCTGCGGCCGGCAATTTCTTGTAAATGCGCTTCGTATTCTAGGGACTCGACCAGGGAGATGTCCCAGGTTTTGTGCATGGCGCGTTTGGTGAGGCCAAAGGCTAGGGTAGGGCCGGCGGCCAATTTATGTGCCCAGGCCACGGCCGTTTCCGGCAGTTGGTCGTGGGGTACCACCTCGTTGACCAACCCCCACGCCAGGGCCTGCTGGGCGGGGAGCTTTTCGGCGGTGATGGCGAGCTGGTAGGCACGGCCGTAGCCAATGATGCGCGGCAGCAGCCAGTTAATGCCGCTGTCGGGAATCAGCCCAATTTTGCTGAAAGCGAGCATAAAGCTGGCCTTGTCGGAGGCAATGCGGATGTCGGTAGCCAGGGCTATGCCGCAGCCTGCCCCGGCAGCCACGCCATTGATTGCGCCAATGATGGGCTTTTCTAACCCTACCATTTGCAAAATGAGCTTGTGGTAGCCGTGGCGCAAATGGTCGCCAATGGAGAAGTCGCCAGCACGGGCCTGCACGTCGGCCAAATCTTGCCCAGAGGAAAAGCCCCGCCCGTTGCCGGTGAGTAACACGCAGCGCACGGCCGTGTTCCGCCCGGCCTGCTTAAAGGCGTCGGTGGTTTCGGCAATCATCTGGTCGGTAAAGGCGTTGAGGGTGTGGGGGCGGTTGAGGGTAATGGTGGCGATGCCATCCGCCACGTCGTAGAGAATGGATTCGTAAGTCACGTTTTCTCCGTGTGCCGTATGCCGTCATCCGTATTCCGTGTTCAGCCTCAGGTTTCGGCTTACGGTTAACGGTTCACGGGGTACGTCTAGCTAATTTGCGCAACCATGGCCTTGAAGTCCCAGTAGCCATCTAGCTGGGTAATGAGGCCATCTTCATTGAGGGTAAAGATGTTGACGCCGGCAAAGTTGGCGGTTTTGCCGGACTTGGCCACGGCCGTGCAGCGCCAGGGAACCGCCACACGGTCACCGGCGGCATAGGCATCGCCGGGGGTCATCTGAAAGCTGGCCCAGGTGCGCTCCATGCCATCCATAAATTTGTGCAGGCCGGCTGTACTCTGCAACGGCCGTCCGCCATAGGGGTCTTGCAGCAGCGCATCCGCCGCAAAACAAGCAACATAAGCGTCACGGTCCAGGGCGTTCAGCGCCGCGAAATAACTATCCGTAGTAGAAGCCATCGTCATCCTCATCATACGCTTCGTCCTCTTCCATGTACTCCACTGGAAAAGAGAGCCAAAGCTGCAAAAGCTGTCCTTCTTCTACCTCACTCAGGCGCATCGCGATGACGTCAGCATATTGGCGCATCCGTAGTTCATCCGGGTACTCCAACTGCACCGGGCGGCCTTCGTCCCAGGCGGCATGACAGCGCGCCAAAATGCTGTGCCCATTGTTGGTACGCAGTTGGCAAAAAGCCAGGTCCCGGTCATCCGGCCCTTCGTAGATGGATTGCAGCCAATCTTGCGGGCTGGGATGGAAGTCTGGCGTTGGTCCTTCAATAATGGTGATCAATTCAGGTTCAGGTTGAGTCACGATATACCTTCCCAATTTAAAGTTAACTGTGCCTATGCTACTCTTTGTAGGGCAGAATGGCAATAGTACAGAGATTGGAGATTAGAGATTGTTCAATCTTTAATCTCTCAATGCCTGCTCAAGATCAGAAATAATGTCCTCGGCCGCTTCGAGGCCCACAGAGAGACGTACCAGGCCGGGCATGACGCCGCTGGCGGCGATTTCGGCATCGCTTTGCACGGCCGAAATGGTGCTGGCCGGGTGGGTGATGAGGGAATGCACCCCGCCCAGGCTGACGGCAAGGCTGATGAGCTTGATCTTTTGCAGCAAAGCGTAGCCTGCCGGCCGCCCGTCCCGGAGGTCAAAGCAGACCATGCCGCCAAAGCCGCCAGGCATTTGGCGCTGCGCCAGTTCGTGCTGGGAGTGGTCGGGCAGGCCCGGGTAGTAAACGGCGCGCACGGCGGGGTGGTTTTGCAAGAATTGGGCTACGGCCGTAGCGTTTTCGTTATGCTGCTTCATGCGCAGGGCAAAAGTCTTTAGGCCACGCTCCAGCAGCCACGCTTCCATGGGGTGCAGCACGCCGCCCAACAGCAAAAAGTCGCGCCACAGGTGGCTGATGCGCGCCTGGCTGCTGACGATGATCCCCGCCACCACGTCGGAATGGCCAGCCAGGTATTTGGTGGCGCTGTGCAGCACTACGTCTATGCCCAGGGATAACGGCCGTTGGTTGTAGGGCGTGGCAAAGGTGTTGTCGGTGACGGTGAGCAGGTTGTGGGCGCGGGCCAGGTCGGCAACGGCCGTCAGGTCTGTCAGGCTGAGGGTGGGGTTGGCGGGGGTTTCGGTGTAAACAAGCCGCGTGTTTGGCCGCATGGCAGCGGCAAAAGCATCCGGGTCGGTCTGGTCCACAAAAGTGGCGGTGATGCCCAGGCGAGGCAGCAGCTCGTTGAGCAGGCGGTAGGTGGTGGGGTAAAGGGTTTTTTGGGCAATGAGGTGGTCGCCGCTGTTGAGAAAGGTGAGCAAAACCTGGGAGACGGCGGCCATGCCGGAAGCCACTGCCAGAGCCGCCTCGCCCCCTTCCAGGGCAGCGACGGTGGCTTCGACTTGTTGGGTATTGGGCGTGGCGTAACGGCCGTAAAATAAGGGATGCCCCTCGCTAACCATAGCCTCGGCAATGGCTTCTGGGCTGGCAAAGCGAAAGGTAGCGCTCTGGTAGATGGGGGCGGAAACGGCCGTTGTTGGGTTTGCTGCGTCTCCGGCATGGATCAACTGTGTCTGAATATGTTTCGTATTGTTTGTCATAAATAAAAGCAAATGTTTATACCCAACGATTGGGAATCGCCAGAACCTGACCAGCATAAATGACGTAATTTGGCCCTAAAATGTTGTTGCAGTTCGCAATACGCCAAAACTCACCACCATTGTTATAGTAAAAATTAGCGATACTGCCCAAGCTTTCCCCCGGCTGCACCGTGTGATAATTCCACGCCACACATTGCCCAGAAAATTTACTGGCCGATTGCGGGCTTAATTCGGGTTTGAGCACGATAAGCAATTGCCCCGTATAAATAATATATGGGGGATGAATATTGTTGGCACTAGCAATATTGCCATACAAGCCAGAATTACCATAGTACAGGTGGGCAATACTACTCAATGTTTCGCCAGGTTGCACAATGTGTTCCCAATAAGCACCGGGGTTACTTTCTGGCAGTAGCTCAATGGTGGGCGGTTGGTCGCCTTTGCGGGAAACGTATTCCTGGCCCTGTTCTGCGGTAAGCGGAGGCAAAGAGGGGCGTTCCAGAGCGGGAATGGGGCCATAGGGCACAGTAAAGGCTGGCGGGGTATCTTCCACTCCCAGTTCGGGCATTGGGGAAAATAAATCGCCCGGCTGGGCATTTTTTTGTCTATGCTGGGTTATATCTGTGGCTACCACAGCCGCCAATAAATGAGCGCTTGCCCACTGGTCTACCGGCATTTCAGCTTCTTGGGCATAGGCGCTTATCTTTTGAACCAATGGGGCTGCTGTTTGCACAGTGAATTCAACCAAGTCGTCATATTCCGTTTGCTTTGCAGACATTTTTCTACCTCCGGGGCTGTTTGCGGCCTACAGCAAAACAACCCAATATGCGATTAGCCTGACGGTTATTTCCACGAAAGACCGTCAAGTTGGTAGCCTACCAGGCTGGATAATATGGATGTTTCCCCGCTGGAGAGATCGAGTAGTCTAATTTGTGTTGTTTCCTGAGCGTGCTCATAAAGAAGGTAAGCAATAAACCGGGAATCTGGAGACCAGGCCATGGCGGGCTGTCCTCCAGGTACGAGGAAGCAGCGCGGATTTTGGGTGTTTTCCTGCAAATCTAGCAGGCATATGTTGAAATCGGTGGCGGAATATTGGAAAGCGATGTAACGGCTATTGGGCGACCAGATCGTAGCAAACAACAAACCGGCCGTTTGAGGAATACTGTAGAGTAAGCGGCTGGTGTTCTCCGGTTCCGGCGCATCTACCAGCATGGTAAAAATTCCCTGTCGTATCTCCGAGTCGGCAACGTAACGGGCAATGAAGACCACTTGTGGCTGCTCCACGCTTTCCGGCGACCAATCCACGGCGTAGTCCAGGTTCGGGTTGGTTGTGAGTTGGCGTATCTGTCCGTTAGTCTCTAGTATGAAAAGATTGGAGTCTGTACTGGTGTTCTGGCCAACGAAAGCCACTCGTGCCCCATCAGCCGACCATACTGGGTTACGAGGGTTTAGCGCAGCCACGCCAGGAATTTCTGCATAGCTGCTGCCATCGTGGGCCATCCAGTAAAGAGTAGACTTTCCCGACCCGGTTTCTACGGCTAGCACAATCTGGTCGCGCTGTGGCGCCCAGCTAGGATTGAAGCCATGAATGTCTAGGCAAAGGGTGTTTTTGGTTTCCAGGTCGAAGGTGCAAATGACGGCCTGGTTAAATCTGGTAGCCGGATATTGGCTGAAAAGCAGATACCCCCCCGGCAAATCTACTCGTTGGGTCGGAGAGGGGTTGTGAGAGGGGGAAGGGGTGGCGGAAACGGCCGTTTCCACCGCAGCCACCACAGCAAGAGGCTTCGTGGCCTCAGGCATAGCCGAGGGAGATTCATCTTCCCCACCATCAGCGGGCCAAACAATAAAAAAAACCAACACGGCCGCCACGCCAAGCAAAACAACCGCGCCAACCACAGATTGCAGCGCCTGCTGCCCATGAGAAAAATAAGGCGGCTGGCGTTGTGCCAAAATGGCATCCCACGGTACGTTAGGGCGATTCTTGGACAACACATCTACCAGTTCCGGCATTCGGTCATTGCGTCTAACCAACCTGATCAATTCCCGCACAACAGCCTCTTTCCCTTTATCAGGGAACACCTCATAATCAATATTCAAGTCAAAACAGAGCGTTCTCACTTCGCTCAGGCTGAAATTTTGGAGGATCAGCTGGCGAAACTCAAACCAGGTCATTGTTTACACTGCCAGAGCTAAATACATCGTCAGAAAAGGTTTTCGACTTTCCCGGAAGCTGAGAAAGCGTCTTTGTCAGAGCAATTGGTTCGCGGCTTCCGGGGAAATGATGAATAAAACTTTTATTACAATGTACTAATATAGCAATTCAAGTTGAGGGTGCCGCGGCGATGGTCTGAATAAAGTCTAAAAGATCTTCGAGCACAAATCAATCAGCTACTGGGTAGCTCGCCGCCAGTCAGAGATTCCAGTACAGCCACCTGTTCCCGCGTACCTAAGACAATTAATTCGTCCCCGGCTTCCAACACCGTATCGGCGTGGGGCGTAATGGTATTCTGGCCTCCCTGGCGCATCAAAGCCACGATGATGGTCCCCGTACGCCGGCGAATGTCGGCCTGGCCTACCGTTTGCCCCACTAGCGGTGAACCCGATGCCAGGAACAGCTCTTCTACCCATAACTCCACACCACCATCCAGCGTCACCACGTCGAAAAAGTCGGTAACATGGGGACGTACTATAATATTAGCCATGTGCCGCCCGCCAATGCGGTAAGGGGAAACCACCCGGTTTGCCCCAGCCAGGCGCATCTTGGCCTCGTTTTCAGCATCAATGCTGCGCGACACAATGAAAAGGTTCTCGTTGAGCGCCCGAGCGGAAAGGACAATGAAAAGATTTTGGGCATCATTTCCGGTACTGACAATAAGGCCCCAAGCTCGCTCGATGCCAGCCTGTTGCAGCACCTCGTCTTTGGTGGCGTCACCCTCTATGACAACCAGGCCTGCTTCAATAGCGGCCTGCACTCTTTCGGGAATGTGCTCAACAATAACCATATTGTGCTTACTTTCGCGCAGGGATTCGATGGCGCTTTGCCCTACACGGCCGTAGCCACACACGATGACATGATTTCGCAAGCGGTTAATTTGTCTGACCATGCGCCTCCTATGTAACTGCCCGCCCAGGCTGGCGGTAAAAAGTAACTCGATGATTGTGCTAAACCCATAGGCGAACCCACCCACACCAACCAGCAACAGCACGCTGGTAAAAAGCCTGCCCACCATAGATAACGGCCGTACCTCCCCAAAACCGACCGTGGTCAACGAAATTATGGTCATATAAAGGGCTTCGGTAAAAGTCCAGCCTTCGATGAGCATGTAGCCCGCCGTGCCAGCGCCAAAGAGCAGCAAGGCCAATAACAACAACGGAAATAGGCGACGGCGAAATTGAATCATGGATAGGGTTCGTGAGTTGGTTGGTTGATTACTTTTATAGCTGTCAGGCCAAAAAGTACCCTTGGTGCAAATGGCGCACGGCCGTTTCAAAATAGAGCCGGTAAGCGGTGGGTGTGTTGGCTAGTAATTCGTCAGGCGTCATCCATGCCATGTCGCTAATTTCTGTGGCATCTATCTCCGGCAGGCCACCCACGAGGCGCGCGCGAAACAGCACGCCCACGTTTTTGACCTGATGCCCATTGGGAAAGGTATGATGAAATTGGGGTGATGAGTAGACACCCACAATACGTTCTGGAACGATGTGCAGACCGGTTTCCTCGCGGACTTCACGGATGATGGTATGCGCCACCGTCTCCCCCAGATCCGCATACCCGGAAGGAAAGAACCACTGATCATTGTCGCGGCGGCGAATCATGAGCAGACGGCCGTCCCCGCGCACCACTACCGCTGTAGCCCCCACGCCAATGAGCCGGTCATTGCCAATAAACGGCCGTATCTGGGCAATCTGGTCTTGTACAAAGGAGCGGGCATACGGCCGTTCAAAGGTGGGCGGGCCAGCGTGCAGGGCATCACCCAACATCACCCGATACCAGGGCGGAATCGCCAAATTAGCCAGGTCAGCCGATGCAAAAAAGCGCTGATCATGGGCTTCCGCCCGGTCAAGCTGCATGGAACCACCGTCCACCTCCCCGCCAAAACAAAAAGTGAACTGCTGAAATTCATCCCCGTTAGGCAAGGTGACGTCCAGGTCAGGATGGGTATAAACACCCACCAGCCGCAAGTCGCCCAAAGTCAAGCCCGTTTCTTCTTGCACTTCCCGCCGCGCACAGGTCAACACATCTTCTTCAATCTCCAACATGCCGCCAGGCAGGCCCCACACGTCCAAGTCAGTGCGGTGCTGCAGCAAAAAACGGCCCGTCTTCCCCGGCTCTGTCACGACAACGCTAGTAGTAACCAAGAAAATTTTGCGCGTTCCCACGCGCTGGCGCACCCATTTCACGTATGACATAACCGGATTGTAGCGAATTTTACCAATTCTGCCCTTGTCAGCAGCGCCAATATCACGCACAATACGGCCGTTTCCCATCCACCGCGTCTGGCATAGGCGCGCTACTCAACCTGGAGGTTACCCATGCACACTGTTATGCTCCGCAGCAACGCCCGTAAAAGCCCATCCGGCAACAGCTTCACCATAGAAGTTCTGGGCGACAGCGCCATCAAAGACGACCTCAAAGCCTCAATCGCCGCCTTGGAACACCATCCCTCCCGCGCCGCCCGGCGCACCCTCATCGACATGCTGAACATCATCGAAAAACATCGCCTGGAAATCCGCTATGCCGCCCGTGAAGAAGCGGAAGAAGGGCTGGAAACCTGGACCTTTATTCTGCAAGACTAACCCATGAACCAGCCCGCCGGTCGCCGCCCCCTGCTGCCTGCTACGCCCACCGCGCGGGCTTACCTCGCCCTCCTCATGGGCGTTATCAGCCTGGGTTTTTCCGGCATTTTTGTCAAATGGGCCAACGCCCCTGGCGCCGTGACCGGTTTTTACCGCATGGCCGTGGCCGCACTGGTGCTGGCCCCGCTGTTTTGGCGACGGCTGCCTCGCTATCGCCCCATTCCCCGTCGTGAAATCAGCATTGCCCTGCTGGGCGGTTTTTTCTTTGCCGGAGACCTCATCTTTTGGAACACCGGCATTCTCATTAGCGGAGCCACCAACCCCACGCTGATGGGCAACACCGCCCCACTGTGGGTGGGGCTGGGGGCGCTGCTGTTTTTTCGTGAAAAGCTGAACCGGCAGTTTTGGCTGGGGCTGCTGTTAGCCTTTGGCGGCGCAGCCGTCATTTTGGGGTTGGATGCCCTGGGCAACGTAGGTCTGGGCACTTTTTACGGCTTGTTGGCGGGCATTTTTTACGGCGGCTACTACCTCGTCACCCAACGCAGCCGCCAAAAACTGGATGCTCTGACCGCTTTCTGGTTTTCGGCTGTCAGCACGTCCTTGTTTTTGTTGCTGGCCGCGCTGGTGTTGCGCCAGCCCCTTACGGGCTATTCGTCCACCACGTATCTAAACTTTTTGGCCCTGGCGCTGGTGGTGCAGGCAGGGGGCCAGTTAGCCATTAACTATGCTCTAGGCTATCTGCCCGCCTCCCTGGTTTCGCCCACCATGCTTGGCCAGCCGGTGCTGACGGCCGTTTTCGCCATTCCCTTGCTGGGCGAAGCGCTCTCTTTTTGGCAGATTGTGGGCGGGCTGGCCGTCATTGCCGGGGTGTACACCGTGCACCGCAGCCGCCAGCAAAAGGTGGCTTTGAAGGCAACTCCCAAGCCATCCGATTTCCCCGAGAAATCGGATGACACCTTATGAATTTAGCGCTTTTCCAGGCGCATGGGCAAGCCGCCCCGGGGGCGCAAAGTCACCAGGGGCTGCATGCCTACCTGCTGCCCTGGCCGCAGGCGCAGGCGGTAGCGCTGGGCAAGTGTCGCTAAAATGAGAATGGCTTCCATTAAGGCAAAGTTGTTGCCAATGCACTGGCGCGGACCGCCGCCGAAGGGAATGTAAGCATAACGCGGCCGTTCTGCCTTGCGCTCCGGCGTGAAGCGCTCCGGATCAAAGGTTTCCGGGTCATCCCAAAAGTCGGGGTGGCGGTGGGTAAGGTACGGGCTGAGGGCGATGGTGGAATTGGCCGGGACGTGGTAGCCGCCCACCATGTCTGCCTCATTGCACCAGCGGGCGGTGGCGTAGGCCGGGGGATAAAGCCGCAGCACCTCGTCAATAACCATGCCGGTGTAGGTGAGTTGGGGCAGGTCGGCCACGGTGGGCAGGCGCCCGCCCAGCACGTCAGCCAGCTCGGCTTCCAGCTTTTGCCGCACGTGGGGGTGTTTGTCCAGCAGGTAAAAGGTCCAGCTCAGCGCAATAGCCGTCGTTTCGTGCCCGGCCAGCATGATGGTCATGACTTCGTCACGCAGTTGGCGGTCGCTCATACCCTGGCCGGTTTCTTCATCGCGGGCAGCCATGAGCAGGTCTAGCAGATCGTTGTGTTGGCCCAGGTTGGCGCGGCGCTGGGCGATGATGTCGTTGACAACGTCATCAAGGATGGCGACGTTGTCATTCATGGTGCGGGTGCTGGGCCACCAGGGCAGGCGGATGGTGTACACGGAGAACGGCCGTACGCTGAGGTCGCCAAAAGTTTCGTTGACAGTTGTAAAAGCGGTGCCCACTGTTTCTGCTTCTCGCGTCAAATCCTGGCTGAAGAGGGTCTTGCCCACCACTTCCAGGGTGACACGGCTCATCTCCTCGGCAATGTCTAACGGCCGTTCCTGGCCTGCCAGACTATCCCAATGGGCCAATATATTCTGGGCAGCATCAGTCATGGTGATGCCAAACTCAGCGATGCGCTTGCGGTGGAAGGCCGGTTGGGCTAGCCGCCGCTGCTGCCGCCACGACTCGCCGTCGTTGGTCAGCAAGCCATCGCCTACCAGGAGGCGCAGCAGTACGTTGGAGGGATGGGGCTGCTTGGTGTAGTTGCTGTTGTGGTCTTGCAAGATGTGCTTGTTGTGGTCCGGGTGGACGAAGATGTAGCCGTAAAAGGGGCCAAAAAAGTGAAAGCGCACCGCATCGCCATACTCGCGCCAGAGGCGGGCCATGGTCCCCAGGGAATCTTGCTGGAATTCGCGGGCCAGGCCGGTGAGCCAGCCGCCAGAAGCCGTGGGGGGGATGGTTGAGTGGGGTTTTTGCAGAATATTGCCAGATGAGGACATGGCTGCTCCTTATTTGTGATTGATTTCACGAGGATTGTAGGAGGGGGGGAACGGCCGTGTCAAGGTCGCTGTCTTGTGCTTAACCCGGCACTCACCTGCAAAAAAAGCCTGACAGATTAAGGCAACCGGTCAGACCTGGAAAATGGGCCACAAAATGACAAAAATCAGGTGACGTTAGCTACCAAAACGTCTAAACCAGCCCCCGGTTTAAGCCAATAAATTCATTAATGAACCAATTTCTTGACGGTCATCCACATGCCGTGGCGCGGGCGCAGCGTCACCAGGGGGTCCATGATGACCGGATGGCCGGGGGCCAGGTTCAGGCGATAGCGCTGGGCAATGGTGGCCATCATCAGCGGCGCTTCCAGCAGGGCAAAGCGGTCGCCAATGCACAGGCGCGGGCCGCCGCCAAAGGGTATGTAGGCAAATCGCGGCCGTTCCTTCACCACGTCTGGCGCAAAGCGCAGGGGGTCAAAGCCCAGGGGGTTGGGCCAAAATTCCGGGCGGCGGTGGGTGACGTAGGGGCTGAGGATGAGGATGCTGCGGGCGGGTATGGTGTGGTCGCCAATAGCGTCGGCAGCCAGGGCGCGGCGAGTGATGAGCCAGGCCGGGGGGTATAGGCGCAGCGTCTCGTCAAAGACCATGCGCGTGTAGGGCAGATGTTCCAGGTCGGCCACGGTGGGTAGACGCTGCCCCAGCACCTTGTCT
This sequence comes from uncultured Anaerolinea sp., assembly GCA_964504445.1. Taxonomy (GTDB): domain Bacteria; phylum Chloroflexota; class Anaerolineae; order Promineifilales; family Promineifilaceae; genus JACSRF01. The sequence goes on along the minus strand of CAZDEO010000042.1, from coordinate 10,297 downwards.
AGCTCCGCTTCCATTTTCTCGCGCACGTTGGGGTGCAGCGAAAGCAGGTACCAGACCCAGGTCAGGGCGCTGGCCACAGTTTCGTGCCCGGCAATGAGCAGGGTCATCATCTCGTCGCGGATTTCAGCGTCGGTCAACCCCAGGCCCGTCTCTTCATCGCGGGCCAGCAGCAGCAGGGAGAGTACGTCGCCCAAATCTGCGCCGCTGGCGCGGCGGGCGGCAATGGTTTGGTAGATGATGGCTTCGAGCTTGTGCATGTGTGCCCTGAAGCGGCGGTTGCGGGGGGTGGGCACGGCCGTTGGCAGGGCAATGGGCGTTTGGGCGCGGTAAACGACGTACTCCAGCAGTCCCAGGGCGGCGTGGGTCATCTCCGGGGCATCGGCGCGCAGGTCGAGGTGGAAGAGAGTTTTGCCCACGATTTCCAGCGTAACCTGCATCATTTCGGCGTCGATGTCCAGAGCTTGGCCGGATTGGGCGGCTTTTTCCCACCGGTCTAGCATGGCGGCAGTCGCATTGACAATGGTGTCGCCAAACCCTGCCAGGCGGGTGCGATGAAAGGCGGGCTGCATGAGACGACGGTGGGTCAGCCAGGAACGGCCGTCACTGGTCAGCAGCCCCTCTCCCGTAATTTGCGCCAGCGTATTGTACTGCACCGTATCTTTGTTGTAATTCTTACTGTTGGTTTGCAGCACATGCTGGATAATCTCCGGGTGGCTGATATTGTAAACGTTGGCTATTTGCAGCGGATAGTGAATGAAACTGCCGTGCTCATGGGCACTGTGCAGCAAAAAAGCCAGCGGATCGCGCATAATTTCCGGGATGCGCAGGGGTGATAGCTGAACAACCTTCGCAGGAGGGAACATAATTGGCTCCAAGATAGCGTGTAGAGGCTCTCTATCTATCTCTATCCAAAACGAATGCCTTGGGCCAGGGGCAGGTCACGGCCCCAGTTGATGGTGTTGGTCTGGCGGCGCATGTACGCCTTCCAGGCGTCGGACCCCGACTCGCGGCCACCGCCAGTTTCCTTTTCGCCGCCAAAAGCGCCGCCAATTTCCGCGCCGGAGGTGCCAATGTTGACGTTGGCAATGCCGCAGTCCGACCCGGCGGCGCTGAGGAACCGCTCGGCAGCGCGCACGCTGTCGGTGAAAATGGCGCTGGACAGCCCTTGCGGCACGCCATTGTGCAAGGCAACGGCTTCCTCCAGTGTCTCGTATTCCAGCAGGTAAAGAATGGGGGCGAAGGTTTCGGTGCGCACAATGTCCGTTTGCGCGGGCATTTTGAGGATGGCCGGTTCCACGTAGTTGGGGCCGAGGTCGGGGCGGATTTTGCCGCCGGTAAGCAGTTCCCCGCCGTCAGCCTGGGCTTTGGCAATGGCCTGCATCATGCTGCTGACTGCCTTTTCGTTGACCAGCGGTCCCATAAGCGTGTCCTCGGCCAGGGGGTTGCCTATAGGCACTTGTTGGTACGCCTTTACCAGGCGTTCGGCCAGTTCTGCGGCGACGGATTTGTGCAAAATGAGGCGGCGGGTGGAGGTGCAGCGCTGCCCGGCGGTGCCTACCGCGCCAAAGAGGACGGCGCGGGTGGCCAGGTCGAGGTCGGCCGTTTCATCGACGATGATGGCGTTATTGCCGCCCAGCTCTAGCAGGGAGCGCCCCAGGCGGCGGGCAACGGTCTCGGCGACGATACGCCCCACGGGAATGGAACCGGTGAAGGCAACGAGGGGCAAACGGCCGTCTTCGCTGACCAGCTTACCAATGTCCGGCCCACCCACGGCCAGGTTGAAGATGCCGCGGAGGCCATAGTCGGCCATGACGCGGTTGGCGATGTGCTGGGTAGCTACGGCCGTTAGCGGGGTTAGCTCCGACGGCTTCCAGATCATGGTGTCGCCCGCCACGGCAGCAATGGCCGCATTCCACGACCAAACGGCCACGGGGAAGTTGAAGGTGGTGATGATGCCGATGGGGCCGAAGGGCAGCCACTGCTCGTACATGCGGTGGTACGGCCGTTCCGACTGCATGGTCAGCCCGTAAAGCTGGCGGCTGAGGCCCACGGCAAAGTCGCAGATGTCTATCATCTCCTGCACTTCACCAATACCCTCAGCGCGAATTTTGCCCATTTCCAGCGTCACCAGTTCCCCCAGCGGCTCGCGGTATTCCCGCAGGGCGTTGCCCAGGTCACGAATAACCAGGCCGCGCCGGGGCGCGGGCAGCTCGCGCCAGGTGATAAAAGCGTTTTGCGCGGCCTGTACCACCTGTTCATAGACGGCGGGTGTGGTAGCTACCACGGCGGCAATCGGCTCATTGGTGGCGGGATTTACGGAAACAATTGTTTTTCCACCTGTTTCCAGCCAGCCGTCGGGGCCGGTGCAGGCGCCCAAATTGTGCGCTTGCAGGTTCAGTTTGTTGAGAATGGTTTTCATGGTTTCTGCTCCGAGATGAATGGGTTGGTTTGATGGTTGGTTGGTTTGCAGGGGAGAAGCCCACAAACTAACAATCCAACTAACCATCCACCAAACTTTTTTGCTCCCTATTGTAACAAGAATTGGCCTGGCAGCGGTATTTGGGTATTTTGGGCAAAAGTCGCGGATGGGGTTGGGCCATTTGTCGTATTTACAAGGGGGGGAATTCGGGTATTATAGGTTTGCTGCACCTTATCCGTGCAGCCTGGAACGGGAGTGCAGAGGACGTGTGAGATGTTTCGCGGGCGGTCTCTGTGCTTTTTTGTGAAGGCAGTCTGAATTATGATGGTTTTGCGGACAGTTTTAGGAGATATTCCCCCGCCTGTTGCGGTTTAACCGTAACACCCCCCATCCCCTGCTAGCAATTGCATAGGGTGTCGGATGTTAAACGGCCGTTGACGCTGGTTTTTTACCGGCGTTTTTGTGTTGGGTTTGCCAAATTGCGACAAAGGGTTTGAAGGAGATTTTTGGAAATGACAGTCAGCTACTCAGGGATCAAGCGCGCCTTACTGGGCACGCCCTTTCCTACACGACAAGAGATTCACGAACGATTAGACAAAATTCGCGGCCTGGCTATTTTTGCGTCAGACCCCATCAGCAGCAACGCTTACGCCACGGAAGCGATTATGAGCGTGCTGATTTTGTTGGGCAGCGGTGCACTAGGACTGACTATGCCCATTGCTCTGAGCATTATGGGGCTAGTGTTGTTAGTCGTGTTCAGTTACATCCAGACCATTTTACACTACCCCGATGGTGGCGGCGCCTACACAGTGGCCAAGGACAATTTAGGCACCATGCCCTCCTTGTTAGCTGCAGCCGCACTGCTGCTAGACTACATTCTCACGGTGTCCGTGTCGGTCTCGGCGGGCATTCGGGCCATAACGTCAGCTTTCCCAGCCACTTTTGATTACCGGGTGCTAATGGCGTTAACGGCCGTGGCTCTCCTTACCTGGATTAATCTGCGCGGCGTCCGCGAAAGCGGCAGCATCTTTGCCCTACCTACCTACGCCTTCGTGGGTGGCGTCCTCGTCACTGTAATCTATGGGCTGGTACGCTACTACGGACTCTTTGGCGCCTCCCCCCTAACGCCCGTCGTCCACGATGTCGCCCCAGCCGCCCCCGTCACCGATTTTCTCTTCATTTGGCTGATACTGCGCGCCTTTGCCGCCGGCTGCACCGCCCTCACCGGCATCGAGGCCATCAGCAATGGCGTACAGGCTTTCAAACCCCCAGAATCCAAAAACGCTGCCAAAACCATGGTGGCCATGGGGCTCATTGCCATGTCCCTCTTTGTGGGCATTACCTTTATGGCCACCCACCTCAACCTGCTGCCCTCTGAAGAAGAAAGCATACTCTCCCAAATGACCCGCCAGGTAGCGGGCACAAACTTTCTCTATTACTGGGTCCAGTTCTTTACCATGATGATTTTGATTTTAGCCGCCAACACGGGATACCAAGATTTCCCACGCCTCAGCTCCTTCGTGGCCAAAGACGGCTTCTTGCCCCGCTGGCTGCAACATCGCGGCGACCGATTAGTGTATAGCTACGGCATCATTATGCTAGCTTTCGTTGCTTCCCTGCTGATCATTCTCTTCGAAGCAGATGAAATTGCCATGCTTCCCCTCTATGCCTTAGGCGTCATGCTCAGCTTCACCCTCTCCCAATCCGGCATGGTAAAACTCATGGGCAAAGTTGGGCGGCTCAAACCAGGAGAAACGGTCCATACCGGCATTACAACCATTCACCATGAGAACACCTGGTGGGCCAAACGACTACTAAATGGCCTGGGTGCCACCGTAACCGGCATTGTGCTAGTAATCCTCATCATCACCAAATTTGCCGAAGGGGCATGGATCATTGTAGTCGCTATTCCCTTATTGGTAACCATGTTTTTGGCCATCAAACGGCATTACGCCTCTGTTGCCAATTCATTAAGTACACAAGGATTAGAACTGACACAAGTCCAACGGCCTATTGGAAATACCCTCATCGTCCCAGTAGCTGACGTACATCGGGGTACGCTCTATGCTTTACAATTTGCGCAAACTTTCTCACACGACGTACGCGCCGTGTGCGTTGTCACCTCACCGGAAGAACGCGAGCGTATTGAGCGCCGTTGGAACCGCTTCCCGGAAATCACCCAGGGCGTGCATCTCGTTTGCATTGATTACGAGTATCGGGATATTTTGACGCCGCTGGTAGATTACATCGAAAAGGTAAACCAGGAAGAGTTCCCCGGACAAATTTTGACCGTTGTTATTCCTGAATTTGTGCCTAATTCGGTAACCGAGCACCTGCTGCACAACCAGACCGCCAACTTTTTACGCTTCCGCCTGCGTAGCCTGCCCGATGTGGTGGTGATTGACGTGCCCTATCACCTGTAGCCGAAAAAGTAGCCACGACATCCCTGTCGCGCGCACAGGGGCACGGGAGGGATATCGTGGCTAAAAACAGGCTCTCAGAAAAGCCACTCGTCCAACATTGAATTATCTCAGAGGTCAAAAGACTCCTAGACTATTAATCATCGTGTTTTCCAGAAGCTTTTTCCTCTGTGCTGCGTGCTGAACTAGCCGGATCCGTGGGAATCTTGACCAACATCTGTCGCCTGCCATCGGCTACGGATATGACCGTTTGCACATCAATATCTTTTGGCACCAACCCAAAATCTTGCAGGGTCCATATGGTTGTAATCCGGTCACTCAAATTCGGCCACTGATCTTTTGCCCACAAATAGCGACGGCGGCTAAACTGCCAGATAGGTTCTGGCATATATTGGGGCTTAAACGCACAATACTCCTGCCAAATTTCCTGGTGATCCGTCAGCGGGAACAAGATATCTAACATTGCCTTTTGCACGACTGCTGCATCTCGACCATGCTCCTCCGCCACCCAATTTACATAATAATTATTAATGAACATAAAAATACCAAAATGTGAATAATCTTCTACCCGGCGCAAGATATGTTTTTTCTGATTGTACGCATTTTGGTATGTCTCTTCTAAATCATGGTTAGGTTCTTCAATCCGCTCGTGATGTTCATGATGTGGCGTATCAAAAAGTGCTGCGTCCACATTGTAAAGGTAACAAACTAACGTTTTGATACGCTCCGGTCCCACGTTGAATTTTGCAAACCCGCCATCGGCAATGAGATCTTCTACGGCGTGGGCAATTCCGCGCTGGCGAGCCTGATCGTGCGCTCGCTGCACACCCATGTCATAATCTGGCTTTGGCGTCCCTTCAACCAGTTTAAGGGGCGCCACTTTTAGCGTTTGCGGTTTCAAATTTCCATGGGCCACATAAAGCTGGAAAAGGGTGATGGCGGCCCCAGCCAATAAAATCACCCCTAGTGCGTCTGTCTTTTGTGTAATCAACACAATCAACATGAAATAACTGGCTATCATGCCCCGCAATCCTGCAAAACGCAGTGATTTTGCTTCTGGAGATCCTGGGTCAATGCCCCGCTCGCGCATCGCATCATCTCGCACAAAGAATACGGTGGTGCTGGTAATTACAAAAGCACTGACAAAGCCAAAAGCATAATAGGATTCTACAACCACCACTTCGCGGATAACGGGAATGAGAATAGCAGAAATACTCCAAATCACAGCAATACCATTACGATCATCGCCAAAAAAGCTAGGTAAGCGCCCCAGGCGTGCCGCGTTAGCAGCTACAGCAGCCCCACCTACATAGCCACCCCCTTGGGCTAATAAGAGGATGATAGAAAGCAACGTACCAGCAACAAATAGAAATGTGTCTCCAGCGGTATCTTTTGTCGCTTCGGTCAACGAGCGATTAAAAGCAATGTCATAGGCTAGCGTATCTATAAGATCCTGTCCGCTCAGTATTTCCAGATCCCCCATAGAGGTTTCTCGTTCCTGCAATTCCTCAACGGTGCGCTCAGCAGGAAGCGATTGATACAGTCGCTCCGCTTCTATTCTATCCGCAGCGGTAACAACAATATCTTCCGGAATCAACCCTTTACCCAAAGTTTGTGCGGCCACGATTTCGTACTCAATAAGCAGGGTGCTGTAGCCTTCTGTAGCGGGTATGCGCCATTGTCGCGCTGCATAGAGCTGTACGACGCCAGTACCAATAAGAAAAACGGCCGCTAAAGTCAACGCTGTGTTAATGACCTTCCACTTGGGACGGGCTGCGTGTTTGCCGCTGGCGGGAATTACCTCATACCCAGAAAAGCCGAGCATGGCGCTGGACATAGAGCGCATGAAGAGCTGGAAAAACACCACCCAACCAATAGATTGCAAATCTTGCTGGGCACGCACTACGTGTTCCACCACGCCATTGGCTTCCAGGCGCGTGACGATGCCTTCCGTAAGAAAGGCCCATTGCGGGTTTCCCACGGCGGCGGCCCCAACCATACTCAAGGCCACAATCGTAAAAATCGTAAATGCACCTCCCCCAATTAAAAACAACGGCACCGCCCGTTTTGGCCCCATGGCGACCAATACCACCATAATAAAAAAGGCGAAGAACTCGGCCAGTAAAATGCGGTAAGGAGCCAATTCTGGCAACACAAGCATTGTCACGTCAGAAGCCGAAATGGAGCTAATGATGATGGTCAAAATTGCGTCCAAAAAAAAGAGGCTGGTACCTACCCAGGAGAGCCAGCGCATTTTTTCCGGGCCAATGGCTTCTACCAGGGGGCCACTGCCGCCGGCGTTGGGGCGCAAGTAGGCGCCAGCCTGGTAAGCGGGCACAACTCCAAAAAAAGAGCAGCACCGAAAGCACCACAAAAGCGGCAATGGCAATTTCATGGTAACCATTTGCCCCATGAATTGCCAGCAAGGTCTGGTAGGCAGCCACGCTAAAGGCATCGGCGGCAATCTCAAAAATAAGTGCCAAAACGCCCAACCCCGTCCCCCCCAAGAGCAGTCCTTCCACCATCAGTTTGGGCAGTTTTTGGTTCGCTTCACGGTTTTCTTCTGGATTGACATAACTTTTAAGCATGGGTTGTTCTCCGGGACCAATTTTCTTGCGTGGTTACTTGATTGTGCTAGCCTGAGCTATCAAAATAGGGGTCAATTAGCATTTGCCTGTACGTAGCGAGCAGCGGTTTCTTGTACAGCCTTATTCTGTAGTTGGTCAGGGGTCAACAGGATGAATATTGGACAAATGTACTCCTCATGTGGCGTTCTTTTGAGGTTAAGCGTTTATGAAAAGGGTGCCGCCAAGCATTATATGCAATGCGCGCTGGGCCGCCAATTTTTCTCCGGCACTGGCGGGGAAGGGTGTATAATTCTCTGCGGGCTGAAGGTGGGCGTAACAAGCCAACTAACCGATAATCATCCTTAGTCATCCCGCGCTGCGTTCTCCGGAACTGGGCAATAGAGTAACAGGTGAGGCTAAAGCAACATATCCCTAAACCATTTTTGAGGTAGATTATGACCTATCGCTTTTTTATATTACTATTGACACTCGTGCTGCTGGCGGCGGCCTGCACAGAAAATATGCCCACGGCAACGGCCGTTGCCCCCACAGAAGCTGTCGAAACCACACCCCCCACTGGCACGCCCGCGCCCCCGGCAACGGCTGTGCCCCCAGAACCCACCCCAGCCGCCCAATTCCCTCTGGCGGAAATTGTCAACGACGAAGGCGGCCCCGTCGCCATCACCGGCGTCGTTACCTACACCAACCCCTTCTTCACCCTGGGCGTGGCCCAACCCATCGTCATTTTAGAAGACCAGGCCGGCTTCATTGACCGCGACGAAGAGTACATCTTCCCCCTGGCTTCCCAAACCCTGGGGCAGATCACCTCCGACTTCTTCACCTCCCCCTTCACCTACAGCGTAGCGTTGCCCCTGGAACCGCAAGGCGGCTGGCGCGACGTAGACAACGACGACGAAGCGGAACAAGGGGTGCAGGTGTTTGCCATAGCCTACTGGACCAACACCTTTGGCGACCCGTTTCTGGAAGAGCGCGACATGGGCGGGGGCGGCTGGTCCACCGCTTACGCCTCTACCCGCGTCACGTTTGACCAGGAGCGGGAGCGGGAAATTGTGGGGGGCAGCCTGCTGGTCTACGCGCGCGACGACGGGCAAGGGTTCCCCAACGGCTTTGGCGCGGATGGGCTGCTATTTACCGCAGATGATCCGCTGATTACCCTGCCGGCGGGGTACACGCTGGTCAATATGGACAGTGACCCCTTCACCTTTAACCGCTCGCGTTACCCCCGTGTAGACTTGCTGGAGCCAGAGGAAGCAGCGTTGGTAGATTACTCTGACCTGAGCTATGCCGAAGCCTTTAACAGCCTGGTAGACCAGTTAAGCCAGGAATATGCCTTTACAGAGTTCAAAGAGATTGATTGGGAGGCGCTGCGGGCGGAATTTTTGCCGCGCATGGAGAAGGCCGACCAAAATGGGGATGCCCTGGCCTACCGCCGGGCACTGCGCGACTTTGCCTGGGCAATCCCTGACGGGCACATTGCTGGCCCCTTTATTCAGGAGGATTTTGTGCAGAATGTGGCCGGGGGCATTGGGCTGGTGCTGGAGGAGTTGAGCAACGGCCGTTTCGTGGTCACCTACCTGGTGCAAAACAGCCCGGCAACAGCGGCGGGCATCCAATTGGGGGCAGAAATTAGCAACATCAACGGCCGTGCTATGGAAGCCGCCCTGGAAAACACCACCCTCTACACCGGCCCCTTCAGCACCGACCATGTGCGGCGCCTCAACCAGCTCATCTTTGTCACCCGCTTCCCGGTGGGCACCAACGTGGCCGTTACCTTCCAAAACCCAGGGGCTGATGCCGCGGAAACGGCCGTGCTACGCGCCATCTTCGAGCAAGAGAGCTTCTTCGCCGCCCTGGACGACACCATCCCTACCGGCTTCGAGCTGCCCGTGGCCTACGAACTGCTGCCAGACAGCGGCTTTGCCTACGTGCAAATCTACAGCTTTTCCGACAACGACCTGCTCACCATACAGCTGTGGGAGCGGCTCATGGGCAACCTCAACGAAGAAGGCACGCCAGCCCTGATCATTGACATGCGCCAAAACGGTGGCGGCAGCGGCTTTCTGGCGGCTTCCATGGCCGCCTACTTCTTCCAGGAAACATTCCCCCTGGGATATACAGCCAGCTACGATGAAGAGCGCGGTGAATTTTATTACGACCCGGAAGAGGTGGGCGAGTTTCTCCTGGCCCCGGAAACGCTGCGCTATGATGGGCCAATAGCGGTCCTTGTTGGTCCCAACTGCGCCAGCGCCTGCGAATTTTTTAGCTATTACCTCACCCTCAACGGCCGTGCCACCATCATTGGGCACACCCCTACCGCCGGGCTGGGGGGCAGCATAGACCGCGTAGCCATGCCGGAAGGGGAGGAGTTTACCTTTACGCAGGGGCGGGCCATGGACGCCGATGGCCACATTCACATTGAGGGGCAGGGCGTGGCCCCCGACGTGCTGGTTCCGGTAACGATGGATTCGCTGTTTGGCGGGCGGGATGTGCTGCTGGAAACGGCCGTTGCCCAACTAGGCGGCAATCTACAACCCAACGCCCAAGATGGCGGCCCATTACAAATAGGCGACACCGTTACCGGCAGCCTCAACCCCGGTGAACGCGTGCGCTACACCCTCCAAGCGACCACCGGCGACATCCTCACCCTCACCCTCTTTGGCGAGGCAAGTAGCGGCGGCGAGCTAGACACCGTGTTGAACCTGTACGACCTGGATGGTAACCTGCTGTTAAGCAACGACGACTTTGATGAAAACACCCTCTCCTCCGGCTTCGAGCAGGTAGAAATCCCCTACGACCTGACGCTGATCATCGAAGTTGCCACCTACAACGATAACGGCAGCGGCAGCTACACGTTGGTGGTGGAGAGATAG
>CAZDEO010000041.1:0-45478 GCA_964504445.1 uncultured Anaerolinea sp. | reverse complement strand
ATTTTCATTCATGGTGGTCGGCGGCAGCCGGTGAAGTCTCCTCTGAAAATGTAGCCCAAGTTGGCAACCTGGGTTACCGTGCTCCTGAAAATAAATTCCACGCAAAGGCGCAAAGATACAGAGAAAAATTACACAAACTGTGTAGCGTCAACGCTTTTGGTGTGGGTTAGCTCATAGCAAATCCTTTACCAAGGGGCTAACGCCGCAATTCCTCTACCCAGTTTTCCAGCAATAGAAAACCAGCCCTCATCATAACGGCCGTACTGCACCTGCGTCAAGTACCCAGCCATTGGCCCTGCCAATTCTGCAACCCCAGGCCATGCTGCGCGTAAACAAAGTAGATTGACGCAAGGAGCGTAAACCTATGTCTGAGGAAATTCCCATCAAGATACTCGTTCCCGAAGAAGAAGCAACAACCATACCAGTGGTAGAGGAACGGCCGTTAGTGCCCGAAGTACCCGGCGGGCGTTCTGGTTTCCGCAGCCGCGCGGGGGCGCGCGCCCGGCAAGCAGCGAAAAAGACGGGGCAGGGTGCGGGCAAAGCAGCCCGGCGCATCTGGCGCTCGGAGGCCCGGCGTAAAATAACCCGAGGCGTGGGCAAAGGGGCAACGGCCGTTGCCGCCAAAGGCACCCAGGTCATTGACCGCCAGGTGCGCAAAACGGCCGAAAGACAGGCCCAGGCTGTACAAACCCGCCTGCGCGAAACCGACTGGAAAGCAGAAGCCAAGACGGGTGCTGCCAAGGGGTTGCGCTGGCTCAGCCAGCAGTTTAGCAGCCTGGCTGCCCGCCTCACCTCGCAAAAAAACCCTCCCCCTAATTCCCCAGAATAAAAAAGAGGGTGGTCTAGGCCACCCTCTTTCCGCTTTATAAAAGAGACAATCTTATTTATCATCCAGAGCCGCAATGCCCGGCAGCTCTTTGCCTTCCAGCAATTCCAGGCTGGCTCCGCCACCCGTGCTGACGTGGGTCATCTTTTCCGTGAGGCCCGCGTTCTTCACCGCCGCAGCTGAGTCGCCACCGCCAATCATGACCTGGGTGCCGGCATCCACTGCTTTCGCCAGCACCTGCGCCAGCTCATTGGTACCTTTAGCAAAAGCCTCAAATTCAAACACGCCCATGGGGCCGTTCCACACGACCAGCTTCGCCCCGGCCAATTTTTCTTGGAATAATGCCAGGGTTTTGGGGCCAATATCCAGGGCCATGTGGTCAGCGGGAATTTGGCTAACGGGCACGATGGTTGCCGGCGCGTCAGCTTTGAATTCGGGAGCAACCACCACGTCTACGGGTAGCACCAACCGCTCTGCAGCCATGTTCAGCAGACGGCTAGCTTCGGCTAACGCCTCTGCCTCAACCAGCGAAGTGCCCAGTTCATACCCTTGGGCGCGCAGGAAAGTGTTGGCCATGCCGCCACCAATGAGGATGAGATCGGCCGTTTTCAGTAAGTTGTCAATAAGCAGGATTTTGTCGGAGATTTTGGCCCCGCCCATGATGGCGATGTAGGGATGAGGGGGATTGGAAACGGCCGTGCCCAGGGCGTCCAACTCCTTACCCATCAAAAAGCCCGCCACTGCCGGGCCATTAAGCGCCCTGGCAACCCCTTCTGTGCTGGCGTGGGCGCGGTGCGCTGAGCCAAAGGCATCATTCACGTACACGTCAGCCAGGGCTGCCAGTTTGGCCGAAAGCTCCGGATTATTCTTTGTTTCACCCGGCTCAAAGCGCGTGTTTTCCAGCAATATGACGTCGCCTGGTTGCATGGCCGCCACGGCCGCCGTAACGCTTTCGCCCACAAATTCATCTAACTTTTGCACGGGGCGGCCTAACAGTTCCGCCAGCCGCGCAGCTACCGGATTCATGGCAAACTGTCTGTCAGCCGCAGATTTGGGGCGACCCAAGTGGGAGCAGAGAATCAGCGCTGCGCCATGCTCCAGCAAGTAATTCAGCGTCGGCAGGGCGGCGCGAATGCGGGTATCGTCGGTGACGGTGATATGCGCATCCGGGTCTTTGCTGCTCAAGGGAACGTTAAAATCTACGCGAACCAGCACTTTCTTTCCGGCTACGTCAACATCTTTAACAGTTTTTTTGTTCATGGATTTCCACACTCCTTATTACAGTTCCAGCAAGATTGCTGGCTGATTGGCTTAATTGGGGCCGGTGGCTGCTTGCAGCCAGCCCGATCATCCCACGGAATATTATACGCCGGGTCCCCGGTTCTTTCCTTGGAAGAATGTCACCTGTCTGGCTGACATTTGTCGGGATTGGGGCCATTAACGGCCGTAAACACCCAATCTAAAATACCGCACCTCGGCACCAGATTGACCAAAAGCATACGGCTTAAACTTCAGCAGCGGGTTCGCATCATTTTCGGCCACCTGCACAGCCAGCCAGCCCGTAATCTCCCCGCCAGGGAAGAGGCTACCGGAGAGTTCTGGTTTGGGCACCACCAGAGACGGCCGTTCATACACCTCTCCATCGCCGTTCAGGGCTACAAAGTCGCTGTACCGGCTGATTGGCTTTGCCTCGTCTGTCAGGCCCAGATAGCGCACGCGGGCGCGGGCCAGCACATACTCCAAACCTTCTGGTGGCGGGTCGTTATATCGGTTTGTTTCTTGGAGGATTTGCCACGCCGGCTCGCCGCGCACAACTTCCAGTAAGGTCATCTGCCAATTTGCTGATGTGGTGATGTCGCCGATGGTCGCCGGATCTTCCAGGCTGGCGCCCACGCTGGTGCGCTGGATGCGGCTTAATTCATCTACAGAAATGGAAGGCGGCGGCTCGTCGGTCAGCGCCAGGTAGCGCGTTGGCTCTTCGTAATTGTCCAGATCGTCAATGATCAGCACCAAGTTCCCCTCACCCTCGACCAGCCTGTAGACTTCCCAGCCCTGGCTTTTGGCCGGACCTGGCAGGTAATTGTTGAGAATGGGTTCTGGCGGTACCTGGCTATTGTCAAAACTGAAATGGATGACGTTGGCGGAACCGGTGACGTGCAGGCCCAGGGTTTTTTCTGCGGTAGTGAGGCGGTGGTGGGCAATGCGCAAGGGGACGAGCAAATATTCGTGTCCGGCTGGCGGGGGATCGTTGAACATGTTGGCTTCTTGAAGCATTTTCCAGGCTGCTGGCCCGCGAATGAGGTCGCCATTAACGGCTACATCCCAATGGGTGAGGGAGACGGTGCTGCCCACGGGATGGGGGTTGCTGCGGCTGTCGCCAATGGGCACGGCCGTTGCCATGGGTTGGCTGGTGGGGGAGGGTACGGCCGTTTCTCCGCGCGCCGTTTGGTCACCAAACCTGGCGGCGTCTGTTCCAGCCGGCGTTGTCATGAACAACATTAACCCATAGCTTACCCCGGCCAGCAGAGGGGCTAGCAGCAGCGGGAGTAACCACGCCCTAAAAGAAGAAGATTTATCCGGCATTATGAGAGCGGAATGACCAGACTTTGCCAGTCTCGCGGATAGTAAGTCATGATCTCAATACCATCAGCCGTGATGGCTACGGTGTCTGAATGGCGAAAGCCGCCCAGGTCTGGCGCGTAGAAGCCCGGTTCCACGGTAAAAACCATGCCTGGTTGCAACACGGTGCTGTCGCCCGTGTCCAGAAATGGCCCTTCGTGGTAGCGCAGGCCGATGGCGTGTCCGGTGTGGTGTTTCCAGGCGGGCATCAGGTTGTGCTTTTCGTAGTAATCCAGAACGGCCGTATCCACGTCGCGGCAGCGCACGCCCGGCTTCATGGCCGCAAAAGCCACCTCCTGAGTAGCCTTCATGTGCGCAAATATCTCCTGCTGGCGTCCATTGGGTTCACCCACAAACATGGTACGTTCCAGCTCCGAGTTGTAGCCCCACATGGGGCAGCTTGCGCCTGTTACCAGCACGTCCCCTGGCTGAAAGGTGATGTTATTGGCCAGGGCGTGGGGAATAGCGGCATTGCGCCCGATTTGTCCGCGATAACCTGCGCTGGGGCCGCTGCCCCACATGCTCATGGCGCGGTAAAGGGGGCCGATGGCGTCCATCATGGTTAGGGTGGCCTCCATGCTGGCGCGCTGGCTGGCGTAGGTTTCGGTGACGTTAACGGCCGTATACCGCTGCAGCAGCATGTGGGCCAGGTGCGCCCATTTACAGCTTTCACGAATCAGAGCTAGTTCGGCGGCACTCTTGATAGCCTGCATGCGGTTGATGGCGACCTGGACATTGGCAATTTCCATGCCGGTGGACGCGCTGAGGGTTGGTCCTTCGTAGCCCAAAATCCAGGGATAGCCGTCGTTGTCTGCTCCCAGGATTTGCCCTTCTTTAACCATGCCCATGGCTGTCAGCATCTGCTTCAACCCTGTGGCGGGATGGGTTTCGCCAGGATACTCCAGGTAATAATCAATGCGGTCTAGCTCGGTGGTTGATTTGGCGTGTTCTACCTCCAGCCGGGGCATGTACATGGCGCGTTCCCCCGCCGCGCTAAGCACAAAGACAATGGGGCGCTCGGTGGGAATGAAGGCGAAGCCGGTGAAGTAGAGAATGTTGATGCTGTCGAAAAGGACAACGCCGCTCCAGTTTTGGGCTTGAATGGTTTGCAGCAGGGCTTGGCAACGGCCGTTAAACTCCTCTCGCGAAATTTGTAAAGAATGAAGCGTCTGGCTCATGATGCTGTCCCCTGTAACTGGTTACGGAACGCAAATAATGTCCGCCACCCGCACCGTAAAATTAGCGTCCAGACCGTTGATGGCCTGCAAATCCTGGGCTGTAATGCCAAAGCGGCGGCCAATGCTGTAGGCCGTGTCTCCCTCGCCCACGGCATAGGGCCGGCGGCCTGGGCAGTAAGCGGGGTTGCCTACGGGCAAGTCGATCACGTTGCCCGGCGTGAGGGAATCAGCCGAAATGCCCCGCGACGCCATCAGGGCAATGGAGGTGTCGATACGCTCAGAAATGCTGTACAGACTGTCACCGCCCTGCACCTGGTACTGAATGATGATGATTTTTTCGGGAATGGGGGTGGGAACGGCCGTGGGCGGAACGGGCGTCTCTGTAGGTGAGAGGGCTTGTTGGGCCGCGGCGTCTGGCTGCTCTTGGGCAGGTTCGGCGGGAAGCAAATCAACCTGACCGCCGCTGTCGGTAGGCAACTGCATTTGGGTTTGCTCACCCTCCAGACCCAACGGCGGGCCTGCCGGACCAACAATTTGCACCGCATTTTCTGGGTTAAAGGTCAGTAGCACTTCCCTATCGTTAACAAGCTGGGGAACGGTTCCTTCAGGCACATCAGGCCGATTTTGCACATACATGAGCATGAGATACCCGCCAATACCAAAGATAATCGCCATAACGATCATCAAAACAATGATGGATGATTGGACTTTGGGCATAATGCATCACCTTTATGGAGTAAAACCGCCCAAATACCCTGGGTGGCCTGCCATCTGACCCTCGTGAAAAGATGTTAACAACCTGTGCGGCAGCATAGCTGTCCCTGGGTGTTTATGTTACACTTGCCCATAGTTTATGGCAAGTAAGGGACATTACAGCACCGTCTCCCAATCAGACAATGATACCGTATCCTGCGCTGACGCAATTCGGTTTTGAGCATAAAACCTGGCCTTTACCCTTTTCCCAGCACTATTTCTCTAGGAGGAGTAACCGATGAAATTTTATCGCGAAAAACGTGAAGCAATCGAGGCTGCTACGCTAGCCCCGTATGCCCTAAAAAGCGCCGAGTCCCGCGGGCGCGTGCATCCCGAATCAGAATCAACTACCCGCACAGCCTTTGAGCGAGACCGGGATCGCATTATCCACACGACTGCTTTTCGCCGACTGGAGTACAAGACGCAGGTTTTTGTCTTCTATGAAGGCGACCATTATCGCACGCGCCTGACCCACACTCTGGAGGTTGCCCAACTCGGCCGTTCGCTGGCGCGTGGGTTGGGGGCGAATGAATACCTGACCGAGGCGATTTGCCTGGCCCATGACTTGGGCCACGCGCCCTTTGGTCACGCCGGGGAGCATGTTCTCAACAAGGTTATGGCGGAATATGGTGGGTTTAACCACAATACCCAAAGCTACCGCGTTGTGACGGAGTTGGAACAGCGGTTTCCTGATTTTCCTGGTCTGAATCTGACTTATGAAACGCGCGAGGGCATGATTAAGCACGAAACCACTTACGACAAAAGCGATGCCACCGGCTATGAGCCGGAAAAACGCGCTTCTCTGGAAGCGCAGATCGCCAATCTGGCGGATGAAATTGCTTATAACGCCCATGATTTGGAAGATGGGCTGCGGGCTGGGCTGTTTACGCCGCAAGACCTGGATGAACTGGTAATTTGGCAGGAGCTGTCTGACTGGGCCGGCTGGCGACGTGACCAGCCCCTGGATCAGATGACGCGCCGTGAAATCATTCGAGAATTGATTGGCCAGTCGGTAACCAGTGTGTTTGAGTATACGGCCGTACAATTGGAGCAGCACCAGATTGACACCCCCGAAAAGCTCCAGCTACACCATGAAAACGTCGTTGGTTACGAGATCGAATTTGGTCAGAAGATCAAGGCCCTCAAAAAGTTCCTCTACCAGCGCATGTACCGTCATTACCGTCTGGTACGCATGCAAACCAAGGCCGAACGCTTCATTCGCGAGATTTTTGAAGCCTACATGCAAGAACCAGACATGCTGCCCGCCACAACCCAGGCGCGCCTAAAAGACACCCCCTTACCTCGCGTCATAACCGATTACATCGCGGGGATGACCGACAGGTACGCCCTGGATGAATGGGAGAAGCTTTTCAACCCCTACCGCCGCGTCTAAGAGCAGAGCCGTATCAGATAGACAGCATGTTTCCTGGTCAGTAGATCTGCTGGGGAGCATGTTTGTTGCCCAGCAGTTTTGCCTGACGTGCTTTTGGGCGGAAAAGGTGACCGGCCAGCTTGCAAATTTCGCCGTTCACAATTCCGCAGCCCTCTGCTAGAATACCGCGAAACCTTAACATCAGGAGCAAATATGAAAGATTTATCCCTTCTCGTGCGCGGAATTCCCGCGTCCGTCACCCTGGCCGTTAACGATAAAGCCAAAGCCTTACAGCAGGCTGGTCAAGATATCATTGCCCTGGCTGGTGGTGACCCCGATTTCCCGACCCCACCCCACATCGTTGAAGCTGCCTTCCAGGCCGTCCAAAATGGGGCCACCCACTATCCCGCTCCTATGAAAGGTATTATGCCGCTGCTGGAAGCCATCGCCGAAAAAATGGAAAAGGACAACGAGCTGCACTGTGACCCACGCACAGATATCGTTGTCACCCCTGGCGGGAAATGGGCGCTGTATTTGGCGTTGTCCGCCCTCATCAATCCTGGTGACGAAATTCTTTACCTGGAGCCTGTTTGGGTTTCTTATCCGCCCATGATTAAGCTGGCGGGTGGACAGCCCGTAGCCGTTAGCCTCTCTGCTGAAAACAACTATCTCATCACAGAAGAGGCGTTGCGGGCCAAAATTACGCCTTTTACCAAGGCCATCATGCTCAATACGCCCTCTAACCCCACGGGGCGCGTGCTGACCTGGCAAGAGCTAAAGGCTATAACCAAAGTGGTGATTGAAAATGACCTGTACGTAATAGCCGATGAAATTTACGAAAAGCTGGTGTTTGATGACCACAAACATATATCAGTAGGCTCGTTGCCGGGCATGGGCGAACGCACGCTTACCATCAATGGCCTTTCTAAGGCATACGCCATGACGGGCTGGCGGCTGGGCTGGTTGGCGGGACCAACACCCATTATGAAGGCCGCCGCCAAAATGAATAGCCAAACGGTCTCTTCGGCGGCGACTTTCACGATGCATGCGGCTGTGGCTGCGCTGCGTGGGCCGCAGGAGTGTGTGGAAGAGATGCAGGTAGCATACAAAGCGCGGCGTGATTTTATGGTGCAGGCGCTGCATGAAATTGAAGGCGTCCGCTGCCAAAATATCGAAGGGGCCTTTTACCTTTTTCCCAGTTTCCCTGGCAGCAGGAAAAATAGCCTGGACCTGGCGGAGGCGCTGCTGGACCTGGCGGGCATTGCGGGTACGCCGGGCATTGCCTTTGGCAGCAGCGGCGAGGGGCATGTGCGCTTCTCGATTGCTACGGCTATGCATGATCTGGAACGGGCGGTGGAACGGCTGGCTAAAGTAGCCCACCAATTTTAGGGATGAGCGGCGCAGGCTGCGTGCACAATGTTGGTAAGCAGCTTCCAGTCCTGGGATCAACGTTGTTTCGGCTGGGAGTGGGTAACAGCCGTTACCCACCACCAACTCGCTCCAGGCTTACGCTGGTTTGCCCCGCCATAAAAAAACCTCGCCACGGGGGCAATTGGCAATGCCCCTGGCGAGGTTTATCACGAAACTCTGCGTCAGATTAATGATGGAGAATCTGGTTCAAGAACAACCGCGTCCGCTCATTCTCAGGGTTGTTAAAGAAATTTTCCGGCGTGTTCTCTTCCACAATTTGCCCCGCATCCATAAAAATAATGCGGTCCGCCACTGTCCGCGCAAAGCCCATTTCGTGGGTCACCGCTAAAATCGTGTAACCCGTTTGCGCCAGGTCACGCATCACGTCCAGCACTTCCTTAATCATTTCCGGATCCAAGGCCGAAGTGGGTTCATCAAAGAGCAAAATATTTGGCTCCATGGTCAGCGTGCGCGCAATGGCCACCCGCTGCTGCTGCCCGCCGGAAAGCTGCCCCGGATACTTTTGCGCCTGCTCCGGAATGCCTACCCGAGTCAGCCAGTGCATGGCGCGTTCTTCAGCCTTGTCTTTGGGCCATTTGCGCACGTGAATGGGCGCCAGTGTTACGTTCTCCAACACCGTCAGGTGCGGAAACAGGTTAAACTGCTGAAAGACCATGCCCACTTCGCGGCGGATTTCCGCAATATTGCGCACGTCGTGGGTCAGGGGAATCCCATCCACCACAATTTCGCCCTCCTGATGCTCTTCCAGGCGGTTAATGCAGCGGATGAAAGTAGATTTTCCAGACCCCGATGGACCCAAAATCACTACCACTTCACCCTTTTTAACCGTCAGGCTCACCCCGCGCAACGCCTCAAAATCACCATACCATTTGCGCACGTTCTGGCAGACAATGATTTCTTCCTTATGTCCAAAACTCTTGGAATTAGTAACGGTTTGCGTCATGTTTTTCTCCCTATTATTGTGCACGCCAGCCATTTCGTAAACCTGCACACATGATTGGCCTTAGCGTTGGCCAACACCCAGTTGCACTTCTAAGCGGCGGCTGTAGCCAGCCATTAGGGCGCTGCCCACAAAGTACACGAGGGCAATGAATACGTAGGGTTCACGCCGTACCCCCAGCCAGTCGGGTTGGGCGGTAATGAGGTTGGCCGCGCCAAGAAATTCTACCAAACCTACAATGGCTACCAGCGTGGTGTCTTTAAACAGGCCAATGAACTGGCCCACAATGGCCGGAATGACGGTGCGTAGCGCCTGGGGCAAAATAATGAAACGGTACTTTTGAAAGGTATTCAACCCGATGGCATCTGCCGCTTCATATTGGCCCTGGCTGAGCGATTGCAACCCACCACGCACGTTTTCCGCCAGATAAGCGGCGGCAAAAAAGGCGGCGGCAGCCATTACGCGCCAGGTGCCCAACACTTCCATACCCGGTGGCAGCAAAATGGGAAAAAGAATGATGGACATGAACAAGACGGTGATGAAAGGAACGCCGCGCCAGACTTCAATGTAAAGGGTGCTAAACAAAGCGACTACGTTGCCCTTGAAAACACGTTGGAACAGATAAGCCAGCAGCGGTATTAGCAGGGGCCAAAAGGCCAGCACCCGGGCTGCTGTTGTCTGTACCATGCTTAAACCTGGAAATGTGCTGGTTACCAGCCCGTAGATGGTGATCAGTGCCGCCACGCCATAGGTGAAACGCGCTGGGACGCCGCGAATCTGGCTGCGTCGCCCCAAGGCTAGCAAGACGCCCAGGGGAAAGGAGGCCACAATGGCAAAAATGGCAATGATCAGGGTGAGCAAGAAACCGCCCCATGCCTGGTCGGGGCTTAGCTGGGGGATAAGGGAATCGCGACCCCCCAGACCGCGCAAGAGCAAAAAGGCCAGGATGGGCGTGATTAGCCATAGGAGCGTCAGCCCGCGGCGAAGAGGGGATTTGCGAAAGATTTCGCGTCGGTAAATAAATTGGCTGGGGATGAGGAGTAGGACATTCCAGACGATAATGAACCAGAGGCGCCAATCTTCGCTGCGTGGCCAACGGAATACCATGAGGTTGCGGATATTGTCGCCAACAGCGCCCCAGTTAGCGCCAGGTTGGTCGAATTGGCTTAACGCGGCTCTGGCTGCATCGGGATCGGTGGTGAAGCTGGCGCGTAGAAAGGCCCAACCTATGAATCCGCGGATGCCGGCAATGATCAGTAACCCTAAGAGCAGGGTTATGAGGGCATTGCTGATGGAGCTGTATAGGTTGTTTTTGAGCCAATAGGTTACGGTATTGTGCTTGCGGGTGATGTCGTTAACGGCCGTTAACCCCACCGTTGCCAGCCAAAGCACCACCACTACACCGGTGAGTACCGGGGTGGCCTGGAACTGATTCCATACTACCAGCCCGGTGAGATACAATAACACAATTAGCCAAACCGGCAGCAGCCAGTTGCGCGTGATGTTTTCTTGCGCAAAGCGGCGCAGGTTAAAGTGTATTTCCCTTCCGCCCAGGGTTGAGCCTTGCGGGTTTTGTTTGAATGTCGTCATGGTTACTTTCCTCGCTGGCGCCCTTAACGTTCCACCAGCGCAATTCGCCGGTTGTACCAGTTCAGCAAGAACGAAATAAACAAGCTAAAGCTCAGGTAAGCTGTCATCACCAGAATAAAGACCTGTACCGCCTGCCCGGACTGGTTCAACGTGATAAAAGCCGTAGACCATAAATCAGGATACCCGACGGCAATAGCCAGGCTAGAATTTTTAACCAGATTCAGGTATTGGCTGGTAAGGGGGGGGATGATGACCCGTAACGCCTGGGGCAGCACCACCAACTGCAGCCGCTGGGTTTCAGAAAGCCCCAAAGCGCGAGCCGCTTCAGATTGTCCTTTGGGCACAGATTGGATGCCGGCCCGCACGATTTCGGCGATGAAAGCGCCAGTGTACAAAACCAGCCCAATGAGAATCGCGGCAAAGTTGGGTGTCAGCTTGTAACCCCCGATGAAATTCAGCCCTTGCAAGCTGGGCAATGAGAAGCGAATGGGGGATTCTGCCACAGGGATCTGCGTGCCAGTTCCGGCAACGGCCGTCAGGCTTTCCGGGCTTGCCACATAAAGGTCACACTGCCCGGTGGCAAAAGCCTCCGCGGCTAGATTTGCGCGGTTAAAGCGTTGCACCGTGTAAGGCAGGTGCGCCTGGCGCAGTTCCGCCGCCAGGTTTACTTCAGCCGGATCCTCGCGCAAAGCACACACAGTCAAAGCGGCCGCATCCACTGCCTCTTGGGTAAGCGAGCCGCCCTGCACTAATTTCGGTACGTCAGCCAGTTCGGGCACCCCCAGGCGTTGCTCCATCACGCCTGCAAGGTTATCAAATTCAGTTACGCCCAGGGAGGTTTGCGCCAACACGGCCTGGTTGCCGGCACTGTTGGCCGAAGCCATAAGCCAGCCGGCGCCGGCAATCATCAGGAATGCCAGAAACGCCCACAGGGAGCGATGAGTGCTTTTCCCCAGCTTAATCTCTCGCCGTCCCAAGACTACCCACAGGGCAATGGCCACGACAACTGCCAACAGTACAGCAGTTAACCAGATCCCGGCGGATGACATAAAAACAGGCCAGGGCATGTCAAGCCCGCGCTGGCTCAAGAAAACAGGGAGGCCAAAAGGTTGAATCGCTTCTCGATTGGGTGGCAGCAGCAAAATAACGCCAAAATAGATAAAGAATAGTTGCAACAGTAAGGGTGTATTGCGCATCAAGTCAACATACCCTTTAGCAAGGTTGCTGATGAGCCAATTATTGGAAAGGCGTGCAATACCGGCAAAAGTGCCCAGCAGCGTCGCCAAAATAATGCCAAAGAAGCCAACACGCAGCGTATTCATTACGCCAACTAAGAGGGCGCGCGAGAAAGGATCGCTGGGTTCATAATCAATGAGGGTGGTTTCCCCAATATCAAATTGCGCGTCAATGTTTAGAAAGTTGAAGCCACATAAAAAACTGCTGGATCCATCGGCGCAGCGAAAAGCGCCCAGGCGGTCCATATTGGCTAATACGTTGTTGATAATCCAGGCCGCCGCCACAATAACCATCGTTAAAAAGGCAACCTGGGCCAGCACACCCAAAACCCGGGTATCGCGCCAGAAGGGAATGGATTCTTCGCTTTGGGAAATGTTTGGGGTAACGTCTGCCATAATGCCCCCTTTTTGCCTGAAGAAGCGGGATGATGCCGGTAAACGGCCGTTCAGTTGAAAACCGAATCAGCCACAGCCCAACAAATCTGCCGGGCTGTGGCTGAATTTAGCAAATAGTTGGTTTAACGGAAGGGCGGGGAATAGAGCAGCCCACCATTGGTCCACAACTCATTCAGACCGCGGGCCAGATTAAAAGGCGTGTCAGGACCCAAATTACGGTCGTAGATTTCACCATAGTTACCAACCTGCTTGATAACCTGATAACACCAGTCCGCATTCAGACCCATGTAGGTCCCCAAGTCGCCAACTTCACCCAACAGATTCTGCACTACCGGGTCTTCACCACCCAGGAAACTGTCCACATTTCCAGAGTTAATGCCCAATTCTTCAGCCTCAATGGTGCAGTTTACGGTCCACATCACAATATCGCCCCAGTTGTTATCCCCGTGGCGAGTCAGCGGGCCAAGAGGCTCCTTGGACATAGTTTCATCCAAAATCACGTGGGCTTCCGGCTCCGCCAGCAGGATTTGCTGCGATACCAGGCCAGACTTATCCGTAGTAAAGCCATCACATTGCCCCTGATCATACGCTTCGCGGGTTCTGTCTGCATCATCAAAGACTACAGGCGTAAACTCGATGCCACGGGCGCGAAAGACGTCAGAAAGATTCTTCTCGGTAGTAGTGCCAGACTGCACGCAAATTGTACCGTCTTCCAAACCCTCCAGGCTGGTAATGCCGGAATCCTTGCGCACCATCATGCCCTGCCCATCGTAAAAAGTGGTGGGTTGAAAGTCGGCGCCCAGGTTGGTGTCACGGCTGAGGGTCCAGGTGGTATTACGAATGAGGACGTCAATTTCACCAGACTGCAGCACAGGGAAACGTTCGTTGGCAGTAGTAGGACGAATCTCAAACTTGGTGGCATCGCCAAAAACGGCCGCGGCTACCGCCTTGCAAAAGTCAATGTCAAAGCCTTCAAATTCGTTGGTGTCGGGGTTGATGTAGCCAAAACCGGGAACGGCCTGGTTACCGCCACAGCGCAACACATCGCGCGCGCGTACGGTTTCCAGGGTGTTGCCGGTAGCCGCCGGCGCTTCTTGGGCAGGGGCTGGGGCTGCTGGCTCTTCGGCCGCCGGCGCATTGGCGGCTGGCTCTTCAGCACTGTTTTCTGTTGGCGCATTACCACCACCACAGGCCACCAGCAACAAACCAAGCAACAAAACAAACAATAGGCTTAATGGTTTTTTATTCATTTTCATTCTCCTCCAATGAGTTTTCAATAAATAGGGACAAAAGTTGATTGGGCAATGCCTAAAACCTCTTCGAAAATTTAGCCTCACCTCCTTGTGATATTGCTTTATGCCCACAGCAAAATAAGTAGCGCCCCCAGCTACATATGCAGTTAGACGGTTCTATCCGTCGCCTACCCGCTACATTTGATGACCGTCATCAAGGCCATCAGGTATTCCTATCTGCTGTGTGTTTATATGTAACGAAAAACGATTGCTCGTTTAATCGGTCAATTGAATTTTGGGAAAAAGTGGAATATATGCTTGTTTTACGATTTTTGCTGCTGCCAGCGAATTTGGCCTTATAGTATAACGAGGGGGTAAAAATGAGCAAGTTTTGTCGAGCTTCTGTTAGCGACAAATCAAGATGGGGTGGGGAAACTGGCGCAAAATCTTATCCACTGTGCTGCCCAACATGACTTGTAGCAGGGGGCGAAAGCCGAAACCGCCCATGATAATAAGATTGTTGTGTTGGGCCACGGCCGTTTCCATGATCGCCCCAGCAATATCCTCCTGCCGCACAATCAAGTCCGCCGTAATGCCATACTGCGCCAGATATTCCCCGGCGCGTTGCGAAGCCGCCGTCGTCGTAAACGGGGTTTCAACAGTCACAACCGTCAGCCGGGTGCCCCAACGCAGGGCCAGGTACGTGGCTACATACAGCGCCTCATCTGCTTTGGGGCTGCCATCATAGGCCAACAGCGCCCTGTCTAACGCCGAGGGCTGCCCCGGCAAAGCCAGAATGGGGCGCGGGCAGCGCTGCACCAGCGTGTTGAAACCGGAGCTAAGGCGGGCTAGCGGTCGGCTGCCAGGCGGGTGATTGAGGCCTGCCACCACCAGATCAGCAAAGGCTGCCCGCTGCACAATGGTTGCGCCGATGGCGCCAACCTCGACGGCAAAATCATGGGCAATGCCCGCCGCCTGACAGATTTTGTAGAAGGTGTTGCGCACTTTCGCGATGTGTTTGCTGTGCCGTTGGGCTTCTTCCGCTACAACGTGCAGGCCCAGAAGACGGCCGTTCTCCCGCTTCACAATTTCAATTGTCTGTTCCAGGCGCTGCCAGTCCCGTTTTGTGTCCTGCACGGCAAACAAAATCTCGCCAAAAAGACGTTCGCGGTTGCCGGCCGGCAGCGCTGCGGCTTCCGCCGGGCGCAGGCTGGGGCGTGCCCGCTCCGGATTTTTCGCCATGTCGGCCACGGCCGTTTCCGTGCGCACCCGCCAGCCCAATTCCTCCTGCAGCGACTCCTGGTGCCGCAGCAGCAAAATATACAAATCCGCCTCTGTGCGCCCCGGGAAATTGCGCAGCACCCCCTGCTCCCGCATCATGTTGGTTACTGGCTGGTACACGTCATCGTACCAGGCCGTCACCGCTTCATCCAGGGCAATGGGGCGCTTTTGCCGCATTTGCAGCCAGCCCTGGTGCGTGCGAATTTGCTGCAAAAAAGTATGATATTCCCCGCAGTAGGTCATCAGCAAATCCGCTTCTGGGCGCAAATGGTCTAGATTGGTTTGCTGCAAAAATTCCGTATAGCGCGCCTTGCAAATAACCTGGGTGGGATCATCAGCGGCCGTTAGCGGCACGCGTGTTTTCACCTCGGTAACGTAGGCCGAAATCGTTTTTACCCCCAAATGGCGGGATACCGACACGCGGTGATTGCCGTCTTTGACAAAATACGCCTCGCCCACCTGATACACCTCAATGGGATCCAGGCCGCGCATATCCATGACGGCCGCTTTCACCCGCGCCCAACGATCCTGATCGGCATCATGTTTAGGCAAAAAGTTCCGGGTAAAATCCTGATAGCGGCCCACACTGCCCACAATGGCCTCAATGGGTATCTCTTGCAGACCCTGGTCAACGTGCTCCGCGGGCTGCAGCATCTCCACCACCTGGTTGTAAGGCAACAGCGCATTCTCTTGCCCGGTAACCCGCGCCAAAAGCTGCTGCATCGCTGCCTGCCGGCGCATGCGCTTGAAATCTTCTACCGCCATGCGGTAGCTCAGCGGATTCTCGTGGGCCACGCCACCGATTATACACGCCTCGTGCAAAGGATGAAGGGGTAGGAAGGAAAGATGCAGAGGCGAGCGCGCTGCAATGACCCATACCCATTTGCCCCTCGCCATTTAGAAAGCCCCCTGTTCACACCCAATGCCCAACCCATTGCTATTATTGGCCCCAGTCCAACCAACTCGCAAATCCACCGCCCCCGCGGGTATAATGGACGCCATGTCTGAAGCTGATGCGCCCACACCGCTACGGCCGTTCCTGAAATGGGCCGGGGGCAAACAGCGCCTGCTGCCCCAGTACGAACCCTATTTCCCGCCTCCCGCCGCCATCCAGCATTACTACGAACCCTTCATCGGCAGCGCGGCCGTTTTTTTTCATTTGCAGCCCCGCCCCGCCACCCTGGCCGACCGCAACCCCAACCTCATTGACGCCTACTGCGCCATCCAGCAAGATGTAGAAGCGGTCATCCGCGCCCTCCAGCCGCACCGCAATGAATCCGCCTACTTTTACCGCGTGCGCGCTCAAGACCCGGCGCATCTTTCGCCTGCCGAGCGCGCCGCCCGCCTCATTTTCTTGAACAAGACTTGCTATAACGGTCTGTACCGCGAGAACAGCCAGGGGCAGTTTAACGTGCCCTTTGGCCGCTACAAGAACCCCAAAATTTGTGACGCGCCCCGGCTGCGGGCTGCCGCAGCCGCTTTGCAAGGCGTGAAGCTGCTTGTGGCCGACTTTGCCCAGGTGGTGGCAACGGCCGTAGCCAGCGACTTCATCTACTTCGATCCCCCCTATGCCCCCCTCAGCGCCACCAGCAGCTTTACCCACTACGACGGGCAAGGCTTTGACGAAGCGGATCAGCGCCGCCTGGCCACCACCATTCACCAACTCACCGACCGCGGCTGTGCCGTCATGCTCAGCAACTCCAGCGCCCCTCTCATTGAAGAACTGTACCCGCTGTCCCGCTACCGCCATATTCCCATCCACGCCCGCCGCAACATCAACAGCAAAGCCCATCGCCGCGGCCCGGTGAAGGAGCTGCTCATCATCAATTATGATCCGCCGGGCGAGTAAGCGAGTTGCAAGTTACAAGTTATAGGTTACAAGTTACAAACCCAACCACCTGACACTCAACACCCAAACCTCCATGACCCAACACCCCATTCCCCATTCATTATTCATTATTCATTATTCATTATTATTCCTCCTGCTCACCGCTCAATCTCCAACCTCCAATCTCCAATCTCCAGTTTCCAGTCCCACCCCCAACCCCCAATTCGGCGTCATCGAAAGCACCGAAAACCCCCAGGCCGCCGCCGCGTTGGGCGTGGGCTGGACGCGCGTCATCTTCCACTGGGCCGACGTGCAGGCCAATGGCCCCGGCAGTTGGACGCCCAAAATCAGCGATGCGCAGCTAGATGCAGAAATTGCCGCTGGACGCCAGGTAGTAGGGCTGCTCATCGGCATTCCTGACTGGGCGCGCGATGACAACCTGCTGCCCCAGGGCCTGTGGCTGCCCCCCGCTGACCCCGGCAACACCTGGGCCAACTTTGTGCGCGAGGCAGTGGGGCAGTATAACGGCCGTATCCACCACTGGGTTATCTGGAACGAACCCGACATTGCCGCCACCGAAATTGCCCACACCTGGGATGGCAGCGTGGCCGACTTTGCCCAACTGCAGCGCACCGCTTACCTGGTGGCCAAAGAAGTTGATCCGGCCGTCACCATTCATTTGGCCGCCTTTACCTATTGGGCTGACGTCTACGCCGGCACCGAGCAATACATGGCCCGCCTGCTGGACGAACTGCTGGCTGACCCTGCCGCCGCCTGGCACAACGCCTATTTTGACGTGGCCACCGCCCACCTCTACTTCCAGCCCAACCAGATTTACGACCTGCTGGCCCTCTTCCAGGACATCATGCGCCGCCGCGGTCTGGCCCAGCCCATCTGGCTGGTGGAAACTAACGCCCCCCCCGTAGACGACCCCACCTGGCCCGTGGGCGACCACCACCTGTACGTGACGCAAGCAGAGCAGGCGGCTTTTATGCCCCAGGCCCTGGCGGCTGCCCTGGCTGCTGGGGCCGAACGCATCGCCGTCTACAAGCTGCAAGACACAGACACGGACCGCGCCGCCAACCCGGAACCCTTTGGCCTGCTGCGCCAAAACGGGGAGCAGCGGCCGGCCTTTACCACTTATCAGGTGGCTATCCAGCACATGGCCCAGGCGCAGCGCACCGAGCGCGTGCGCTGGGATGGTCTGGCGCAGTTTCGCCTGGAGCAGCCGGGGCAGGTAACGATGCTGTTGTTCAACCGCCTCTTTTTTGACCAGGAGATTGCGATGGCGGCGGCGGCTCCCACGGCGCTGCTGGTAGACCAGTGGGGCAGCGCGCAGCCCATCACCGCCACCAACGGCGTTTACACCATTACCCTGCCTGCCGCCCCCTGCTCCCAGCCCATTGGCGACTACTGCATGATTGGCGGCCCCGCCTTTTACCTGGTGCAGGCGCTGCCGCCTACGCCAACCCCGCCGCCGACGGCGACGCCAACAGGGACCCCATCTCCTATACCCACCGCCACTCCGCCACCGACCGCCACCCTGCCGCCTACTGCCGCTTCCTCATGGACGCCGGCGCCACTGACCCCAACGCTTGCCGCTTCAATGGCTCAACCAACCGGCTCACCACCCAACCAGCCAACCGGCCAACCAGATGCCCAGCCAGCGACTTACTGGCTTCTTGCTGCCGCGTTTTTCGCGCTTTTAGTGAGCCTGGGGCTTTGGGGAGTGTCCCGGCGGCAGAGATAGCTGCCACCACTTTCTAACCAAACCCCAACCTTTCACGCTTTCTTTACAGTTGATTTACCAGTAGAATAGGTGGCAAATTCTGATTGAGTGTTAAAAAATGTGGTCGGGCAGCAATGCAACGCGCATTTATTGAGGAAGGCAGGTAATGAGAAAAAAACTTTTGGTGATAGGGATATTGGTTTTGCTGTTGGTGTTGGGAACGGCCGTGGTATATGCATTAACGGTCGCTGTAGATGGTGATGAAACGGGAGAAAATGAGTGGGGTGTTGATGCGCAAACATGCATGATTGGCTCTTCTGGTTGCAGCCGAGTAGTAGATGACGGGCAAGATGTTTATGATCAAGGGGATAATCCTTACCCGATTTACGATATTGATGATGTGCATGTGACTAATGATTCTTCAAATTTTTACATGCGTTTGGATTTCCTTGGAAATGGTGATGATGAGGCAAATACGTTCGTCTATACTGCCGCGAGCCGCCCAATATTAAATGTGTGTATTGATATAGATGCTAGTAATACAACAGGTGTGATGCGTAATGCTGGCAGTTGCGACGGGAATGAAAGTATGACAGGCGTTGATTACATTTTCGAATTTACAGCCGATGAGTTCAACCCAAACATTCCCACGCCACGATTTATTGATTGTTACGATGGTAGTTGTGCTGTCATTTCGCCCGCCCCCTTTGATTATGGGTATGATGCTGATCTTGATGCAATATTGGAAATAGGTATTTTATTTGCCAATCTTAATGTGACAACACCTGGTGCGTGCGCAGGTGGTTCAGGTACGCAGCCTTGTTCGTTTCGCCTGGGAGTTTTTTACGATAATGGGGTAGAACCAACTGATGACAGCGTGCCTGATAATGGATTTACTACAGGTACTTTTGGCGGTGGTTCACCCACGGCCGTTACCCTCCAATCCACCAGCGCCAGCACCAGCACCCTGCTGGGCCTGGCGGCCATTTTCGCGCTGACTCTGGTTAGCGCCGGCGCCCTCATCTACCGCCGCCAAACCCGCGTGCAGTAAGCAGCAAACGGTAAGCAGTTTTCAGTAATCAGTCAGGGCTGGCGGTTCAATGCGAACCGCCAGCCTTTTTTGTATACCAATTTCCTGCACCTTTTTGCTTTTCTGTGCTGCGCATCTTATATAGATCCTATACACATCCTAAGTAAAACCCGCTGCCTGTCATTCCTGCTATAATTCCCCCATGACTGCACCCATGACCCTGATTATCGGCCACGCGTCCATTGCCAACGAAGCGGAACTGTCCCGCATGAACGCGGCCAGCCTCCATGCCGCCTTGCAAGACAGCGTGCGCCTGCCGCTGCCTTCCGCGCAAGACGTGCTGGTGCTGTTGGCCGAGGCGATTATTCCCGAGGACCTGGTTTTGGTGGAAACGAAGCTGGTCGGAGATGAGGCCGACGGCCTGGCAGGGATGACGGTGATGGCCGAGGCGGCTACGCTGGGACCCCACACGCTGCCCACTCTGCGCCGGGCCAACGGCCGTCAGCAAGCCCTCATCTCTGATCTGGTTAAGGTAGGGCGCCAGCGCAAGCAGCTCGTTTCCCGCAGCCTGCTGGGGCAGGCGCTGCAAGGCCAGTGGCAGCCCATCCCGCGTAGCGAACCCCACCCCATTCTGGAAGCCGCCGCCATCTTTCCGCACTTGCTGCGCTTGGGCGAGCAAGCCGCCGCCCTGGGGCACAGCCTCATCATGCGCTACGAAGAGCAAGCCGCTGCGCCACGCCGCCAAACAGCATCCGCCTCCAACACCCCTTCGTGGATATGGCTTTTGCTGGCCGCCGACCTCTTCGCGCTGACCTTTTTAGGCATTGCCTATTGGCGCGGGGAGCTGTGGGTGGAAGACGGCCGTTTCCTGTGGGACCAACTCCTCATCAGCTACCTGCTGCTGGTGGGCGGTTTTGTGCTGCCTTGGGCGCTGGTGCGCCTGCGCTTCCGCCCCGCCGCCCGCTCCTACCTGCTTCTCTTCGCCCTGGGCACGTTGCTGTTAATCGGGCTGCTTCTCTTCCGCCCCCTGCCTACCTGGTTTGCCCAGGCGGGCACAGCCTTCACCGCTTCTGCCCTGGCCCTGGCCTTGAGCCACCTGGCAGCCAAAACGGGCGCGCCGGGCGCGTAAGGACAATGAAAGCATGATGCAAACCCGTTCCCAATTCCCAATTCGCCAGTCACTATTCATTATTTTCTTCTGCGGCCTCTTATTTGCCGTCCCCGTTCGCGCCCAATCCGCCCCCACCATAACCCGTAATGAGGCTGTTCTTGACTTTCCCACCTCCGTTACCTTTTACCTGGAACTAGACGACGCCAGCGCCATCAGCCAGGCTGCCCTAATCTACGATACGCGCCAATTTGCCTGCCTGGACGTGCCGGGGCGGGCGCCGGTAGCCATCAGCGGCAACCGCCTGGAATGGCAATGGGTGATGTCCCGCTCTGGCAACCCGCCCCCTGGCGCAGAGCTGTGGTGGCAGTGGGAGTTGGTGACCACCAGCGGCGAAACCATCACCACCCCGCCACAAACGCTGATGATCAGCGACGGCCGTTTTGACTGGCAGGTTGTCTCCCAAGATGGCATCCACCTTCACTGGTACGCCGGGGCGGAGGTAGGACCGCTGCTGCTGGAAGCGGCCGTGGCCGGCCTGCAAACCCTGGAGAGCGACATGGGCATCGAGCTGCAATCCGACGTAGACTTCTACATCTACGGCACGGCGGAAGATATGCGCCAGGCCGTGCTCTACGTGCAAGATTGGGCCGGCGGCGTTGCCTTCAGCGAGTACAACGTCATTCTCATGGGCGTGCCCCCGCGCATCGCCGCCGATTGGGGCACCAGCACCGTGCGCCACGAACTGGCGCACCTGGTGCTGGGGCAGTTTGGCCAAAGCTGCGTGGGTGGGCAGCGCCCCACCTGGCTGGAAGAAGGCATTGCCATGGTGACGGAAGGACCGCCCAGCGCCCGCACCCAAAACGACCTGGACCGTGCCCGTGAAGCTGACAGCTTTATGCCGCTGCGCAGCCTCAACGGCCCCTTCCCCGCCCACGACGCGGCGGCCAGCTTGGCCTACAGCCAGAGCTACAGCGTGGTCAATTTTATGCTCGATACCTACGGGGCGGGGGCATTGCAAGATCTCATTTTGGGTCTGGCTGAGGGTGCGGGGTATGATGAGGCGTTAACGGCCGTTTACAACCTCAACGTGGATGGCCTGGAAAACGCCTGGCGCGCCTCCCTGAGCCTGCCACCCCGCCAGGTGCCGCCCACGCCTACCCCCCTCTCCGCCGCGCAAATTCCCACCATCGTGCCCCAGGGCCTGCCCCAAAGCGTGCCCACCCCGCCATCCGCCGCCCAGCCCCCACCAGACGTACCCGCCGCCAGCGGCCGCACCGTTTGCGGCATCAACCTGCTCATCCCCCTCGGTTTGCTGGTGGTCGTCAGCAAACGCAAATCTACGCGCCAACCAGTTTAACCCAGGGTTGGTTAGCCGCGCGTGCCAAACGGGAATCGGCCGTCCAAAAATCACACCGCCGCGCCTCCGCCAACGCCAGATAAAAACTATCATACGCTGCCGCCCGGTTTAATTGTCGCGTCCACATAAAAGCGCGAGTCATGAGGTCAACTTGCGGCACAACCAATTCCACATCCATTGCCTGTACCAATTGCAAAGCCTCCTCAGCCTCGTCAGCTTCAAGCTGCTGAAAATGAAGCAGTTTGTTCAAAGATGAGGTCACTTCATAAGCCCATAACGTCGGAGCACAAAAAACAAAGCCCTCTCGCTTCCATTGCGCTAAAAGTTGTATGTAATGCGACTGTTGCGGCTGCGGCACAAGCCGTCTGATCATCACACCGGCATCAAAAACCAAGTATTGCGTCATCACGCATCTCCTGGTCCGCTTTTTCGGCTGCCCACAAAGCATCAACATCAATTGGCTCACCACCGCGCCGTTCCAAAATACGCGCAGACAACGCTGTAACCTGCTCCTCCCATTCCTGCCATTTGGCCATGCGCTCCGCCTGTTCCTCTTGCTGCAACTTTTCGTAATCTTCCAGGCTAACCAATACCGCCCTTGGCTTGCCACGAGACGTTAAAATGATGCGTTCCCGGCCAAATGCAACCCGGTTTACTAACTTGGAAATATCCCGCTTTATCTGCCCAATGGCTACTTGTTCGTCTCCCATATTTACCTCCAAAATAAATTGCATAATCCTGATAAGGAGTATAAAGCAATTGGCTGCCTGAAATCAATTCGCATACTGAACATGCCCTAAATTAAAGGTGAGAAGAGTAGACTGACCAGTCGGTCACAGCTATAATCACCTTGAGGGTGGAGGTCAATCTCCAGTCTCCAACTTTCAATCTCAGGAAAATACCATGACCCAAACTCGCCCCGACCCCGAATCCACCCGCAACCGCATTCTCGATGCGGCGCTCAACGTCTTTTCCAGCAAAGGGTATTACGACACCCGCCTTGATGAAATCGTCGCCGAGTCTACCACCTCCAAAGGCTCCATTTACTTTCACTTCCCCAACAAAGAGCAGTTGTTTCTGGCGCTGGTAGACCAGTTTGCCGACCTGCTGGAGCGGCGGGTGACGGAGGCCATTGCCCAGGAAACGGGCATGGTGCGGGTGCGCATCGCCCTGGAAACGGTCATCGCTACCTTTAGCAAGTACCGCCGCCCGGCTAAAATTTTGCTGGTGCAGGCGGTGGGGCTGGGCGCACCTTTCGAGAGCAAGCGCAACGCCGTCACCGACCGCTTTGCGCAGATGATTGCTGGCTATTTGCAGGAAGCTGTAGATGCCGGGGATATTGGGCCGGTGGATACGGAGGTGGTGTCTTATGCGTGGATGGGGGCTATTTACAACGTGATTATTCGCTGGGTGTACACCGGCGAACCGGAACCGCCGCGCATTATGGCCGGGCTACTGTCGCTGCTGCTGCGCAGCGTGGGGTATGAAGAGGTCAGCCAGCCATGATGCCTGAGGTGGTTTCGGTGGCCCAAAAGGAAGCATTTGGGGAGGGCAACGGCCGTTTGCACAGCTACAGCCAGCCCAGCCCTGGGGTGGACGTGGCCGGATTTCTGCGCCACGCCCGCGGGCAGGCGCGGGTGTACTGGCAGGACGGGCAGGACCCGGTGGCTTTTGCCGGCTTTGGCACTGCGGCGGAGATCTTTGCCTGGGGCAACGGCCGTTTCCTAGATATCCAGCGCCAGGCCAAAGCCCTTTTCCATGACGCCGCTTTTTATGATGGCGGTCAGCCATTGGCCGCACCGCGCCTCATGGGCGGCTTCGCCTTCCGCGATGATTTCAGTCCCGACTACGCCTGGTCGGCTTTCCATCCCGCCCACTTCATTTTGCCCCATTATCAGCTTGTGCAGGTCAACGGCGACACTTGGTTGACCATCAACGCCATTTTGCCCCGCGACGAAGGTGCCCACGCCAACCTGCCTATGCTGCAAGAGGCGTGGCAGGCGCGGTATGAACTGTTGAGGGGAGAATCGTCAATCGTCAATCGTCAATCGTCAATTGTCAATCTCAGCTACCCCATGCCTTACGAAACTTGGGAAGCGATGCTTGACAAAGCCATTAGCCGCATCCGTGCAGGTGAATTCAAGAAGGTGGTGCTGGCGCGGGTGGCGGAAGCGCGCTTCGCCCAGCGCGTAGACGTGGAAAGCGCCCTGGCGTATTTGCATGAGACCTATGCGGGCTGCTATCGCTTTTTGTTTGAGGTACGGCCGTATCACGCCTTCTTTGGCGCCACCCCGGAACTGCTCGTGCAAACCAGCGGGCAGCGCATCGAAACCATGGCCTTGGCCGGCTCCATTCGCCGTGGCGCCACCCCCGAAGAAGACGCCGCCCTGGCCCATGAGTTACTGCACAGCGCCAAAAACCGCCACGAGCAGCAGCTTGTCGTCGAATCCATTCAGCGCCGCCTGCACCACGCCGTCCATTCCCTACACATCCCCGAACCCGCCATTTACCCATTAAGCAACATTCAGCACATTCACACCCCCATCATCGGCATTTTGCGCGAAACGGGCGGCGTCCTGCCCATGGTCGAACGCCTGCACCCCACCCCCGCCCTCGGCGGCACGCCACGCCGCCTCGCCCTGGAATTCTTGCGCGACGCCGAACCTGTGCCCCGCGGCTGGTACGGCGCCCCCTTGGGCTGGATTGACCCCACCCTGGATGGGAAATTCGCTGTGGCCATTCGTTCGGCCGTTACCCAAGAAAATCGCGTTTGGATGTACGCCGGTGCAGGCATCGTCGCCGACTCCGAACCGCAAAAAGAGTGGCAAGAAACAGAGTTGAAGTTTCGCCCCATGTTGGAAGCCCTGGGAATTGGAAATAATGAATTTGGAAATAATGAATTGGGAATAATGAATTGAGAATGGGGTGGGGCATGGCAAAAGGAGATGACATACAAGAAAGGCTGGTGGATTTTGCGGTTCGCCTTATTCAGTTGAGCGATAATCTGCCCAAAACTCGTGCGGGCAATCATATTGCTGGGCAAGTTTTGCGAAGTGGTACAGCGCCAGCCGCACACTACGCTGAAGCCAGAAGTGCAGAAAGCGCCAAAGATTTCCAACACAAATTGAAAATATGCCTCAAAGAATTAAACGAATCCCGCGTTTGGCTCAGGGTTGTTATCAAAAGCCAGATGTTTTCCAATGCCAAGATCGACCCTCTATATCAAGAATGCGACGAACTATGCCGCATCGTTAATGCCAGTATCAAAACATCCCGCCAAAGGACACAGCCCACCCAATGAGCGATTCCATTCACAATTCCCAATTCAATATTCATTATTCATTATACCAAAACCCGGCCACCCTCTGGGCCGAAACCTTTGTCCACGCGCTGGCTGCCTCCGGGCTGCGCCGCGCGGTTGTTTCTCCGGGTTCCCGTTCCACGCCGCTGACGCTGGCCTTTGACGCGCACCCCCAAATCGAGGTACATTTGCATCTGGACGAGCGCAGCGCGGGCTTTTTTGCCCTGGGCATGGCCCTGGCTGCGGATGCGCCGGTAGCGCTGGTGTGTACATCGGGCACGGCCGTTACCAATTACCTCCCCGCCATCACTGAAGCCCTCATGTCCCACGTGCCCCTGCTGGTGCTGACGGCCGATCGCCCCCCCGAACTGCGCCACAGCGGGGCCAACCAGACCATTGACCAGCTCAAAATCTACGGCGACCAGGTACTTTGGAGCGTAGACGCGCCGCTGCCAGAAAAAGACGCCCCGGCCGTCGTGCTGCGCCATCTGCAAACCCTGGCTGCCCGCGCCTACGCCACCGCCAACGGCCTGCGCAAAGGGCCGGTACACGTCAACTTCCCCTTCCGCAAACCACTAGAGCCAGGGGACAGTAATAGTAATCAGTTCACAATTAACAATTCACAATTCACAATTCACAACTTCCAACACGGCGTCCTTGCCCCCACCCGCGCCCAACTGGGCGACCTGGCCGAGGCCATCAATCGGCACGAGCGGGGGCTGATCGTGTGCGGGCCGCGCTGCCCGGGGGGCAATTTCCCAGCGGCCGTTGCCGGATTGTCCCAGATTTGCGGCTACCCCATTTTGGCCGACCCGCTTTCCGGGGCGCGCTGGGGGCGGCACGTGAGCGGCACGGCCGTTTCCGGCGCTTATGAAACCTACCTGCAGCAAAACCCCGGCTGGGACGAACCGGAAATCATCATCCGCTTCGGGGCCGTGCCCACCAGCAAATGGCTCAACGATTACCTGGGTCGCATCAACCCGGCGCGGCGCATCCACGTGCGCGAAAATGGCGTCTGGGCCGACGACAGCCACCTGACCACCCACTTTTTGCAGGTCAACGAGGAACTGCTCTGCTACGAGCTGGCCCATCAAGTGACGCCGCGCATGGCCACGGCCTGGACGCAGCAGGTGATGGCCACGGAAACGGCCGTCTGGCAAATCCTTGACCAGCACCTCTACGCGCCCTACTTTGACGCCAGCGCCGTGGCCGACACGGTGGCCGCCCTGCCGCACAACGCCCACCTCTTTGCCGGCAACAGCCTGCCCGTGCGCCACCTGGACCAATTTGCACGGCCGTCCACCCGCCACCTGCATCTCTACGGCAATCGCGGCGTCTCCGGCATTGACGGCAACACCTCCACCGCCTTGGGCATCGCCGCCGCCAGCCAACAGCCCACCGTCGCCCTCCTCGGCGACATTACCTTCTACCATGACCTGAACGGCCTGCTGCCCCTCATCAATCGTCAATCGTCAATCGTCAATCGTCAATTGTCAATTGTCAATTTCACCATTGTGCTGCTCAACAACAACGGCGGCGGCATCTTCCACCGTCTGCCGGTGCGCCAATTTGACCCCCCTTTCACCGATTTATTCATCACCCCCCACGGTCTCGATTTCAGCGGCGTCATGCAAATGTACGGGCTGGCCCACGTACGCCCGCAAAGCCGTACCGAGTTTCGGAATGCCCTGGAAGAAAGCATCCGCAGCAGCGCGCCTACCGTCATTGAACTGCAAACCGACAGCGTGGCCGACGACGCCCGCCGGCGGGAAATTAACCAAATTGTGAGCCAACAATTTGTCTCGCAAATTACCCATCATAAAGGAGCCTCTCATGAGTAATCTAACCCCGCCCCTAGTCTCTGGCGCGAAGCCGGGCCTGGGGCACGCGCTGGAATTCCAGCAAGACCGCACCCGCCTGGTGCAGCGCGGCTTTGCCGAGCATGGCAGCGTTTTTGCCATCAAGTTGGCGAACCAGAACGTGGCTATTGTCATCGGCCCGGAAAATCAGAAAACCTTTTTTATGGAGACGGACAAGAAGCTGAACATTCAGGAGCCGTACCGCTTTTTGCGCGCCATGTTTGGCGAAGTGCTGTTTTTGGCCCCCCACGACGAATATTTGCGGCAACGGCCGTTTGTGCAAGAAATGTTCAAGCGCGAAAAGATGCTGCACTACATTGACGTGATGCAAGAAGTGATCCAGACCTGGCTGGATGGCCTGGGCGACAGCGGCGAGATGGAGCTTAACGAACAAATTGTGGCCCTGGTGCAAGAGGTGGCGGGGAACTGCTTCCTGGGACACGAGGCCCATCGCCAGATTGGGCAAGAGTTTTGGGACCTTTACCTGGATTTGAGCAAAGCTCTGGACCCGCTGCTGCCCCCCAACCTGCCCCTGCCCAAATTCATCAAGCGCGACCGCGCCAAAGCGCGCATGTCCGACATATTGCGCCCCATCATCGCCGAACGGCGGCAGCACCCGGAAAAGTACGACGACTTCCTGCAAGACCTGATTATGAAGGAAGACCGCGAGGGCGTGCCCATTGATGAGGAATTGGTGCGCAATATGCTGCTGGGGCTGATGTTTGCCGGGCACGAGACCACCGCCGGGCAGGCGGCCTGGAGCATTATTTTGCTGCTGCAATACCCGGATTATTTGCAGCGGGTGCTGGCTGAACTGGCGGAAATAGCGCCACGGGGCACACACATTACCCCCAAGGCGATGGTGCAACTGGACCACATTGGCTGGCTGACGCAGGAGGTGGAACGGATACGGCCGTCGGTAGACCTGCTGATGCGCGTGGTGCAAGAGGACACTCGATTTGGCGACTATGTGGTGCCCGCCGGCTGGCTGGTGCAGGTGGCCCAAGACGTGGCCCACCGCCTGCCCCTCTACTTTGACCAACCGGAGGATTTCGACCCGCTGCGTTTTGCCCCCGACCGTACTGAGGACAAGCAGCACCGCTTTGCACTGATTGGCTTTGGCGGCGGGGCGCATAAATGCACGGGCATGAACTTTGCCAACAACGAGATTACCCTGATTGTGGCCATGCTGTTCCGCGAGTTTGATCTGGAACTGGTGACGAAAGACCCGCACGTGGTGCATGGGTTGGGGGCCAGCCGCCCCTCGGAAACCATTGTGCGCTACCGGCGCAAAAGCCGTTGAGGAGGCAGAAGATGAAACAATTACCGAAAAGTGTGTTGGTGGCAGGCACGGCCGTTGGCGTAACGGCCGTGTGGGGCTGGCGCAAGTTGGCTGAACAGAAACAAGCGTCCCAAGCACCCTTCAACGTGCAGTATGGCCCCTGGGCCATCGTCACCGGCGCGGCGCGCGCCGAAGGGCTGGGCTACGGCTTTGCCCGCCGCCTGGCTGGGCGGCGCCTCAACCTGGTGCTGGTAGACGTACTCGGCGACGAACTGCAAGCCCGCGCCGCCGAACTGGAGCAAAAATACATGGTCAAGGTCAAACCAGTGACCCTGGACTTGGGACAGCCTGACTTTTTGCCCGATTTGCTGGCCGTCACAGAAGGGCTAGAAATCGGGCTGCTGGTGTGCAACCACATGTTCACCCCCAAAGAGACGCCCACCATCCTGGACATGGACCTGACCACTCACCACGCCATGTTAGACATTAACGCCCGTGCTTACACCACCCTCATTCACGCTTACGGCCGGCAAATGGTGGCCCAGGGGCGCGGCGGCATCCTCATTGTCTCATCGCAGGGGGGGCTGCGCGGCACGCCCTTCACCGGCGCCTACTCGGCCAACAAGGCGTTCCAGCTGATGCTGGGCGAATCGCTGTGGTACGAGCTGCGGGACAAAAACGTGGACGTGCTGGTGCTGGCCCCCGGCCTGACGCGCACCCAGGGTGACGCCCTGGACGGCTACCCGCCCATCATGCTCATGGACGTGGAGCCGGTGGTAGACGAGGCGCTGCAAAATTTGGGGCGCAAGCATCTGGTCATTCCTGGCCCGGTCAATAAGCTGTTCAACTTTTTCACCACGCACCTGATGACGCGAGAAAAAGCGTTGCGCACCAATGGTGATTTTATGGCCCAGGGCTTGGGTAAGTAGCGGAATGTGGGCGTGATGGGTGATTGGTTGGCGGAACGGGCGGCGGTGACGCCGCAAAAGCTGGCCCTGCTCATTGGTGAGCAGCGCTGGACCTATGGGGAGTTGGATACGGCCGTTGCCCATCTCACCACCTTCCTGCACCATAAAGGCATCTGCCCCGGCCAGTTCGTCGCCGCGCTGCTGCCCAACTCGCTAGAATATGTCTGCCTCATCCACGCCCTGGCCCGCCTCGGCGCGGTGCTAGTGCCCCTCAACACCCGCCTCACCCCGGCAGAATTGCAGTGGCAGATTGACCACGTGGGGGCAAAATGGCTGGTGACAGACGAAGAAAAATGGTCAATAGTCAATTGTCAATTGTTAATTGTCAACGAAGAAACAATAGCGACGACAAAACCGTTGACTATTGACCATTGGCCATTGACCATTGACCATTTGCAGGCCGTCATCTTCACCTCCGGCACATCCGGCACGCCCAAGGGAGCCATGCTTAGCTACGCCAACCATTACCACAGCGCCCACGCCTCGGCGGAACGGCTGGGGGTGCAGCCGGACGACCTGTGGCTGAGCGTGCTGCCGTTGTACCACGTGGGCGGGCTGGCGGTGATTTTTCGTAGTTGCTTGTACGGTACGGCCGTTTCTCTCCACCCCCGCTTCGACCTCGCCGCCATCCACCACGACCTGGACCAAAACCCCATCACCCTCATCTCCCTGGTGCCCACCATGCTGCATCGCCTGCTAGAAAGCCGCACCCACTGGCCCGTCTCGCTGCGCCTCATCCTCCTCGGCGGCGCCGCCGCCCCGGCGGAACTGGTACAACGCGCCAACGCGCTGCCGCGTCATTCGTTACCCATTCACAATTCACAATTCACAATTCACAATTCATTATTCCCCCTCGTCGCCCCCACCTACGGCCTCACCGAAGCTGCCAGCCAGGTAGCCACCATGCTGCCCGCCGACGCCGCCCGCAAGCCCGGCAGCGTGGGCAAGCCGCTGCTCTTCACCCGCGTCAAAATTGTGGACGAGCAGGGCCACGAACTGCCCCCCCAGCAAATCGGCGAGATAGTTGTCAGCGGTCCCACGGTCATGGCCGGATACTTTGCGCGAGGGCAAGAGCCAGAGGAAGATCAAGCGCCTCTGCTCCCCGGCTCCCCTGCTCCTCTGCACACGGGCGACATGGGCTACCTGGACGCCGACGGCGATCTGTGGATTGTGCAGCGGCGCAGTGATTTGATTGTGTCCGGCGGCGAGAATGTGTATCCGGCGGAAGTGGAGGGGGTGTTAAGAGGGCATACGGCCGTTGCCGAAGCCTGTGTCGTCGGCCTGCCCGATGCCGAATGGGGGCAGCGGGTGGCGGCCATGGTCCAGGTGCAGCCGGGGCAAACCGTCACCGAAAGCGACTTGCTGGCCTATTGCCGCCAGCAGTTAGCGGGCTACAAAATCCCGCGCCATGTCCAATTGGTAGACGCCCTGCCCCTCACCGCCTCCGGAAAAATCGCCCGGCAGCAGGTTCGTGAGCAGATAGGGAGCCAGCCCGATGCCTGATTTGTGCGTTAACGGCGTGTCATACCACGTAGAAGTTAGCGGGCAGGGCGACCCGCTGCTGCTGCTGCATGGCTTTACCGGCAGCGGCGAAAATTGGGCCGACCATGTGCCCGCGCTGGCGCAGCATTACCGCGTCATCACCCTGGACATTTTGGGCCACGGCCGTACAGATGCGCCACCCGACCCCACCCGTTACACAATGAAAAAGGTAGCGGAGGATGTAACGGCCGTACTCCACCAATCGTCCATCGTCAATTTGCTTGGTTATTCAATGGGCGGGCGGCTGGCCCTCTACCTTGCCACCCATTACCCGCATCTTTTCCGTGCGCTCATTCTGGAAAGCGCTTCCCCCGGCCTGGAAACAGAGCCGGAGCGCGCTGCCCGCCGCACCCGCGACGAAGCCCTGGCCGACCGCATTGAGGGCGAAGGCATGGCCGCCTTTGTGGACTATTGGGAATCACTGCCCTTGTGGGCCAGCCAGCAGCAGCTTACGCCGGAAAAACGGGCTGCCCTGCGCCTTCAGCGACTTAACAACAATCCCACCGGGCTGGCCAACTCCCTGCGCGGCATGGGCACCGGGGCGCAGCCCTCCCTCTGGCCGCAGTTGCCCACGCTCACCCTGCCCACGCTGCTGCTGGCTGGGAAGCTGGATGAGAAATTTGTGGGCATTAACCGCAGAATGCACGACTTGTTGCTAAATTCACAATTAGAAATCATGGCTGGCGCAGGACATACGGTGCATTTGGAACGGCCGTATGCCTTCCAGCAAACGGTTCTCACCTTCTTAGACGGACAAAAGGTTGAAGGCTGAAGATTGAGTCTCCAATCTCCAGTCTCAAAGTGACGCTATGATAAACCTGGACACCACCACCAAACCGATTTTCTTGACGCCGGACCTCACCCTTGGCGGGCAGGACGTATTGCTCATGGCCGGGCCATGCAGCGTGGAGAGCTACGCCCAGACGCGTGCTGTCGCCGAAGCCGTTTACCACCACGGCGGCAAAATCTTGCGCGGCGGCGCCTTCAAACCGCGCACTTCGCCCCATTCTTTCCAGGGATTAGGTGTAGATGGGCTGAAAATTTTGCGTGACGTAGCCGATGAGTTTGGCCTGCTGGTCATCACCGAGGCATTGGGTGTGGAGCAGGTGCCCCTGGTGGCCGAATACGCCGACATCATCCAGATTGGCAGCCGCAACATGCAGCATTACCCATTGCTGTGGGCGGTGGGCGAAACCCAGAAGCCGGTGATGCTCAAACGGGGCTTTATGTCAACCATAGCCGAGTGGCTGGCGGCCGCCGAGCACATTGCCAGCCGGGGCAACGCGCAAATTATGCTGTGCGAGCGGGGCATTCGCACCTTTGAAACGGCCACGCGCAACACCCTGGACACCAACGCCATCGCCCTGATCAAGCAAACCACGCCCTTCCCGGTGATGGCCGACCCCAGCCATGCCACGGGTCGCGCCGACCTGGTGTTGGCGGCGGCGCGGGCGGGCATCGCTGCCGGGGCGGATGGCTTGCTGGTGGAGCTGCACCCCAACCCGGCAGAAGCGTTGTCAGACGGCGAGCAATCTTTGCCGCTGGAGATGCTGCCGCAGTTGGTGGCGCAGGTGGGGGCGGTGGTTACGGCCGTTGGTCGCACCCTCAATTAACTGTCGCAAACCGTGAAAAAAATGCAGCGGCCCGGTCATCACGCTTCACGCATCACGTTTCACCCATCACCACCCGCCTAATGCCGCCATCTTCCACCCACCACACCTCCGTAGCAAAGCGCTCAATGAAGTAGCGGTCGTGGACGACGGCCAACACCGTGCCCTGGAAGTGGGCTAGCGCCTCCTCAAACTGCGCCCGCGAGGGAATGTCCAGGTGGTTGATAGGCTCATCCAGCAGCAGCACGTTGCAGCCATCCAACACCATTTGCGCCAGAGAAAGCCGCGCCCGCTGGCCGTAGCTCAACTGCGCGTTGGGCTTTAGCGGTTCGTCGTTGGTGAAGAGGAAGTAGGCGAGGAAGGTACGGGCTTCGGTTTCGCTGGCGAAGTGGGGCTGAACGGTTTGCAGGGGGGTGAGGGCCGGGTCGAGATGGGTTTGCTCTTGGGTCATGTAGCCGAGCTGCACGCTGGGGCCGATGTGGATACGGCCGTTCAGTGGGGCAATCTCCCCGGCAATGGTGCGCAGCAGGGTGGTTTTGCCGCTGCCGTTGGGGCCGGTAATGACAATACGGCCGTTTTGCGGCGCGTGCAGGTTCAGTTGGGTTAGTAACGGCCGTGCCGCCCCATACCCCACACTCACATCTGCCAATTCCAGCACTGCCCGCCCCAAGTGCGCCGTTTCCGCAAAATCCAGGCGCATGTTACGCATCCGCCGCGGCTTATCCACCCGATCTTCATCTTCCAGGTACCGCGCCAGCTTCTTCTCCCGCGATTTCGCCTTTTGCGCCACCCCTTTGGCCAAAGATTGCTGATAATCCTTCGCCCCCTTCAGCTTCATAATGCCCCCGCCAATACGTGCCGAACTCGCCTCTCTTTCCATCCTGGCGGCCGTGGCCTTCACGCGCAAAATATCCTGGCGCACCCGCCTAATTTCTTGCTGCTGGTCGTGGTAAGCCGCCCACTGCTTTTCCTGCTCAAGTTGTGCTGCCTGGTAATAATCGCTGTAATTTCCGGCATACTCCTTCACGGTATGGGTTAGTGCGTCCAGGGCCAGGATGGCGTTAACGGTGCGGTCTAAAAAGGTGCGGTCGTGAGACACCACCAGCACGCCGCCGGCAAAATCAGCCAGCCATCCTTCCAGCCATTCCAGCATGCCGATGTCCAGGTGATTGGTCGGCTCATCCAGCAGTAAAAGCTGGGGGTCGTCTAGCAGCGTTAGGGCCAGCATCAGCCGCGTC
Source organism: uncultured Anaerolinea sp. (assembly GCA_964504445.1). Taxonomy (GTDB): domain Bacteria; phylum Chloroflexota; class Anaerolineae; order Promineifilales; family Promineifilaceae; genus JACSRF01. The sequence continues at coordinate 11,770 of CAZDEO010000041.1, read as the reverse complement.
TTTTGCCCGCCGCTAAGGTGGGCTACGGGTAGGTCGTCGGGCAGCGCGTCTAGCCCTAGCCCGGCAAGAATGGTAGCGGCACGCCCAGTGTTGCTGCGACTGATGCGCTGTAAGAGGGCGTCGTACTGCTGCTGCAAGCCTTCATCTTCTGGCTGAAGGGCGAGGGCCTGGGCTAATTGGGCTAGTTCTTCGTCTAGCACGTTTACGTCACCGGCGGCGTACCCCACTACTTGGCTGATTGTTTGGCTGTCGTCTAGGGCGAAGCCCTGGGGCAGGTAGCCCAGGCGCAGGTCGGGGGTGGTGATGATGTGGCCGGAATCGGCCGCTTCCTCGCCGGTGATGAGGCGCAGTAGGGTGGTTTTGCCGCAACCGTTGGGGCCAACTAGCCCCACGCGGTCGCCGGGGTTTAGGCTGAATGTGACGTTTTGGAATAGGGGTTGTAGATCGAAAGATTTCGTGAGTTGGTGTACGGTAAGCAATTTTCACCTCCGGAAACGGCCGTTGCCCAAAAACGGCGCGTCAACAAACGACGGTCAGGTCGCTAAAAAGGTCAACAAACAAGACCAGGTTGGAAGTGAATTACGCTATCATTGCTATCGAAACACCTCGCGTGTAGGATGAGTAGAGAATACATCTGCTTTGTATGCCTGTCAAATGAGGAGGATTGGGGCTACAATACCGGCATGAAACGCCTATTCCTCGTTTTATTTGCCGTTCTCCCCCTCCTGAGCTGCCAGCTTCCCAACCGCCTGCTGCAAACCGGCGGCGATCCCCTCAGCGGGTACAACATTGACCGCCAAAACGCCATCATCCTCAGCGGCAGCCAGCCGCGCACGCTAGACCCTGCCCTGACTTATGGCGGTCCCGATGACGCTCTGGGCCACATTTTCAGCGGGCTGGTGACGCTAGACCAGCAGCTACAGGTGCAGCCAGACCTGGCCGCAGGCTGGCAAATTAGCGGGGACGGGCGAATATACACTTTTTACCTGCGCAAGAATGCGGTCTTTCACGACGGCCGTCCTGTCACCGCCCAAGACGTCATCTTCTCCTGGGAAAGGGCTGCTGACCCCGTTACCGGCTCCGACACGGCCGACACCTACCTGGGCGACATTGTAGGCGTGCCTGAGAAGCTGGCGGGCACAGCCAGTGCCATTCGTGGCCTGCGTGCCCTAGATGACCATACCCTGGAAGTGCGCCTGGTGGCCCCCGTCGTCTACTTTTTAGAAAAGCTGGCTTACCCTGTGGCCTTTGTGGTAGATGAAAACAACGTCAGCCAGCGCAACTGGGAGTACCAGGCCAACGGCACTGGCCCCTTCAAGTTGCAAGAATGGCGCGACGACGACCTTCTTGTTTTGGCTCGCAACGACGCCTTTTACCGTGAACCGGCCCAAATCAGCCACCTGGTATACCTGCTGGGCGCCAATTTGCCTCTGTCCTTGTACGAGCAAGACGAGATTGACCTGGTGGGCGTGGGCGGCGACACGCTGGCGCGGGTGCAAGACCCTAACGACCCCCTCAGCGCTGACCTGCGGCAGACGGTTAGCCTGTGCACCACCGTTGTTGGGCTGAATAACCAACTGTCGCCGCTGGATGATACGCGTGTGCGCCAGGCGTTGGCTTATGCGCTAGACCGGGAGACACTGGTGAACACTTTTTGGCGAGGCAGCGGCTTGCTGGCGGCGGGGGCATTGCCACCGGGCATGCCGGGCTATGGTGGCGCAACGGAACCGCTGCCCTTTGACCCAGACAGGGCGCGGGCGTTGCTGGCGGAGGCGGGCTACGCCGACCCGGCCGACCTGGGCACGCTGACGTATTACACGGCTGGTTTTGATGAAGTGAATGGGTTGGTAACGGCCGTCATTACCATGTGGCAAGAAAATTTGGGGCTGACTATTGAGCCGGTGCTGATAGACCCCTACACCTACAACGACCAGCTCTATAGCGGCGACATCGGCCACTTCTTTTCCTCTGGCTGGTGCGCCGACTATCCCGACCCGCAAAACTTCCTGGACATTCTCTACCACAGCGGTTCGCGGCAAAACCTGGGCGGGTATAGCAACCCCGCGGTAGATGCGCTGCTGGAGCAGGCGCGCACCGAAGCAGATGCAGTGGCGCGGTTGGCCCTGTATGCCCAGGCGGAGCAGCAAATCGTGGCGGACGCGCCGGTACTGTTTCTGGCGCATGGGGTAACGGCCGTGCTCGTCAAGCCCCGCGCGCAAAATTACGTTCTCACCCCCCTGGGCATTCCGCAGTGGCATCTCGTTTCCATAGAAAATGACTGAAGACTGGAGACAGATGACTAAGCAATTCCAGTCTCCAGCCTCCAATCTCTAATCTCCCCATGCTTACCTTCCTCATCGTCTTCATCGCCATTTTTACCCAAACGGTTACTGGATTTGGGCTGGCCCTCGTTTCTATGCCTTTGCTGGTTGGGCTGTTAGGCATTCAAACGGCCGCGCCGTTGGTAGCCATTGTGGCGGGCGTGGCAGAACTGCTGCTGCTGGTGCGCTACCGCGCTGACCTGAACCTGCGCGCCGTCTCCCGGCTGACGGCCGCTTCGCTGCTGGGCGTGCCGCTAGGCATTGTTGCGCTGCGCCAGGCAGATGGCGATCTCATCACCCGGTTGTTGGGCGTTTTGGTGCTGGGGTATGCGGCGTACGCTTTGTTTGGCCCAACGCTGCCCGCCCTCAACCGCCCCGCCTGGGCTTACGGTTTTGGCTTTGTCTCTGGTATTTTGAGCGGGGCGTACAATACCGGCGGCCCGCCGGTCATCATTTACGGCAACTGCCGCCGCTGGCCTCCGGCAGAGTTCAAAAGTAATTTGCAGGGCTTTTTTCTGGTCAACAGCAGCCTGGTGCTCATCGGGCACGCCCTCAGCGGTAACTTTACGGCCGTGGTGGGGCAGCAAGCCCTCATTGCCCTGCCCGCTATTTTGCTGGCGGTGCTGCTTGGCACGCGCCTGGATCACTACCTGGACGCGGAGCGCTTCCGGCGCATCGTGCTTTTGGTGCTGTTGGGCTTGGGGGCCAGCTTGCTGCTGAGGTAGCGTCAGAGCAGTTGGCGCAGGGCGTCTAGCAGGGCGTCCACGTCAGCGGAGGTGTTGTAGCCCTGAATGGAAAGGCGCAGAAACGGCCGTTCTTCCCATTGGGTGATGGGGATTTCGATACGAAACCGGGTGTACAGCGTCTCTTTCAGGGTTTGGCCATGCACAGTGGGTGGCAGGGGGGCAATGGCCATTTGCTGGTAAAACGTGTCGTCGGGGTAAGGTGAGGGCAGGCCCGTCAGGGCAGCTAGGCGGGGCAGCGTTTCCCGCAGCAGGCTGTGGCAGATTTCGCGCACGGCCGTCCAGTTGTACGTCTCCTGAAACGCCAGCGCCGCCGGCACAGAAAGGTACGCCGCCAAATCATTGGTGCCCAGCCATTGAAAATAATCCAAAAAATCGGAGCCAAAGGTAATGGCGCGCGCTGGCCCCCAGCCCCAGCCAACCACCAGTGGCTCCAGCAGCGGCTGCACCTCCCGCCGCGCATATAAGAAAGCCGCGCCTTTGGCGCTCATCAGCCATTTGTGGGCGTTGCCAAAGTAGAAGTCTGCGCCAATTTGTGGCAGGTTCAGGGGGATTTGCCCCGGCGCGTGGGCGCCGTCCACAATGGTCAAAATGCCGGCTTCTCTGGCGCGCTGGCAAAGGGCCGCTACCGGCAGCCGCACGGCCGTGGCCGAGGTAATGTGGCTGAGAAAAATCACCCGCGTGCGTGGCGTTACCCCATGCCAAAAAACCTCTACCAAGTCATCATCAGGCCGCACCGGCAGGGGAAGGGGCTGAGTCACGTAGGAAAAGCCGCGCTTTTGGCTGAGAAAGCGCCATACGTTAGCGCACGCGCCATATTCGTGGTTGGTGGTCAATACCTCGTCACCTGGTCCCAATTGTAAGGAGCGGGCCACGGCGTTGAGGGCGAAGGTGGCATTGGGCACGTAAACCAGATCGTCTGCGTGGACGTGCAAGTATGCGCCCAACGCATGGCGGGCGTTGGCCAGGTGTGAGGGCAGTTCATTGACCAGGAATTGTACGGGTTGGTGTTCCAGGCGGCGCTGCCATTCCTGGTAAGCGGCAAAAACGGGGCGCGGTGTCGCGCCAAAAGAGCCGTGATTGAGAAAAATAACGGTGGGATCGAGTAAAAAGAGGGATTTCAGGTCTGGCATGGGCAAAGGACGCTTCCTAAATGATTGTGGAGGGAAGCATAGCGGAAGCGGGACGGCAAGACAAACTCCTTGACAGGCGTGCCCATTCCCATGTACCCTGCCCAATTAGACAACCCATCAACCTACTTATGCCTTAAATGGCTCCCCGCAGCTACCCACCAAAGGAGTTTCCATGAGTGATGCACGTCAAAAGCGATGAAAATACATGGATTGCGTTAAATTTTTCTGCGTCTTTGCGCCTCTGCGCCAAAATTTTTTTAGGAGAGGATTCCCATGGAATTTAATCTGGTTTTTGAGGGGGGCGGCGCCAAAGGTTTGGTTTTTGTGGGCGCTATGAAGGAGTTTGAGCGTCGCGGGCACACGGTAGGGCGCCTGTTGGGCACTTCTGCCGGAGCTATCACGGCCTGTCTCCTGGCTGCCAACTATGACTCTGCGGAAATGCTGCGTCACGTCAATGAGAAAATGCCTGATGGCTCCCCCCGGTTTGCCACTTTTATGGACATCCCCGAAGGCTTCAGCCCGGCCGATTGGGAAAACAGCACCAGTTTTCAGCTTCTCAAACAGGTGGACCTGCCCTTTGTTCCGGAAAAAGCAGAAAGGCATATGGATGAGCGCCTTTTCCAAAACTTTGTCAAGCTGAGTGTGTACCGGATGATTTTCTCTTTTCTGGAGTTGGGAGGGCTGTATGCGGGGGAGGCATTTCGGCACTGGCTGATGGAAAAGCTGGACTTGAACGGCCGTAACCTGGGCAACGCCACCTTCGCCCAATTCTTCGAGCACACCCAAAAAGACCTGACCGTGGTTGCCTCTGACACCACCGATAATAGCATGCTCATTCTTAATCACCGTACAGCGCCCAATTTACCCGTCAACTGGGGCGTGCGCATGTCTATGAGCATTCCGTTCATCTGGCAAGAGGTGCGCTGGCAGCCAGCGTGGGGCCCCTACAACGGGCAAGACATCACTGGGCACACCATTGTTGATGGGGGTCTCAACTCCAATTTTCCCATTCGCCTGCTTATCTCGCGCAGCCCTGAAGTGACTCGTGTCATGGGGCCGCCGGACGGCCGTTTCGCCTTGGGCATGTTAATTGACGAAACCCTTCCCGTCCCCAATGCCCAACCCGACGTGCTTCCGCCCAAACCCCTCATTGACATCAACAGTCTGGCCCTGGTCAAACGCGTTTCCAACCTGGTTAACACCATGATTTCGGCCCACGACAAAACAGTGATGGATGCTTACAAAGATGGCGTCTGCCGCCTGCCCGCCAAGGATTATGGCACCACGGAGTTTGGCATGAGCGATAGGCGCGTCAACACCCTCATTGCCGCGGGGGAAGAAACCATGCGCCAGTTTTTTGACACCTTCAAGGTCCCCAAGGACAGTGACAAAACCGAGAAATAATTTCTGATATTGCCACGTAAAAAGCCCTGCCGTGGTCTGCACAGCAGGGCTTTTTTTATTGGTTGGTTAACGCTCCGTTACAGGTTCTCGCTATCCACCCCCTTCATATTTGAAGGACAGCGCAACGCGGGCACGGTATTCCATCACCTTACCGTCTTCCAAACGCATATCCAGCTTCACAATTTCCGCAACGCGCAGGTCGCGCAGCGACGCGCTGGCTCGCTCTACGGCTTGCTTGGCGGCGTCTTCCCAGGATGTTTCGCTGGTTCCAACTAACTCAATGATCTTGTAAACACTCATTAAACCTGTCTCCTTTGGGTTGCGGAGCCACGAGGCGGTGGTGATGACGGCATGGCGCGGTTCCCCATCCCGCTAACAAAGCAGCAATATGCTCAGGGTAGCACAAAATCCTGCCGTTTGTCGAGAGCGGCCGCCAGGCAGTTAAGCAGGGACGACGTCACGTTCGTTGGTGGGGGTAACGGCCGTTTCCATCCGGCGCTGCTCGGCGCGATTAAGCTGCCACAAAATGAAGCGCACCCGCCGCGACACTACCGTAGAAATATTCCACAGCAGCCGCGTCCCCAATACGGCATCATCTTCACACAGCGTTAGCAGCCGTTCCCGGCTTAGGGCCAGCACGGTCACCCCGTCTTCCCCGGCAATCAGGTCTGCACTGCGCCCGCCCTGGTCCAGCATGGCTAGCTCACCCACAATTTGCCCTGGACGAAAAGTTGTCACGTGCTGTACCTGGGCGTGGTTGTGCATGCTGGGGTCAATTCCTTCAGGATCTTTCCACACCTCTACCGTACCGACTTTAATCATGTACAGTTCGTTGCCCGTTTCGGCCGTGTGCACAATGCTCTCGCCCGGCTGGTAGGTGCGCTGCTGAAACTGGGCGGCAATGCGGATGCGCTGGGCCTCATTCAAATCATTCCCAATGTCAGAATGGGCCAGAAATCGGGCTACTTCTTGAATTTGCACCAACTCATCATCCCCCACCGGCTCGTGCAGTTCCGTGCTGGTGCGGGGCAGCCCCAGGTAAGCGGCCACCTGCCGCCGCGTAGTGTCTGCCGCTTCAAAGTGGGGCCAATGTCCCGCCTTGGGCAAAATGCGCAGGTCTGCTGCCGGCCATTCGTCTGCCACCACGCCTGCGTCGCGCAGGGGCACCGTGTTGTCTTCCGCGCCCCACAAAATGAGGGTGGGGGGGTCAACCTGACCAATACGGCCGCATAAATCGTTCTCCAGCATCGCCCGAAAACATTCTGCGCGCACACGTCCCTGTCCCGGTCGCCGAGCATCAGAGCGCAAGCGCATGTAGTCCGCCTCCGTAATGCCTGACCGTTCGGCAAAAGAAACGGGGCGCATCAGCCTATCTGTAATGCCAACAACGGTTTTTTCCACGGCCGACACCAGCAGACTGCCGGGGCGAAACCGTTCTAGCATGGTAATGGGCAGGATGAAAAAGTTGATGGACCGGGATAAACGGCCGCTGATGGTGGGACTCAGCAGCACCATGCGTTCCACCAGGATAGGATGTTTGAGAGCCAGCGTGATGCTGGTCATCCCGCCCATAGAGTGCCCCACCAACACCACGGGGTTGTCGCTTAACTGCTCTATCAGGTCAGCCAATACATCGACGTAGCGGAGGATGGTGGTGCGCTCTTTGAACGGCGGCGACTGCCCATAACCGGGCAAATCAACGGCAATACAGTGGAAACGCTGCGCCAGCAACCCCATCAGCGGAGACATGGCATACCAGGAACTGGACCACCCATGAATCATGAGGGCAATTTGCCGCCCCGGCCGGCCGGCCTCCGTGGTGTGGATTTCTTGCCCGCCAACGCGGTACACGTTTTCTCTAAACTGCTCCATTTTTACATCCTGCAATAAAGATTTCCCGTTCATCATACAGGAACTGCCAGTTGCGCAGATAAACAGGGCGTGAAAATTAACGATTTTGCGCGAACCGCGGGTTTCTCCCCATAATAGGAGCGATGCCAGTCTGAGGATATGGCCTGGCAGTTCATCCTCAAGTATTACAAACATAGGCAATGAAGGTCCTGAGGGACGGTGGTTGAAGCGATTGGCGTGCGCAGACACCATACTTCCTGGGGGCCTTCGTGCGCCAAAAGGAAATCATGATGACCTGGTTTGAGACCGAATTTCTCCAAAACCCTCTCCGCGATTGGCTGCTGGCTTTGCTGGTGATCACGGCCGTTATTGCCGCTTTTTACATTTTAAAAATGGTGATCATCCACCGCGTGGTTCAGCTTGCCCGGCGTACCGAAAACCATTTTGATGACTTCGTGGTCGATTTACTGAACCGCACCCAGGTATGGTTTCTGCTCTTGATTGGCTTATATGCGGGCTTGCAGTTTCTAACCTTTGCGGACACACCTACGCAAATTGCCGGGCACGTGGTCACCATTGCCTTTTTCGTTCAGGTAGCCATTTGGGGGAATGGGGCCATTACCTTTGCGGTTAACCGCTACAAACAGCAACGCCTCAATGAAGATGCTGGCAGCGTGACGGTTTTGTCTGCCCTGGGGTTGATCGGGAAGCTGGTGTTATGGACGATTGTCTTGCTGCTCATTTTGGACAACTTGGGCGTAGAAGTGACGTCGCTCATTGCTGGGCTGGGGATTAGCGGTATTGCTGTAGCGTTAGCGGTGCAGAATATTTTGGGAGATTTGTTTGCCTCGCTTTCCATTGTGCTAGACAAGCCCTTTGTGATTGGGGACGCTATTGTCGTGGGCGAGTTCACGGGAACGGTGGAAAAGATTGGGCTGAAGACAACGCGCCTGCGCAGCCTGTCTGGAGAACAACTGGTTTTTTCCAACAGTGATTTGCTTTCCAGCCGTATTCGCAACTTCAAGCGCATGGAGGAGCGGCGCATTCTTTTTACGCTGGGGGTGCTGTACGAAACGCCCGCCGTTAAATTGGAGCAAATCCCGACCTTGATACAGGAAATTATAGAAAGTCAGGAACAGGCCCGATTCGACCGCGCCCATTTCAAGTCCCTGGATGACTCGGCCCTGACGTATGAGGTTGTTTACTACATGCTGGTGCCCGATTTTCAGGTCTATATGGATACCCAACAGGCAATCAATCTGGCCCTGATACGGCAGTTTGCCGCAGCGGGTATTGAGTTTGCTTACCCGACGCGAACGCTCTATATGAAACAGGCGTAGTGAGGGGCTGCTTTAGGGCAGGGTTAACGGCCGTAAAAACACCGTATCTCCCTGCGCCCCAGGCCCAGTAACGGGCAGGCGCAGCCCTGTCTCCGCCACGTACAACCCAATTTCCAGCGGATAAGTACCCGGTGCGGCTTCGTCTGGCAGGCGAATGGTGTACCTATCTAGGACCACCTCGTCGGGCAGCCAGCGGCTCGTGGCATATTGGTTTTGGCGGGGCATGGCATCTTGCTGCCACACGCAGCAAACGCCATCCAGCCCCAGCACGTGGACGAAGACGGTGTAATTTTCCGAGGGCGTTTCCTGGGCCTGCCAGACCAGTTGCAACGAAAATTCATGAACGGCCGTTTCCTCCAGGGTATAGCCCAACAGCGCAATTTCCGGGCCAAAGGCGTTGTTTGTCACAGTTTGCAGCGTCGGTGGCGCAAACAGCCGGTCAGTTTCGCTAATACGCACATCACCAAGACCGGTAACCAAAAGGGTTTCGTCGTTCTCATCCAGCAAACGCAGCTGCAGCCGGTATTCACCGGCAGGGAAATTGGTGGGAACAGCCGGGTCTACGTGATCAATAAGAAATTGAGGCGTATACCATTGGTGAAAGGGGTAGGTGTTGTGGACAGGCTGCGTGTTTAGCAAAACGCGCCCGGTATTGTCCGCCCTAAGCAGTTCCAGCCGCGTGGTGAGGGGCGGCAGCGGAGCGGTGGCCTGCCACCACAAAGCCAGCGGGAGGGTTTCGCCTGTAAACAGCTCTTGCCCACCGCGGCTGTAGCCCAACAGTTGCAGCCCAGGCAAAATGGTTTCTCGCAGCGGGTAGGGCGGTTGTGGCGGGTCGGCAGGTAAATCTCCGGCCAAAACGCCCACAAATTCCAGGATGTAGCTGTCGCCAGCGAAACGGCCGTTCTCATCCAGCCGCGACAGGCGGTTACCAGTAGCCGGATCAAACAACCCAATGCGCAGGCGGTAAGGGCCGGGAGGCGCACCCGGCGGCAAGGGCAAATCTACCCGTTGCACAATCAGGTCACCCACCGCCCACTGAGGCGCCGGGTAAGCAAAGGTTTCCAACTGGCTCCAGCGATACTGCCACACATCTTCTAAATGTACAAAGGGTGAAAAATCAGCCGTAGGCACGGCGTCTACCCGCCAATAGAGGGTGACGGGCATGGTTTCCCCCGTATAGCCAGGCTGGGCATTGTAGCCCAGCAAGGTAATGGTGTTGCCAAAATTGGCGTTAACGGAATAGGGTGGTTTGATTTCTGGGGGGCTGCGGCGGCGCACGGCCGTAAAGGGGCCCTGAAGCGACACATCCCCAGGTAAATCGGCAAAAAATGGCGTCGCCCATTCCGGCAGCGGGCTGTTGTGGGGGAAAATATACAACGCCTCCCCTTCTGCCGGGAAAACCAGGGCCTGACTGTTGGGCAGCCATTTAATCGCATCGTACTGCTCGCTGAGAAAGGCCAGCGTCGGATGTTGGTAATGGAGGGCCGCCACGTATGGGGTCGTATTGCTCAGGTCTTGTTCGTCCAGGTAGCGGGCTACGGCCGTTAAATCGCCATCGTTTTCATAAAAAAGTTGGGGATCGTCAGCCCATTCCAAAAAGTAAAGGCGGTTGGTGAAAATGCCGCCCAACAGCAGCACGGTAACGGCCGTGGCTACTGTGGTTACCGTGACCATGCGGCTTTGCAGCCAACGTTCCAACGAAGCCAGCAGCTCTTGCAAGCCCAAGGCCGGCAGGAAAAAGATGAGGGGAATCAGGCCAATGGCCCGCAAATTGCTGGGCACAATCTCATTGGTAGCCAGCGCCGTGGGCAGCAGCATCACCAGGGGGTTAAAAAACAGCAGCAGCGCTGCCGCTCGCCGCCAGTCCGTAGACCAACTACGCCAACGCCACAGCATACTCACCCAGCCCACCACCATGAGCGTGCCCCAAAAGGTGTTCAGCAACGGCCGTTGCGGCAAATTAAAACGAATGTACGGATCCCCCACTAGAAAAAACATTTCTAACGAAAGCATCAGGCTTTTCCCCAAACTCAACCCGGCTTCACCAGGCGCCACCTGCCCAATACGCACCCAAAATGCATCGGGGTGTTGGGCAAAATAGAGCAGCAGCGGCGTCAGTACAGCCAGCCCAATCAACGCCACCATCACCAACTGCCGCCATCGCTGCCGGGCCAGCCGCCCCAACAACAAGGGCAGCGCCGCTACCAGCAGCAAAATAGGAAAAACCCGGGCCGCCAGATACGTGTAACCGGTCAGCCCCAAGAACACCCCCGCCGGCAGCAGCCAGCGCCAGCGCCGCTGCCGTAAACCTCGGAAAAGCGTAGCCAACGTCAAGGCTTGCAAAAGAGGTTGGGTAATGGCCCGGAACCCTAGACGGCTAAACAGGAGGTGCCAAAAGCTCACCGCCAGCAGCACCACGGCAATGAGCACCACCTGGCGCTTGAAGCCCAGCTCCCGCCCCAGCCAGTAAGTGGCCGCCACGGTCAACAGCCCCACAAAAGCGGCCGTTAGCCGCAGCGCAAACACAGACTCCCCAATGAGCCGCATAACGCCACCCGCCAGGTAAAAAAATAGCACCTCCTTGCCGGTATAGCTGGAAATGAAAATGGGGCGATCTCCGCGCAGGCCAATGTTACCAGCCAGCACGCCATTGGCGGCTTCATCATAATGCAAACCGGGCGGGGCCGTGGGAAGATCTGGCAGGCGCAGGCCGGCCGCTACCAGTAAGCAGGCCAGCAAAAGCAGCAAGGCATGGGTACGGCGAATCTGCGTCATGGAGTTGATTGTATCGCCGCTTTAGGCATTAGGCGACAGGGCTGCGGGCCGCCATTTGTGAAATATGGAACAAGCGCAGGTTGTGCGTATGTTTGCCGTAGGGGCAGCGTACAGCGTTGCGTAGGGTACTCTTTTAGAATAAATGTGTATCAAAAATCTCTTCTTCTCCTCCTTTTAACGAGAGTCAGGTTTCGGCGTTCCTG
>CAZDEO010000040.1:0-46912 GCA_964504445.1 uncultured Anaerolinea sp. | reverse complement strand
AGCGGACAAACGGCCGTCGCCCACCACCTTCTACACCCTCATCACCATTGGCGGCTTTGCCAGCGTCTTTTTTATGCTGCTCACCAGCGTCGTTCTGAAAACGGCTGCGGCTGCCTTTGCCGCCATCAACGTGGGGGCGATGGTGGGGTCCCTGGTGGTGGTGGCTTTTGCCCTGGCTGTGCCCGTCATCATTTTGGGCTGCGTCTCCCCTTTTGCCATTCGCCTGGCGGTAAGTGATGTGGCAGAGGCGGGGCGCATCAGCGGGCGCATTTACGCCGTTTCCACCTGGGGTAGCCTGCTGGGTACCTATTTGCCGGTGCTGTACACCATTCCCGAACTGGGGTCGCGGATAACGGCCGTAATTTTTGGCACCATTTTGCTGCTTTGTGGCCTGGTGGGGCTGTGGCAGCACAGCCCGCGCCGCAGCATGGCCGCTTTGCTCCTTTCTCTAGCGCTGATTCCGCTGGGACTCCTGTGGACGGGCGGCAACATCAAAGCATATGAAGGGCAAATTTTCGAGACGGAATCTGCCTACAACTACATTCAGGTGGTGCGCGTGCAGGATTGCAACTACCTGCTGCTCAACGAAGGGCAGGCGTACCATTCCTTTTACTGTGACGATGGGCGGGTGCCGCGGGTGTCGGTGTGGAGCATTATGCTGGCGGCGCCGTTTTTTGCCCCCGCGCCGGTGGAAGTGGAAAGCATGGCGGTGGTGGGGCTGGCGGCGGGCACTATTCCCAAGCAGTTTACGCAGGTGTTTGGCCCTATTCCCATTGATGGCATTGAGCTAGACCCGGCTATTGTGCAGGCGGGGGTGGATTATTTTGACCTGACGGAACCGAACATTAACCTGATTGTGGGCGACGGCCGTTACCAACTTAATCAGCTCGACGGCCGTTACGACCTCATCACCCTGGATGCCTATAAAGTGCCTTACATTCCCTGGCACCTGACCACCCGCGAATTTTTTGCCGAAGTGCGCGACCGACTGCAAGAAGATGGCGTACTGGCAATTAACGTGGGGCGTGCCCCGGAAGACCGCCGCCTGATTGACGCCATGACCGCCACGCTGTTGCAGGTTTTTCCAACGGTGCAGGCTATGGATGTGCCGGGGTCGCTGAATACAATTTTGGTAGCCACTATGCAGTCCACCACGCCCGATGTGCTGCTGGCAAATTGGTGGGCGTTACCGGAAGAGGCAGATCCTTTGCTGCGGGCGGCGGTGGAAACGGCCGTTGCCCACCTCACCCCCACTAACCCCTCCGACATCATCTTCACCGACGAGCGCGCCCCGGTGGAGACTATCATTGATTCGCTGGTGTTGCGCTACTTGCTGCAAGAGGGCGCGGCGGGGCTGCCGGGGTTGCCGTAAGCCGTGAACCGTAAGCTGTAGACCGTAAGCCGTAGACGGATTGCCGATTACGAAAAGTCAAACAAGGATTGTTAAAAAAATATGCAAAATAAGTTACTTATCACCGTTGTGCGCTGGCTAGTTGTTTTGGCAATGCCCTTTTTCTTGGGATTAGGGGGCATTCGCGCCATTATTGCCTGGGATTGGCCTAGCTACCCGGAGTGGGAGTACGGCCGTATTCCCTCCGACGTGTACGGCTTTAGCGATGCAGAGCGGCTGGCTCTGGCTGAAGTCAACATTGAGTACCTGCGCCGCCTGGAACCGGCCCACGAAGTCATTTACATGCTCGAAGAGTTGCGCCTGCCAGGAACCAACGACCCCCTTTACAATGCGCGGGAAATTGAACACATGGTAGACGTTAAGGTTGTTGCCGACGCCTTCCGGCGCGTGGTGTGGGTGGCGGGCGTTCTCGTTTTGGGGGGGCTGGCTTTTCTGTTGGCCCGCCCTGCCACCCGGCGAGAGGGGTACCGCGCTATTTTTGGCGGCGGTGTGGCGACAACGCTCATTTTGCTGGGGGTTGGCTTGTTTATCCTCGTGGGCTGGGAGATTTTCTTTGTGCAGTTTCACGAACTGCTTTTTCCCCCTGGAACCTGGACATTCTCCTACTCCGATTCGCTCATTCGCCTTTTCCCGGAGCAGTTTTGGTTTGACGTAGGCGTGTTGGTGAGCAGTGGGGTGTTTGTGGCGGGCTTGCTGGTAATGGCGTTGGGTTATTTTTTGCGCAAAAAGGGGGCGTGAAACGTAAAACTTCAAACGTGATGGCCTTCTTTTCATGTTTCACGCATCACGTTTCACGATGAAACTTATGTCTAAACACATCCTCATTACCGGAATTTCTACGGGGATTGGCTATGCAACGGCGGCAATGCTCGTGCAGCGCGGCTACCATGTGTGGGGCAGCGTGCGCAAACCGGCAGACGCGGAGCGGGTGGGCGCGGCTTTGGGGGATGGCGTAACGCCGCTGGTTTTTGACGTGACGGATGAGGTGGGGGTGGAAACGGCCGTTGCCCACATCCGCGCCACCCTCAACGGCCAAAACCTCACAGCCCTCATCAACAACGCCGGCATCTCCATTACCGGCCCCCTCATGCACCTGCCCGTAGACGAAATGCGCCATCAATTTGAGGTCAACCTCTTCGGCTTGCTGCACATCACCCAACAATGCCTACCCCTGCTAGGCGCCAAATTAGATGCGCCCCATCCCCGCGGGCGCATTATCAACATCAGCTCCGTCAGCGGCCAAATTGCCTACCCCTTCATGGGCGCCTACGCCGCCTCTAAACACGCCCTGGAAGCCCTCTCCGACGCCCTGCGCCGCGAGCTACTCCTCTACGGCATAGATGTCATCGTCATCGAGCCGGGCACAACAGCCACACCCATCATTGGCAAAGCCAGCGAAGGCATGGAGCAATACGCCCAAACCGACTACAACGCCATCTTGCAAAAAGTAGTGGGCGACGCCGTAACCAGGCGCCAGCACACAGCCATTCCGGTAGAAAAGGTAGCCATAAAAATTGTAGAAGCTGTGGAAAATCCCCGCCCCAAAACCCGCTACGCCATTCCCCGCAAATGGCTGACTGGCTGGCTGCTACCCCGTTTCCTCCCCGACCGCTGGTTCGACCGCTTGGTTGCTCGTGAACTAAAGCTAAATACACCACCCACCAAGTAGCCGCGATTTCCAATCGCGCTTCCTCTCGCGCACGATTGATTACACTTTAAGAAAAATTGTGGTAACAGTCACCTAAATCAACGGCTGCCATTTCGTGCCGTCTCGTCTACAAACGGCCGTACCCACCGAACAGAGCGAAGCAGGCGGGAGACAGGGTGTTGGTGAATAGCAGAGGCCAGCCCCGCCTGTCTTGCCCCTACGTTAGGTTGCGTTAGGTTACTATTAGCCATCCAGCGTGATTTCCACAAAGCTGGTGCGGTAAGGAAAGACCCACACCTCCTCTTTGTATTTTTTCCCGTTGGCCTGAATCTCAACCTCGTAATAACCGGCTACCACGTCATCGAAGGCGAAGTTTTCTTGCCAAACGTCATCACCGTTGACGCTGTTGCCCGCATAGCTGGTGGTGCCGAGATATTTGGAGGGGGCGTCTATGCGGCGCAGAACAACGGGGGCTTCTTCTACCAATGCGCCGTTGGGCCAGGTGATTCGCCCGGCCACGGCCCCATGGTCGGGGAAGGGGTATAGCCACAGCAAGGGGTTGCGGGTGGCGGCGTAGCTGTTCTCACCGACGCGCACCTCGAAGTGCATGTGCGGGCCATCAGCCACGCC
Organism: uncultured Anaerolinea sp.; assembly: GCA_964504445.1. GTDB lineage: Bacteria > Chloroflexota > Anaerolineae > Promineifilales > Promineifilaceae > JACSRF01. Next base: position 43,223 of record CAZDEO010000040.1, on the reverse strand, counting down.
GGTTGCGCCGGAGAGAGCGATGAGTTCTTGGGCGGCGACGCGCTGTCCTTCCATCACCAACACTTCTGAGAGATGGGCGTACAGGTTGTAGACGGGTTGGCCGTTATAGCGGGAATCTAGCTCGATGATGACCAGATTGCCGTAAAAGTTGGTGTGGGGGCCGTAAAGGGTTTCCAGGTCATTGCCGGCGACGATGACGGCGCCGCTGGCGGCGGCAAGAATTTCTGTGCCACTGGGTACGTAGAATTCGACGCCGTGATGGGGGCGCAGGGAACCGCCGCGGGTGCTGCCATAGGAGTAGGTTTTGTCGGTCCACACGGTGCCGCCTTCAGGAATGGGGCGGCGCAGCCAGAAGTGTTCGTCATTGGAGGTGAAGGGCAGGGCGGGTGGGGTGAAGGTAGGCTGGGGCGTGGGGGTGATGGTGGGGGTAACAGTGGGCAGCGCCTGGGTGGTGACAGCCACGGCCGTTTCCTGCGCGGTGCGGGTGTTTTCCAGGTTACGGGCGCTCACGGCCGTCGGGTCGGCCAGGGCAAAGGAGGGCATGGTAGCGACCGGGCTGACCACAACGGTGTTGACCAGGGGCGATGGCAGCGTGGGGGTCGGTGAGGGAGGGGCTACGGCCGTTTCCTGGGGGATCGTTTCGGCCATAATCCCCCCATTCCCAGCAGCCGTTGTTTCATTGGCTACTGCCGGTGCGCCACACCCGGCTAACAACAAAAAAATGGGCAGCAGCACCCACTGCCCAATCTCCAATTTCCAATCTCTAATAATCAATCTGCTAGAAACCTCCACGTTGGGCGGCAACGGCCGTGGCCGTTGTGGCCAGCTCTTGCGCTTCGGCCACCAGTTTGGCCGCTTCGGATGCCCATGATTGTGCCAGTTCACGGTTATTCAGGCCAACGCCGTTAATCTGTACATTAAGTGCGGCCACTTCTACGGCCGTGCGCGCCATCAACACCCCTGCCGCCGCATCCGACACCGCGTTGAGGTTTCCTAACTGGGCCATGTCGCGGGCCAACCGCGCCACCTCCAGGCTGAGGCGGGCCACCCGCAGAGGCACGTCACCCGCTTCCACCGTTGCCTCTTCAATAGCGGCCTGCTTCTCTGCCTCTTCCACCCCTTTTAGGCGATAGGCCGCCATCACCTGCTCAAAGGCGGCGGCGTCATCCGCAATGGCGGCCGTGAGCTGCCGCCGTAACGTTACCATCCGTTCCAGAACGTCACGGGCGGTGGCGTCTACGTCGGCATATTTTTTGCGGCCCACCGTCAGGCCCGCCACCATTTGCGCCAGGGCCGCCCCCAATGCGCCCGCCAGGGCCGCTACTGAACCCCCGCCAGGGGTAGGGGTGTTGGCCGCCACGGCTTCTAAAAAGGTGTCGGGGGTGTTGTCGGTCGCGGCTTCATCGTACAGACGATATTCCAATACCTGATCTGCACGGAAGTCGTCGAGCTGTAAATACCAGCGGGCAGCATCCATGAATGCTTTTTGCGGTGTCAGGCCAATGAGTTCTGCTTTGGCGATGGTGAGACCGTAACGAGCTGCTTCACGGCGCACCATTTCTTGCACGCGGTAGATGGGGGTTTTCTCGAAATTGGTCAGGTTCATGCTGACCTGGGCCTGCCCTTCAACCAGGAAACCTTTGGCCTGCACAAAGCGCAGTCCGCCGCTGGTGAAGCGCACGGCGCGGGCAATTTTTTCGGCGATGTCTACGTTGCTGCTGTTGAGGTAGATGTTGTAGGCAATGAGAAACGGCCGTACGCCAATGACCGTTGCGCCCCAGGGTTTCGGCTCGGCTGGGCCATAGTCGGGCTGGCGGGCGGGGTTGGTGGCTACTTCTGCCTTCCACGTTTCATATTGCCCTTTGCGAATGTCTGCCAGCTTTTCCCGCTCTGGGCGGGTGGCGGCTGCGCCATACAAGTAAACGGCTACGCCCAGTTCTTGGCCCACCCGTGCGCCAATGCGCTGGGCCATTTGCACGCATTCCTGGGTGGTGATACCGCGCAACGGAATAAGGGGGCAAACGTCGGTAGCGCCAATGCGCGGATGCTCGCCGCTGTGCTGGTCCAGGTTGATGAGCTGCGCGGCCTGCTTGATGGCCTGGAAGGCGGCTTCTTCGACGGCCGTTGGCGTGCCCACAAAGGTGACCACCGTGCGGTTATGGTCGGGGTCGGCGCTGACGTCTAGTACCTGGGCACCGGGCACAGCCCGAATGGCGTCGGCGATGCGGTTGTAGATTTCCGGGTTACGGCCGTTGCTAAAATTGGGTACACATTCCACAAGTTGAGGCATGGTTCAAACTCCTTGCACAGTTATAATGGTCAATAGGGTGTGGTCTTTTTATCACGAATGGCATAAATTAGCGAATGGTCACTGTTGAGATAAAATTAGCCTCATGGAATGTTTTCCTGGCAACTTCTCTTCGAGAGTTGTAAGCCTGTGGCAAGCCGTTGAATGGTACTCAGAATATTTAGGAGGGTTTGAAAATGACTTCAATTTTGGGATTTATCCTGCCGCGTATGATGGTGGCAGCCGTTGTTTTTTCCTTAATTGATGATTTAGGGGCTGGCGCGCTAAATAGTTTAGCCGTAGGCGCCATCGTGGGCGCTGTTGTCTGGTCGGTTTCTCAGGCGCCAGATACCGTGGGCCGCGTTTTTTTGTTTGGCCTTATGGCGGGCCTGATCATGCTCTTTGTGCAATTAGCTATAACCCTTGATTTGGTGGGCGACTTTTCCATGTCAGCCCTCATGAACGCTTTTCAAAGCCGCGAAGGGGAGATGTCGGTGCGGATTATCGAAGCGGGGCAATGGATTGGCGTCACAGCGCTTATTGGGGCATTGTTGGGCGTGATTTTTACGGTACCGGGCGAGGCCATTAAGGGGGCGCTGATTGGCCTCTTTTTGGGTGCCATCGTTGGCGGTGTTTTGAATGTGATTTTGTTGGAAATCGGCCTGCGGCTTAACACCTTGATTTTTCAGCTGGTGGTGGGCTTGTTGACCTGGGGGTTCTTGGCTTCGGTTGGGGGAAAGTGACCCAATTGCTAATCTTAAACTACCTTTTGGAAGCCGGTGGGGCGCCTGGTCTCAAGATGATTGATGGTGGCTTATTCCGTTTCTTTTGGTGGGTTGGGGGTGCTGTTTACCCTTTGGCGTAAAACAGATCGCAGCCGCTTCCACGTAGTTTTGATGGCGTTGGCCCATCCTTTGTCTACAGGGCGAGTGGTGTAGCGGGCAGCTAGAAAAGCCTGGGTGAGTTCTTCTATTTCTTCTTCATGCTCAGGCCAGCTTTGCTTTAGGTCCCGCAGGTATTCTAGGGGGGTTTCGTCGGCGCGGCGGGGGATGCCTGTTTCGCTGGCTCGCCGGACAACGGAGAGGTAAAAGTAGCGGATTTGCTCGCGGGGGGGCAAGGCGTTGACGCGGATAAAGCGCCAGGGTTGTTTGGGTTGGGGGGGGGGGAGGGATGGCGCACGGCCGTTGCGCAGGCGAATGGTGCGGCGCAGCGTTTGCGTTTGCGTGGCCAGACCTTGCCACACCTGCCGCAACCAAACAGTAAATCGTCCCCAGAGACGGCGCACAGTACGCTGGTTTACTTCCACACCTCTTTCTCGCAAATAATACAAAAAGGCCGAAACAGCGAGGAAAATGATTACCGTCCAAAAGAATGAACTAAAAAGAAGTTGAGATGTCTCATGGATGGGCGGCGGGGATTGCGGATCCAGCACTTCTTGCAACGGGGGCGGCGTGGAGACGAGGGGTTCAGTTTCGGTTTCTGCCGGTTGGCCCCGGAGTAGATTGAATAGAGGCAGCAACAGGGAGAAAACGAGAAGGGTCATGACATACCAAATGAGGCCAACAACGTAGATGACCAGGTTGATAAAGGTGTTGAGAAGACGGCTAATGGGCAGGGTTGACCCCACCGGCACAAAGGCGGCCACCAGGGCGATGCTTAGTAGAATGAGCAGGCTGCTGCGCTGCCAGCGTTGTTCAATGCCGGCTTTTTTGCGCACGCCGTTGATGAGCCAGCGGGCATTCATAACCTGTAACCGCCCCTGGCTGAGTAGCCAGAAGCCGGTGAGGAAGTAGGTGAGGAGGACAATGATGGACAACGGCCGTAACCCTAGCCGGGCCAGGGCAAAAGGATTCCGAACGGACGCAATGTCTGCCAGGGGAAAGGTGCTCAATGCCGTGGCCACAATCATGACGACGCCGCCCCATACCCAGAAGTGAAAAAACGAGGTCAATAGTTCACTGCGTTGTATCATTAATGGGCGATCATTCATGGTCCGCGCTTGTTCGGAGGGAGGTAGGGTGTAAAAATGGGCCTCTACCGGGCTGACCGCCAGTTGTTGGAACTTGTTTGCCTGGTTAATCGCCAGGCGCCAGGCTATGGTGACCAGCAGCAGGGCCACTATAAAGTAACCATCTGTAAAAAAAGCCAAAGGGGTACGCAGGTATAGCCGAAATTCCTCAAAGGTGGGGATGCCCTGCCCACTGGTTACCAGGGTAAAAATGCGGGTTCCCACCAGCAAAATACCGTACTCGGCAAACCGGTATGTGGTACGGTCCAAAACACGCCGGTCAGGGTGCTCAATCCAAAAAGAAGTATAAATACCTTCCAGGGCGGCAAAGCCAATGAGCGGCAGCAGCGCAAACCAGCCCTGAAAAGGCACAATCTGGTTGATAACATTCAGTACGGCCGCAAAAATTGCCGTAACCAACAACGTCAGGCTAATGGGCTGCAAAATTCGCCGCGTCCAAACGTTGGTGACGTAGACAGATTCCTGATTTGCTGGTGCTTTTTCGTCCATTTTGCCAGGTTTTGCGGCGGCAGAGGTCGCCAGCCGGGTTAGACTGATTGCTGCACGCCTTTTGCCCTTTGTTGCCACTGATTGAGGTGCTCTTTGCGAGTGATGTGATAGGTAATAAAGCCGAGCTGTCGCGCCCGTTGCCGCACTTGGGCAAATTGGGCGTCGGGTTCCACCACAACTAGCACGGGGTTGAATCCGGCACGTACCAGGCGGTGCAGGCTTTGGCACACGGCTTCATGCCCGTTGGGGGTTATGATGAATAAGGTAACGCCCCAACTGAGGTTTGTGGTGGCGTTCGGTAGCCACTGTCTTAGGGATTGGGTCTCTCGGGCTTCCAGGCGGGCCAGGCGTTGAAGGATTTTCATCAGGTGCGCACGGCCGTTGCGGGGGGGGATGGCTGGCGGTGGCAAGCGTTCTCTTTCGTCCCCACTGAGCAAACGGCCGCTAACGGTATCAAATTGCAGAGCGGTTTCCTCTTGCCCAGCCAGCGGGTCGTAGCCATTGGTCACCAGCCCAACCGGTTGGCGTTGGTTGATCAGGTGGGCGGCCAATGAAGCGGCTATTTCCACCGCCCACTCTGTGAAATAGGGCCAGTTGCGGGTTTGATAGTCAGACAGGTGTAGGTTGAGCAGTACGGCCGTTTCCAACGAAATTGCCGGTTCCAGGGTTTTGGCCATCAGGCTTTGGGTGTGGGCGCTAACCTTCCAGTTAATTTGCCGCAGCGAGTCTCCTGAGCGGAACTCGCGCACGCCCATGGGTCGCGCCGGGTCAGCAAAGAGCCGTTGGGTGCTGGCGATGGCGCCGAAAGGTAGGCGTGAGGGCAGGCCAAGCTGCGCCAGGGGTGTAAGGCGCGGGTAGACCGTCAGGTAGTTGGGCGACACGTACCCCTGCATTTCTGGCAGCAGGCCAAAGAGGTCGCTGGTCACAAAGCGCAGCGGCCCAAGCTGGTAATAGCCCCGGCGCGTTGCCCGGACCTGGTAGCTTATTTTCGTTTGGCTACGGCCGTTTAACGCCAGAACCATGCTTTCGCCAGAACCAGTGCGCAGCTCCGGCGCAATGCTTTCGCTTAGTTGCACCCAGGGCACAGCCAGCCGGTTGTCATTTTGCACGTGAATGGTGACATTGACCATTTCTCCCCAAAAAGCATTCGGGTTATATTCTCGCCAGGCACGCAGCTTTCTAAAAGCTCGGGGCGTGTACCAGCGTGTCCAGGCAAAGATCCCTGCCAGTACATAGGCTACGTAGAAAATGAAGTCAATTCGCAGCAAAAAAGCCACAAAGAGCAGCAGTAAGATGAGGGCGACAACCTGGTTCATGGAGGGTAATGGTTACAAGTTTCAGATTGCCGGTGACTGGGTGGTAGCGTCAGGCACGGGCACTAAATTTCGCCAATGTCCAGGGCGGTCTGGTTCATCACTTCGGTGAGAATGTCGGCGGTGCGTCGGCCCCGTAGGGCACTTTCTGGGTGAACGAGGCAGCGATGGGCAAGGATGGCCGGGGCTAGCTTTTTCACGTCATCGGGTAAGGCGTAGTCACGGCCTTGCAGGGCGGCATAGGCCTGGATGCCGCGGTAGAGGGCGTGGCTACCCCGGGGGCTGGCTCCCAGCAGCAGGTCGGCGTGGTGGCGGGTGGCAAAGACAAGGCTGACAATGTATTGGCGCAGGGTTTCGTCTACGTGTATCTGCCAGATTTGCCGGGCCAGTTCGGGTAGGCGACGGCCGTCAACCGCCTGGTCAAGGGTTTCAATGGGATGGACGCCCCCGAGGTTAAGCAGCATCTGGTTTTCGCTGGCTTCGTCGAGGTAGCCCAGACTGAGTTTAAGGAAGAAACGGTCGAGCTGGGCTTCGGGGAGGGGAAATGTGCCTTCGTATTCGATGGGGTTTTGGGTGGCGATGACGAGGAACGGCCGTTCCAATTGCCGAGTCACTCCGTCCACCGTTACCTGGCGCTCACCCATGGCTTCCAATAGCGCCGACTGGGTGCGCGGCGTGGCGCGATTAATTTCATCAGCCAGCAAAATATGGCTAAAGGCTGGCCCGGGAATGAAGGTAAAGGCCTGCTCCTTCTGGTCAAAAATAGAGACGCCAGTCACGTCGTTGGGCAGCAGGTCGGGTGTGCATTGCAGGCGTTTGAAGGAAACCCCCAGGCTGGCGCCAAAAGCACGGGCCAGCATGGTTTTGCCGGTGCCAGGCACGTCCTCCATCAGCACGTGTCCTTCACACAACAGAGCTACGGAGATAAGTTCCAGCGCTTCCCGCTTGCCAATGATGACTTTTTCGACGTTGGCGATAAGTTTTTGGGCAAATTGTTGAATCTCTTCCATGGAGGGAATCATACCATAAAACGCGGGGGCAAGGGGGGCAAGAAACGCCTACGTGTACACGCCCCACCAGGGCAGGGTGAGGCTGCGCCAGAAAGTGAAGGGGTCCAGATGGGGGTTGTGGTGACAGCAGAAGAGGGTGAGGACGGTGCCGTGGCTGACCAGAATCAGGGTGTCGTGGGGATAGGCGGCGCGTTGGGTGGCAACGGCCGTTTTCACCCGCTCTAAGGTCTGGTTAGCGGTTTCGTTGCCCAAAACAAGTCGGTCGGGGTGGGCAAAGAAATGGGCCACGGCCGTTTCAAATTCCTCTCTCGTCGGAAGATAGGGCATACCATCCCGGTCATGCTCTTGCAGGCCAGGGGCGGTGTGCCAGGGCAGGTTCAGGGTTTCAGCAATAATCTGCCCGGTTTCACGGGCTTTTGGCTCTTCACTGGTAATAATGCGCGTGGGGCTGTGGGGGCGCAGTTCTAACCCAAGGTGGGCAGCCAGGGACCGGCCGTAAGCAGACAATCGCCATTCCCGCGCCGGCACGCTGGGCTGCTGCACCACCGCCGAATGACGCACAAGAATAAAGGATTTGCGGGCCAACATACACGGATCCACGGATTACGGACCACGGACCCTATCCGTTCAATTCCGAATTCACCCAATCCAAAGAGAGCTGGGCGGGGTAGAAATTGGGGTTCACTTCCAGGGCTAGCAGGTAAGATTCGCGGGCCAGGGTTAAGCGGCCTTGGGCAGCAAGAGCGTGGCCGCGATACCAGTGGATTTCTTCCACCCAGGGGCCACCGATGGTCGCCAGAAGCGCATCCGTTAGCTCTATGATGTCGTCCGTGCGCCCGCTGCGCAGGTAGGCCATAAAAGGGCGGTGTTCGTAGTAGAGGGTGCGCGGCGGCAGGCCGATGCTGCGGGCTTCGTCGAACATGCGGGCGCCTTCTTCGTACAGGGTTATGTCGCCGGTGCGTTCGGCAATGCGCGTGAGGCTGACGCCCAGATTGAACCAGGTAAAGACGTTGGTGGGGTCCGCCGCGGATTCTTGCCGGGCCAGTTCGGCGGTATATTCCCACATGCTTTGCCATTCTTGCAACCGTTCCGGAATAATGGAAAAGACAAGCTCTTCCTGGGCCGGTTCGTACACCACGTAGAAGGTATAGTTGAACTGCTGCCACCAGTGGGTGAATGCTTCGTAGCTGTCAATGCGCGGACGGCCGTCGAAGGGGCCTAAGTTGGTGTCGCGGCTATAGATCTCCTGGGTGAGATCATCGTACCCGTAAACGGTGAGGTAGTGGCCGTACCACCCTTCTGCGTTGTTGGGTTCATACCCTTTTTCTATGACCACCGGAAAGCCATTGGCGATAAGCTGCTTGAGCATTTCCAGATCGCCACCACTGTGTACGGTGGAGCGTAATTGCGTAAATTCGTTGACGTAGTCGCTAATTTGCCAGGGGCTGACGTTGCGGTCTTCACGATTCGGTTTTAAGTAAGCGGCGGCGTCCTCCTGGGTGGTGTCATCACCAAAGTAGTTAAGGACAATGGTCAGATTAGCCGGGCCGCAATTGTTGAAGCCCTGCTTGACGGTAATCAGGCCATCCAGAACGACAGAGGGGGGTGGTGGGGTGAGGGTGGGCCGCGGTGTAGGCGAGGCGGTCGCAGTAGGTTCGCGAGTGGGTTCTGACGGACTGTTGCTGTCTGCTTCATTGCTGGTGGACAGGGCAGGTGGCTGTGGCGTTGCCGTGCTGGCGGCTCTGGTAGGCTGGTCTTCTTCTAAACCAGGTATTTGCAGGGTATTGAGGGGCTGGCTAACGGCTGCGCCAGAGGCAGCAACTGGTAGGGCTGTGGGAATGGGTGTGGTGATGAGTTCCATGAAGCCAGCCGTCAAGCGGTGATTTTGCAGGCGAATGTAGGTTTCGCCGGGCAGGGCGCGCACGGCGGTGGGCAAGATGAAGATGCCGATGGTGGCAATCACCTGCAGAATGGCGATGATTAAAATGATGTTACGGGTTTTGGTATTCATAATGGTCTGGGGATTAGAGATTGGAGATTTGGAGTTGGGCAGCCTCTCTTCTTCAAGCTCTAACTACTAACCTCCTAATTCTGTTAGCGCTTTTGCCGCCGGCGAGAAGTTGGGGTTGAAGCTGGCGGCTTTTTCTAGATTTTGGCGCGCGGCGGCGGTGTCGCCGAGGGCTGCCAGGGCTAATCCTTTGTAGTAGTAGGATTCTTCAAAGTAGGGGCGGTCTTTTAGGGTGGTGTCGGCCAGGAGAATGATGTCTTGGTAACGGCCGTTTTCATAGTACGCTTCATAGGGGCCAAACTGGTACCAGAGCATGCGCCAGGGCAGGCCAATGGCACGGGCTTGGTCGAAGGCGGTGGCGGCGTTTTCATATTGCCCCAGGGCGTTGTAAATGGTACCCAGATTGAACCAGTTGAAGGCGTTTTCGGGGTCAACGGCCGTTTCTGCCTGCACCCGTGCCAGCGCGTTTTGCCACATCAGCTCGTCATCCATTTCCGCGCCAATGATATCCGCCACCAACGCTGCCTGCTCTGGTTGATATAGGGCAATATAGTTGTGGTTGAAGTGCAGCCAGTAGGTGTCAAAATCGACGTAGGAAAGGATACGGCCGTCAGGGTGAGCATTGGTTAAGGGTTCTTCACTGGTGCCGAACCAGGAATCATAGACCCAAAACTGTTCTTGGGCTTCATCGTAGGCTACCAGCAGCAGGTAATGGCCATACCAGCCTAACCAACGATACTCACCTGGCGGGTCAATGCCAATTTCCACAATAACAGGAATGCCATTGGCCAGCAGCCGTTGCACGGTGTGGCGCGTGCCATTGACGCGGAAGAGAGCCTGCAATTCTGTTTCTTCATTCACGTAGGCGGCCATTTCCCAGGGGTTGACGTTGCGGTCTTCGGGGTCGGGCTTGAGGATAGCGGCCGTCTGGCTTTGCGTGCGGTGGTCACCAAAATAGCTCAGGGTCATGGCCAGGGTGGCTGGCCCGCAGTTGTTCCAGGTCTGAAATTGATGGTAGATGCCTTCCAAGCGGGCTGTGGCCGGAATGGGCGCCGGCGTAGACGTGGGAATGGGCGTATTGGTGGCTGTGGGCACGGCCGTTGCCCGCTCAATTCCTTCTGTTTGGCTGACGGGCGTTATGGTGGGCACGGGGGTAAAGGTTGGCGGTGCGGTGGTCTTTGTTGGGGTGGCGCTGGCTTCGCCCAGCAGGGCAATGGCATTTACCGGTTGGGCAGCGGTGGGTAAAATGGGCGCCTGGTCGCGAGGCGCGCCCCACTGCTGCAACGGCTCAGGCAGCCGGGCTACGTAGCGGCTGGGCATGGCGCGCAAAAGTGTTGGCCCGGCTAAAATAAGCCCGACCAGCAGTGTCAGGGGAAGCAGCACAAGTAAACTACGTTTCTTCATAAGGCTTGCAAACCAATCATTAAAACGATCGCATTATAGTGGTAAAAGTACCACCACCAAGCAGATACGGCCGTTTTCTTATGACAATGCTTATTTAGCATATTGCCAGAAAAGAATTTCAGCGCTTCCGGGATAATGATGAAAGTATTTTTAGCGCCGGGCAAACGAGCCTCATTCCGCACCAATTCCTTTTTTCATATGTACCTCGCCATTGCGGTAGGCGAAGGGCAAAAAGCCACAACTTTGGTAAAGGCGAATGGCGCTATGCCAGTCATCATTGGTTTCTACCAACAGGGTATGGTAACCGCGCCGCCGCCCTTCGGCTATGAGGTGCTGGCTGATGGCGCGACCTATTCCGCGCCCGCGCTGTTTGACGCTAACCGCTACGCGCACCAGACGCCCCACGCCAGGTTCTTCTTCGACGAGACCGCCAGCGCCAATAATTTGCCCCTCTTCTTCAACCACAAAGAAGGCATCGCCCTGGACAATGTAGCTGGCAAAGATATCTTGCAGGTCTGGGTTGCAGGTGGGGTCCAGCGTACCCCACCGCTCGCCTAACCCAGCCAGGATGAGGGCTTGGGTGGCGGCTTGGTCGGCGGTCTGAAACGGCCGTGGTTGCCAATTGACCGAAAGTTCTAATGAATCTATAATACTTTTACCTCAGTGCTTCCAAATTGGTTATTTATTTACCCTGTTCGGCGGCAAATGGCCGTCCCAACTTAAGAAGGAGAACCCATGTTAAAAGAATTCATGGATTTTGTGAAGAAAGGCAACGTGCTTGATCTGGCAGTGGCGGTCATTATTGGGGGCGCATTTGGCGCCATTGTGACCTCCTTGGTCAATGACATCCTCATGCCACTTATTGGCATCGTCATCGGCGGCATTGATTTTACCGGATTAGCGATTAATGTGAATGAAGCTACCCTGACCTATGGTAATTTTATCCAGGCTATCGTCAACTTCCTCATCATTGCTTTTGTAATCTTCCTGCTAATTCGGCAGGTGAAGAAGTTGGAAAAACCGGTGGAAGAGGCGCCTGCTGCACCCCCAGAACCATCAGCGGAAGAGAAACTGTTAGCTGAAATCCGTGATTTGCTCAAGCAGCGCTAAATACCTTGCCAGTTTAGCCAAACCTTAATAGGTTTGGTGACGCTAATACCCCGGCGCAGATGAAACGCAAAGTTTCATCTGCGCCTTTTTGATAGGGTAAGAACAGTGGGGTATGATGGGTCAAAGTGGTAAAGCAATCTGGATGATCAGTGATAACCAACGTCTCAAGGAGAAAAAATGACGAAACTGCACGAACTGCAAGAACTGGGCCAATCCATCTGGTATGACAATATCAGCCGTGACATTTTAGACTCTGGCGAGATGCAGCGGCTCATTGATATGGGCATTGTGGGCGTGACTTCTAATCCTTCAATTTTTAAGGCGGCCATTGCGGACAGTAATCATTATGACGCCGCGATTCGGGAGTTAACGGCCGTGGGCAAAAATGTCAGCGAAATTTATGAGGCTCTGGCCTTGGAAGACATTAGCCGCGCCGCCGACCTGTTCCGCCCGGTGTACGATGCCACCGATGGGCTGGATGGTTACATCAGCATTGAGGTGGACCCTAACCTGGCCCACGATACAGACGGCACTATTGCCGAGGCGCAACGCCTGTTTAAGCTGCTGGCCCGTCCCAACATTATGATCAAAGTACCAGCAACTCCTGCGGGCATTCCCGCCTTCGAGACCCTCATTAGCCAGGGAGTAAATGTAAACGTGACGCTAATGTTTTCGCTGGGCCATTATGAGGATGTGGCCATGGCGTACATTCGTGGCGTGCAGCGGTTGGCAGCCAATGGTGGCGATGTGCATAAGGTGGCTTCCGTGGCTTCGTTTTTTATTAGTCGCATTGACACGGCCGTAGACAAAGCTCTGCAAGCTACGGGTGAAGAGGCGCTCATGGGACAGATAGCCATTGCCAACGCCAAAATGACTTACAGCCGCTTCCAGGACATCTTTAGCTCTCCTATGTGGCAAGATTTGGTTGACCAGGGCGCCCGGGTGCAACGGCCGTTGTGGGCCAGTACCAGCACCAAAAATCCCGCCTACCGCGACACCCTCTACGTAGACGCCCTCATTGGGCCCCACACCGTCAACACTGCCCCGCCCCAAACCGTAGAAGCCTTCCTCGATCACGGCCTGGTTGCCCCCACCCTGACCGCCGACATGGACGTGGCTGAAGAACTGCTAGAATATTTACAAGAATTGGACATTGACCTCAACGCCATCACCCAAAAGCTGCAAGATGATGGCGTGCAGGCCTTCGCCGATGCCTTCCAAGCCATGATGGACGCCATTGTGCAGAAACAACAAACGCTGCAAGCCGCGTAAATAATTGCCCATTGACAATTCACCCCATGACATCACTAACCAACTCCCCCGCTTGGCAAGCCCTAAACGCCCATTACCAGGCCATCAAGAATGTACACATGCGCGATTTGTTCGCGCAAGACCCCCACCGTTTCACTACCTTCTCTCGCCGCTTCGATGACGTCCTCTTTGACTTTTCCAAGAACCGCATCACCAAGGAGACGTTAGACCTGCTGCTGCAACTGGCTGAAGAGATGGGGCTACCGGAGCAAATTGCCGCAATGTTCAGTGGCGCAAAGATCAACAACAGTGAGGAGCGGGCTGTGCTGCACGTGGCCCTGCGTAACCGCAGTAATCGCCCCATTTTTGTGGATGGGCAGGACGTGATGCCGGAGGTAAACGCGGTTTTGGACAAGATGCGCCAATTTAGCCAGGCGGTTCGCTCTGGCGCCTGGCGCGGCTACACAGGCCAGCCCATTACCAATGTGGTGAATATTGGCATTGGCGGCTCTGATTTGGGGCCGAAGATGGTGGTACAAGCCCTGACTCCTTACGTTCAGTCGGGGCTACGTTTGCATTTTGTCTCCAACGTAGACGGCACGGATATTGCCGAAACGCTGAAGATTGTCCGACCAGAAACGACGCTTTTCCTGATTGCTTCCAAAACCTTTACCACCCAGGAGACTATGGCTAACGCGCACACGGCACGGGCGTGGTTTTTGCAGGCGGCAGGAGAGGAAACGGCCGTAGCCCGTCACTTTGCCGCCCTTTCCACCAACCACGACGGAGTTGTCGCCTTTGGCATAGACCCTGCCAACATGTTCGCCTTTTGGGACTGGGTAGGCGGCCGTTACTCCCTCTGGTCAGCCATCGGCCTCTCCATCGCCATTGCCATTGGCATGGACAACTTCCTGGCGCTGCTGGGCGGCGCCCATGCCATAGATGAACATTTTCGCACCGCACCCCTGGCGCAAAATATCCCTGTACTCATGGGGCTGCTAGGTGTGTGGTACAACAATTTCTTTGGCGCCCAAAGCCACGCTATTTTGCCCTACGATCAATACCTGGCTCTTTTTCCCGCCTACTTCCAACAAGGCGACATGGAAAGCAACGGCAAGGGTGTTACCAAAAGTGGGCAGGCGGTCACCTACGAGACCGGCCCCATCATTTGGGGGCAACCCGGCACCAATGGACAGCACGCCTTTTACCAGCTCATCCACCAGGGAACCAAACTCATTCCCTGCGACTTTATCGCCCCGGCCCAAAGTCACAACCCTCTGGGCGAACACCACACCTTGTTGCTTTCTAACTTTTTTGCCCAAACTGAGGCGCTCATGAAGGGGCGCACCACAGCCGAAGCACGGTCAGAGCTGGCGGCGCAAGGCATCAGTGGGGAGAAACTGGCGCGGCTGGCAGCGGCCAAAACCTTCCCCGGTAACCGCCCTACTAATTCTATTCTCTTTCAAAAACTAACCCCGGCCACACTAGGTAAGCTCATTGCCTTGTACGAACACAAAATCTTCACTCAGGGCGTTATTTGGGGCATCAATTCCTTTGACCAGATGGGCGTAGAGTTGGGCAAGCAGTTAGCCAAGGCGATTTTACCGGAGCTGCGCCACGACGGTGTAGTAGACGCTCACGATGCGTCCACCAATGGATTGATTAATTATTTAAAGATGCTGCGCTAGGAGTTCTGTGCCAGAATACCTTTACGGGCTGATTATTAAAGGTTGGGTTTGCCTGGTATGGGAGGAAGTGACAGGGAGGTCGGTGGGTTGCGGTAGCAGGTCTTCCTGATTCGACGACATAGCGGGAGACTGCTATAATGCGAAATTGGCCTAAATTTTGGGTTGAATATTGCAAGATAAACGAGAGGATTGTTGAAGAATGAACTTAACGCCATTGGCTCCATATTTAAGCGTCATAGAAATTATTTTAGGCATTGTGATGATTGTCCTGGTCTTGATGCAGGTTAAAGGGTCTGACCTGGGTGGCTTCTTAGGTGGTGGCACAGACCTGAGCGGCGGTGTGCGCACCCGTCGGGGCGTGGAGGCTACCCTCCATAAGCTGACGATTGCCACCTCAGTTGCCTTTTTCATTGTCACCATCATGGCATTTTTGGCCTGGGGTTAAGCCAAACCTCATAATTTATTGCGGCAAAACGTGAAACGAGATGCGTTGTGGTTTCGGCGCAAAAATCGTTTCACGTTCTTTGTTTGATGAAATTTCATCTGCGCTGGCAGCTTTTGCTGGCTATAACGGGATTCATTTTTATTCTGGCTCTGCTGACGTATCAAGAACAGGTGCAGACAGCCAGTTATTGCACGGTTATTCAACCACGCGAGGGGGGCGACGTGGTGGAGGGTTTGGTGGGGGCACCACGCTTTGTGAACCCGCTGTTGAGCGATCCCAATCCGGTTGATAGAGAGCTGGTAAGTCTGATTTTTGATGGGCTAACGCGTTATGACGTTCGAGGGCGACTGGTTCCAGCGTTGGCGGAGTCGTGGGTGGTGAGTGAAGATGGCCTGATGGTGACTTTTACGTTGCGTAGTGGGGTGACCTGGCAAGATGGGGAGCCGTTTACCGCTGCGGATGTGCTTTTTACGTATGGTTTGTTGCAGGCGCCAGATTTTCCGGGGGATCCGGCCCTAGCTGCTTTGTGGCAGACGGTGACGATGACGGCCGTTGACGACCGCACGGTGCAGTTTCAGTTAGCCGCGCCTTATTCACCCTTTTTAGATGCTACGACCAGAGGCATCGTACCTGCGCATTTGTTGGCAGGGGTTACGGCAGCGACTTTGCCGGAACATCCTTTTAACCTGGCTCCTGTGGGTACAGGACCCTTCATTGTTGCCGCCGAGCAAGACCCCCAGAGCACAGGACGGTTGCGTCTCTTGCCCAATCCCCAATACTGGCAGCAAACGCATATTGATGCTGTGGAAATGCGCTTTTTTGCCCATGAAGAAGCGCTCTTGGCCGCCTTTGCTGGCGGTGAAATTCAGGCTATCAACCAGGTATCGCCAGTGATGCTGCCGGATGTGGCTGCGCTGGAGCGGGCGCGGCTGTTTACGGCGCCCGCGCCCCGTTTTACCGAACTGCTTTTTAACCTGAGCGAGACGGGTGCAGCGGCGTTGGGCCGCGTGGACGTGCGCCAGGCGTTGGCCTATGCCCTAGACCGGCAGGTTTTGGTGGATGAGGTTTTGTTTGGGCAGGCGGTACCGCTGGAAGGCCCCTATTTGCCTACCTCTTGGGCGTATAATCCGACGTTACTGACAACCTATCAATTTGCCCCGGAAACGGCCGTGGCGCTCCTTGATGCGGCGGGTTGGACATTGCCCGAAGGGCAAACCGTGCGCCAACAGGAGGAAGAATCCCTCCGGCTGCGGCTGCTCTTCCTGAATACGCCCACTTACCGCGCT
The DNA here is from genome assembly GCA_964504445.1 of uncultured Anaerolinea sp. Lineage (GTDB taxonomy): Bacteria > Chloroflexota > Anaerolineae > Promineifilales > Promineifilaceae > JACSRF01. The sequence continues at coordinate 26,903 of CAZDEO010000040.1, read as the reverse complement.
TTGGCTACGGCCGTACAAGCCCAGTGGACGGCCGTGGGTATGGGGGTCTTCTTGCAGCCTGTAGCAACCGTAACCGAGCTACAAACCGCCCTCACTACGCGGGACTTTGACGTGGCTTTGCTAGAAGTACGCCCATCCGGTGACCCGGACTTGTACGATTTTTGGAGCCAGGAAGCAATTATTCGCGGCCAAAATTATGCCGCCTGGAACAATCGCCGTGCCAGTGAAGAGCTGGAGAAAGCCCGCCAGGTTTGGCCCCAGGTGGAACGCAAACCCTTTTACGATAATTTCTTGCGTTATTTTGACAACTCGTTGCCCGCCCTGACTTTGTACCAACACGTCAGCACCTATGCGTTGAGTACGGCCGTGCAAAATGCCGAAATTGGCCGGATTGACCAATCACGAGACCGGTATGAAACCCTGGCAGACTGGTTCTTGGGCTATGAGGAAGTGTCTGTTTTGTGCCTGCCAGAAAGCGACGGCGAGAGCTAAAAAAGCCTCTGTTTGCCTTCTGGCTGTTTTGGGAGAATTTAATGAGCATTCAATTTGGTACCGATGGCTGGCGTGCCGTCATCAGTGACGCCTTTACCTTTAACAATTTGCGGTTAGTGGCTCAGGCTATTGCCGACTATGTGTGCCAGGAAACGCCGGATAATCTACACGTGGTGGTAGGCTTCGACACCCGCTTTCTTTCCGACCGCTACGCGGCGGAGGTGGCGCGGGTCATGGCGGGCAACGGTATTCACACCTGGCTGGCCCGGGCCGACACGCCGACGCCTGCCGTGAGCTATGCCATTGTCAACAAAGGGGCAGCGGCTGGCGTCATGATAACCGCCAGCCATAACGCGCCCCGTTACAATGGGGTAAAGCTAAAGGCCAGCTATGGGGGCAGCGCCAGCCCCGCTCAGCATTTAGAAGTAGAGCGAATCTTGCGCCAAAATATTGCCGCCCAAAAAGAACCGCGGTTGGTGGATTTAGATGCGGCCATTAAACAGAACCAGGTTACAAAATTTGACCCTTCTTGGGCTTACTATGAGCATTTAAGCAAGCTCGTAGACCTGGACGTGATTTCTAGTGGCGAACTGCGAGTGGTGGCTGACGGCATGTTTGGCTCAGGGCGAGGCGTCATTGGTGAGATGTTAGCCCGTGGGCGCACCCGGCTGCTCAACATTCGCCACGAGATGAACCCTGGGTTTGGCGGCATTCATCCTGAACCCATTGCCCGCCACCTGGGACTGCTCATGTCAACCATTCAGGCTGGGCATTGGCATGTTGGGCTGGCTACCGATGGGGATGCGGATCGGATTGGCGCCGTGGATACCAATGGCCATTTTGTGGACCCACACCGGATTTTTGCCCTGGTGCTGCGTTACCTGTTGGAAAAGCGCGGGCTGCGGGGCAAAGTGGTGCGCACCGTTTCCACCACGCGCATGATTGACCGCATTGCTGCTGCATATAACCTGCCCCTGGTCGAGACGCCAGTGGGTTTCAACCACATTGCGGACCTGATGTTGGAGAATGAGGTGGTCATGGGTGGCGAAGAATCGGGGGGCATGAGCATCCAGGGACACATTCCCGAAGGGGATGGGGTATTGCTGGGACTGTTGCTGCTGGAAGTGATGGCGGAGGCGCGGGCACCTTTGCATGAACTGGTGGAAGAGCTGCTGCAAACCTATGGCCCGGCGCAATATAAGCGTACGGACATGAAGCTGGCGCGCCCGGTGGCTAAGCCGGAGATGGTGCGCTTACTCCTTGATGAAGCACCTATGGCCATTGCCGGTGTGGCCATTGAAGATATTCAGACGACGGATGGAGTGAAGTATTACCTGGCTGATGGAAGCTGGTTGTTGATACGGCCGTCGGGCACAGAACCGGTGCTGCGGGTATACGCAGAAGCGCCCAGCAACGAGCGGGTGAAAGCCCTGCTGTACTTTGGCGAAGAGGTAGCGGCAAAAGCGTAAAAACCAGCCCAAAAAGAGTGGGCACCCTGTAACCAGTCCTAGGTTATAGGGTGCACCTTGCCGGTTATATGCGGCTGAAGCCCTCAATGATGTAGGCTGTGTGCCGAATGCCTTGAATGAAGTAATCCAGGCGCATGTTTTCATTGGGGGCATGAACCTGGCTGCCGGGATAGCCGATGCCCGCCGAGACCACTGGCAGGCCCAGCACGTGAATGAAAGGGTAATTTGGCCCGCTGCCCCCCACAATGGGTTCAACTAGTGGTTCTTTGCCGTAGACGGCAACAGCCGTTTCATTTGCCAGTTGCACAAAAGGATGATCCGGGGGAACTTTGGCCGGACGTCCGCCCCCCAACAACTTGACCTCGACATCGCTAAAGCCTCTGGCGTCCAAGTGGCCGCGCAGTTTGCTGACTACTTCCTCTGGCGCCTGGTCGGGCACTAGGCGGAAGTCTACTTTGGCAGTGGCGCGGGCGGGCAGCACCGTTTTCACGCCGGCCCCCTGATAGCCACTGGTCAGGCCGCAAATGGTACAGGTTGGCTCGAAAACGGCCGTTTGCTTCAACGCCGTTCCACCCTCTAGCCCGCGCAAAAAGCCAGAAAGCGCATAATTTTCTTTAAGTTGCCCCGAAAAATCAGGCAGTTTTTGCAGCAATTCCAGGTCTAAAGCGCTGGGAGGCTGCACATTATCATAGAAGCCAGGGATCATGATGCGCTCATTTTCGTCTTTAAGCGTGCTTAACGCCCAAACCAACCGCCAGGCTGCATTGGGGAAAATAGAGCCACCCAGTCCAGAATGGGCATCTATGGCGGCCGTTTGTACTGAAAGCTCAACGTAGCAGATGCCCCGCATACCTAATGATTGCGTGGGTGTGCCATCATAATCAACCCCGCCAAATTCCCAAATGCAGGCATCGGCAGCTAGCTTTTCCTGATGCTGGAAAACAAAAGCAGGCATAGTGGGGCTGCCCACCTCTTCCTCGCCCTCAATGATAAATTTGACGTTGCAGGGCAGTTCGCCCAATGTGGCCCTTACCGCATCCAGCGCTGCCAGCCGGGCGATGATGTGCCCTTTATCATCGCTGATGCCGCGAGCATAAAACTTGTCGCCGCGCCGGGTCATCTCAAAGGGCGGAGACTGCCACAGCTCCAGGGGGTCTGGCGGTTGCACGTCATAATGCAGGTAGAAGAGCAGGGTTTTGTCACCGGAGCCGCGGCCTTCGCCATACACCACCGGGTTGCCGGTGAAGGGCAGCACCTCCGCCTGGTAGCCCTGTTCACGCAGCATGGTGGCCACAAGTTCGGCCGTTTCCCCAATGCCAACACCCTGGGCAGAAATGCTGGGCTGGGCGCAGAGCCGGGCCAATTGTGCTAGCCAGTAATCAGCTTTCTCATGAATGTGGGCATCTATTTGGGTGAGGATGTCGTTGTGATTTTGCATAGTCGTCTCCGTAAAGGTTGTTTAGTTGAGGGGTTGGTTCGTGGCAAAGCGGATCAGCCAGGGTGGATTGTCTGGTTGGCTAGTGAGCGGCAAAATGGTAAACCCGGCATGGTGAAGCAGGGGATCCAGGGTGTCAGGAGTCCAATAGGCGAAGAAGCGGGGGGCGGCCTGGTCATAAGATGTTGGCTGCCACGCGGCGCCCGTGCCCCACTTGAGGGAGAGATACAGTAGACCGCCAGGGCGCAATACGCGAGCAATTTCGTGTAGGGCGGGAAGCATGGCGTCGTGGGGCAGGTGTACCAGGCTGGCGCAAGCCCACACGCCATCCACCTGGGCCAGGGGCAGTTGGCGAAAATCGGCCTGCACCAGCGCAATGCTAAATTGGGCTGGTCCGGCGCGGAGCATTTCCCAGGACAGGTCTATGCCGATGGCCTGAAAGCTGTGTTGGTGGAAAACGGCCGTGTCAAATCCCGGCCCACACCCCAAATCTACCACTTGCCCCCCTGCCGGCAGCCACGCCATAAACCTATTCATATCCGCTTTGACGCTGTCCCGCTGTTGGTTCGCCAGCACATAGGTCGGGGCAATTTTTTGGTAACTTTTGCGGGTTTTCGCGTCCATGGGTACCCAGGGGGAAGCTTTTTACTTCTCTAATCTTCTTCTATGAGAATGGTGGCAATTTGCAATAGGGTCTGCCCGTCAATGAGGGTGATGGGTTTGCCTTGGGCCCACTGCCGGGCGGATTCGGAGATGTCGGCGCTGGTGACGAGGAAAGCGTGGGCCACGCGCTCGTGCATGAGTGTGCCGTACAACTCGCGCACGATTTCTGGGCCAAGGGTGCTGCGGTACCGTTTGCACTGGACGATGGCGCGCTTGCCGCCGGGTTGCATAAGTTCTAAATCAACCCCTTTGTCGCCACTGCGCCCGCGCAGCTTGACGCGATACCCTTTTTTGCGGAAAAGCAGGGCAACATATTCTTCAAATTCGCGCGGGGTGAGTTCGTAAAGGTCACTGCGGTGCAGGCGCGGGGCGACAAGTTGGGCATAGGCCACCGCTATGCGTGCCCGTTTGCGCCACCAGACGGCCAGCCACACCAGAATGAGGGTTAGTGTGCCGGCAATGTCGCTGAGCCAAAGAAGCTCTTGAAAAGTGCTGGGGATCTGGCGAAACCAGGCCGGCTGCGCAATGCGATGAAAAAAGAGCCAGAAGATGAAAACGGCCGTTATGCTCCCCAAAAGCCAGCCTTCACTGATGTTGAAAGTGGTTTGCTCTAGGGAATCCGCGCGCTGTCGGGTGCGGGAATGGAGCCAAAAAGGGCGTTGACTTTCATGGGATTCAAAACGGGCAATCATAGTGGGTAGTTTAGTGGGTTTGCGGCAAATTGTCACGCCGCAGCAGCACAAAGCTCAGGGCGATGGCTACCAGCAGAATAGGGACTGCCAGCGCATAAGGTGCGCGGGGACTGATGGCCTGAAAAAGGTACCCGGCGCCAATTGGCCCGCCAATGAGCGCCAGGCTTCGTGCCGACTGGTACAGCCCCAACAGCCGCCCGCGCATGCGCTGTTCGCTGCCCTGGGTAAGAATGGCTTGCAGGCTGGGCTGATTGATGCTGTTGCCAAAGGCAATGGGTACGGCAAGGAGCCCGACCAGATAAGGGTTAGTGACGGCAGCCAGGCCCAGAAAGGCTATCATCAGGCTGGCTTGCCCCAAAATGGCCATTCGGTATTCTCCCAGGTGTTTGACCAGAGGCTTAATGAGGGACAGTTGGGTAATGACGGTGATGATGCCGATGAGGGTGAGCACCAGGCCGGCATTGCGGGCCACAATGCCAGGGTTTGGCTCGTTGGGGAAGATGACGGCTTCCATGTAGAGGGCAAAGGTGCTTTGTAGGGCGGAAAAGGAGAGGGTGACAACACCGGTGATGAGGAGAACCAGCAAGATGGTGCGGTTTTGCAAGATTTGGCGCAGGGGGATGGTTTGGGTACGGCCGTTGCTGCTTACGGCCGTTCTTTCCATTGGCCCCAAAGTTTCTTCCAAGAAAATAATCGTCAGCAAGACGCTAAAAAAAGTAATGATTGCCGCGCCCACAAAGGGGGCTGTGAGACTGATTCCGGCCAGAAAACCACCAAAAGCGGGGCCAAAGATGAACCCCATGCCAAAAGCGCCGCTGATGATACCCAAAGATTGTGCCCGATCTTCCGGCGCTGTAATGTCCGTTATGTAAGCCTGGGCAGTGGTAATATTACCGCCGGTAATGCCGTCGAGCAGACGGGCGACGTAGAGCATGAAGAGACCGCCTGAAACACCCAAATTCAGCCCCGTGCCCGTCAGAACCTCCCCCAATTCCCCCGCAAAGATGAAGAGAATAAAGGAAAAAACGGTGCCAAATTGGGAGACAATGAGCACCGGGCGGCGACCAATTCGGTCAGAGAGACGGCCAAGCCAGGGGGCGGCGACAAATTGGGCGGCAAAATAGACAGCCGAAAGGGTAGTGGCTTGCAGCGCCGTTGCGCCAAACCGGCCTTCAGCTAGCAGGGGCAAAATAGGCAGAATGACCCCAGCGCCAAGAATGTTGGTGAATACGATGAAGAAGATGGGGATGATGCGACGTTTGTCCAAAAGGTTGCTCGCAGTGATGAAGTGGAGGAAATTGTATGGCAAATTAGACAATTGGCAACCGGGCACCACAGTTGCTGACGGCTTTTCTATTTCTTGTTACACTTCCGGCTTATGGCTAAAACTGTATTTGTCTGGTTAGGATCTCGGCGTACGCGTAAGCATCCCATCGGCGGTAAGGGGCGTTTATTAGATGTTGCTGCCAGTCGGGGTTTACCGGTGCCAAATGGCGGTATTTTGCTGCACGAGTTGTACCAGCTTTTGTTAGTGGAAGGCGTCATTCGGGAGCAAGGGAGGGCTGTGCAGGTACCGGATCCGGTGTGGTTGCACGAAACGCTTTTTGCTGGCGTGCGCTTTCCTCGGCTCAATAAATTAGTGGCGATTCGCCCTGCTTATTCGCTGGTTGCACCCCCAGCCGGCGAAGCAAACGGAGATTTTACCTGTTCTTTGCGTATAGACATGAGCGATCCCCATGCCTTGAGTGCGGGGCTGGGTACGGTTTGGTCTTCGGCTTTGGCGTGGGAAGAGCCACTGCGTTGTGATGCATTGATCATGGAAATGGTGGCGGTGCAGATGGCGGGAAAGGTATTTATGTCCCAGGCTGAAGCGCAGGATGGGGTGGTGTTGGCTGGGGAGACTGGCGCGTCTTTGGTGCTGCCCTGGTTGGCGCGCTGGCAACGGCCGTTACCTGATGTGCCGCCTTTTGCCCAACGCCTGCAGCAGCTGCTGCGTGGGGTGCGGCACACCTTTGGGCAGAGGGCTTCTAGTGGCGAAAATTGGGTTGTGGATTGGGCGGATGATGGGCGGGTGTGTTGGCTGCTGCGCCTTAGGGCCGTCAAAGGGTAGTTTGGGGGAGAGAGATTGCGGGGAGTGGCCATGGGTAGTCACGAAAAGAGACAGGTTGTGGTAGGCGTGGGGCGTAATTTGGTGCCCTATTTTGTATTGGAGCAGTTTGAAAAGGGGCAGTTTGACGGCCGTTTTCGGGCTGCTACTTTATTTATGGATATTTCCGGCTTTACGGCAACCACCAACCTGTTTATGCAGCAGAGTATCATGGGCGGGGAAGCAATGGCTGATGTCATGCAGGCCATTTTTGACCCCCTGGTTGAGGCGGTGTATGGGTATGGGGGGTTCATTACGGGCTTCGCCGGGGATGCATTTACGGCCGTTTTTCCTCAGGCGGATGCCAACGACGACGATTTTGGCTTCATCCCTGCCACTTTGCGCGCTGACCCGCCCCCATTGCGCGCCTTAGCCGCCGGGTTGGCCATGCAACGCCAGATGGAGCACCAGCCAGATTGGGAGACAGCCTGGGGTACCTTTCGCTTTGCGATTAAAATTGGTCTGGCTTACGGCTTGGTCGAATGGGGCATTATTGGTGAATCGGCCACAGCGCGTTCCCCAGATTTAGAGCAGCTTAGCCATGCCTATTATTTTCGGGGACCGGCAATTGACGAATGCAGTTTCAGCGAGCAGGTGTCTGGGCAAAATGACCTGGTGATTGCAAATTCTCTCTACCAGCAGTTAGGTGGGCAGGTTAGCGCGAAAAAGGTGGAGGCGGGTTTTTGGTTGGTAACGGCCGTACACTTGCCTCTACCCCACCAGCAACCATCTTATCTTATTTCCCCCAAACTTGGGTCGTTGGCGTTCTTTGTGCCTCAAACTATCCTACAACAGCAAGTCCGCGGCGAATACCGGCACGTATTTACCCTCTTTTTACAACTACAAAACATTCAAACCAACCAGCAACTGAATGAATTTGTGCGGTTAATTTTTAACCTGCAAAATCAATATGGCGGTTATCTCAACACCGTCCATTTTGGTGACAAAGGGTGTACGCTTCTGTTATTTTGGGGCATGCCCACCAGCCACGAAAATGATGTCGAACGTGTCCTAAATTTTGTACTACGGCTGCGCCAGGGCACGGCCGTTTCCTTTCGGGCTGGCATCAGTTACCGCCTGATGTATGCTGGATTTGTCGGCTCTTCTACGCAACGCCAGGAGTACAGCTGCTATGGGCGCGGCGTAAACCTGGCCGCGCGCCTGATGTCTGCAGCCCCTTGGGGAGACATTTGGCTAGACGACAACGTCGCCCGGCGCGCCCTGCCCCGGTTTGTGCTTTCCCAACAAGGGCGTTTTTCCCTTAAAGGGTTTGGCGAACCACAACTTGTTTATACCTTACACGAGCAGCGCTCTGCGACCCACCCCCTATACCCGGGGCGCATGGTAGCTCGCCAGCGGGAGCTAGCCCAGCTGGCGGCGTGGATTCGACCCCTGGCGGACGGCCGTTGCCCAGGCATTGCCTACATTTCCGGAGAGGCCGGTATCGGCAAAAGTCGCTTGATCTCCGAGTTTCGTTACCAAATACTGCACCTTTCCCCACAACAAACGGCCACCTGGCAATGGTTTTCTTGCCAGACCGACGAGATTTTGCGCCAATCGCTTAATCCATTCCGCCAACTGCTGCGCACATATTTCCAGCAGGAAATTGACAATTCCGCAGAAGAGAACCTGCTTAGTTTTACCAATAAATTTAATGATTTACTGGCACACATTCCCCATGAAGGACAGCGTGAGGAGCTGCGGCAGTTGCAAGTATATTTGCAAGGATTGCTCGATTTACCAGTGCGCGATTCGAACCATGTCCTTGGTTCCCCAGACAGCCGCCTTCTGAACACCTTGCTGGCTCTCAAGCTGTTGCTTGAGGCCGAAAGCCAACGCCAGGCAATCATTCTCCATATCGAAGACGTCCATTGGTTAGATGCCGACTCCTGGCGGTTTATAGACCAACTAGCCTGTACAGACGCCCTCCAGCCCATTGCCCTCGTGATGACCGGGCGAACTCGGCAGATTCCGGAGAACACCCAAATATCTACGGCCGTTTCTCTGTCCCTAGAGCTTGGCCCGCTGAGCAAAGCAGCCCTGGCAGAACTGGCTGCCAGCGTGATGGCCCAAGTGCCAGCGCCCCAGTTAATTGACCTTTTAGCGCAACGCTCTGACGGTAATCCTTTTTTTGCAGAACAGATTCTGCTGTATTTGGCTGAACAGGGGGTTTTGCGCGAGATGAACACAGCGGATCCCCGGGTGCAGCTTGTTCCGGTGGATGTGCGGGCCGTGCTGGTGGCGCGTTTGGACAGTCTTTCGCAAGAGGTGCGCGAAGTGGTGCAGCAAGCATCAATTTTGGGGCGCGAATTTGACGTGCAGCTTTTAGCGCACATGTTACGTACGCCCCAAAATTTGTCTAACCATATCATGGATGCAGAGCGGGCATCGATATGGACGGCCGTCAGCCAATTACGTTACCTGTTCAAGCATGCCTTGCTGCGGGATGCCGCTTACGACATGCAGTTGAGAGCGCGTCGCCAGGAACTGCATAAGCTGGCAGCCGAAGCGTTGGAATTAGTGTATGCGGAGGATCTTTCCCGCCACTATGCAGAGCTGGTTTACCATTATGGGCAGGCCAAAATGTGGGATCAGGAAGGCTTTTATGCGCGTTTGGCCGGCATTCAGGCGGCGGAAAAATTTGCCAATGCGGATGCAGAGCACCATCTCTCTCGTGCGTTGGAGCTAACGCCCGCTGAAGACGTTGCAACCCGGTACGATTTACTCTTGCATCTGGAGAATGTTCACAACATTCAGGGCAAACGGGATGCCCAGGAAGCGGATCTCAATGCGTTGTTTGCGTTGCTGCCCTTTGCCGCAGATGCGGAAAAAACGGCCGTGGTATACAGTCGCCAGGCCCGTTATGCTAACTTCATCAGCAACTACCCGTTGGCGGCAGAGGCGGCGGAAAACTGCGTCAAACTTTCCACCAGCCCAAGTACGGTTGCGGAGGGATATGTGCATTGGGGGCGTGCTTTTTGGCGGCAAGGGAAATATGCGGAAGCCCAAAAACTCATTGGCGAGGCCTGGCGCCGTTACAAGGCGTTGGATGACCGGGAAGGCCTGGCGAATGCCTTGAACGAGGCTGGCATTATTGCTCAATATTTAGGGCAGCATTCAGAAAGCCAGGTTTGCTATGAGCAGGCGCTAACCATCTATCGTCAGATGGGAAACCGCCTTCGCTTGCCTTCAGTGTTGACTAATTTTGGCAATTTACACTACATGAGCGGCCGTTACAGCCAAGCAATTTCGCTGTACCAGCAGGCAATTTCCATTTGGGAAAGTCAGGGTTATCAGCAGGGAATGGGTATCTCTTTTTTGAATATGGGGGTTGCTTTGCGAGATGTGGGCGATTATTCTCAAGCCAGGTTGTTTTTGGAGCGGGCCTTGCCCATGAGCCAGCAGTTGCGGGAGCGGACCCTGGAAAGCGCAGTCCTGGTCAACCTGACGCTCCTTTTTCACCAGATGGGTGACCAGGAAACGGCCGTCACTTACGGCCGTCGCGCCACCTCCATGTTAGCAGACCTGAAGGCGCCTCATTTTGAAGCTTCGGCCCACAACTGGTTGGCCCACGCCCTAACCAGCCTGGCCTTATATGATGACGCCGAAGGTCATTACCAGCAGGCCATTACCATTCGCCGCGAGACAGGCCAGGAAAAAATGGTGCTAGAATCCTACGCCGGCCTGGCGCGCATTGCGCTGGGGCGTGGGGACAGGGAGGCCGTGGCCCAATTTGGGGAAGCCATTTGGCAGGCCACGCAGAAAGACCCTGAACTTTCAGGCATTCATGAACAGGTGCGGGTTTTTCTGACGGGCTTTCGTAGTTTGCACGCTTTGGGCGACGGCCGTGCCAACGGTTTGCTGGTTGAGGGGTATGATTTGCTGCAAAAGCTGGCAGCCTTTTTACCTGATGATCGCCAGCGGCAAATGTTTTTGCATGAAATCCCGGCCCACCGCGAAATGATAGCCGCCTGGCAGGCATTCAAAAATAAAACGGAATAGGCAGAACGACTTTCTCGGGGCGCGCCAGCCCGTTATTTTTTGACCGCTATTTCAGGCCGGGCTATTATTGCCGCGCTTAGATGCATTTCTATCCAATTACTATTGCAGCAGGAGCAACCCTATGCCCGCCCAGAAAAAACCTGTGATGACGGCCGAAGATCTATACCGCATGGAGCATCTGACCGATGCGCAAATGTCCCCCAACGGCCGTTACATCATAACCAGCATCCGCCGCGTAGACCGCAAAACCGAAAAAAAGTTTAGCAATCTCTGGCTTCATCCCACTAACGGCGCCAAGCCGCGCCAATTTACCTATGGCGACCACGTGGATGGCAGCTTGCGCTGGTCCCCCGACGGTAGCCAGATTGCTTTCTTCTCCAATCGCCAGGACGAAAAACAGCCCCAAATTTACCTGATTCCCGTAGACGGTGGCGAAGCACGGCCGTTAACCAACCTCAAAGGCTCTTTTGGCGGCATGCGCTGGTCTCCGGATGGTAAAAAGCTACTTTGCACCTTCCGCAAGAAAGATAAGGAAAGTCTGGCTCGCGAGGAGGATGAGCAAAAGAAACAGCTGGGCATTGTCGCCCGCCATTACGCCCACCGAACCTTCTTCAAGCTGGACGGCGCGGGTTATCTGCCTGATGACGAAAACTGGCATCTCTGGACCATTGATGCGGCCAGTGGTAAAGGAACCCAGATTACCCCAGACGGCCGTTACAGTGAAAATGGCCTGGCCTGGTCACCTGACAGCCAATGGGTCGCGTTTATCTCCAACCGTACCGCAGACCCAGACTTGGACCCAGACGCTGACGATCTGTACGTCATGCCCGCCACCGGCGGCGAAATGCGCCGCATTCCTACCCCGGAAGGGACCAAAAACAGCCCTGGCTTTTCCCCCGACGGCCGTTGGATTGCCTACGTGGGTACAGAGGGCAAAGGGTTATGGTGGAAAAACAACAGCCTCTGGCTGGTTCCCACCGATGGCAGCAGCCCGCCGCAAAATTTAACCGCAGAGTGTGACCTGCACGTGGCGCACGTCACCAGCGGCGATACCGGCACCGGCGCTTTCATGCCGCCCACCTGGTCTGCTGAAGGAAAAACCATTTATTTCCAAACCAGCCACCACGGCGACACGGCGTTAATGGCTGTGGACCTGCCCACTGGCGCAGTGCAACGCGTGCTAGAAGCTCCCGGAACCGTGGAAAACTTCACCTTCGATGAATCTGGGCAATGGATGGCCTACACATTGAATACCATAGAGCTACCCGGTCAGCTCTATTTGCGCGATATGGCCAAAGAGACCAGCAAGAAGCTAACCAGGCTTAATGAAAGCTGGCTGCGCCGCCTGGATTTGGGCGAAATGGACGAACTGTGGTTTGAGGCACGGGATGGATACACCTTGCATGGCTGGATTCTCTTCCCGCCCGGTTTTGACCCAACCCAGCAGTATCCGTCGATTTTGCAGATTCATGGTGGCCCGCAAGTGCAGTACGGCCGTGCCTTCATGCACGAATTCTACTTCCTGGCCGCCCACGGTTACGTGGTCTACTTCAGCAACCCCCGTGGCGGGCAAGGCTACGGCAACGCCCACTGCAAAGCCATCTGGCACGCCTGGGGCACCGTTGACTACGACGACATCATTGATTGGGCTGAGTACATGAAGCAGCAGCCCTACATTGATCCGGAACGCATGGGCGTTACCGGCGGCAGCTACGGCGGTTACATGACCAACCTCATCATTGGTCGCAGCGACCTCTTTGCCGCCGCCGTAACCCAGCGCAGCCTTAGCAACCTCATCAGCATGTGGGGCAGCAGCGACTTCAACTGGTCCTTCCAGCAAGCCTTCGGTGACGATCAGCCTCCCTTTGACAACCTGGACGCCTACTGGAATGGTTCCCCGCTGAAGTACATTGGCGACTGCGATACGCCTACCCTGGTCATTCACAGCCAGATGGATCTGCGCGTAGCCCAGGAGCAGGGTGAGCAAATCTACGTTGCCCTCAAGACGCTGGGGGTAGACACCGAACTGGTGTTGTTCCCTGACGAACCCCATGGCCTCAGCCGTGTGGGGCGCACCGACCGGCGCATTGTCCGCCTCAACCACATGCTGCGCTGGTTTGATAAGTACCTGAAAGAGTAGAGAATAGAGATAGAGATAGCATTTTTTGATGCTGCCGGGCACAGCACCCACTCACAGCTGATTACTGGTTATTGCTAACTGGTACCTGGCAACTGCATACTATTTCATGGAATACCACGAATTTCAGCACATACTCTTTGAAAAGCGCAACCCGCACATCTTATGGATGACGCTAAATCGGCCTGAAGTCTTAAATGCGGCCAATACGCGCCTGCACACGGAGCTGGTGGAGGTATGGCAGACCATTGACCGTGACCCAGATGTGTATGTGGCGGTGGTCACCGGCGCAGGACGCGCCTTTTCGGCCGGGGGCGACTTGCAGATGGTGGAAGATGCCTACCGCAACTACGATGAGGTGCTGCGCATTTTGGATGAGGCGCGGGACTTGGTGTACAACATGCTGCACTGTCGCAAGCCCATTGTATCGGCCATCAACGGCGCAGCGGTGGGGGCTGGGCTGGTGGTGGCGCTATTGGCCGACGTGAGCATTGCCGCGGAAAGTGCGCGGCTGGCGGATGGGCACGTGCGCATGGGGGTGGCTGCCGGCGATCATGCGGCCATTATTTGGCCTTTGCTGGTAGGCATGGCCAAGGCTAAGTATTACCTGATGACCAGTGATTTTGTCAGCGGCAAAGAGGCGGAGCGCATGGGCCTGGTGAGCTTGTGCGTGCCGGACGACGAGGTGCTAGCTAAAGCCCAGGCGGTGGCTTATGATCTGGCCACGGGACCACGCCACGCAGTTCGTTTTACCAAACGGGCGCTCAATCAATGGTTGCTGCAAGCAGGGCCTATTTTTGACCATTCGCTGGCGCTGGAAATGTTGGGCTTTTTTGGGGAAGATATGATGGCGGGGGTGGAGGGGCTGCGGCAAAAGAAACGTCCGTCTTACCCCTCGGCTGGCAGCAAGTAAAGACGAAGGCTACCCGTTTGGGTAGCTAAGAATCATAATCAGGTCATTGACGTTGGTGCCGGTGGGGCCGGTTTGCAGCAAATGGGGGGATGCGTTGGAGTCGGCAGCCTGGGCCTGTGTATCAAGCTGGTGAAAGTAGGTGTAGCTGTCATTGCGGGCCAGGTAAGCGGAGGCTTCCAGGCGGAAAGCACGGCCGTTCTGCACCGTTTCACCCGTTACCATAGCACCCGCTGCCGGCGTCGGACCGTCCTCGCCATCGGTGGCAAAGCTGGCTATCACTCGGCGGTTTACCCCTTGCAAGGCAATAGCGGCGGCCAACGCCGTCTCTTGGTTGCGTCCCCCGTTTCCTTGACCGCGCAGTGTTACCGTGGTTTCGCCGCCCAACAGGTAGCAGTGACCGGGCAGCGTATCCTTGGCAATGGCGGCGGCCACTTTGCCCACTTCTCGCGCCTCGCCTTCAAGCTGAGCGGTAATCAGGTGCGGGGTGAAACCCAATTGGGCCGCTTTGATCATGGCTGCCTGGGCCGCCTGGCGCACGTCACCGATGATCAAATTTTGTGCGCGGGTTTCTGAGGGGGCTGGCTGGTCTTTGAGCTGGTGGAGAGCCTGGATGAGCCGCTGCCATACGGCCGTTTCCAACCGATTGCTGATCTGATAACGGGCCAATACCTTCACCGCCTCTGCTAGCGAACTGCTGTTGCGTACCGTTGGCCCGCTGCCAATCACATCGAGAGGGTTACCCACGACATCGCTGAGAATGAGACCGATGCAGGTAGCGGGGGCGGCCCATCGCGCCAACCCACCCCCCTTTACCGGGTCAAGCTGCTGCCGCACCATGTTCAGTTCGTTGATGGTGCAGCCGCTGGCCAACAGGGCATTGGTAAGCTGCTGCCAGTCGGCCAGGGAAATGCGGGGTTGACTGAGGAGGGCTGAAGCGCCGCCGGAGATGAGACAGAGGACCAAATCGTGGGCGGTAGTTTGCGCCAGCAGTTGGGACACGGCCTCTGCTGCCTGCACACTGATTGCATTGGGAACAGGATGCCCAGCCGCAAAAAGCTGAAAATCATGGGGGCGCGCCGCGAAAAGGGAGCCGCTCACCTCTGCTTGCCAATCCCTGTCCCCTTCCTTGGCCACAATCACCCCAGCGGCAAGTTGGTTGCCCAGGCTGCGGGCCGCGGCCTGGGCCATGGGTACGGCTGCTTTACCGACGCTGACTAGAAAGATACGGCCGTCTGCGGGGACATGGGTATGAATGATGGTCTCCCGACCAATGGCCAGAGATTGGCCGTTGAGCCGTAAGTGGCGCTGCACAGCCTGGCCCGGATCAGCTTCTGCCAAAGCGGCGGCTATCATTTGGGTGACATGATTTTGATACTCTGCGAAATGTAGTGTCATCATGGGAATCAGGGTTGCAGCGTTGCCGCGGCCTCTTCTGCGGCAAGCTGGGGGGTTTGGGTCTGGCTGAGCACATCCACCAACGCATTGCCCAGGACGCCCATGATTGTGTTGTTAGCGGCGCTGGGAAACGGCCGTGACACGGCAAGTTCGCGATTGAGGAAGGTTACGTAGGCATCTTCCTGGGGCCACAATGCAAAAGCCGCCGGGCGCGCCGGTAAAATGCTATTTTGGAAGCTCCATTCAGCTAACAGATTGTCATCCATCAAGGCCAGCATCACGTCCATGGCCAGCTCTTGCTGCCGGGCATCAGATGTGGAGAGTGCCCAAGCCCAACCGGTTACTAACGGGGGAAGAAAGCCATTAATTCCGGGCAAGGGTGCATAACCTGCTCCTGGCCCGGAAGGCGGCATCAATAAGATCTGATCGGCGGTTGTTTGCACGATAGTGGCCGCGCCCCCCGTAAAAAGCTGCCACGCATCTGCAACGCTCACGCTGCTGCTGCTTTGGTTCACAATTAACCCGGAAGCGCGCCCTTGAGCAAATAATTCCAAGGCTTGGGTGAGAGGTTCTATTTGCAAGGCGGGTTGTCCCGCTTCGTTTGTCAGGGTGCCGCCGGCATCCAGGTAGATTTGTAGCGCCAGGATTGCTCCTGCCCGACCAGCGCCGGCGATGAGGAGTCTTTGACCTTCCAGAGACAACAAATCTTCCCAGTTGAGAATAGGACCTTCACCCAGGGCGCCGGGTGTGTACGCTAAATGACTGAGATTGATTACCGCAAAAGGGTAGCCGATGATTTGTGTGTCAGGTTGGGCCATGGCCTGGGCCGCCGGATACAGTTCATCTAAATCGGCCTGGTCTAGCAGCCCATCAAGAGGGTGGATGAGGCCATCATTGAAGGCTGACACCAGTTGATCGGTGGGCAAAACAATGAGGTCTGGCAAAATGGCTGGCGCCACATTTCGCCCGGTGCGCAAATAGCTGAGCATGCCTCCCTGACCGCTTATGGCTTTTTGCTCAATGCGTACCTCTACGTCGGGTAGGTCAGCCGTTATTTCGGACACCTGGTCTAAAAAAGTGTCGGCGCCAACGGCCGTGCGCGCCGCAATTTCTGGTGGCAGCCAAATAATAAGGGTGCGCGGTGAGTTGGTGCCGGTAATGGGCACTGTGAAATCTGGCGTACTTTGGGCGGCAGCCGTTGCGTCAGGTGTTGCGGTAGGGGGTGCCGGGGTGCTGGCATCTGCCGTGGGGCTGCTTTGTTGCAAATCGCAGGCGGCTAGCAAAAATAGCAAGGGGAAAAAGAGACTAATAACCGATAGGCGTTGCATAGCATGAAGTATAGACGAAATAGCGGCCTCGTCGAATAAAATATTGCCTGGGCGAATAGGTTGGGGTATCCTTTGACCCATGAAGCGTGGAAGGATTACATCAAAACGGCCGTTCCGCCTGCACCGGCGGGGGTCAATTGCGGCAGAAGGTGATTAAACGCGCCTTCCGCTTGTTTTTTATGTAAACTTCAACCCTGTAAAAAATGAAAGCCGAGGCGCAATGCCCCGGCTTTTTTGTTCTTCAGCCCGCCGGGTGGATTGTGCCATGGCCCGGAGTGAAACCATGGCTGAAATATTGATCAATCTGGACAAAGTGGGCGTCAGTCTTAGCGGTCGCCCCATTTTCAATGCGCTAAGTTGGGAAATTCAAGATCGGCAGCGGGTAGGACTGGTTGGTCCCAATGGGGCAGGTAAATCCACGTTGCTGAAGCTCATTGCCCAAGATTTGAGGGCCGATGAAGGCAACATGTTTCGCCAATCGGGATTAACCTGGGGGCGGCTGGCCCAGGAGCCGGAACTGCCCCCAGGTCGCACGGTTTTGCAAGAGGCGTTAACGGCCGTTCCTCAATTAGCTGTATTGGAAGCTGACATGGCTCGCCTGGAGGCGCAAATGGGCGACCCCGATGTATACGGCAACCCTGACCGGCTAGAAAAGGTAATGGCCCGGCACGAACGGTTGCTCCTGCAATACGATCAGCTCGGTGGCCCCAGATACCAAAGCCAGGTGAAAGAAGCTCTGTCCCGTTTGGGTTTAGAAGCGGCCCATTGGGAAACCCCTACCGCGGTATTGAGCGGCGGGCAGAAAAAGCTGGTGATGTTGGCCAAACTGCTGGTGCAGCAGCCCAAACTACTGCTGCTGGATGAACCAGATAACCACCTGGACATCCCCGCCAAGCGCCATCTAGAGCGGTTGATTCACCAATATGAAGGGTGTGTGGTTATCATTTCCCACGACCGTTACCTGCTCGATGAGGTGGTCACCCACATTGCCGAACTGGAGAACGGCCGTCTTACCCTTTACCCTGGTAACTATACCGCCTACGTCAGCCAGCGGGAACTGCGCCGCTTGCGGCAGCAGCAGCTTTACGCCGCCCAACAAAAGGAGATTGCCCGCATCGAGGCGGCTATCAAGCGTTTTGAGCTATGGGCGTCGCTGGTGGTTAACGAGCGCCACATTCGCCAGGCGCGCAGCCGCCAGAAGATGCTAGACAAAATGGACAAGGTAGAAAAGGTGGCCGAAACAAAGCGCATGACCCTGGATTTGCAGGGGTGGCGGGGCAGCAAAAAGGCCATTGAGCTGGTGAATATGGTTAAGCGCTTCGACAACGGCCGTTACCTTTACAAAGGCCTCAATCTCACCCTTTGGCACGGCGAGCGGGTGGGGCTGGTTGGCCCCAACGGCGCAGGCAAGTCCATGCTGCTGCGCCAACTGCTGCACCCAGAGCAGGTAACCGCGGGTGAAGTGAAAATTGGCCCCAGCAGCAAGATTGGCTATTATGCCCAGGAACATGAAACGTTAGATTATACGCAAGATTTGATTACCGCCATGCGTCAGACTGCCCCAGTGACGCGGGAAACGGCCGTTGCTTTCCTGCACCGCTTTCTCTTCACCTACGACCAGATGCAGCAGCCCATCAGCAAGCTCAGCGGTGGCGAGCGCAGCCGTTTGCAGTTAGCCAAACTGGTGCTGGAGCGGCCAAACTTGCTCCTGCTAGACGAGCCTACCAACAACTTAGACATCACTTCTATTGAGGTGTTGGAAGAGACCCTGGACGAATTTGAGGGCACGCTGTTGGTCATTTCCCATGATCGCTATTTTCTGGACAAAGTGGTCGATCGCATTGTGGAACTGCGGGCCGGGCAGTTAACCGAATTTTTGGGTGGCTACACCGATTATCTGGCATCTGGCACAACCCTTGACACATCGTAACCGCTGCGCTAGACTTTGCCAGCTTTCCACAATAGGATTGAACATGCCCCACTTTTTTTCCTTCAGCGGCGCTTATTATTTTTATGAAATCCACAAACTGGATTCTGCTGGTGTTGTCTGAGGAAAGCATCCTGCTAAAAAGACAAAACGCGAGGCCAGCAGCCTCGCGTTTTTTGTTAAATGGAGGAAGTAAGCATGAAGAACACGGCCGTACACGGCATACGCGGCGCTATAGACGTTGCTGCCAATAACAAAGACGCCATCCTAGAAGCGGCTACCCACCTGCTGCAAGCCATTCAAAATGCCAACCCGGCCCTGCAATCCCACCAGATTGCCAGCGTTTTTTTCACCCTCACCCCCGACCTGGACGCCATTTACCCCGCTGTGGCGGCCCGAAATTTAGGCTGGACGGCCGTTCCCCTCCTCTGCGCCCAAGAAATTCCCGTACCCGGCGGCCTGCCCCGCTGCTTGCGCGTCCTCATCCACTGGAACAGCCCGCTAAGCCAGGCCGAGATCAACCACGTTTACCTCGGCAAAGCCGCTACCCTACGCCCCGACCTGAATCCCAGCGGGCTGCCCTGATTCCCCTTCTTTCAAAGCGCCACATTTCCTTAAGCCCCTATGTTAGCAGCCTCGCCCATGATTCTGTATAGCCATATTAACCATGTCCCAATCCCTATCTCTTTTCGGAGGAATAAACCGTTATGATGATCGTCATGCATGCAGAAGCAACCCAGGAACAAATTAGTAACGTGGTAACCAAAGTGGAAGCCAGCGGGCTGCAAGTCCACCTCTCGCGGGGGGCTGAGCGCACCGTCATTGGCGTAGTGGGTGATAGCCGCAAAATCCAGCCCGAAAACTACCTGCACCTGCCCGGCATTGAGCAAATCATGCGCATTACCCGGCCGTACAAAATCTCCTCCCGCGAATTTATCCCCGAAGACACCAAAGTCGAATTTGGTAGCCAGACGGTAGGGGGAAGGCAGATTGTCATCATTGCCGGACCTTGTTCCGTAGAAAGCCGCAGCCAGCTCTTAGAGACCGCCCACGCCGTGCACGAAGCCGGCGGTCACGCCCTGCGCGGCGGCGCCTTCAAACCCCGCACCTCCCCCTATTCTTTCCAGGGTTTAGGAGAAGAAGGGTTACGCTACCTGGCCGAAGCGCGGGAGCAAACAGGGCTAGCCGTCGTCACTGAAATTATGTCCGTTAGCAAGCTCCCCATGGTCATGGAGTACGCCGACGTGCTGCAAATAGGGGCACGCAACATGCAAAACTACACCCTGCTCCACGAGGTAGGTGAAAGCCAGTTTCCCGTGCTGCTCAAGCGCGGTATGTCCGCCACCATTGAGGAGCTGCTCATGTCCGCCGAGTATATTTTGTCCCACGGCAACCGGCGGGTTATGCTTTGCGAGCGTGGCATTCGCACCTACGAAACGGCCACGCGCAACACCACGGACATCAACGCCATTCCGGTGCTAAAAGCGCAAACCCACCTGCCCGTTATTTTGGACCCCAGCCATAGCACCGGCAATTGGGCTTATGTCACCGCCATCGCCCGCGCCGGTATTGCCGCTGGCGCCGATGGCCTCATTGTAGAAGTCCACCCCCACCCAGAGCAGGCCGCTTCCGATGGCGGTCAATCGCTGAAGCCAGAGCGCTTCGCGGAGATGGTGCGCCAGGTGCGGAGAATTGCCGAGGCTGTGGGACGCGAGCTAGCTCCTGCTCCTGTGGTAAACACGGCCGTTTCCACCCCATGACCACCGCCAACTTTGCCCTGGCAGACGCCCACGTCACCATTGTGGGCCTGGGGCTGATGGGCGGCTCCCTGGCCCTGGCCCTGCGCGGCCATTGCGCCGCCCTCTATGGCGCCGACCCCGACCCCGCCACCCTGGAATTGGCCCAAGCGCGGGGCATTGTAGACGCCATCGCCCCCCACCCCGCCGACCTGCCCTCTGCCGACCTGCTCATTTTGGCTGCGCCGGTGCGCGCCATCCTTACCTTGCTGCAAACATTGCCTCAATGGCACCCCACCCCCGCCCTTGTCGTAGACTTGGGTTCTACCAAGCAGGCCATTACAGAAATGATGGCTGCCTTACCGGCGCAGTATGACCCCATTGGCGGGCACCCCATGTGCGGCAAGGAAGTGGGCACGCTGGCAAATGCCGACCCGCTGCTGTACCAGGGCGCTCCCTTTGCTTTTACGCCGCTGCCCCGCACTTCTATACGTGCCCGGCAGATGGGGGTGCAGTTGGCTACGGCCGTTGCCGCCCAACCCCTCTGGCTAGATCCCGAAACCCACGACCGCTGGGTAGCTGCGACCAGCCACGCTCCCTACCTCATTGCCAACGCCCTAGCTGCGGCCACACCTGTGCAGGTGTCGCCCCTGGTTGGCCCCGGCTTCCGCAGCACCACGCGGGTTGCTGCCTCATCTCCTCAAATGATGCTGGACGTTTTATTTACCAATCGCGAGCTGGTGTTGGCGGCTTTGGCCCAATTCCGCGCGCGGCTAGACGCCCTGGAAGCGGATCTGACGGCCGTGAATGAGCAGGCTATGCATAAAAAGCTGCGCCAGGGGGCCGTGCGCCGCCGCCATTTGGCGTAAACAAAGAAAAATGAACAATGAATAATTCTTCCTTCACCCTGCACACTTTTCCTTCTCCGGCTTTGCGCGGTATGGCCGTGCTGCCCGGCGATAAGTCCATTTCCCACCGCGCCATTTTGTTTGCCGCGCTGGCCGAAGGCGAAAGCCGCGTGGAAAACCTGCTGGTTTCAGGCGTTACCCGGGCCATGCTAGACGCGCTTACGGCCGTTGGCGTGCCCTGGATGCTGGACGGCACAACCCTCACCGTGCAAGGGCGTGGGCGGCACGGCTGGCGCGTCCCGGCAGAGCCTATCAACTGCGGCAATTCGGCCACCACCATGCGCCTGCTGGCGGGGGCATTGGCGGCTGCGGGCGTGGAAGCGGTGCTAGATGGCAGCGCCGGGCTGCGCCGCCGCCCTATGGGGCGCATTGTGCACCCTTTGCAGCAGATGGGCGTTAACGTGACCGCCACCAACGGCTGCGCCCCGCTCATTTTGGGTAAGTCGGATTATCCGCTAACGGCCGTGGCCCACACCCTGCCCATTGCCAGCGCCCAGGTCAAATCTTGCCTGCTGCTGGCCGGGCTGGCCGCCAACGGCCCCGTAACCCTCATCGAACCTGGCCCCTCCCGCGACCACACCGAGCGCATGTTGCAGGCCATGGGCGTACAGGTAGAAACATGGGCGGCGGCCGGCGGAGAGCGGAGTGTGACCCTGCATCCCCCTGAGGCTGAATTGCAGCCGCTGCGCATGACCGTTCCCGGCGACGTTTCGGCGGCGGCCTTCTTACTTGTAGCGGCGTTGATTGTGCCGGGCAGCCAGGTGACGCTAACCGGCGTCGAGCTGAACCCTACGCGCACCGGCCTGCTAGATGCCCTGCGCGCCATGGGTGCAGACATCGCCATTGGCAATGCGCGGGAAGTAGGCGGCGAGCCGGTGGGCGATCTGACTATTCGCGCCGGGGAACTGCATGGCGTAGAGATAGGCGGCGATGGGGTCGTGCGTATGATTGATGAGTTTCCGATTTTTGCGGTAGCGGCGGCCCTGGCCCAAGGGCAGACGGTGGTGCGCGAGGCGACGGAACTGCGCCACAAGGAGTCGGACCGCATTACGGCGCTGTGCCAGCAGTTGCAGGCGGTGGGCGCGGATGTGCAGGAATTGGCGGACGGCTTCGTGGTTAACGGCCGTACGCAACTGCATGGCGGCGTCATTGACCCCCACGGCGACCACCGGCTGGCCATGTCCCTGGCCGTCGCCGGGCTGCGCGCCACCAACGGCGTCACCGTGCAAAATGCGCAAATCATCCACGAATCCTTCCCCGATTTTGCCGCCAAGCTGGCTGCCATGGGGGCAAGCGTTGGCAAGATTTGACAAATCTTGAAGATTTGTCAAATCTAATCTCAAGAGACAATGACCAATTACCGACTAGGCTTAACCGGCTACCCCCTGGGGCACAGTCTTTCGCCAAAGCTGCACAATGCGGCGCTGGCAAAGGCCGGGCTTGCCGGGGCGTATGCCCTCTACCCCGTGCCGCCGGGCGACGCGGCGGGGCTGGCGGCGCTGCTGGCGCGGCTGCGGGCAGGGGAATTGCACGGCCTGAATGTGACCATTCCCCACAAGCAGGCGGTGATGCCGTTGTTGGATGGGCTGACGCCGGTGGCAAAAGCGGTGGGGGCGGTGAATGCGGTTTTTAATGGTCAATGGTCAATGGTCAATAGCCAATTGTCAATTTCTATTCCCCAATTTCCACTCTTTTTGTTGGGCGACAATACCGACGCGCCGGGGTTTTTACGGGATGTGCGGCGGTTTATGGGGGATGGTTTTGGACGACGGCCGTCGGCTCTCATTCTTGGGGCAGGCGGGTCGGCGCGGGCAGTGGCCTTTGCGTTGGCCAACGAAGGTTGGGCAGTGACGGTGGCGGCGCGGCGGCTAGCCCAGGCAGAGGATTTGGCGGCGTCGTTGGCGGTGCATGTGGCGGGTTCCCTCACGGCCGTTCCGCTCACCGTGGATGGGCTGCGGGGCCTGGCGCCGGGTTTGCTGGTTAACACCACGCCGGTAGGCATGGCCCCCGCTATAGATGCGTCGCCCTGGCCGCAGGCGTTGGCTTTGCCGGAAACGGCCGTTTACGATTTGGTGTACAATCCCCGCGAGACTAAACTTGTGCGTGCTGCCCGCGCTGCCGGGCTGCCCGCCACCACCGGCCTGGGTATGCTCATCGAGCAGGCTGCCCTGGCCTTCACCCGCTGGACGGGTGTGGAAGTAGATTTTGGGTCGTTAGAGATCAGAGATTAGGGATTTGGGATTTGAGATTTCGCCAATCGCCAATCGTCAATCGTCAATTGTCAATTGACAATCTCTACACCGGAGGAACGATGCCTTTACGATTTTTAACCGCCGGGGAGAGTCATGGGCCGGTGTTGACTGTTATTTTGGATGGCTTGCCGGCCGGGCTGCCGCTGCCGGTGGATGTGATAAACCGCGATTTGGCCCGCCGCCAACAGGGGTATGGGGCGGGGCCGCGCATGAAGCTGGAGAAGGACGAGGCGCAAATTTTGAGCGGTGTTATGGCTGGGGAAACGATTGGTTCGCCCATTGCCATGCAGGTCGCCAATTTGAACCATGAGCGGTGGCAGAGGAGGGCCATTGCTCCGTTTACCACGCCCCGCCCCGGCCATGTGGACCTGGGGGCGGCGGTGAAGTATGGCTACAATGATTTACGCCCTGGCCTGGAGCGGGCTTCGGCGCGGGAAACGGCCGTGCGCGTGGCCGTAGGCGCGGTGTGCCGCCATTTGCTGGCCCAATTTGGCATAGAAATTGGGGGCTACGTGCGCTCTTTGGGGGATGTGCAGGCTGATGTAGATGCCATTCCCCTGCGCCAGCGCTTTGCCAATGCCCTGGAGAATGACGTGAGCTGCCCTGACCCGACGGCCGTGCAGCCGATGCGCGACCGCATTCGCCAAATTATGCTGGCGCGGGATACCCTGGGCGGCGTCATTGAGGTGGTGGCCCTGGGGTTGCCCCCTGGCCTGGGTTCCCACGTGCAGTGGGACCGGCGGCTGGAGGCGCGGCTGGGGGCGGCGGTGCTGAGCATTCAGGCGATGAAAGGCGTGGAAATTGGCGATGGTTTTGCCAATACAAGGTTGCCGGGAACGGCCGTGCACGACGCCATCGAGCTGGACGGCGACCACCTGACCCGGCCCACCAACCGCGCCGGCGGCCTGGAAGGGGGCATTACCACCGGGCAACCGCTGGTGGTGCGGGCGGCGATGAAGCCGATTGCTACCACCCTTATCCCACAGCGCACCGTCAACCTGGCAAGTGGCGAAGAAGTGCCCACCGAATATGAACGCTCCGACTTTTGCCCAACCCCACGCGGTGTGGTCATTGTGGAGGCGATGGTGGCTTTTGTGCTGGCCGACGCCCTGCTGGAAAAGCTGGGCGGCGACTCCCTGGCGGAAATGCAGCCCCGCTTTGCCGCCCTGCGCCAGGCCCGCTTATCCGATTTGCCTTTGGATGGTGCAGAGCAGGTGTGGTGGCCGTAATCGGTAACCGGTAATCCGTAAGTGGTAGGTTGTTCACAATTCACAATTCATTATTCATTATTCACCATGATATTTCTCTACGGCCCGCCGGGCGCGGGCAAAAGCACAATAGGCAGAGCGCTCGCCGCAGCGCTAGACATCCCCTTTTGGGATGCAGATGATGAGATTGAGCGGGAGGCTGGGCAGGCTATTCCGGCTATTTTTGCCCAAGAAGGGGAAGCGGGGTTTCGGCAGCGGGAAACGGCCGTTGTCACTCACCTCCTCACCCAAAAAGAGGGCGTGGTGGCTTTGGGGGGCGGCGCGCTGCTGGATGAGGCGCTGCGGGCGCGGGTAGAGGCCGCGGGGCCGGTTTTATGCTTGCACGCGCCGCTGGAACTGCTGCTGGCAAGATTGGATGCGGCGGAGGCGGAACGGCCGTTGCTGGCATCCAATCTGCAAGAACGGCTGCCCCACCTGCTGGCCCAGCGCGCCGCCCATTACGCCAGCTTTGCCCACCAGCTAGACGCGGCGGGGGAGGCGTCAGCCATCGCCTGGGCAGCGCAGGTTGCCCTGGGGCGCTTCCATGTGCGCGGCATGGACGCGGGGTATGATGTGTTGGTGCAGCCCGGCGGCTTGCTCCATCTGGGCGAACTGCTGCGGGCGCGGGGGCTGGCTGGCCCCATCGCCCTGGTGAGTGATGAGCATGTGTTTGGCTTTTGGGGGGAAACGGCCGTTGCCAGCCTGCAAGCTGCCGGGTATGCCGTGCATCCGGTGGTAATGCCCCCCGGCGAAGCCCATAAAACCATGGAGACCGTTGGCGGCTTTTGGGACGCTTTTCTGGCGGCGGGGCTGGAGCGCAGCAGCACGGTGGTGGCCCTGGGCGGCGGTGTGGTGGGGGATTTGGCCGGATTTGCCGCCGCCACTTTTTTGCGCGGCGTGCCCTGGGTAGGTGTGCCTACCTCTTTGCTGGCGATGGTGGATGCCAGCGTGGGGGGCAAGACGGGGGTGGATTTACCCCAGGGCAAGAATCTGGTGGGTGCTTTTTATGCGCCGCGGCTGGTGCTGGCGGACCCGGATGTGCTGGCGACGCTGCCCCCGGCGGAGTTGCGTAGTGGGCTGGGGGAGGTGGTGAAGCATGGGGTGATTGGTGACCCGGCGTTGTTTGAGTTGTGTGCGCGGGGGGAAACGGCCGTTGCCAGCCTGCAAGCTGCCGGGTATGCCGTGCATCCGGTGGTAATGCCCCCCGGCGAAGCCCATAAAACCATGGAGACCGTTGGCGGCTTTTGGGACGCTTTTCTGGCGGCGGGGCTGGAGCGCAGCAGCACGGTGGTGGCCCTGGGCGGCGGTGTGGTGGGGGATTTGGCCGGATTTGCCGCCGCCACTTTTTTGCGCGGCGTGCCCTGGGTAGGTGTGCCTACCTCTTTGCTGGCGATGGTGGATGCCAGCGTGGGGGGCAAGACGGGGGTGGATTTACCCCAGGGCAAGAATCTGGTGGGTGCTTTTTATGCGCCGCGGCTGGTGCTGGCGGACCCGGATGTGCTGGCGACGCTGCCCCCGGCGGAGTTGCGTAGTGGGCTGGGGGAGGTGGTGAAGCATGGGGTGATTGGTGACCCGGCGTTGTTTGAGTTGTGTGCGCGGGGGGAAACGGCCGTGGGCGAAGATTGGGCGCAATTGGTGCGGCGGGCGATGGCGGTCAAAATCGCCATCATCCAGCAAGACCCTTATGAAGGTGGGCGGCGGGCGGCGCTAAATTTGGGGCACACTATCGGCCACGCGGTGGAGCTGGTTTCTGGCTTTCGGCTGCGGCATGGGGAGGCGGTGGCTATTGGCATGGTGGCCGAGGCGGGGCTGGCGGAGCGCATGGGGTTGGCGCAGGCGGGTTTGGCTGATGCTATTGCTGGGGTGCTGGCTGGGTTGGGCTTGCCGACGGAGATTCCGCGGGGGCTGGATGGAACGGCCGTTGTGCAGGCGGTGGGGGTGGACAAGAAGCGTAAGGGGGGCAGGGTGAAATTTGCCTTGCCCGTGCGTGTGGGGGAGGTGGTGACGGGGGTGGATGTGCCCAATTGGTACACGGCGTAGGGGCGCGACAGGCGGGTAATCATCTTCGCCATTCGGCACCAACTGGTTTCCCGCCTGTCTCGCCCTGGTGGGTACGGCCGTTTGTTATGCAACGGCCGTGTGTGGGGCGAGACGGCGCGGA
>CAZDEO010000039.1:0-47012 GCA_964504445.1 uncultured Anaerolinea sp. | reverse complement strand
TCCACGCCCAAAGGGCACAGGCCCTCAACCTGCCGCGTATGCCAATTCCGCCACCAGGGCTAGGAAAGACAAATTATAGCCATAGAAACGCCGCAGTGCAACGTCTCAAACGGCCGTGGCTACGGCCGTAAACAGCAGCACTACCGCTGCACAGGCCAGATTCAGCCGCAGCAGCCGAATCTCTTTTTGCTGCAAGGCCTCCCGTTCCACTTCGGCCAGATGGTGTTTACTTTCCAGTAGTGTGCTTACCCGTTCCATGGCCGGATAAAGCGCCGCTTGCATGTACCCGCCAATCAACACCATGCCGCCAAAGGCAACGTGCTTCACCAGGATAGCTCCGGCCCACAGGCTGTCAATCACCATAAACCCGTTGTAGTTGGGGTCATTGGTCATCTGCACAAAGCCAGTGATGAGCAGTAAAACCAGGCTGCCATTGGCCCAGGGCAAAAACCGTTGCTGCAGCGCCAGCCATTGGTTGGCGGCTAAGGTTTCCTGGCGCAAAGCTGGCCAGGCCACCAAAGCCAGCAGCGCCAGCCCGCCCAACCAGACCACCGTGGCTAACAAGTGAATCCAATAAGAAATAGCCAAAATCCAAAAGGTCATCTACGTTACCTCTGAAGAGTTTCTGGTAGCAAGTTACAGGTTACAAGCCAACTTGCCTACTTTTCCAGGGCTTGCAGCGCGTAATAAGCCTGGCGGCGGGTACCGTCGGGCAGCACAATGGCCCACCACCACTGCTCATGCAGCTCTGGCTGCCAATCATAGTCGGCAATGTACACTGTGGTCATGAGGCCGATCCACGGCCGCCAATGCTCGGCGGCGTATTGGTAAGCGCGCACCAGGTAGTCGGCCTGTTCTTCCTCGGTGACACCGTGCCAGGTGTAGCTTTGGTGAATGTCTTGGTGCAGCATCCAGCCCATTTCCAGGATGGCGACCTGCTTGTGCCCGTCGCCATTGGCCACCATGATGGCGCGCATGTCTTCCACGTGGCGAAAGGCAAAGAAGCGCTGCCCACCATAATTCGCTTCCGGATCAGCAACAACCTCTGGGGAAACTTCTGGCGGCGCTTTGAAGCCAGGGGCATGCAGGCCCAATACGTCAAAATAGGCGGCAGCGCCGGCATCGTACATCCCTTGCAGAAAGTCAGTATCAGGCATGGCCATAGGAGGTTGGGTGCCGGTAGGGGCTAATCCCGCGGAAATGACGATGGCGTTGGGATCGGCCGTTTTGATGGCCTGGTAACAGATGCGCAACAGTTCTGTGTACTCGGCCGGGTTGGGAGCAAGATTGCCCCACTCGCGGCTAAGGTTGGGTTCATTCCACACCTGGTAGGCGGCGATGCGGCCTTTGTAGCGGGTGGCAATGGCCCCACAATAATCGCCATAATCCTGGTAATTAACAGGGGGCTGGCTGGGAGTAATTTCTTCGTCGGGTAGCGTGCGCACGGACCATAAGGGCTGTTGGTCAAGCCGGACGACCAGTTTGAGACCCCGGTCTTCCACCATGTTCACAATGAGGTCAGGCCGGTACCAGTCATACTGCCCTTTGACCTGTCCCTCAATGTCGCGCCAGGGGAATTTTTGCTTGACATAGGTAAAACCCATGTCGGCCACCAAGTCCAGGTCACGCTGGGCGATGTCGGGCCGCCACCAGAGAGCCGTGTGCACGCCGTAACTGGGAGAGGGAAACTGTTGAATGATGGAGGCGCTACCCATTACGTCGGCAGGTAGTGGCGTGCGTGTAAAGGTCGTTCTAGGGGCGGGGGTGCTCGTTTGTGCCCCACACCCTACCAACGCTATAAGCAAAACAGCAATTAGAGATTGGAAAATAAAAACGTTTCCCAACCTCCAATCTCTAATTGCCAATTGCCAAAAATTCCGGGTCAGGGTAGTTTCTCCATGCTGGCTACAGCGCCAAAAGCTGGGCGTGGGATGCCGTTGGCATCAATGATGCTGTAAGGCACCGGGTCATCGGTAGGCCCGCTACCTTTGTTGCCAAAGTCAAAGTTAAACAAAAACGTCAACCAGACATCACCAGAAGCGTGCATTTGTTGGAAAGCCTGCACAATGTAGTCGGCCTGCTCTTGTAGAGTGTTGTCCTGGGCAAACTCGAAGCCTGTGGGATACACGTCGTACCCTTCACTGCTGGCCCAGCCAAATTCTGTCACGCACAGCTTTTTGCTAGGGTCAAAAGCCTGAACCTTTTCGGCGTAGGTGTCTAGGGTGGTTTTGAAGCTCCAGCTATGGTGGGGGTTGTCGAAGGGGCCGCGAAAAACGGCCGTTGCCGCTTCGGCCGTCGCTCCTGCCTGGTCAAAGGCCACGTCGGGGCCAATGTTATACCCATTGTGGTGCACGCCTACACAGTCCGCATAGTTCAACAATCCGGCGGGCAGCGCCCGGTCCAGCCACTGAAAATCATCGATCCAGCTAATCCAGTCCCCGCCACCGGTGGGCGATAGGGCGCCACTGATCACAATGATGTTAGGGTCTTGGGCCTTTATTGTATTGTAAGCCACTTCTAAAAAGCGCACATAATCTTCGGGATTCACGCCATTGGCCGTCGTCCATTCTCGATCTAGATTCTGCTCGTTCCAAACTTCAATCGCGTCAACTTTTCCTTCGTAGCGGGTGAGCAGTTCTGTGAGGAATTTGGCGTATTCGTTGTAGTCATCCGGTGGGCCGTTTTCGCCGCCAGCAGCGCGGGTCCATTCTGGCGCACCCACTACGCTCAGCATCAGGCGCAGGCCGTGTTCGTGGGCTTCGTTCACCACACCATCATAGAAAAACCATTGGTCGGCATCGGGGCTGGGCTTCACCAGCCACCACTGTACCTGCACTTTCACCCAATCCAGGCCCAACTGATTGGCCACAACGTTCATGGTTTGTACCGGATCACCCACGGTGGCGTTGCCGTGAATCTGGATTCCGTAGCCAAACTGGTTGGCGGGCCAGGGGGCGTTAAAGTCTGGAAGGGGCTGAATGGCTGGTGCCGTATCTGGCCCAGCGTTAGTTGGCGCTTCCTCACCCCCGCTTTGCTCAATGACTGGCGGAGGCAGCGTGGGTTCCTCCGCTACCGTTGGCTCCGCAGGGGCGGGCTGGGTGGCCGGCTGTTCTTCCACAGGGGCCGCTGTTGGTTCATTACTGCCGCCGCATGCTGCCAGCAATATTGCCAAAACTAAACTGAAGAAAATCATCCATTTTTTCATGTTATTTGCCTCTCTTTTAAAAAGGCGCACTCTGGTAATTCCAAAGTGCGCCTTAATACTTAATGTAGGCGCAGCCTTGTTGGGCTGCGCCTCTACAGGTCACGGCTTAGCGCCCACCAGTAACCTGCCGCAGCGTTTCGCAGGCGGGGCAGCCACCACCGGGGCGAATCATAGCGTAACCAGCCTGTGGGTCGGTACCCCAGGTGGTCGAGTCCACGTTCCAGACAATGAACAGCCGTACCTTCCCGCTGCTGGCGGATAGGCTAGCTGCTTCGGCCAACCATTGGGCCTGCTGGGCAACGGTGGTATTTTGCGCCCAGGAGAAGTTGCCAGGCAACGTCCCATACCCTTCAGGGGTCAGATAGCCAATTTCGGTGAAGCAAAGGGGCCGAGAGCCGCCAAAGGCGTTCCAATAGGCGTTGAGCATACCCCAGAAGTAGCGGGTGTAATGCTCGCTGCGGGGGTCGCCGCTGGTCTGGTTGGGGGAGAGGATGCCTTCATTGTAATGAATCCCAATGCAGTCCATGTAGCTGGCGCCGCCGGCGGCAGCCATGGCCTGCATGTAGGGCGCATCATCACAGCCATTGGCGCCACAGCCTCCACCGAAAAAGCCGGTAGGCGCAGGCGCACCGCTAATGACCATGATGCGTGAATTGGCGCCCTTGATGGCATTGTAGGCAGGAGCCAGCATATTATTGACATAACTGGACGCACTAATCTGTCCCGGAGGCCATTCGGCGTCAATGTTCATTTCGTTCCAGATCTCAATGGCGTCTGGCGGATCGGGCAGAGAGGCGACGGCGCGCAGGAATTCGGTGTATGCGCCGAAGTCTGGCAGTTGGGTGGGATAAACCTGACCCGGTATGCTGAGCAAGATTTTGAAGCCGGCGTTGTGGGCTTCGGTAATCATGCCGGAAGCGGCGTCGGCGCCCATGCCGGGGCTCCACTTGATTTGCCGCTTGACCCAGGTCATGCCGGCGTAGCTCATGGTGCTGTAAGGGGCGCCAAAGATTTGGCCACCTAGCTCGAAGCCGCTGTTGCTGATGGGCGCAACGACGGGCGGGGGCGGTGCGGGACTGCCGCCGCTGTTGCCACCACCGGGGTCAGACGCTACCAGGGGGGGGGCTTCGACAACGGGTAGATTGGCCACGGTTATGCCAGCGTTGACGGTGACGAGGGAAGCGAAGATCCAGCCTTCGGTTTCGCCATCGGGTAGAAGAATGTTGAACCAAGCACTGTCGGCGCTGCGGCCCAGCAGGCTAATACGGGAACCGGCCTGCAGGCCACCGGCAATGGTGCCGTAGCCCAGACCGGGGCCGGTGCGCACGTTGGCGCCGGTGTTGACCACCGCGTCGGCATCACCCGGACTGATGGTGCTGGTGGTGGGTGTGGTAGCAGGTGCTTCTTCCTCAACCACGACTTCTTCTTCGGGTTCGGCGGCGGCCACGGTGATAACGGCCGTGCCCAAACGGGCCAGGCTGTCCCCCAAGGCAAAGTCGGCATTGATGGTGTAGCTGCCTTCGGGAGCGTTTCCATCCCAGGTAAAAGTGAGGTCGCTGCCGCTGGCGCTGGCTAGGACGTTGTCTTCAGCGTCGCGCACCGTCCAGACGATGGCGGCGTCGGAGGGTTGGGGCGATTCGGCTGTGCCGTTGAGGCTGCCCAGGGCAGCGGCATAACCGGCGCCATTAGCCACGTTACCCAGGCCGCGCACGTCTACGCCGCGCAAGTGATAGCGGCTGGCAAAGCGGGCGCGGTGGGCCAGGGTGGCTTCGTGCCCCAGCCACACGGTGCGAGTTTGGCCATTTTGGTCATAGGTGTACTTATAGGTCAGGCTGGCGCCATCCCATTCCAGGGGGCCAGCCGTGCCGGAGAGGGCAACTTCTACGGCCGTTTCCGGCTCAATCTCTTCCCCGCCAGCTACAAATTGTAGTTCGCCAAAGTTAGCTAGAGCTGCGTCGTTGCTCATCTCCACAAAGGCTTCCCCCAAGCCATCGACGGCATTGGCGCTAACCTGCACGGCCAACTTGTGGCGGTCTATCTGGCGCACGGCAGCCGCCAGCATTTGCTCCGCAGGGCCATTGTCGGCATAGGCCGTGGGATCCAGGGGGAGCTGGAGGACGATAATGTCGCCTGTCTGGCCCAGAGCGGCCCAATCTTGCCCGGCTGTGTTCCAGTTGTCGGCGCTGCCGGTGGCTGGAGCCAGGACAATGGCGAGTTGCATATTTTGGGCATGCAGGGCATCAGCCAGGGCGGTGACAAATTGGGTATAGGCCTCTTTTTGCGCCGTGGATGCCCCCTGATAATCCAGGGTGACACCGGCGAAACCGCCGCTGGCGGCGCGCTCAACCAGGTCGTTGATATGGCTGGCCTGGATGGCGCTGTCTTCGAGCAGTTGAGTCAGGGATTCGGTGTCAACGATGATGCCGGTGTTGGTGGCCCGTAGAAATTGCTGGTAAGGGCCGGTGGGTGCTTCGACAACTTCACCGCTGAGGACGCCATCGGCCATCAGGGTAAGGGTGCCCGCGCTGACCTCGGTAAGCAAGGGCAGCGTCTCAACAGGGAGTTCCTGGGTGGGCAGCAGGGCCGCGCCAATGGTCAGCGGGGCTTCCTCGCTGCGCTGCACCAGGGCCACAGCCTGGGGTTGGTCGCTGGCCGCCAGGGTGAGGGCGTTGTTGCTCAGGGTGTTGGGCAAAAAGCGCCAGGTTGCCCCATCCCAGCCGTACAGGTCGGTGGTGTTGGGGTCGGCCCCAGCGGGCAGTTCCACGCTGATGGGGGTGGCGCTGGCGCCGTAGGTGACGTTGTAAATGTCGCCAACGGCCGTTACGCCCGCAGGCAGGGCCGGACCATCGGTGGCTACGGTAAGCGTGGTTTCGTTGGGAACGGCCGTAGCCGTTTCAGGTGCTTCTTCTGCTGTGGTGGAGGGGGTGTCAGCCACCATCGGGGTTGATTCGGTCTCACCCCCCAGACCCAACCGCTGCCCCAGAGAAATGGGGGGCAAGAATAGACCGGCGATGATGAGAAGGACCACGACGACAAAACCGGCTATTAGTAAACCGTTCGATCGTTTGCTGTTTTGGGATTCTTCCATTATTTACTCTTTCTCCCGGCAGCAATTATTTGCTGCCTGTACTGCAATTTTTTTACGCAAAAAAGCGGCTATCATAAGCCGCCCGGCGATTAATGCTCGAAGATTCTACCTAAGGGGTATAAAGTTGACAAACGAGGGGGAAGAGTTGACGGGGATAGGTGGTCAATCGTTGCGGAATCGTTAGGAACAGATGAGAGCGCAAGCGGCTGATGGAGATAATGGGGCTAGAAATCCCGCGGGGCGCCATACGCTGCATGACTTGACAGCGGAACGGCCGTGGTTATACTGTTGAGGATAATAACGCACTGCGTAATAAACCACCAACTAAGGAGATTCCCATGCCAACTGTCACCGAAATTTTCAAAGAAATGCCCAACCGCTTTAACGCTGGCGCTGCCAGCACGCTGAATGCCACTGTGCAGTTTAGCCTGACTGGCGAGGGTGGTGGCGAATGGAACGTCACCATTGCTGACGGCAGCATTGAAGTAGATGAGGGTAAAGTGGACAGCCCGAAAGCCACTATTATTATGGATGCAGATGATTTTGTAAAAATGAGCAGTGGCGAATTGAATGCCATGGCGGCCTTCATGAGCGGTAAAATCAAGGTAGAGGGCGACCTGAACACTGTGATGCAAATGCAGTCTATTTTAGGCCTGTAGCCGAAAGGGCGGTTTGTTGCCGCACCCGTAGAGAAGGAGAGACAAAGCCCGTGCAATGCGCGGGTTTTTTTTACTATGAGTAGAGACTTTTCAAACAGTGGAGAAGTCAGGATAATCTGTACATGACGCAATCAACAGAGGCCTCCTTTTCATTTTGGCGTTTTCTGCGCCTCAGTAGCTTTCACATTGGCTCAGCCATGGGGGATATTCTGGTAACCAGTGTGTGGAACCGGATCATGATCACCACTCTGGGCATTCCGGCTACGCCGGTTAGTTTGCTTATTGCGCTGCGGTATTTGCTGGCGCCGCTTAGTCTGTGGGCGGGCCATTTGTCGGATACACGGCCGTTTCTGGGTATGCGGCGGACGGGCTACATCTGGCTGGGGCGCAGCATGATGGTGCTTTCCTTGCCCCTGCTCGGTTTGAGCCTGCTGCGTCTACAGCCCAACCAGGCTGACTTTTGGGGGTGGGCTTTGGCCACGCTTTCCTCTTTGCTCTACGGCACCGGCACACTGGTCTCTGGCAGCCCCTACCTGGCCCTGGTGCGAGATTCTGCGCCGCGACAGCGCCAGGGACTGGCTATTAGCATGGTGGAAACGGTGCTAATCATCTTTTTTGCCATTATGGGCATTAGCTTTAGCCTGTGGATGCGGGAGTATGACCCGCTGATCTTTTGGGAGATGATTATCGTTACGGCCGTCGTCGGGGGCTTCTTCTGGTTCTTCTCCATTTGGGGGTTGGAGAAACGCATTGCGCGGGAGCGGCAGGCGGGCCTGCTGGAAACGCCGGCCGTTCAGGATCCCCACCCCTTCATGCCTACCTTGCGCAAAATCTGGCGCGACGGCCGTACCCGCCGCTTCTTCTTCTTTCTAGCCACCGCCACTCTGGCCGCCTGGGCACAAGATGCCATTCTCGAACCCTTTGGCGCCGAAGTGTTTGAGCTGCCATTCACCCGCACCACACGCTTTAACAGCTACTGGCAGGCCGCCACCGTCATCACGCTGGTAGGCAGTGGCTTCATGTGGCGCAAGCGCCCGCCAGAACAGCAATCCATCATTGCCCGTTGGGGACTTGGCTTTATGGCGGCAGGATTATTAGCGCTGAGCGGCAGCGCCCTGCTGCATCAAGTTCGCCTGATTGAAGTTTCACTGCTCATTTTTGGCGCCGGTTTTGGCGTTTATACCTTTGGCGGCCTCAGCCTGATGGCGGTAATGGCCTCAGACAAAGAGGCGGGCGCATACCTGGGCCTGTGGTCCATTTCCGTGGTTCTATTCAAAGGGTTAGGAACCTTTGTGGGGGGCAGCTTGCGAGATATATTCCTGCTGGTAGCCAATCTACCTCCCGGTCTCAGCTATGGCCTGGTTTTTGCCCTGGAGGCAGTGGGGCTGTTAACGGCCGTTCTCATCCTCTCGCGCCTGGACGTGATGAGCTTCGCCCGGGACGTAGGGCGCGTCATCAGCCGCACCGAAGCACAAGCCCAAATCTCCCTGGCCGAATAGTCAGCTCTCTACCACAAAATTAAAGCCTAGCTGGCGCACGGCCGTTTCCTCCAACCGGCTTACCCCCACCCCCAGCAGCCGCATCCGTTGGCCTGGTGGCCAATGCTCCTCCCAAATGGCCACTGCCAGCCGGCACAAAGTGCCCGTATCATCCAGCCCCACCGCCACCGACTTTTGCCGCGTAAACGTCGTAAAGTCCGCCCAGCGAAACTTAACATAAACCGTGTAGGCGACCAGATTTCGGCGCTGCAATTCTTGTGCCACCCGGGCACACATTTTGCGTAACTGCTCCCGCAAAAAATCCGCGTCATCCACATCCCGGTTAAAAGTTCGCTCCTGGCTAATACTTTTGGCTTGCCCTCGTTCCGCCTGCACCTCACGGGGGTCAATGCCGCGTGCGCGCTGCGGTAAATTGGCCGCATGGTGACCAAAAACTGCCACCAACGTGCCCAAATCCGCAGCCGCCAGTTCCCCGCAAGTTTTGATGCCCAGCTCCGCCAGCTTCTCTGCCGTACGCGGGCCAATGCCCCAAATGGCCCGCGTAGGCATCTCCGCCAAAAAGGCCGCCTCCGTGCCCGGCAGCACCACCGTGTAACCCTCTGGCTTGTTAAAGTCAGAAGCCACCTTGGCCACCAGCTTGCTCGTCGCCAGCCCCACCGAGGCTGGCAGTCCCGTTTCCACCTTTACCGTCTGGCGAATGTGCAGAGCCAGCGCTTCCGGGTCTGGCTGGTCGCTCAAATCCACGTAAGCCTCATCCACGCTCATCTGCTCTACCGGCCCAAACCGTTGCAAAACAACCATTACCTGCCGCGAACATGCGCGAATACGCGGCCAATTGGCCGGCACAATTTTGAGCTGTGGGCAGAGGCGCAGGGCGTGGCTGGTAGCCATGGCCGAGCGTACGCCCATTTTCCGCGCTTCGTAGCTGGCTGAAGAAACCACGCCGCGCTGGTCAGGCTGCCCGCCAATAGCCAGCGGCTTTTTGGTATCTTCTGGATGATCCAGTAAATGGACGTTTACGTAAAACGCGTCCATATCCAGGTGCAGAATGGCGCGAGGCCAGTCAACTTCACTCACGGGCGGAACTGCTCCGGGTTGATGGGCACGGGGGCGGTAGGCGGGGAGACGGCGAAATAATGGGTCAGGCTGTAAACCATCACCGGATAAATGAGCTGCTGGGCTTCCTGGGCAATGCCGGCAAAGCCACCGCCCAGGTACCAGATGGCGGCCCCTTTGACCTGCGGAAACTGGGCGTACATGTGGGCTGCCCAGGCAATGTCTTGTAGGGCGCGTTCCGGGGTGGGCACCGATTCGTAGGTCCAACCCCATTCGGTAATGAGCACGGTGGGGCGGGGGATGCCGTATTGGTCGCAAATGCGGAATAATTCCTGGAAACGGCCGACTTTGAAGGGATATTCGTGGGCAATGTCATCTTTCAGGTAGCTATACTCGTGCAGGGCGATGGCCAGGCGGTCGGGGTGCTGCGCCGCCAGCCGTAAAAATTGCAGCATGGCCGGGGACTGCCAGTCGGCGGGTTCTGGCTCGCCGGAGGACCAGCCAAAAGCCGCCCACTTGTAGCCTTCGGCCAGGGCGAGTTGGGCAGTGGTCAGGGCAAATTGGGCCAGCCACTCGCTGCGGTTTTTGTCTACTTCGTTGATGGTCTCAATCCACACCAGGCTGGGGTCTAGCTCTGGGGGCCAGGCGGCCATGTGCAGCGCCCAATGTTGGCGCGCGGCCTCGTCGGGGGGCAGGTCGTAGTTGGGCACGTCGTAGCTGTTGCCTACGCGGCGGTAGACCAGGGTGTGGGGCACGCCGCTTTGGCGCATCATTTCTTGGGCAGCAAAGAGGGGTTGGGCGCTGTCGGCACTTTTGAGGAAGAAGGGTACGCCAGCAGCGTCCAGGCGCTGCATCCATTCATCCAGGCCGCGGGCGCTGCCGCCTACGGCCGTATGAAAGCCAATCTTGGCGTAGGCCAGCTCTTGCCCATTGCCTTGCAGTTGGGCGCGCAGAGCGGGGAAGTCTAGTACGGGTATGGGCGTAGGCGCGGGCGTGGATGTAGCAGTGGGCGGCGGGGTGGCGATGGGGGTTGATGTTGGTGTGGGTGATGGCGGAGACAGGGAAATGAGGGGCAAATATTGCTGGCGGGTATCCGGGATGATGGGGCCGGGGGTAGGCGTTTTTGGAGCCGTGGTAGGGGAGCTGGTGGGGTCAGCGGGGGCAGGGTAGGCGGTGACGGGCATGGGGTAAGCGGTGGCGGGCACGGCCGTTTCCGCGGGCGCCGGGTAGCCAGAAGGAGCTGTGGCCGTGGCAGAAACCGGAACTGCTCCCACGCTCACGGCCGTTGCCGCGGGGGTGGGGATAGTCGTGTGGGGAACAAGGGGTTGGGTGCAGGCAGTAACGGCCGTTACCGCCACCAACAGCCATCCCCAAAACAGAGGGCGCAAACGAATCATGGCCCCATGGTACCCAATTTTTCGCCGCCTGGCGCTTCGCTCACCACCCATTAAGGCCGCGGTTACCCTACGTGCAGCAAATCCCGTGTGAAAGAGGTCAGGCTGCGATGCCCTTCACGGGTAATCACCACATCGTCCTCAATGCGCACGCCACCTAACCCCGGCACGTAAATGCCCGGTTCCACCGTGAACACGTTGCCCACGTCCAGGGCTTCCGTGTTACCCTCCATCATAAAGGGCGGCTCGTGTACCTCTAGCCCCAGGCCATGCCCCGTGCGGTGAATGAAATACTCGCCAAACCCAGAGTCTTCAATGACTTCCCGCGCGGCGCGGTCTACGTCGCGCCCCGTTGCGCCGGGGCGGGCCACTAGGCGGCCTTCTTCATTGGCCAGCTTTACCACGTCGTACATGCGCCGGGATTCAGCGTCTAGCTCGCCTACGGCAAAGGTGCGCGTAATGTCCGAGGGGTAGCCATCTACAAAGCAGCCCCAATCAATAACCAATAGGTCGCCCTGGGCTAGCTTGCGTTCGGTGGGCACGGCGTGGGGAGACGCCCCGTTAGGGCCGGTAGAGACGATGGGGCCAAAGGCAATACTCTCTGCGCCACCCGCCAGCAGTTCTTGGGTCAGCAGGGCAGCTACCTGCTTCTCCGTCATGCCCATTTTGATGCGCGGCAGCAGGCGGTGCATGGCATTTTCAGCCACGGCGATGGCTTTTTCCATGGCTGCCAGCTCGGTGGCGTCTTTTTGCAGGCGCAAATGCATCATGATGGGTTCGGCGTGAGCGGTTTGCAGGCCGGGGGCATAGCGCTTCAGCAGTTCTAGCTCTAGCACGCGCATGTGCAGGGCTTCCACACCCAGCAAGTAGTCCGACAGCTCCAAATGGGCGCAGGCTTGCTGGAAGGCGCCCGTGTATCCTTCGCCGTCGCTCCAGGCAAAGATGCGGTCGGCGGGAATGCCTGCGGCCTCGGCTTTCATCGCTTCCAGGGTGGGAATGACGATGGCGGGGTCGTCATCGGCGGGGATGAAGAGGATGATGGGACGCTCGCTGAGGTGGGCGTGAATGCCGCTGATGTAGACCATGTTGGGGCCGGGCATCAGGGCCAGGCCGTCCAGTCCGTTGGCTAAAATTTGTTTTTGTAGTCGCTTAAGACGTTCTGTGTTCATTATCTCCAATCTTTACCTTTTTACGCTGGTTCTAATGCTAATAGGGGGACGCCGGCCTGGACGGATTCGCCGGTGGTGCAGTGCACGGCCGTTACCACCCCATCATAGGGCGCTTGAATGGGAATCACCATCTTCATAGATTCTAGCAGGATGAGCTTGTCGCCCTCGGCGACCTGGTCGCCCACGCTAACCAGCACCTGGGAGACCACGGCGGGAATGGCGGCGGCCAGGGAGCCATCGCCTGCTGCCCCGCCGCTGCCCCGTTCGCGCACGCGCTCGTAGGTGAAGGTACGGCCGTTGACCCACATTTGCCGCTTGTCACCAGACGTATGGGCAGCTACCCGTATCCGCTGGCGACGGCCGTTGGGCAACACCTGCTCCAATAAAAATGTCGCCTCATCCTGGGCCACCACCTGCACTTCCACTGGCTCGCCATCCCGCCAGATACGCAGCGTCTCGCCCTGGCGCGTGGCCTCCAGCTCGACTTCCTCTTGATTGAGATTGATTTTGAATGTCGCCATATTCTGTTTGATTGTCCGTTGTCCGTAATCCGAAGTCCGTAGGCGTTTACCAGAAGTTACATTGGCCGGTTGGGTATTAGCGGGCGGTTCCCGTGATGTAATCTTCCAGATGGTTGATGAGAATTTGCTGCTCTTCGATGACCGCTTTCACCACGTCCCCAATGGAGACCAGGCCTAATAGATTGTTTTCTTGATCAACAACGGGCAGATGGCGAATGTGCTTGTTGGTCATCAACGCCAGGCATTTGGTCAGGGTTTGCTCAGGTCTTACACAAACCACTTCTGAGGTCATGATGTCGCGCACCGGTGTATTCCGCGAAGATTTATCCCGCAAAATGACCTTCCGTGCATAATCTCGCTCCGACATGATGCCCGCTATCTGCCCATCTTCCAACACCAGGACGGCCCCAATGTTTTTCTCGGCCATCATTTGCAGGGCAGTCAGCACGCTGTCGTCCGGCCCCACAGACCAGACCGCTGAGCCTTTGGCTTGCAGCAAATATTTTACGGTTTCCATCTCGCCTCCTTATATCGCTAGCCATCTTCTCAAGGTAATCAGCAGCCCAGCTGACTGGTACACTGATTACGGTTCATTGTAATGAAGGGGTGGCAAATTGTAAACTGGGCAACCAGGATTGACCCTTAAACGGCAGTAATGCTATGATACTGACAGTCGTAAACCAAGCGCCTATAGATTGAAATCCCGCTCAACAGCTATCATCCTTGCCCCATCATTTGTTTAGCCGTGTGGAAGTGATCTTCCCCATTTTAGTGGAATTTAAGTTAAGTCTAACTGATGTTGATAATAGGCTACTTCGTGAGCAGCCGAGCTGACATAGCCCAACGGTGAGAGAAACCCCGCTGCGCCAACGTTTAGCAATGAAAGCAGGCCAGACCAGCGGCTGCTCACCGAAGCCTGGATTAGTTGGATTATTCCTAACACTGACAGGTGGACTATGATGACGAAACGGCGTACGCTTGACCTGGGGCCGGTCGTGCAGGAACTGCCAACCACCCCAACTGGGTACAGGGGCAGTCTGCCCTGACCTTTATCGTTAAGCCGGCTCCCGGTTTTACGGGCAATCAGCATCGCCAAGTCATGGCCTTTGAGCGCCATCCAGGGGGCGGTGTCCACGCCGCGCGGCTGCTGGTGTGGTACACCACGGAAAATTAAGGAGGATTAAACGGCCGTTTCCCACCATCAGCCGCCCAGCCGCCCAACTGTTTGACAGGGCAACGGCCGTTTGGTCAAATTCGCAATGTCAGCCACAAAACAGAAGCGTCAACCTTCTGCGCGCGAGGGGATTGGCTGCGAACAAAGGGCAAGCAAAAACAACCCTTGTTGGTCCATTTGCTGCTCATCGACCAACC
Source organism: uncultured Anaerolinea sp. (assembly GCA_964504445.1). Classification (GTDB taxonomy): domain Bacteria; phylum Chloroflexota; class Anaerolineae; order Promineifilales; family Promineifilaceae; genus JACSRF01. The sequence continues at coordinate 33,050 of CAZDEO010000039.1, read as the reverse complement.
AACACATTTTTTGCGTATGCAGAGAAATATGACCGAAAAAACGCGCCAGCAGCGCCTGGAACGCTGCGGCACTGTATTCTTTGACGTGATGGGGTGACATTGGGGCGGCGCCATGAATGGGCGTGCTGCAAATAAACAGCCCGTCTGCCGTGAGGTTGGCCACCACACAGCGCAGGAAAGCGTCTACTTCCTGGATGTGCTCAATCGTTTCTAATGAAACAACCACGTCTACTGGCTCATTCAGGGCAAAGGTTGTGGCATCTCCCTGCACAAAGTCGCAGTTTGGATATGTTCGCTGGCAATAGGCAATGGTTTGCGCATCTTGATCAACCCCCAGGACGGAAACGGCCGTTTGGGCCAAAAGGTTCGTGCCATAGCCTGTACCGCAAGCAATATCCAGCACCCGCTTATTCTTACAATAAGGGGCTACCCACCGGTAGCGTACCCAATGGGGTACCGACACATTGGGGAAAAATATCGCATCATAGCTTGGGTCATAGCGCTCTAACGTAAAATCCAGCATATTAAGCGTTCCTTCCTGCCAGTTTTTGGGTTTCCCGCATAGACGAATTTGGTTGGATGATTCGTTGGCTGCCGGGCTGGCAAACAAACCGGTAAGCTAACCAGCCAACAAGCCAACAGCGTCTGCCATCAGGCGCGCAGTTCCCTGCCGGTCAGCGTCAGAAAGACAGATTCCAGATTAGGCCGTTGAATATTAATGTCATCAAGAACAACATTGTGCTTAATAGACAGGTCTAACAAGTCCTGATTTGTGGCCGTTACGTCGCAGGACTCAATCCGCATCAACGTTCCATCATGGTTTACCGATACGACCGCGCGGCAAGCCCGCACCGCATCCATAGGCAAAACGGCCGCAATCGTAATCACCGTATTGGCCGCCACCTGGTTGATCAGCTGCTTGGGCATGCCAATGGCCAGCAATTTGCCACGATCAATAATACCCACTTCATGGCACAACATTTCCGCTTCTTCCATATAATGGGTAGACAGGACAACCGTGCGCCCTTGGGCGCATATTTCGCGAATCAGGTCCCATAGCGCGTGCCGCGATTGCGGGTCAAGTCCTGTGGTTGGCTCATCAAAAAACAAAATTTCTGGGTCGTTGACCAACGCCAGGGCAATCGCCAGCCGCTGCTGTTGCCCACCGCTCAGTTGGCTGGGAAAGGCGTTGGCTTTATCCAGCAACCCGACGCGATCCAACAGCGCCTGCACCGCCAAATTGTCTAAGTGATAGCCATATAAGCTGGCAAACAAGTTGATTTGGTCAAAAGCGGTCAGGTCAGGGATGAGATTTGTGGTTTGCAGCAGAACGCCAACACGCTGTTTGATCTGCCGCGTTTTCTGGCGAATGTCTTGGCCGAGAATCTTAACCTCGCCGCTATCCGCTTCTTGCAAGCCGGTTAAAATGTTAAAGGTGGTGCTTTTGCCTGCGCCATTGGGGCCGAGGAGGCCAAAAATTGACCCCCGCAGCACCGAGAAATCGAGGCCATCTACGGCATGGACCGCACCATAGCGCTTGGAAAGTTGCTTAACGTTTATCACCAGCCGATCGGGGTTTGTTTGTGGGCGTGTATCTATCATTTTGTCCTCACTTTATTTTCATGCCGTGTTTGAGCAGGAGCGTGGGCCAGGGCGAGCAAAAGCTCAGCAGCCCGGCGCGCGCCGCCCAGTTGGCGAAACTGTTCTTGTAAATTTTTGGCAGCCCGCAAAATTTGTTGGCTGCCAGCCACTTCCGGCAATGTTTGCAGAATAGTGCTGTGAGTTGTGCGCCAGGGTAACAGCATTTTGCCGTTACCGTGGCGTTCCACCGCCATGGCGTGCATAAATTGGTCGGCTACCTGGGGCAGAATGAGCTGCGGCACGCCATGACAGATTGCTTTGTGGGTTGTGCCCATGCCGCCATGGTGGACAACGACCGTCACATGAGGCAGCAGGTGATCATAGGGAAGCCAGGGCACGCAGTGGATCTGCTTGGGCAAGGGGGGCAGCGTGCGCGCCAGTTTGTCATCGGCAGCGAGAATGCCCGTGCCCCCCATTTGGGCGATAGCCTGGCAGATGTCCGGCAACCAACGGGCCAGGGAACCATAGGTAGTGCTTTGAGCGACGGCGATTAACGGCCGTTTCCCCGCCACCTCTGCCAACCACGCCGGCGCGGCTGTTTGAGGCTGTGGGCGCTGCCCACCCACGTACTGCGCACCGGGGGAAGGGGCCGGGTTGTACTCCGCAAACCATGCTGCTGTGAAGTACACCAGGTGCAACCGGGGCGCGACAAAGAGAAACGTGCGCGCGGCCTGATGGGGTTCCGGCGGCAGAGAAAACCGGCGGCGTAGCCGGCTTTTCCGCCGGGCCAGTTCTGTAGCCACCTCCTGGAGACCGGGCTGGTTGGGGATAACGGCGAAGGCGCCGGGATAACCACAGCCGGCCAGGGGAATGCCGGCAGCTTCACCAGCCAATGCCGCAGCCAAAACCAACGGATCGGCTATGATGACATCGGGCTGCCAGGTATGAATCAGGTCTAGGTGGGCCGCCGTAGCTGCGGCCACGGCCGTTTCGTCCAGCCACACGTCCAGGGTGAGCTGCATTTCTGTGGCCAGAGTGCGCTTTGGATGAAAACTTGGGTCTTGCGGCGGCTGGTAGGCAACCGGCACTTCTTGGAAGGAAAGGCCAGCAGCCAAAATTTGCGGCTGCACGGTTGCCCCGCTGGCCCAACACACGACGTGGCCCGCCTCTTGCAAGTGAACGGCCGTTTGCAGCAAGCCACCCCAATCAATGTGCCCGGGTAAGGGTGCGGTGGAAAACAGAAAACGAGCCATTATCTCCCCCAGGCGGGCGCCGCAACCGCTACCTCAGCCAGCAGGGCGGCGGCCCGGCGAACGCCCCCCAAGGCGGCAAATTCTTGTTGAAGCTGCCCGGCTGCCTGCCGGAAACTGGGCACGGCAAGGATCTGATGAAGGCGGTTTGCCAGAACCGTTTCGTCCAGCCGCCCGGTGGTGACCGCCAGGCCAGCGCCGTGGCGGGCAACGCCCTCGGCATGCATGAATTGGTCAACGGCCTGGGGTAAAACAAGCTGGGGCAGGCCATGCAGGATGGCGTCGTGGGTGGTGCCCATGCCCCCATGATGGACAACGGCCGTTACCCGGGGCAGTACGTGTTCGTAGGGCAGCCAGGCCTCCCAGCGTATGTGGTCTGGCAGGTGGGCAAAATCGCCTCGCTGCGCGGCCATTCCGCCCAAGATGCCATAGCCGCCCACAGCCCCCACAGCGTGGAAAATGCTGGCTAGTTGGCGGGAGGAACCGGGATACCCAGTGGGCTGCGCGATTAAGAGCAACGGCCGTTGGTCATTCAGCTCTGCCAGCCAGCCAGGCGGCGGCGTGGTTGGCGCGGCGGCAATGCCGCCCACGTATTTCACGCTGGCTGCTTTGCGCGCCGGGTAGTGGGTAAACCATTCGGGAATAAAGAACACCAACTGTAGCAGCGCCGACGCATAAAAAAAAGAGGGCGATTGGCGGCGCTGAAGCGGTGGCAGACCCGCTTCTTGGTGGAGTAAATCCATGCGCTGGTAGTAGCTTTGTATCAGGGGGCGGCATTCTGGAAAGGGCAGGAGATCCATCAACGGTCCAGGGTAACCGGCGGCCACAAAAGGTATGTTCAGCGCGCGCGCAGCCAGGTAAGCGGCCAAAACCAGCGGCCCGGCAACAATGAGGTCGGGCTGCCACTCCCTGATAATGGCCTGGTGCGCCCGCAAGGCGGCTATGACCTGCTCAGGTTGGAGCCACATGTCCATAAAGCGGCGGGCTTCTTGGGCATACAGCTCGTTTGGGGAAAGACCTGGCGGTTGCTGGCGCGCATCCGCCCACGGCGCATCATCCTGAATGGCGACGGGGACTTGCCGGAAGGGGATGTTCCTGGCTTCCAGGCTGTTCTTAACCTCCGCGCCGCTTAGCCAGAGAAGGGCGTGGCCCTGCTGTTGGAGCTGAACGGCCGTTTCCCACAATCCGCCAAAATCAATATGCCCATGGCGAGGGATGGTGCTAAACAATATGCGCGCCATATGTGTTTCCTCAAAGGCAGCTTACGGCAACAAGCTTATTGCCAGCGAAATTTCTTGAAGACAATGGCTGCTAAACCGGCGGTGAACCCCACGAGAATAGCGATGTACAAGAGGGCCTGATCTGGGAAACGGCCGTCAGCCAATAAAGGTTGAATAAGGGTGTTTGTAACCCCCACAGGAGACCATTGGGCCGCATTTTGCAACCAGTCTGGCAGCACTCCTGGCGGAAGACCACCGCTTAAGAAAAACATGGGCAGCAACGTGAGAATAAAGACCACATTGGCGGTTTCGGCGCTGCGGGTAAAGGTGGCAATGACACTGGCGTAGGCAATGAAGCAAGCTGCGCACAGCAGCAAGACCGCCAGCGCCCCGACAAAACCGAACCAGTTCACTTCCATTTTGAAAACCAGCACCCCAAAAACCAGCACCAAAATCCCCTGAACCAGACTGATGACCATTTGCGCTAGGGCGCTGCCCGCAATAATCTGGCTCAGCGGCGCTGGGGTGCAGGCCAGCCGCCGAAAAATGCCCATCTGCCGCCAGGTGACCAGGCGCATGGCAAAGTTGTTTCCTCCCAAAATCACACCAAAGGTAACCAGGCCGTAGAACAGCCCTTGCAGCACCGCCAGGCCGTTTTCACTGTTGTGCATGGGTAGCCATAAAAAGAAGAGAACAATCAGGGGCATCAGGATGGTGCCGAGCAGCGCCCGATAATTGTTCAAGGAAGCCCGCAGTTGGGCCTTCATGAACTGGATCACGGGCGAACGACCAAAGATGACGCCGCGGCTAGCAGGCTGGTAACGTACGCTGTTTGTAAAAAATGGCATGGGTTGCATAATTTTCCTCTAAATCGATCTGTTTTCGTTGGGCTTCGGCCAGCACATGGAGAAGAAAAGCTTCTTGCGCAATTGAAAGGCCGGCCCGGTTATGCAGCAGGTGAATGTAGTTTTGCACAATGAGCGGATGGTGTTGGGGGGCCACATGGCTGGTTAGCTGGTTATGATTTTCTGCGGCTTTGCGCCGCCACCAGGGCAGCAGACCAGCCAGGGCCTTGGGATAGGCTGTTTTTTGCAACATGTGCGCGATGCTGTCCCCAATTTGGGCGCTGCGTTGTTTGTAGTAAGCCAGCCAGGTTTCGCGCTCGCCAGCCAAAATGGTTTGCAGCCAATAATCGCGGCAGCCGCTATACAAGGCCAGGCGGGTGGCAGGGGTGCGGTAGCCCATGTTTTTGACTAATTCTTCCACCAGTATGATGACGGCCTGTTGGGCTGTGAGCCGTTGCTGACGCACGGCCGTTTGCACAACGATGGCGGCTTCGCTGGAGGTCTGAAAGTGACTTTCGGCAATCGGCATACCTCGTTCACCGCCAAATTTGTAATATTCCGGCTCATATGTCGCATATTGCCACAGCGGAAATCCTTCGTCTGGCATGGCGTCCTGGTCGGTGATGCGGGCTTTATAAGCGTGTAAAGCTGCTTCCAGAGCTGGACGGGCATGATGGGACAGGGCATCGCCTGCGCCTGTTAGGCGCAGGCGAATGTGGTTACCTCCTTCACTGTAATAGAGGTAAAAAAACTTGGCGATCTGCCCGGCAGCCAGCAAGTTTTGGGTTTGGGGGGCTAAACAGTCGAGCAGAATATCTCGCCCCAATTCGGCCGACCTGCCGAAAAAAACCTGTAAATAGAGCCATTCCATCGTTAAGTTCCAACCCGAATTGTGAGAAACGGCGCCTGCTTGTGGCCAGGCAAATTACTCAAATTTGTGGTTTTTATGGGTTTGCTTGCGCATAATGCTGGCAATCCAGGCTGCGCCTAAGGCAATGCCCACCACGGTGAACAGCACATCCAGCAGATCGTTTTGATTGCTGCCGCTAAAAATGTAGGTCATGATGACCACGAGCAGGAAGATGAGGGTGAACCCTGTAAGGCCTATTTTTTCTAACATGTTCATAGTTTCTCCTTCGAAAATGTAGGCTAGGTTGCTAAACCTGGAATCGTGCAGGTTTGGTAACCTGCGTTACGTTTTTATTTGTGGTGGTCGGCAAAGCCGGTGAAATCTCCTTTACAAACCTTGTGTCTTTCGGTAATGGTTTGTCCAAGCTATATGTGATGGGATAGTGATTGTGTAGCCGCCATTTTTTCTGCGGGGCCTTGAATCAACTCTGTTGCAGACATTGTAGGAAGGAAGGGAGGGGGTTTCAATGACTGGCTCTGCTTATTTGGGCATAGCATATTTCTGCTATATGCCTGCTCTTAATTGGCAAAAAAGCGGGCCAGCAGATAGTTGGTAAACAGCTCTTCTTCTAACGTGAGACCCAGGCGGTTGTGGAGCAGGTGCACGGTGGCGGCCGCCATCAGGCTGAGGTGTTCCTGGCTGAGGGTTTGCGGCGAACGGTGGCGCAAGGGCTGGATATGGCGGTTGTAGGCCTGTACGAAGCGGGCCAGGGTGGAGGCGGGGGTGTTGCCTAGCACGGCCGTTAGCCGGGCATCTTGCCAATCCAGACCGAGTAGATGGGTCAGGCGTGGGCCAGAGCGGGCATATTTTTGGGCAAATAGGTGCCGCCACTCCGGATTGATGGCAAATTCTGTAAACCATTGCGCGCTCATGTTTTCACAGAAAGGGGCCAGGGGCAGCAGGTGTTGCAACGGCCGTAGCGCCCAGCCGCTTGCCAGCAAGGCCCAGAGATACCGTTGGGGGGCGGAAACGGCCGTTTCTGACAAAAGCGCTATAGTGACCATGGCCGAAAGATCATCCACGGCGCGCTGCAGCGGCGTTAGCAGCGGATCCAGTAATTCTACGTTATCCAGCATGCCTATGGCGAAGGTATAGGGAGGATGCCGTTCCTGCCCATGGCCAAACCGTTGGTTGAGCTTCTGATAGCGGGTGGTCTGGGGCAGGCTGCTTTCTGGCGAAGGCGGGGGGAAATTTTGCTGCAGGTAGCAGGGAATCGTTTTTTCCAGGAACGGCCGTACATGCGCCAACAGCACCTGCCGATCCCCCAGAAAACGCATCTCTATGTGATCGCCACCTCCAGAAAACCGCCTGAAGTACCGGCTTTCCACCCACCCCTCCGCCGTTACCAGGTCAAAGGTAGGGCGCACGCACTCCTGGATAATGCGATCCCCTTCCCCATCAACGCGCGCGCTAGAGAATTGGCAATAAATGCGAGCTTGCAGCCACTGCGTATTCATCAGCCATCCTGCCAAACCAACTCGATCTGCAACTCGCTGACAACAGGCTCATGGTTGACCCGTGTTGGAAGTTGGTTAAAGCCCGGCAGCATCTCCGCAAAAACAATGGCCCTGACCTCCTGCGTGAGCATGCGCTGCAATGCCAACACCAGCCAGGGATTGCAAAAATCCACTAAAAAGGGTTTGTATTGATGTTTGAGGATGATGTCCATGGACTTATGCGTGGTTGAAATTTTGGCAAAAACGATGTCCGGCAAGCCCACGTCTTCCTTCCACTGGTACAGTCTCTGGAAAAACTCGCTGACGCTTTCATGGGGCTGAAGTTGCGGGATTTCCACGGCAGATACCAGCCACTGCTCCCGATCCAGCACAACACGGCCGATTTGCACCCGCGGCAAATGGACAACTTTGGCCTGCCAATCCAGCACGTTCTGGTCAGCATCGGCAAAAGTGGGCGCCAGCAAATGGTTCCAAAAAGACTTGTTCAGAGGGTAAAAGACAGGCGTCAATTCATGCACCATGGCTTGCATCAGGGCGGGCATAGAGGGTGAATACATGCCCCCCGTGTATAGCGGGACAATGGGCTGGTCGGTCGTTTTGTCAATGAGTTGGAGCTGGTTGGTGGGGGCGTGATAGCGTACGGCAACCTGGCTGGCGGGCAGGGGCGTATTTTCGGTGGAAGCCGGCTCCACAGGCAACGTCAGAGTGCGGGGCGTTAGATGCGGGTGAACCTGTAAGTTGGAGACATCACTAAAGACAGGCAGCCCCACAAATTCTCCTTGATGCTGTACCTGGCGCAGGTGCTGGCGCATCATTCGCAAGAGGGGATCAGGCTCGTCGGGTGTTTCGTACATGCCAATGTAGCGGGTGGCATAAGCTCCCCAGCCGTTAATGCAACGATCGAGCACGATGAGAAAATCGCCGTTTTGCAATGCCGCCTCGCTGGCTGCCGCAATTTGCACAAAGAGTGAGCAGGAGGTCGCCCAGCCGTTCATGGACGCAAAATCTGTTGGCGGTGTGCTGGGTTCGAGATGAACGACGGGGGTTTGCGCCCCGGCTGCTTGCCACCGCTCATAAGCTTGTTTGGCCAGAGCCTGGATAACCACTTCGCTATTGTAAATAGAAGGGGCTAAATCCTGCACGGCGGCCTGGGAGCGCACAGCAATTTGCTGCTGCCACTGGTTGTATTGCTGTAGGAAGTGCAGCAGGTTATCACATTCCCCTTCGGCGGTGTACTGCTCCAGGAAGAACCGCACCATTGCGGGGGATTGCCTCGTCAGGCGCGGGTCAATGGTTTCTAGCAGGGGAAGCAGTGAGCGCTCTATCTCTTGCCAGATAAATGAACCGCAGGTAAAAGAAATTCCCTGGAGGGCGCAGTTTTCGTAGAGGGGATTGGCCAGCAAAATGGTTTCGTGGGGCAGGTCTATTAGTCGGGCAATGGCGCGTAGCTTTTTCCGGATGCGGGTTAAAGTATGCTGACGGCCGTGCAAATCGGCCTTCTTGTAGTTATGCAGCGCGGCGCGAATCTCCTGCAACTGCTGCCGGATTGTTTGTGGGCGCGGCGCGGCAAACGGCGCCAAATAGCGGATGAGAGAACCCAACGGATCCGCGTCGTGAGGTGATATGGGCACGCGGCAAACTAGCAAGCCCTGTTGGACAAAATGGTCAACAATGTGGGCGGCCTTTTCACGCAGAGCCGCGTTGCCGTCACATAGCTTCGCACACAAGGCCGCGTAGGTTAAGCCCGATTCGCCCATGACATTGATCAATTTTTGCAGCAGCGGTGTCTTTTCGAGCTGGGCGAAATTGTCATTGCGGCTAAAGGCGTAATCCGGGTAGAGGTAATGCAGCTTTCCATCATCTTCCCACAAGCCATCCCGCAATTGGATGGGCAGCGTGGCGCGGATTTCGGGCAGGCTGGCTAACTGCCGCGCAATGATGTGGATCACGGCCGTATTGATGCGTACAACCGATTGGGCAGCGTCCGCCAGATGCAGTAGGCCGTTTTGCCGGCTGTCGGCGTCAAATTTGCCCAAAGCCGTGGGCGTGAAGGTGGAAAACGGGCTGGTTTTGCCCGCCATGCGCGCCAGGTACAGCATGCTAGATACTTCGATTTTGGGAATGGTGGGGGACGGATCAGCCTCCTGTTGTAGATAGCGCGTTAAGCCCTGGAAATATTTTTCGCTGGTTAGCAAAGCGCCTTTCTGAAAACGCTCCTGGCGCAGCAATTCCCGCAGCGCGTGGCGCGCCTGGGGCAGTTCCTGGTGGAAGGCGGCAGAGATTGCCTGTTGCTGCCGCTGATAGCGGCCAATACGCCGAAACCAGAGCAGCATTGCCCGCCGGGTTGGGCGGTCCAGATAATTGCGCACGGCATGAAGGGTGGGTAACCCGCCTTTGGGCATGCTGTTTGCCGGCAAAGAACGGCGAATATCCAGCAGGCGGCGGCGAGCAAATTTGTCTTCTGTGTTGCCCACAGCCAGGTAAAGCTGTGCGCTTAACGTAGCCCGATGGGCATCGAACCAGGCCTGCTGCTGCCGCAATGCGCGCAGCAAGGTAACGGTTTTGTCAAGCCGCAAATGGAGCAAATCGCGAAAAGGCATGCCACCATAGCGCAGGATGGCATAAGGTGCGGGCGCACACGAAATGCGGGAAAGGGGTTCTGCTGCTGAGTAATCTTTTTCTAGTAAGGTCATGGTTTTAGGGTCCGTTAGCCCGGAGTACGGCCGTCAGGCCGCGAAACGATATGACAGACTTTACGCGTTGGGCCGGGGCAAGCGCAGCCCAAAGGGAATCGTCCAGATGACGTCGCGTTGGCTTTCATCAAGCTGGGTGAATTTGTGGACAAACTTTTCATGCAACCCGCCGTTGCCGCTGACGCCAATGCCCAAAGCCGCGCCAACCAGGTAAGCGGCTTCGCCAAATTTACCGGCTTCCATGAGCAAATAGCGGTAACCACGCAGCCCATAAACGGCCGTTGCTGCTTGCAAATCCCCAGCCAGCAGCAGGATGCCCGTCCCGGTGGTAAATTCTCGTTGGAAAATGGCGCCCAGCGTTTCCTCCCTGGATGGGCCAGCACTCAGCTGCACAACACCCTGGCGGGCCGGATCATAGTAATAAGTACCCGGCGTAAGGTCCTCCACCCCCCACAAGAACATGTAATAGTGCAGGAAGGATTGAATGAGATTGGGTTCGTCGGCAAAAATGGGGGCCTGATGACCGCGCCTTTGGGCAGCCACACTGTAAGCAAGAAATTGCGCTAGTTGAGCTGGCGTCATAGATTGCGCGCTATATTCGCGGACAGTGTGCCGCCGGTGGATGGCTTCTTGCAAAGTAACGTTAAGCGGCTGCCGCACATCTACATGCGGGAGCCGAGTAAAGGGCGCGGTGGGCAGAGGCGGCTGCGCGATCTCTTCTGGCGTGGGATGGCCGGCAGCTAAGGATAAGCCCAGGGCCGTGTACTTGCTGTTTTCGTGGTAGACATTCAAGATATTTTGGGCAAATTGTTGATATGGCTCGTGCGTTTCCATCATGACTCCTTTGTAGGTGGCTAGCGCTGGCGTCCTGTACTTCCTTACACCCTGGCTCTAGCTTTGGCTTTTCATCCAGGGTGGCGAACTTGCGCGCAAGGCGCCACATGCTAACCCAGCAATAAGATGTGCATGGGCACTTCTTGCTGCGGATGAATGTTTAACAGGCGGGCAATGTCATCGTCGGCAAAGCGGCCAAAAGCGCGCAGGGTAACGCCCAGGGCGTTGGCAATCAGGCGGAAGCTCTCCAGCATGATTCCCGCGTCAAGGTGGGCATAGCGATACCCGCGAATTTGGTATTTGGCGATGAGACGTTCTGTGTGGGCGGTTTGAATGATGGCCATGGCGGTTTCGGTCAATAGATGGCCCTGGCTGAGGCACGGCCGTAAATCATCCCGCAAATCCCCTTCCCGTAAAATCTCCAATTGATGCCCTTTGCCCTCGTAATGGTAAAGACCGGCGGGTAGACCCTCCACGCCCCAAGCCACCACGTAGAAATCCGAGGAGCACATGCCGCCCCCTGAAGGAATGAATCTGAGGGGCGCGGCTATTTCCGGGTAGCGCCAGCGGCCTGTCCACCCACAAATCTGGCTAACTTTGTTGACGTCGAGGGGGCCAGTGGTGGGAGCCGGTTCTGGGGGCGCAATGGCGGCTGCCAGATCCAGCGCCAGGGGCGGCAGGCTTTCCAGGGGGGGCAGCTTCAGCTTGGGCAGCGTATCATACAGTTTGTAAGCGCCACTGGTCATTTTGGAAACAGCGGCGGAATAATGATTTTGATGCCCTTTTGCAGAAAAGCCGTACCAGGAATGGTTGGTTTCTAAATGATAGAGGGTGGCCAAATCGTTGGGCAAAACAGGAAATTGCTCAGGTTCACAATCCGCTTCCGGCAGACGCATCACCTTTTTGTGGCTTACTTCGCCATTTTCCAGGTTAAGGTGCTGCACCTGGTTCCACAAGGGCGGGACGAACAGCCGGGAGATTTCTTTGAGGATGACCAGTTGGATATGGTTGAGGCCAATGTGCGCCTGAATGGCGGGCACGGGCTGCTGGCTGTGGTCTGTTTTGCCAATGGTTTTGCAAAAAGTGTGGTAAGCGGGGGAGACGCCGGGCACGAAGAGGGGCCCGACTTCACTGCCGCGGCTGCCAATGATACCGCGCAGCCAGGTGACGTGGGCCGCCCGGCAAATTTGGTCAACGGCTAACCAGTTTTCTTCATCGCGGGTAGAAATGGCGACGAGGTGGGTGTGTCCGGCAACGGCCGTTTCCAGGGGGGTGTCTGCCGGCATAACCTGGACTGTGTTGTGGGGATTTAGCTGCGCCAGGCGCGTCTGATCGGGGGTGGGTACGGCCGTTGTGGGCAGCAATGTTACCTTGCCTACGCCCGCTTGCGCAAGCTGGCCTGCACAGCTTTCCCCTATGGGCGCCTCAGCCAGAATGAGGACGGCCGCTTCTTTAAGCCGCAGCTGGGTCTGAAACCGGTTGCGTGAGGTGCGGGTAACGTCCGTGTAGCGACCGAAAAAGCGCAACTGCCTGGCGTAAAAATGATGTTCTTCTGGCGAGAAATGCTGGCGATCAACGGCCGTTTCCCCCTCTTCCAGCAAGCCGCGAAAGAACAGCAGCGACACAACGTCCCGAATAATTTGCGGCTTTACCTTTGGAAAGGAACGGCAAATCTCTTCCACCGTGCGGCGACCATCAAGCATGGGCAGCAAATGCGGAAGCAGCACCTGGGCCGCGCGTCCTCGTAGCAGTTCTGGTTTTTCTCCGCCGGCGATCAGCATGGCTTCGTTGCCCGCCTCGCCCAAAGCTATCGTTAAATAATCCTCGGAGAACCGGGGGAATTGGGGCATTATCATCTGGGGGTCGTGGCTTATTTTGGCGCTCAGTTCTGTCGCTTGATACATGGCGTCACTCCTTTGATTTGGACAATATTCAGGAAAGCAGCAGGTTTGCGGGCCACGCTTCAGCCAGGTGTTGGTAAGACCATTCTTTGGCTGAATTGGGTGGCGTATCAACCGGACTCCAGGGCGCTTTGGCAATGGCGTGCTTGCCGGAGAGGTCACTTAAGGGGTCAAAGTACCAATAGGTTCCTTTGCTGAAGGTTTCTTGCCCCCGCACCAGGCGCGCAATTTCCAGGGCAAGCAGGCCGGCGGTCAGGTTGTCCAGGGGGGCAAAACGGCCGTCAAATGTCGCGTCGTTGTGGCTGTAAAAATCCATCAAGGCCACGTCAATATGGCTCAGAGGCGAATTCACCGCATACCGCCGCACAAAAGAGTCATAACTGGCAGTTTCTGGCGGAATGACCGTTGGCCCAATTTGCACCACGCGCTCATCAAGCTGCCCATAGGTCCAGGGGATCTGTTTTTTGTAAGCAAAACGGTCAAAGGAGCGCAAAATGTGGGGGTAAGGGCGCGCAAAAGCAAAGGCGGCAGCCTGGAAATGGGTCTCTGCAAACAACTGTGCCCAGAGGGCGTCACCCTCAGCGGCGAAGTCGGCCACAGATGCTTGGGCAGTGGGAACCAGACCCTCTTCGGCCAACAGATGGGCCACTTGTTCGCCAATTTCGCCCGCACTGACCAGTAAAAATGGACGTTCGTTTTGTTGAGACATGGGCGTTCCTCTTGTTATTTATGAAAAGGGTTGCGGCTTGGGGGTAACATCGGCGTGGGTGAAACGGCCGTACCCCATGGCCTCAGCCGCACTGTACAGGCGCGGCGTATCCAGGAAGCGCGTTACGTGGACCGGAAACATGGGCACTAGTTGGGGTATGACCACTCTTGTCACCCAGAAACCCGCCTCTCTCACCTCTGGCGTTGTCAGGTCAACCGCCACCACTTCCATATCGCGCTCCTGAAACAGCTTCAGCAGAAACCGGATATTTTCGTCCAGATCACCCCTATCCAGGTTTGGCAGTTCCCGGATGTGCCGCTGGTGAGGAGAATTGAGTAAGAATTCAAAATCTTGCCGCGCCTCCAGGGGTGCGTAAAACAGGGCGCAGTCCTCCAGCTTAAAAATCTCCTCAGGACGGGTGCGGTCCAGATGATGCGCGCCTTGATAAGACGTGATGGCCAGGCGCAGGGTGCACGCCTCTTCCACAATGCGCGTCACCGCATCGTAGGGGTTCAAAGCCGGGCAGCAAATGACCATATTGGCCACCGTGGAATGGTCGTTTAACTGCAGGGCATAAATTGTTGGAATACCCAGGTCATTGGTGGCGTCAAAGAATTCATAGTGCAATTGGCTTGCTTCTACTGTCGCCATGGCCGCCCGTAATTTTTCGGGCCACTCGGCTGGGTCTCCCAAGTCTAACCGCGGCAAGGGGAGTTGGTGCAGCCAGGTGATCATTAAGGCATCGCGCTCCAGACATTCCATCATGCCGCTAAAAATGGCCCGCCGTAAATCTGTGTGGCTGGCGCAGCCGGTGGAAATAGGATGCCAGATCATCTCTTCCCGACTTTGGGCCTGGTAGTAAAGATAAGTCATTATTGCCGGCACATACCGCGGTGCGCCATCAATGAGGGACATGCCTTTTACCCAGTTCATGGGGACATCTTTGCGGGGCAGGCTTAAAACGCCAGAGCGGATGCCTGGCTCGTCGGGGTGGCAGCGGGCAATGCGGTCTAAATCAATTGCCTGATCTCCTAAATCAGCAGCAGTCGTCAGAATAAACTGCTCTTTGGAATGAATTGACATGCAGTACCGTTCGATGGTTTCCCCAATGGCTTTTACTTTTGCCTCTAAAGCTTCGGTAGAGATGCCCACGCCGGCAATTTTGGGTAACGTGCCATCTCCCCGCGGCGGTTGGCTGGCCCCAATCGCATTCATGTGTAAGGAATCTGTTGAATACACAAAGAAATCGGGGTGGCCATAGGGGCGGGGCAGCTCAGAGAGCACCGGAATTACGCCGCCAATGCCATCAATTAATGGGCGGGCGCGTTCAAGCGCTTGTTGTAACTGGTCGGTACGAGAACTCATGGGGCACTCCTCTTGTGAATGGGATAAAACGGCCGTTTCTAGCGGGGCAGCGCGCTTTCAGCAGGCACAAGCTGTTGAGCATAATGAATGCGTCTGGGCGGTAATGGGGCACGGCATACTTCGTCGTAGGGGAACCTGGCAGCCGGGGCACGGCCGTCCACCTTACCCTGGAAATTGACAGCATAAACTGTGTAGAGAAGATCCTGCACGGTGTGGCTTGCCCAAAATTCCGCCAGGGCCGGCAACAGTTGGAAGGCAGCAGCCGGATCGAATGCCGTCGGGGTAGCAAACGGTTCCCGAAACCCCCGCAGCTCTGTTTGCATTTTAAGATCGTGGAAACAAATATTTGTGGACATGCCCGCCAGCGGGCCAACCAGCCAATGAGACTGGGTCGCCCGCACCGGAATGAATGTGGCTCCAGTTTTACATAACCAATCATTCCAGGTCAGGGTCGCTGCGTCAGCCCACGAACCGGCTAAGATAATTTGTTTGTGGGCGATAAAGCGAAAAGCTTCTGGCTCAGCCGCGCTGTCGATCAGAATGAGCGCCGGCTCGGCCCCTTGCTTTAGCGATTGCCAGATTACGGCTGGCGCAATCAGCACCTCGGGTTGTAGAAAGGGGTGGGCTTGCTTAGGCATGTTATCCAGGTGGTTCATGGTTTTCACCTTTTTATGGAAGTTGTTGGCCAAATTGAACGGCCGAAAAAGCTGAGAAAAAGAAAACGGCCAGGTAGGTAATGAGCAGAACGCCATATACAGCGTAGACCAGCCGTTGGCGGGAAGTATATTTTTTCTGGTGAATACGCAGCCAGCGCAAGGGGGCGTGCAGCCAATACCGAATACCCTGTTGCCGCAGGGCTGGTTCATTTAGCAGATCGGCCACAATGTAGTACCCATCGAGCGGGAGGAAAAAGTTCATATTCCAGATAATGACGCTGATCTGGTAGCCCATGAGGAGGGTGAGGATATAGGCGGCATAGGAATTGGGCGGGAGGAGGAAGAGGGAAACGGCCGTTACCCCCAACAGCATCAGGTCCACTGCCGGCCCAGCCAAAGAAACAACAATCCTTTCGCTGCGCCGCAGGCGATAACTATCGCTGGTATCCGTATAAGCAAAAGGTACCAAAAAATAATGCACACCCACACCAAAGCCCCGCACCGTGGCCCCATACATTGTTAGGGCTACCCCATGGCTCAATTCGTGCAAAACAATCTCCAACAGCACCAGGCTCATCACCCAAGCAACCGCCTGAAAAGACACGGCGGAGGAAAGCGTAATAATCGGTATTTGGGTCGTAGCAAACAGCATAGTTGGCGCAATAACGCCATTAATCAGCAGCAAAGCCATGACAGCAAGGCGCACCGGGTAAGGAATCCGCTGCACCTGTTGGGCTAGCTTTTGCAGAACCTTGTCCCCTTTAACCAACGGTGAGCGCGGATGCAAAATCTTGCGCACGGTAATTTTGCGCTTATTTTGAAGCCCCTCAATTTCTGGCGCATTTTCCAACAAGTTACTTTTTGCCAGGCTAATAAAAAACCCATCAAAAGCAGCAGCAGGAATCGGTTCTTTCACCTTCCGCTGCAGCAACTCCTTCAACTCGGCCAGAGAGCGCGTCCCATCCAACAAAGGCACAAGATAAGCGCCTTGTTCACTAATTCGGGTAAACTTCCCAACGTCCACAGAAAGCATGAACCCCAAATCACTGTTTTTTAATAATTGCACCCCTTCCCGTAGCCGTGGGCAAAACGAATCAGGCAAAATTAGGTGAGTTTTTCGGAACCTGGACATATCAACGCTCTCTATCCGCACTTGCAGAAAATAATTACCAACCTACGATAGAGTACATTGTCAGAAAAGAATTCAACTTCCCCGGAAGCTGAGAAAGCGTCTTTGCCAGAGCGCTTGGTTCGCAGCTTTTGGGAAAATGATGAATAAAACTTTCATTACAGTGTATAGAGCCATATCCTGCAAAGTTAATTAACAAAGGTGGGGAGAACAAAGAAAACCATCCTCTTGCCCTCCCCCTGCCTCTGTATAAAACGAATTTGCTAGCCGCGCTTAGTCACTCATCGTAGAAAGCGAAGAGAATGTGCCAACACTACCACCAACAGTACTGGCCGTACTCAGCGTCGAGTGACCGCCATTGGGCGCGATTACAGCGCTGCTGGTGTTCAAACGCTCCGGCAAATCTTCAGCATACAGATCAAGGTCAACATTTTCGACATCGATAGTAGAATCCAGCTTCTCATCAAATTTCGGGGTGTCCATTTTTATTTCTCCTTATTTTGGTAAGAAATGCACTGATGGTAATTGCTAAACCTGCAAAGCCCATATAATAGGATTGAGGGCTGAGGAGACACATCTGAGCAAATAAGCGTTGCCGGGCTTGCAAGTTTTTTGCCGCAAAAGATTCGGATTACTCTGCGGCGCCGGCGGAGCAGAAAGAGCTGACGCAACTGGCACTGCCACCCGCACAGGCATAACAGAACAGGCAAGACCATTTGCCTTCCAGGGCTGCGCCACTGGTGTTCAAGCGCTCTGGCAGCTCTTCGGCAAACAGATCCAGCTCGGCAGCAAATTCCACGTCCAGCTCTTCAAAAGTTTGTTTGTCTTCGTTCATTTTTCCATCTCCTTTGATTGAGTAATTGCTGTCGCACCATTCAGTTGAGGCCTCAGTTGAACAGGTTTGACAGGGTTTAGAGTACAATTTGCGTTTTTGCCTTTCAATAACAGGACAGGTTCATATTAGGTATAGCATCACGTTGTCACGAGGGTGGTGTTTCTCTGGTTTTTATCCACTAATCATGTTTGTTATAATTGGGCTTGGGTTCAGTTTGCAATTATGCGGTGCGCTTCTGGCAAAATAGAAATAACGCGATTTTCGCTGACAAATGCCAAAATAGTCACCTGGTTAGCAAAAACCGCCACCGCTCATGGCTAAACGGATTTAGCACAGTTAGGAAGGTTGTGGAATATGGGCAGTAAACGGGAAAAAATCACCGTTATTATGGTGGACGACCACTATTTGATACGGGAGGGGATTCGCAGCATTCTGGCAACAAGCACGGAGATCGAATTGGTGGCCGAAGGCGCCGATGGGGCGGCATTGGAGCGGCTTGTCAAAGAGTTTGCGCCGGATATTGCCCTGGTTGACCTGGATATGCCGCAGAATAAATTAGAGCAGGACGGGTCACGATTTCATGCATTTTCATCCATTGCGCAACTGAAAAAGGAACAACCTGATACGCAGTTTATTATTGTTACGCAGCATATCACCAAGGCGATGATTGAAGGCGCGGTGAGCGTGGGTATCAATGGCTATCTGTTGAAAGATGATGCTTTGTCTTTACACTTGATTGAGGCGATTCAGGCTGTTCATTTGAAGGGTGTCTATTTTTCTGGCGAGGTGAGTCGGGCATTGGTGAGTGCCCAACCGGCGCCAAAAGACAAGTTGCTAACTGCCCGGCAATATGAGATCCTGAATGCGATTGTCGCTAACTCGAACTGGTCCTATGCGCAACATGCGGCCCAGCTAAATATTTCGGAACACACTTTTTCAAACCATCTCCGGCAAATTTTTGAGCGTCTGGAGGTGAACAACGTCACAGCTGCCGTTCTAAAGGCGATTCAGCTTGGCATTTTGCAGCCGCCATCAGGTTAGCCAGCAGGATCGCTTGGGCTTGTCTGTTTTATTTGGCAAATAGCACTAACATGTTACATCGAATTTAGTAACATGATGTTATGGAAGTTTGCGCCAAAAGCCTTTATGATCATGGGCAGTGGAAAAGTTTAGCTAAAGAAAAAGAGGAGGTTTGAAATGTCTTTAGAATTTGGGAAGTTGGCTGATTTTGTGAATTGTGCCGTGGATGAGGCTGTTTTTGTTGCCCAAAAAATGGGTTATCCCATTGTTAATGGGAAGCGGACTGGGGTTTTTCCGCTTGAACTGTTGCAAATTGTGGAAGATGCCAAAACTCAAGGGACTGCTTTCATCACCCCTATTCTAGAAGATATTGCTGGTGAACCTTGGATAAGACCTTTTTCGGTAGAGAAGGTGCCCGTGTAAGTTAGGGGCTGCGTTGAATTTTGAGGAGCACGGAGACTTCTTAGGAATGTTCTTCGCGCTCTTTGTCTTTGCCCAGTTTATGATGCCCTGAGTTTCTGGTTTTGGCCATGGTTACGTCTGCCGGTATGCATTTGCAGGGAGTTGCGTCATTTGTGAATGGCACAATTCTGCAACGGTTTAATTGGCCGCAATTGTCGCAGGCTGCAGAATACTTTTTCGCGTTTGACAAGCAGGAAGCAGATGTGACCTTTCTTGTTTTCCCAGGCATGGTTCATGAGGCCGTGGGAGGCAGTTTGGAACGCGCGATTCCACTTTCGGCCAGTTGGATATTGTTGCACTTGGCGTCTCAACTTTTTGATGATTTGCAAGACCAGGATGCAAAACCGTCGCTCTGGCGAAACTGGTCTGACATTGATCTGGTGAATGTTGGGTTGGGGGCTATCTTTGCTGGACAAGCCTGTCTTTCTCACTTGCGCCCGACTGCTCATGACGCAACGGCCGTTGCCGATATTCTGCAGCTCTTCACAGAGGCCGGATTGCTAGCCGCCCATGCCCAGGCCACAGAACAGCAGATTGTGACCATTAACGACTACTTTCAAAACCTGATGCAGAAAGCCAGCATCCTGTTTTCAGTGGGCGCCCAGGCGGGTGTGCGGCTGCATACAGCAGACACCCAACTGCGTCACACCTTCCATGAGTTTGGCCTGGCTATTGGCGCCCTCACCCAGATTCAAGACGATTTACGAGATATACTTCCCCAAAACCAAGCCAATGACCTCTTAGCATATCGCCGCACCTTACCTGTGCTGCACGGCCTGGCCCAAACCACCCATCCCAACTACCCTCAGTTAGCCCAATTACTTCACGAGAAACACGCGCTAAGTCAGAACGACCTGGCAACAATCTACCAAACCCTTATAGACATGGGATCCCTTGATTTTTGCGCCAGCATCATGTACGTTTACCGCCAGAAGGCAGAGAACGCACTGTCTACTTTAGAAGCACGCAATTCGCTACTCCTGACAAAATATGTCCACTCCCTCCTGGCACCAATATTCCAACCGCCTCATTCTATATCTTAACAAACTGCGACTGGGGATTATCCTCTTGTCGTTAGCACTGATCCTTTTTATATCTTACCTAATTTACAATCGCCCCCTCCCCGCCAGCCAGATCGTGTTGGGTTTGTCTGCTGATAGTCGCTTAACTGTCACAGAAGTGCAGGATGCTGATTTAGGGCTGCGCGAAGGAGACACCATTATTGCCATCAATGGCAAACCCGTTCGGCTAGGCAGTTTGCCCCTGCCTTTATTGGGTGACATCACCGAAGTCACATTTCAATTAGACCGGGGGCAAGAAATCAAAGTTCCATACCGTGAGGCCACCCCGCAAGAGCTTACCCGGCGGCTGGTATTTAGCCTGGTTGCCTTATTTTCCTGGGGCGTGTCCGCCCCCATCATCCTATTTGCCACACCATCCAACAAAGATGCCTGGTTGAGTGGCCTTGTCTTGATAGGCCTATCCCTAAGCCTGATTGCTTTTCGCGGCTTCAACGAAAATGTACCCGGTACAACCCAGTTATTCTGGTTGGTGACACCCATAAGTGCGCTTGGCTTTGCCCATTTGGGGTTTCGCGCCCGTTTTGGCCTGGAAGATAGATTGCCTTTATATCTCAAATATCTTCTTAATGGTCTTTACCTGGCGGGAGGTGGTGTGTTTGTGCTGGCGATTATCGAGATTGTTTTCTTGTTTCCCGCAGGTTCAAGTATTGAGTTGCTTTTCGGCTTTTCTCTGGTTGAAACCATTGTGTACTTTTTGGCGCTTTGCCTGTTCCTAAATCCCGTGGCCTTGCTGCTCCGTTACCGGGCGTTGGCAACAACTTATCAGCAGAAACAAGCGCGCTTATTGATGTTCTTTACGCTGGTGGCCATTACGCCCGCCGTGATTGACGTGCTTGCGGGCAGCGCCATCATTCCCATATTGCCCACCATCGCAATGATCGCCCTTATTCCTGCCAGTTATGGATACGTGGTTTATCGTAAAGATTTTTTGTCTCTGGATGTTTTCATGTCCAAGACGATGATCTGGCTGTTTGCGGGCATGTTGTTTGCTGTGGCTTATTTGACCCTTGCCTGGGGTATTCTCAGACTTTGGCAGCTTCCTTCTCTTTCACCGGCTATCAGCCTTATTCCCGCCTTGGGCGCCGTGGGGATTGTTGTGGGTTTGTTACGGCCGTTGCGCCGCATTATCAGCCTGCTCATCTTCGACTCCCAACAAGCCTTTCAATTTTACCTCGATCGGTTCACCGCCAATTTAGCCATCTCCCCCCAAAAAGAGACCTTAATCGAAGTCATCTCCCAAATGGCTGAACTGGTCTTTGTGCGCCAGGTGGCTTATTTTCTACCCCAAGATGGAGCCATGCACCTGGTGTATGGTGTTCGCACAGAACCTATTGACCCCCTGCCGGTATCTCTGTTTAACTTCACCAAACCCTACCTGGTGCATGCCCAAGTCAACACCCCGCCGCTGCCTATCCGTAAGGTTTTGCCAGAATGGGTCGCCCTGATCATTCCGCTCTTCAGCCGGGACGAGCTTGTTGGCGTATTGTTTCTCGGAAAGCCTGTGCCCGACAGTTACTTTTCCGGGCAGCAATACGAATTCCTAAAAAAAGCAGCCAACATCATTGCCATTTCCGCCGAAACCATCAGTTTGTTTGAGTCATCCCTCAGCATGTCTTTGGAGCTACAGCATATACGAGACAAAGAACGGGCACGTGTCGCTTCGCAACTACACGACGATCCCCTGCAGCGTATCACCTTTCTCACAACCTCCCTGAACAAGATGATTGTGGAAATGGACATGCAGCAGCTTCCCCAATTCGCCAATCAGTTGCGCGAAACGCTTGGTGGATTACAGGGCATCTCCAAACGACTGCGTGAAATTTGTGCCGGGTTAAACCCACCCGTTTTGCAGCAAGGGCCAGAATGGGTGGTAAGAGAGGTTGTTTACACTTTTCAGCGGCAAGATTGGGCCAAAATCCATTTACACACGCAGGTACCGGTAGATTTGCATTTGCGGGATGAGCAAATGTCTGCTCTTTACCATATTTTGGTGGAAAGCCTTAACAACGTCTGGAAACACGCCGAGGCAAATACGGTTCAGGTTAGCCTGACATATGTTGATGGGGAGTTACAGTTGATGGTTGAGGATGATGGCAGAGGATGTAACCTAGAGTCTGATCGTCTGGCCAATTTGGTGCGCCATAATCATTTTGGCCTGGCTGGCATGCACACGTGGGCCAGAAATATTGGGGCGAAATTAACGATTGTGCCCAAGCCAGTGACCAATACAGGCACAATTGTCCAGTTTACAATGCCCATTGCCACGCACTAAAGAGGGGGCATCTGCGCCAAAGGAGGTTTGGCGGGTGGGCATGGTTGACCGCCTGGGCGTGCATGCCCACCCGTTTGACAGGGCCACGGCCGTTTGCTAGAATCCCTCTACTCTGACCGCCCCGTTCGTCTAGCGGCCCAGGACGTAGCCCTCTCAAGGCTAAAACAGGAGTTCGAGTCTCCTACGGGGCACAAAAAAGACCGGCCAAAGCCGGTCTTTTTGCTTTTGGGGCACTCAGCGCCGCACAGAGCGTTCTACCATGGCGCCCAGCAGCAGTAAGGATAGAATGAGCAGCAGCAAACTCAGCACCCAAGCCCCCCCCATGCCAGCAGCCATGCTGCTAAAAACCACCAGCGTCACCACGCCAAAGTCGCGGGCTGCTAAGCGGCGGCGTTCATTTAACGGCCGTTCCAACTGCCACCACAAGCCGCTCCCCACCACCAGCGCCAGCAAGCTCCCCGCCAGCCCCAAAATGACCAACGTCTGCCCCGTAACGGCCGTGGTATTCACCAACAAAATGCCACACGAACTTTGCTGGGCAGCAGAAGCCGCGCTGCGCGTGGCAAAGATCCGCGCCATAATCAGTCGCCCATAAGCGGCATCATCCGCCGTAACCGGCCACCTTTTTTCCAACCGCTCCCCCGGCGCAATGCGCACCACCTCCGAATCCTGGCGTATCAGCGAGACATACCCCTGGGAAATGCGCGCACGGACAATGAAAGAAATCTCCCGTTCCTCCGGGTTCTCAAAAACAGCTCGAATTTGCGCCGTTTCTGCGGCAGTCATGACGTAAGGGCAGCGCAACCCACTTAATGCCTGGTCCGCACTGGCCGTTGTCGAGGAATCAAAGAGGCTGGCTTCCATATCTGGCCAAAAGAAAACAAAAGCCATCAGCGCCAGCAAAAGCAGCCCAACGGCCAGGAAGAGTATACTTAGATATTTTCTAAAACTTCTACTAACTTGCATGGGTTTACTCCATTACCCTTCAACTGGGTTGCTTAAAATGATATACCCCAATTGAAAGACAGCTTGGTAACTGATTATAGCGGAAATTTCCACCTGGGTCGCAGCCGGTGGAACGCGCTATAATGGGATCAATGATGGAGCGCTTGCAGAGACGAGAAATGGCAACCATGATCACAGAACCGCGGGAAAAAGAAGCCATCGCCCTGCCCACCAACGGCAGCTATGATCGGGCGCGTTACGGCCGTATCCTCACCTTCTTTGGCCGCGCCATCGCCCACGTCATTCTCTGGGATCTACTCGGGGGCCGCATCCCCCTGCTGCGCAGATGGATACGCCGTACCCGCCCCGACCGCTACCGCCGCTGGGCGCGCCGCTTTCGCGCCCTGGCCGTGGACATGGGCGGCGTTATGATCAAATTAGGGCAATTCCTCAGCTCCCGGCTAGACGTGCTGCCCCCCGAAATTACCGAAGAACTGCAAGGCTTACAAGACGAAGTGCCCCCCGCCAACTTCGCCCAAATTGACCAGGTGCTGCGCCAGGAACTAGGCGACATCACCCGGCACTTTGCCGCCTTTGACACCACCCCCCTGGCGGCAGCCTCCCTGGGCCAGGCCCACCGCGCGCGTCTGCACCCCAACCCAGCGGCCAATGGCACGGCCCTGGGAGACTCTGTCGTGGTCAAAGTGCAGCGCCCCCATATTGAGCAAATTGTGCAAACAGACCTGGCCGCGCTGCGCATTGTGGCACAATGGATCATGCGCTACAAGCCCATCCGCCGCCGCGCCAACGTGCCGGATCTGATGGCAGAATTTGCCATTACCCTTTGGGAAGAGTTGGATTACCTGGCCGAAGCCGATAATGCCGAACGGTTTGCCCAAATGTATGCCGACTCTCCCCACGTTTACATTCCGGCTGTTTACCGCGAGCATTCTACCGCCCGCATTATTGTGCTGGAGGATGTGGAGGCCATTAAAATTACGGACAAGGCGACCATGATTGCTGCCGGCATCGACCCCATCGCGGTGGCAGACCACCTGCTAGACGCTTATTTTTACCAGTTTTTCTGCGCCGGGTTCTTCCACGCTGATCCCCATCCGGGAAATCTCTTTGTGCGCCCCCGGGCAGATTTACCCTGGCCTGCCGGCAATGGTAGCGCCCCACCCCCAGGACGGCCGTTCTGGCTTATCTTCGTAGACTTTGGCATGGTGGGACACATCCCAGAGCTAATGGGGCAAAACCTGCGCAAAATTCTGGTCGGCGTTACCCAGCGCGACGCCGCCAAGCTCACCGCAGCGTACAACGAACTGGGCTTTTTTCTGCCCAGCGCAGACCTGGAACGTATTACGGAAGCCCAAGAGCAACTCTTAGACCAGATTTGGGGACGCAAGCTGCTAGATCTGGCCCAACCAGACCCGCAAGAATTGGAAGAACTAGGGCAGGAATTCCGCGACATTTTATTTGATTTCCCGTTTCAGATTCCCCAAGATTTCATCTACCTGGGGCGAGCCTTGGGCATGGTGTCTGGGCTGGTGTCCCAGCTAAACCCGGAAATTAACCCGTGGTACAAGATTGAGCAGTACGGTAAGGAATTAATTCGCGGAGATCAGCGGGCACAGGAATTTACCCGGGACACCTTGCTCGATCTGGTACGGCCGTATCTCGATGCTCCCCGCCGCGTACGCCACGTCATCGAAGCCGCCGAAAAAGGCAAGCTCAAAGTGCAAACCATCCCAGCCCGCGAGACCCAGCAGCAGCTCGATCGCATTGAACGCCGCATCGGGCAGCTAAGCTGGAGCATTTTGGGCGCCGCCAGCATCATTTCTGCTACCCTGCTTTACCTGGGGCGCAAAAAGAAATAAGGCAGCAAAATGAGCGAGAGCCGGTGCGTTTTATCCCGCCACCTCTTCAAGTTCCTCTTTCGGGTGCTGCACGAAGGAACCCAGTAAAGCAATAATCATGCCCCCATTGACGGCAATATCAGCCAGATTGAAGACCCAGGGGAAAAAGGAGAGAGCGATGAAGTCTACCACCTCCCCAGTCGTAATCCGATCTACCAAATTTCCAGCTGCGCCCCCCACCACCAGCGCCAGCCCCAACCGCATAAGCCACATTTTTGAGGGTAGCTGGCGCAAATAACCAACCATGAATACCAGGACAATGAGGGTTAACCAGCCCACGACTTGGCCGACACCCTGGAACATGCCAAACGCCACGCCACGATTGTACGTTAAATAAAAGGTCAACCAGTCGGTTATGGCCACCGGACCATTTTGGGTCAAATAATCAGCCAGCCACAGCTTAGTCAAGCGGTCTGCGGCAAAAACGACAATCATCAGCAGGTAGTAAAGCAACATTAGCTATTTTCTCCGGGCAGCAGCGTGAAAGGAGCCTGAATGATGCGCCGGTTGCGCAACAAGGGTTGGTCACCCCCTTCCGGGTAATCGAAGTTTTGGTCAGAATCGGCATCATGGTGCAAGATGGCGTACAAAGTTTCCGTTACTTGCCCAGGATCCACGCTGATCAGTATCTGGCGATTGATGCCAGCCGGCAGCCATGTCTGGCCAATAATATCCCCTGGTTGGCCTTCTGCATCCCGGCGAATAACTACCCAGGTATCCAGGTCGGTCAGCACCAAGGGCACGGTAACAATGGCCTGGCGGCCATCTTCGGCGGGCTGCAGAATTTGGTCTCTGGTGAACAGGACATTGCCAGGATTGATGCGAAAGGGCACGGGGTCCATGGTACGGCCGTTGTAAACACGCTGGGGGTCGCTGCGCGGGAAACCAAACTCGCCCAGCGGCTCCTCGTCGGTGTGCAGCATGATGTAAAGTTGGTCAGTAACGGCCGTTTCCACCAACTGCACCGACACCACCTCATTCACGCCATCCACCAGAGGCGCAAAACCAATAATCAAGCCCAGTTCCCCCTCATCATCATAGTGCACCACCAGCCAGCCCGGCCCATCGCTGACCACCCGTTCCACCACAATTTCCCCGTTGACAAAAGGCTGGTCCAACACAAAAATGTCCGGCGGCAGCGTTACGCGAAAGGCCTGAGCAACCAACTCGCCATTCACCTGCACCGGCGCATCCTCGCCAGAGAAATCTAGCCGCTGGGGACGGCCTCCATCTGCGTACAGCACCACCAACAAGTTTGGTGGCGCCTCGCGCCAGGGCACGGCGATGGGCACATCCTCATGCAACCCCGCCTCCAGGTAGACATGCCCCAGCATGGCGCCCGGCTCCCCCTCATCGTTGGCGTGAATGGCCAGCCAGCCCGCTTCTGCCGCATACACGCTGTCCACGCGCACCACGCCCTCTTCGGTCACCTCCTGGTCAGATACCGTCACGGCTGGGCGCGCAAACTCAATTTCAATCGCAAAAGGTGCGGATACCACGTCGCCAGCCTGCTCCCACGGGACATCCGGGCCGGGGAACTCAAATTCATCGGCAGCGCCAGCGTCCATATGCAGCATAGCAACCAGAGTGGGCGAAGCGTCTAACGGATCAATGGTCAGGCTGAGGCCGCTGCTGCTGCCCATGTCCACCGGCACAAAACCCAGCACCTCGCCGGCGCTGCCATCTTCCGCCTGGACATGAACGACTAGCCAGCTTTTTTCGGGAGCCGTGACGCTGTCAATGGTCAACTGGCCATCTTCGGCCAATGTCTGGTCTCCCACCACAATGGCCGGCACAATGGGTGTAGCCGTGGGCTGAGGCGTGGCCGTTGGCGAAGGCTGGGGCGAGGGGGTAGGGGTATTGGGCAGTGCCATCGCCCCGGTGGTTTGGTCGCTGGCGGTAGGGGCAAACGTGGGGGTGGCAACGGCCGTTTCCCCTTCACGCCCACAAGCTGCCAACAGCATGAGCAACACCAGCAGGGCAATCCAAATTCGGTAACGCATGGGCTGATTTTAACCGTTTATCCCGGTTCGGTAAACGGTTATCAGCAAACGGTCATAGGCAACGTGACCTTTGCCCCACCAGGGCATGACAGAAATCACCTGACAAGAGCGGCAAAAATCATTACCATTGTGAAGTTGATTTAGCGTGAAAGATTGTCCATTTTCGCCAACCGGAGTGAACGATGTCCGCAGAAAACGATCCCCTATTTGCCGATTTCCCCTCAGCCTCCTATGCTGAATGGCTGGCTGCCGCCGAAGCCTCCTTGAAAGGCAAACCCTTTGCCAAACTCGTCAGCCACACTTACGAAGGCATTACCCTGCACCCCATTTACCAGGCCAAAGATATTGTTGATTTGCCGCACCTGGGTAGCCTACCTGGACAGTTCCCCTATCTGCGCGGCACAAGCGCAGCAGGCTATTGGCAGCAGCCGTGGCTAATTGCCCAGGAAATGGCTTATCCCACGCCCGCCGAGTTTAACGCGGCGCTAAAACATGACCTGGCGCGGGGGCAAACGGCCGTCAACCTCATCCCCGACCGCCCCAGCCGCGAAGGCGCCAACCCGGATGCGCGGGCGGGACAGGGTGGCCTTTCGCTGTCCACCGTGGCCGACTTTGCCACTGCTCTGGACGGAGTAAACCTGGCCGAAACGCCCATCTTCATCCGCTGCGGTTCTGGCGCATTGCCCCTGGGGGCGCTACTGCTGGCCTATGGACGGCAAAGCGGCACAGATTTGGCCGCCCTGCGCGGCAGCCTGGAGGCAGACCCCCTGGGCGAGCTGGCCCGCCGCGGCACGCTACCCCTGCCCCTAGACGAAGCCTTCGACGAGCTGGCGCTGCTGGTACAGGGCTTAACCACCCTGGCTCCCAACCTGGATGCCATCACCTTGCACGGCTACCCCTACGCCAACGGCGGGGCCAGCGCAGTGCAAGAGTTGGCTTTTGTGCTGACCACGGCCGTGGCCACTATGCGCGCCCTGCAAGAACGAGACCTGGACGTAGAGGCCATTGCCGGGTCCATGCAGGTTGCCTTTAGCATTGGCCGCGACTTTTTCATGGAGATTGCCAGGCTGCGAGCGGCGCGGCTGCTGTGGGCGCAGGTGGTGCTGGCCTTTGGCGGCGGAGAGGCAGCGCAGAAGCTGGTGCTGCACGGCCGTACCCTGCGCTACAACAAAACTCTCACCGACGCTTATGTCAACATGCTGCGCGGAACGACGGAGGCCTTTGCCGCGGCCGTGGGCGGCGTAGATAGCCTGCACGTTGCCCCCTTTGACGAGGAAGCAGGGCCGCCGGACGCGTTCTCCCGCCGCATTGCGCGTAATGTGCAGGTTATCTTGCAGGAAGAAGCCAACCTGACCCGGCTCGTTGACCCGGTGGGCGGCTCCTGGTACGTGGAATGGCTGACGGACCAGGTGGCGCAGCGCGCCTGGGCGCTGTTTCAGGAGGTAGAACGGCAGGGCGGCATGATTGCCGCTTTGCAATCTGGCTGGGTGCAGGAACAGGTGGCGGAAACGGCCGCCGCCCGCGCCCAAAACCTGGCCACGCGCAAGGACGTGCTGGTGGGCACAAACCTGTATGCCAATCCGGAAGAAGATTTAGGATTGACGATTGACGATTGGCGATTGACGATTGACGATTTACGACAGCCAACTCACAAGTCACAATTCACAAGTCACAATTCACAATTTCCAATTTCCAACCTCCATTCTTTGATCGCTTTTGCCGAAACGGGCGCGCCCATCAGCCAGCTTACCGCTGTCCTGCGTGCTGACTACTCGACTAAGGACGACTCGACTATTTCTCCCATCCCCCAACAGCGCGCCGCCGCGCCTTTTGAGCGGCTGCGGGCAGTGGCGAATGCGGCGGCGACACGGCCGCGCATCTTCCTGGCCAACATGGGGCCGCTGCGCCAGCATAAGGCGCGGGCCGACTTTGCGCGAGATTTCTTCACCGTGGGGGGCTTTGAGGTAGTTTATCCGGCGGGGTTTGAGGGGGTGGGAACGGCCGTTGCCGCCGCCCTGGCCGATGGCGCAAAAGCGGTCGTCATCTGCTCTACC
Source organism: uncultured Anaerolinea sp. (assembly GCA_964504445.1). Classification (GTDB taxonomy): domain Bacteria; phylum Chloroflexota; class Anaerolineae; order Promineifilales; family Promineifilaceae; genus JACSRF01. Next base: position 3,908 of record CAZDEO010000039.1, on the reverse strand, counting down.
GACGAGACCTACCCGGACATCGTGCCGCCGCTGGTGCAGCAGTTGAAGGCGGCCAGGCCAGACATGGTGGTCATTCTGGCAGGCTATCCTAAAGAACACGTCGCCAGCTTTAAAGCAGCGGGCGTTGATGAGTTTATTTACCTGGGCGCGGACTGCCTGGCTACCAACCAATGGCTGCAAGAAATGGTAATCGGGAATTCATAGGTTGTTTTTCAGGGTGGCGACAAGGCTGGTGGCGATGGCACAATACATGCGTACAAGAACTTACCGCGACGACGACGATTACCGGCGCATGCGTGCGCTGCTGCTGGAAATTTACCGGCTGACGGGCAAAAATGTGGCCTGGGACGTGGTGCGGCTGGATTCGTACCGCTACGGCCGTTTCTGGCAAGGTGAACGCGACAATGATCGCCCCTGGACGGAAGACGTGGCCCTGTGGGAAACGGCAGCGGGCCAACTGGTCGCCATCGCCCACCCGGAAGATGACAACGACTGGTTCCTGGACGTGCACCCAGACTTTCGCCACCTGGCCCCGCAGATGTTGGACTGGATTGTGCAGCGGCATGCGGAGAAACGGCCGTTGCCCACCGCCGAATGGCCCCTTAACGTCATCATTCACGAGGAATTGGCAGGGCTAGCTGGCCTGCTGGCAGAACGTGATTTTACTGCCAGGGGTCCGGTAGGCGTGATGCGCACTCATCCGCTGGCTGGCCCGGTGGTGGAGAGTGAATTGGCGGCAGGGTATGCGATACGGCCGTTCAACTTTGCCGACTCCGCCGACCGCCAGCTCCGCGCCGACCTGAGCAACAAAGTCTTTGCCTTCCAGGCCCCGCCCGAAATTTATGCGATCACTGAATTAGCCCCTACCTACCACGAGGAGTGGGGCGTCTTCACCGCTGCTGGAGAAGGGGCAGCCTTTTGCACCATCTGGCTGGACGAAAACGGCACTGGCTGCTTTGAACCGGTGGGTACGCACGCTGACCACCGTCGCCGCGGCCTGGCCCGCGCGATGATGCAGCACGGCTTACGCCGCCTGCAAGAGCTGGGCGCACAGCGCGTCACCGTGGGCACTGGCTACGACATGGACGCCAATCAACTTTACGCCGCCCTCGGCTTTTCCCAGTTGGAAATTTTCCATCAGTGGCAAAAGGATTTATGAAATAATTACGCCAGATTAACAAATCAAGGTACTTGGATATTAGAATATTCATTGGCATTTTTAACCAAAGTACCAGGGAAAGCGAAAATGAAAGAAGAGTTTATTGGATTTTACCGTCCGAGCGAAGAAGAAATTGAAAACGCCTGGAGAAAAGGGCTGTTTGTACTTGATACAAACGTTCTTCTCAATTTATATCGTTACCCTAAACAAGCCAGTAAAGACTTGCTTGAAATTCTTTCACATATTCAAGATCGATTATGGGTTCCTCATCAAGTAATCCTTGAATATCAGCAAAGAAGACTGGTTGCTATAGCAGAACAACTGAAATATTTTGATGACGTGAAGAAATTGCTTCAAACAGATATACAATCAAAACTTCACAACTCCTTCAGTCAATGGCAATTACAAAAGAGACATTCCACCATAGATCCAACACGTTTTTTGGAACGAATTGACACAGTTATTAAAGACTTTCTTGGTGAATTGGATCATTTGGAAAGAGAGCAACCAGATGTTTACAGTCAAGATGCTATTCGTGAGCAATTGGAAAACCTGTTGGTTGGAAAAATTGGTTCTCCACCAAAATCGCAAAAAGATCTAGATGCCATCTACAAAGAAGGTGCTGATAGATATAGAATGGGTTGTCCACCTGGATATAAAGATTCCCAAAAAGCTGGAAAGTCAGAGATTCAGAATGCATATGTACATAAAAGTCTATACTTCAAACGAGAATTTGGCGACTTGCTTCTTTGGTACCAGTTAATAGATTATGCAAAAGAGCAAAATGTTCAGCATATTATTTTTGTTACTGATGATCAAAAAGAAGACTGGTGGTGGATAGAAAACTCACGCGGACCAAAAACTATTGGACCACGGCCGGAACTTGTTGATGAGTTGAATTTTAAAGCCAGCGTAAATGTATTCTTAATGTACACTTCCGAACGCTTTTTAGATTATGCAAGTAAACAATTTCAAATCGCAGTTGAACCCACCTCAGTTGAAGAAGTTAGAGAAGCCATCGAATTGTCTAAGAGACAAAACCATTCGGATATGGAGGAAATAAAATCTGCTTTAGAACAAGAAGATGCGGGATATTTAGATTACCTCGATATTGCTGAAGCAAATTTTGGGGAGTTAACGACCATACTAACCCGAATGGCAGGTTACATAAATGACATTGGTCGTAAAGTGAGTAAACATACAGATGATTTAAATTTACTCTCATCGTCCAAAGAAAAACTAGGGGCGAAAGACGCAAAAGCCATTGTTAATAATGCGGCAAAAGACCTTGACCAATTTGCCACCCAAATGGAAATAGAAACGCCAGGTTTTGCCCAAAAATACAACTCGGCCATTCGATCTTTGATGGTTGCTGTGACTCTAGTCGAAGAATCATCACGCGAAAAACCCATTAGACAATCTTTGGACTCCATTGGTGATTTAATTACTGCAATTGAAACAACTACCCCTTCTGTCTCGACAATGAGAGATGCAATTGCTCACTTACCCAGATTAACTAAGAGTCTCAATAGTGCTAAAAGACGAGCAGTTGAAAATATTGATCGTTTTCTTCTGGAATTGTCAAATGCAAAAGACTTAACGATTGAAGCGTCTCGTTATTTAGAAAATATGTTAAATACGGGAGAGTAGTAAACGGTTTGACTATTTTAGATCCCATTAGCGTAACCTAAAGAGATACCCAATGCATAACCCCGATTTCACAAAACTAGACTACACCCCCAAAGTTGCACAACAGAGCTACGCTGAGTGGCAGGCGCAGGTGGAGGCAGAAACGGGCCGCCCCGCCGCAGAATTTGTGTGGCAGACGTTGGAGCAGATCCCGGTACGGCCGTTCCACACCCCCGCCGACCTCACCCACATGGAACACCTCGGCTTCACCGCCGGCATCCCGCCCTACTTGCGCGGGCCATACCCGGCCATGTACGCAGTACGGCCGTGGACGGTGCGCCAATATGCCGGCTTCAGCACCGCCGAAGAAAGCAACGCCTTCTATCGCCGCAACCTGGCCGCCGGGCAGCGCGGCCTCTCCATCGCCTTCGACCTCGCCACCCATCGCGGCTACGACTCCGACCATCCCCGCGTGGTGGGCGACGTGGGCAAAGCGGGCGTGGCGATTGATTCCATTCTCGACATGAAGCTCCTCTTCGACGGCATCCCCCTGGACAAAATGAGCGTCTCCATGACCATGAACGGCGCGGTGCTGCCGATCATGGCCTTCTACATCGTCGCCGCCGAGGAACAAGGCGTGCCCCACGCGCAGCTCACGGGCACCATCCAAAACGACATTCTCAAAGAGTACATGGTGCGCAACACCTACATTTACCCGCCCGCGCCCTCCATGCGCATCATCGGCGACATCTTCGCCTACACCGCCCGCGAAATGCCCAAATTCAACTCCATCAGCATTTCCGGCTACCACATGCAAGAGGCGGGGGCCACGGCCGATATTGAAATGGCCTACACCCTGGCCGACGGGCTGGAATACCTGCGCGCCGGCCGCGCCGCCGGGCTGGACATTGACGTCTTCGCGCCGCGCATCTCCTTCTTCTGGGCGATTGGCATGAACTACTTCATGGAAGTGGCGAAAATGCGCGCCGCACGGCTGCTGTGGGCCAAAATTGTGAAGCAGTTTGACCCGCAGGACGAAAAAAGCATGGCGCTGCGCACGCACTGCCAGACCTCCGGCTGGAGCCTGACCGAGCAGGACCCCTTCAACAATGTGGCCCGC
>CAZDEO010000038.1:0-47065 GCA_964504445.1 uncultured Anaerolinea sp. | reverse complement strand
ATCTCCAACAAATACGGAGTGCGGTCAATGTGTTCCGGCACAAACAGGTCTTGCACAAAAACCAGCATCCGGTTCAGCCCGCCCGACGCACCCAGACCATTGCCGCTGATAAAAAATGCCAGGAACAAGACCACGCCCAACAAGATGCCCGCATAGTAAGGATGCACGTAATCTTTCGCTGTGCGCGTTTTCACTTTGGCCGTTTCACGGACGGCCGTTTCACCTGGTGTCAATGTCGTCATCACACCCTCCACTCACAATTCACAAAGCCCAATTTCCAATTCACAATTCCTAATCTCCCAGCGCCCCAGAAGGCGTGTGTTCCCCATGCACCTCTACCTCATCCCAACCCAGCATCATCGCCTTGATGCCTGCCAGCGGCTCATGCCCGGTGGTCGTCAGATAAACGTGCAGCACAATAAACTGTGCAAACAGCCACGCAATCAACGTGTGGAAGGGCGCCAGCCAGGTCAACCCACCCAGCAACGCCACTACTTCCGGCCAACGCTGTGCCCCCCACATCAAAATACCGGTAATAATTTGCAAGGGTAACAGCACATTCAAAATGCCAAAGTAAGTTATTTGCTGCAACGGGTTCAGCTTACGGTCGGCCGTTTTCTCAAAGGGATGGGGTTCCCCCTTGAAAATGCCGCGCAGGTAAAAGAGGGCCTGCTGCACAGATTGGTCGAAAAAGCCGCGGGGCCGAGGCAAAAACTGCTGAATTTCGCCGCTTGCCAGGTGGTAAAACAAGGACAAAGCCGCATTAACAACCAATATGGCCGCCAGCACGTTGTGGATCTGCACCATACCTCTAAAACTGAGAAACCCGAGCATATCCGGCTTGTGGATGACCAACCCGGTGAAGAGCAGCAGCATAATGGCGGCCGTTTGCAGCCAGTGCCATAGCCGTTCATACACGCCGTACATGTAGACACGGCGCAGGCGAGGTTCTGCTGGCGGATTGCGCCGCGCTGCCCAGTAACGTAGACCACCATGAGCAGTAACGCCCAACAGCGTACCCACAAAGAGCAGCAAGCCCAGCCAATCTATCCAGGCCACGTTGTCGTGGCCCAGCACGTAAAGGGACTGCTGCCCAGTGACAGGCTGGAAGTAGAGCGCCCCATCTTCTTGCCGCAGCAGTTGACCGCCGTCAACGGCCGTGCTGCCCCCCACAAATTCCGGCACAACACCACCGGGGGTATAGCTAGAAAGCTGCATCACGGCCGTCACCCGGGATTCATCCCCGTGGCAGGCTGCACAATCTTGCGTCGCCCATTGGCCCGTAGTCACGTTGTGGTGAATGCTGTACGGCTGCACCTCTCCCTGAATGCGGGGGGTTTGCAGCCCCAGCGCCTCCAGACGGCTGGCAATCAGCCCTACTTTCGCCTCACTATCCAATATCAGTTCCACATCGTTCAGGTACCCATCCCCATTGGCATCAAACACAGCCAAAATGTCGCTGTGGTACTGCGCCCCATCCAGCCAGGCAGCCCGCAAATCGCGCAGCGGCACCGGCCGTTCCGGGTCGCCATACACCCAGAACCAGGCCGTCACCAGGTTATGAGGGGCCAGCGAAGTGGTGCCATCCCCATTGGGCAACGGCAATAGCACCGGCTCAAACCCGCTTAGAAAAGAAGTGCTAAAAGTCGGTCCTTCCGCTTCTACGCCCCGGCACACAGAAACCGGCGAGCCATCCGGCTGCATCACCGTCCAATCCACAAACTGCCGCGAAGAAGAGTACATTTGGGGAACGTGGCAGCTTTCGCAGCTCAACGCCGCCATGTGCCGATCCTTGTAAGGCAGCCAATCGTGGGTCACTTCCGTGCTGTGGCAGCTTTCGCAGCGGCGCAGCGTGTTGTCTAGCTGTGGAGCCAGGGTGCCCTGGGCGCTGCTGCCTTTGGCAAATTGGTGCAGCGGGCGGTTCAGGTATTCGCCCAAGTCAATGCGGCGCGGGTCAAAAATGAGATGATCTGGGCGATTTCCCGACAGCTCCTGGTAATAAATGGGGTTGTTTAATGAGTAATGACAGCTCGTACACTCCAACACCCGTTCGGCGTGGACATCCCAAGATCGGCCTAAGGTCGCCTTGTCAGGCAAATTCATGCCAGAGTCGGCAATGCGCTGGGCAGAAAAAATTTGGCCGGTAGTGATGGTACTCCACTGGTCGGGCGTACACCCTTCCAGCACCAGGGGGGTCAGGGAATCTACGTGGACCAAACCATGACATTGGGCGCAGTTGGCGCTGGTGGGGTCTTGAATGGTGACAAATTCTTTCGCCAGCTCGCCAGCTTCGTTAAAAGCGGCGCTGTTCCATACCAAGGTACCTTCCAACTCCTCTACAATGCCGCTGCCCAACAGGGTGGCGGTGTTGGCCCAGCGAAAATCACCAGCCCGCAAGACGGCAATGCGCGCCTCGTTGTTGGGGTCGGGGGTGTGGCAAAGGAAACAGTTCATTTCTACCACGCCGGATTCTTGCCAGTTCCAGGGCACAAGCTCGCCGGTGGCGGGGTCTACAATGTTGGTTTCAATGTCGCCGGGCTTGTAGGGGATAGTGGTGAGCAGGTCTCCGCTGCGGCTGTACATGGCAGGGCCGCCCCCTACATGGCGATTGCCGTACCACTGCACCCACTCGGGAACAGTCAGGTCGAAGTAGGCGTCTTCTGCCGGAGAGAGGTAGCGATAGGTTAGGCTGTTCCATTTACCAAAGATACCGGTGCTGGTATCCCACGGCCGTTCCGTTGGGGTGGTTCCGGCGGCGGTTAGTTCTTGCAAGCCCAAATCGGCGTGGAAGCTGTGCCGCTCGATGAAGGCGGTGTCGTGACATTGGCCGCAGGTAGTGAGGGTGGAAATTGGGGCGCCGCTTGCCAGCACGTTGTCCCCATTGGCATCAAGGATGGTGAAGCTGGGGTGAAATTGCGGCTGGGGCAAGGTAGTGGGGACTTCTGTGTCCTCTCCTGCCTCTTGCGCCCAGGCAATGCCGGCTACGGCCGTCAGCAACAAGACGCCTACGGCGATGATGATAAGGATGCGTTGTCTAGTTTTCGGAATCATGATCATCTCTCATTCATCTGCACGGAATCAAGGAGTAGCGTGCGCCCACCCCAGCGTAAGGGATCGCCGTAGTAACCCAGGGCTTCCCAATCCATACGGCCGTTTTCCCCATGGCAGTCATTACACAGCAACGCCTGCTCTTTGGGCTGCACCATGTGCGTCAATGACCAGTACATGGTCGTAGGCACAAAACCATACTCGCCGCTGTAGGGCAGACCAGCCGCCTCCATACCCAGCCGCGCCGCCAGGTCCCAATCAAACTCCGTCCAATAGCCACCCTCGCCCACCGTCTTGGGCTGGATCAGGTAATTGTACTGGGCGTCGTAAATCTGGCGCGCCGAATGAATTTTGAAGGGCCAAATCTTGGCTTTGGGGTCGCTGATGTCGCCTAAGGGCTGGTTTAGCACCGTCACCTGGGTAGGGTCAATGGGGTCACCCAACAGGTAGCGGTCAGCACGGCCGTTGAACCAGGCATAATCGGGCGTAAACCCCTTTTCATACACAAAACTGCCCTTAATCTTCAGGTACACGTGGGGGTCTTCCGGAAGATCCTGCCCGGCTGTAGACCAATCCCAATCCATTTTGGTGGCGTCCCGAATCGCCCCCTGGGGCACGTGGCAAGTCTGGCAAGCAACGGCATCCAAATGGGCATTAATGCGCGCATCGTCATGAATGGCGCCACCATGACAATCCGTACACGCCAAAGCATTCGCCGATGTATCTGCGCTCACAGAGATGGCGTGCCCCTTCACCTGGTGGTTTTCCGTCTGGTGGCAATCTACACATTGAAAGTCAAAGCGCCCCATGTGCACGTCCACATTTTCAGTGGGGAAGAAGAGGCTGCTATCCAGATCCCCATGCTTAACCGCATTGCCGCCGCCGCCGTTAAAATGACAGCCACCACAGTTCAGGCGCGTAGGGGTAGCCACACTTTGCGCTGCCGCTACCAGGTCTACCCCTTCTGCCGGTAAACCGGAGTTGCTCTTCACATAGCCGCCAGTCTGTTCGTGGCAAACCAAACAATCTACATTTTCCTCTACAGAAAAATCAAAGGCGGCATCTTCCCACCCATAACCAGCATGGCAGCGGGTGCAACCCGTCCAGTTGCTTTGCACACCAATGCAGAAATTATTAATCTGATTTTTCTTGCCAATGGTTACGGGTTCGTCTCTGCCGGGCAGCATCACCGGTTCGCTTTCCCAGGTCCAATGGACGGTCTGCATCACTTCGTGGCTGGCTGTTCCGTGGCATTCCAGGCAGCGGCGCGTCACGTCGGAACCTGTTTCAAAAGGCCCTTCCATGAGGCTGGTGTGGTCTACATGGGGGCGGCGCTGGGGCACGTTGGCCCACGGGTCGCTGGGGTCAGCCGAACCATCATCCATAGCCAGCAGTAAAATAGGCGCAATGATGATGAAGGCTGTTACCAGCAGGCCAAAAACCCAGGTGTATTTTGATTCTCTCATGGCATTAACTCCATTTCTCCTTCTCTGCGCAGCTCGTCGTTGCCCAGGTTGCTGCCACAACGAGGGAACGAGTTAGAAATTATGGACGCTTCATGTCAGCATGTTCGCCTGACGGGCCAGTACGTCCCGCAGAACCTGGCGCATCTCATCGAGCACGGTAATCATACGGCCATCGGCCAATTCATAGACCACTGCCGGGCCATCCCGCTCGGTTGTCACCAGTGCCCGCTGGCGCAGCACCCGCAAATGGCGCGACACAGTGGGCTGGGGAATGCCCAAATCTTCCGCCAGCGCGGTGACGTGGCGGGGACGCTCATGCAACGCATATAGAATTTGAATGCGTCGGGGGTCGCCTAACGCCTGGCAAACGTGGTTATGCAGCAGGGTTAGTTCATCAAGTTGGGGGCATGTCATAAGGTTTCTCGCTCAGGTTTAGCCGCTTATCCATGTATTCACCTATCCGAATACATGAATTATACGCCTTCGCGATCTATGACAAACAGGATGAGTGTCACCTCTTTTTTGTGACAAATATCACATTAGGGGGAACTGATTCGACACGTTTTGGAAATTCACCCAATCTTGCGCGCCAGGCAATCGACATCAAACACCAATGCCCCGCACAAAGAGCAGATACATGCCCAGAAAATAGGTAAGGATAATGAACAAGGTGTCAATTTCCATGAACAGGAATTTGCGCTCGACGCGGGCCAGGTTGCCCAGCAAGGCCATGTTGGTCAACAGCAATCCCAACAGGGCTACCAGGGCAAAGTTGGGGTCAATAGCGCCCAGGAAACGGCCGTCCAGATAAAAGAAATCCGCCAATCCCAACGCAAACATATTGAAAACGCTGGAACCAAACAGGTTACCTACCGCCATGTCAAATGCGCCAATACGCACCGCTGCCAACACCGCCAAAAGTTCTGGCAAAGAGGTCACCACGCTTAACAGCGCCGTACCCACGAAGCCTGTACCCAGGCCCGTAATCTCAGCAATGGCGGTGCTACTAGAAACCAACATGGGCACCACCACAAGCAGTACAATGGTCGCTACCGAAAACCCCACAATGCCATGCAGCAACGAGGGGAACTGTGGTCCTGGCTCTTGCCCCGCCACGCCCACAGTCGGCGCATGTCCCTGGTTTTCCCGCTGGATCAGCCAGACGCCGCCAAAATAGAGGCCCATTATGACGATGCTATCCCAACCGACCCAACCCAGGGAAAGGTTAATGTCGCCCAAAATAGAAACGGCCGCTACCAGCATCAATATCGTCGTCAGGGCAGCCGTAAGGGCGTGGGTCACGGCCACGCGGCGCAACAGCGGCACCTGAAAGTGGTACAAATCCACCAAAGCCAACAGCAGCATGTTAACCATATTGCTGCCAAAAAAGTTGCCCGCCGCCAGATTAGGCACTCCTGCCCGAAAGGAACTGATGGAAGCCAGCAGTTCCGGCAGCGACGTGGCCCCTGCCAGAAAGAAAGTGCCGACCACCACACCCCCCAGCCTGGTGCGCACGGCAATCACATCGCCATATTCAGAAAGCTTAATAGCGGCAAAAACCACAACGGCCGCGCTAAAGAAAAATTGAACCCAAATCATACTGCCTCACAATGCGCCAGGCTGCCATGCATATTGGCCCCGCTGACGCCCGTCACCCCCTTAGCCTGCTGTGGTGTCATCCTCAACGTATGGCTCCGGCATTCCCCACGCCTGCACCACTGGCACAGCAAAAATGATGCCGGTGTGAGGTTGGGTTAAATCACCCAATACGGTTTCTGTGTTGGCCACGGCCGTTTTCGCCGTCTCCAAATCATCAATCACCGCAAACAACGTATTATGCCCCACCCGCCCACTGCCAAAAATTTGGCTAAATCCAGCAAACATCGGCCCGGCAGTTGGCCGTGGCAACACCCGATTCACGCCGGTGCTTTCCACAATGGTGACACCCTTCACGCCAGCGTCCCGCCAACCTTGCAACACCTCATTCAAGCGCGTGCTGTCATCCAGCACCATCATTAACATGTACATAGGTCAATCCTTTTGCAGCTACAAGCTACCAATCTTCTGTCACGGCGATCCTAACCGTTTGCATATAAAGATCAACCGTTTCGTCAATGTCACGGCCGTACCCCCCCGCCATCACCACCACCAGCGGCAGCCCGGCCTGCCGCACAGCGCCCATCACCAGTCGGTCACGGGCTGCCAACCCCGCTTTCGTCAACGCCAGCCGCCCCAGCCGGTCATGAACGTGCGGATCCGCACCCGCCAGGTAAAAGGCCAAGTCTGCCCGCGACTCCGCCAGCGCCTGCACCACGCCAGGAGCCAGAGCCGCCAAATACGCCTCGTCCTCTGTGCCATCCGGCAGCCCCACATCCAAGTCACCCGGTATCTTGCGAAAAGGGAAATTCTTCTCGGCATGAATCGAAAAGGTGTAAACGGTGGCGTCATTTTGCGTGATTTCGGCCGTGCCATTACCCTGATGCACGTCACAATCCAGCACCACTGCCCGGCGAATGCGCCCTTCTGCCTGCATGACCCGCGCCGCCACCGCCACATCATTGTACAGACAAAAGCCCTCGCCATGGTCACTACACCCATGGTGCGTGCCGCCCCCCAGGCTCACGCCCACCCCATTTTGCAGCGCCGTGCGCGCCGCGGCAATGGTGGCGCCCACCGTGTGCTGCACCCGCTTTACCAATTCCGGTGACCAGGGCAGCCCAATGCGGCGCACCTCCTTTTCCGTCAACAAGCCATGCGCCAGCCGATGCAAGTAATCGGCCGTATGGGCGCGGCCTAACTGGTTGTCCGTGGCCGCTGGTGCAGGCAGTAAACGATCTGGCGCAACCAGCTGCACCGCCTCTACGCGCTGCCGCAGCAAAGCGTATTTGTTGGCCGGAAACCGGTGTTCCGCTGGTAATGGGAAATGGTGATGGTCGTAATAAAAAATGCGCATGGCCAAAAGGCTTTTTTTTGCCGGTTAATTGAGGTAATTGCGGGTGGCAACGGCCGTTCCGCACGCCACTCTATGTAAAACCTGCCCCTAATTATAACGAACCCCACCGCCAAAAATAAAAAGGCCACCAGCAAATTGCTGATGGCCGTTAAACTTGTGAAAGGACACCCATAAAGCTATCTTCCATTTGGCAGTTGGTTGAGCCTTTTGACCGCAGGTTTCCCTCGTCCAGGCCACCTCCTGACCCTAATGCGATAATGAGTAATTTGGGTCCATTTCTATGCATTATTTTGCGCCACCACGCTTACAACCTGCATTAAGATAAATCCTGGCCGGCACTCATTCATATTGGGCAGTTTATGGCGCAGCCCCCATTTGGAATAATCGTCTAGCAAGTTCTTTCCCTCGTAAACTCCCTAATACCTGATAAAATTCAGGGAGACAACATGATGGAAAACGAGATTCATAAACGACAAGCTGAAACAGTCATTCGTTTACCCCTAAACACCCATCGTTCATTGCTTACCGTTTTCCATTCCGCACTTTCCACAAATTTCCCCACCGCCAGCACAGTTCGCCTCTCGCTTCAATAGCAGGTCGCACTGTTTCTGGCGCCAGTCAATTCCGAAGGAGATTATCATGAGTCAAGATTTCATCTTTGACGGGTCACTAGACAGCCTCGACCCCGACCTCAAGCAGATACTCGATTTAGAAGACCGCCGTCAAGCGGAAACCATCATTCTCATTGCGTCTGAAAGCATGGCGCCAACGGCCGTGCAACAAGCCATGGCCAGCAACTTCGGCAACATCTATGCCGAAGGCTACCCCCGCGAAGAAAGCCGCCAGCAAAGCCAGACCGCCATCATGGACACTGCCTACGAGCTGGCCCGCTACCGGCGCAACAGCGACCCCCGCTACTACAAAGGCGTCGAATACGCCGACGTGCTAGAAGCCCTCACCCGCCGCCGCGCCGCCGAACTCTTCGCTGCCAACGGCATCACCGCCGACCAGCTCTTCGTTAACGTGCAACCCCTCAGTGGCGCCCCCGCCAACAGCGCCGTCTACACCGCCCTGCTCCAGCCGGGCGACACTATTTTAGGGCTAAACCTCAACGATGGCGGCCATCTTTCCCATGGCTCTAAAGTCAACCGTTCCGGCAAAGTTTATAACAGCGTGCCCTACTTTGTAGACGAGAAAACCGAATTGCTGGACTACGACGCCATCGAAAAAATCGCACTAGAAGTAAAACCACAAATCATCGTCACCGGCTACTCCGCCTACCCGCGCATTGTAGATTGGCAACGCTTCCGTGAGATTGCCGACAAGGTGGGCGCCTACCTGTTAGCCGACATCGCCCACATTTCCGGGCTGGTCGCCTCTGGCATGCACCCCAGCCCCATTGGCATTGCCGACGTGGTAAGCACCACCACCCACAAAAGCCTCTGCGGGCCTCGGGGGGCCATGCTCCTCACCCACCGCCGCGACTTGGCGCGCAAGCTGGACCGCGCCGTTTTCCCCGGTGAGCAGGGTGGCCCGCACCTCAACACCATGGCCGCCCTGGCAGTGGCCCTTAGGCTGGCCCAAACGGAGCAATTCCGCGCCTTGCAAAAGCGCATTGTGCAGAATGCCACCCGTCTGGCGGACAAACTCACCGAGCATGGCTTACGCATTGTAGGCGGCGGCTCCGACAACCATTTGCTGCTAGTTGACACGAAAAGCGTCAGCCACAATGGCGTCCACCTCTCCGGGGATATGGCTGCCCGCATTTTAGACGTGGCCGGGATTGTGCTGAACCGCAACACCATCCCCGGCGACAAGGGCGCGCTGAATCCCACGGGTTTGCGCCTGGGCACGGTGTGGATCAGCCAGCTAGGCTTTGGCGACGCCGAGGTGGATCTGCTGGCAGAGGCCATTGCCACAGTGCTCAAGGGGTGCAAACCTTTTACCTACATGGGCCTGGGTGGCAAGGAAGAGCTGCGGGCGAAGGTGGATTTTGCGGCTTTGCAGCGCGGGCGAGAGATTGTGCGCCAACTGCGGGGCCTGACGCCCCCAACGCCCGCCGGAGACGTGGTGCTGGTCCTAGGAGCAAAGGCCGCGGATTTGCTGCGCTATGCCCTGACCAGCCGGGTGCATGACCTGGCCGACGGCGGCACGCAGCCCACGCACATTTTTGGTGGTAACCTGAATGCTGACGCCACGCTAAAACGGGTTAGCGCGGATGAGTTTCTGCTGCGCCTTGCCAATGGGGAAACGGCCGTAGCCGCTGCCACCTGGCTACAAGCTCTCTCTGATGGTTACGTGGAATTTGACGACCTCTATGGCAAATTACCCGGCCCGGTGGTGGTACAAATTACCGCCGACGATACCCTGAACGCGCCAACCAGCACCGATGCCGCCTTTGTTGACAGCAAACCCTACTTTGTGGGGTGGCAAAAACGCCCGGCGCAAGAATTTGTGCTGCCTCCCTTCCAATGGGAAGAGCCGGCCGACCCACCTATGCTGCGCACGACCCTCTACGACACCCACGTAGAAATGGGGGGGCGCATGATTCCCTTTGGTGGCTATGAAATGCCCGTCTGGTACAGCAGCGTTAGCGAAGAACATGCAGCCGTGCGTGAAGCAGCCGGGTTGTTTGATGCCACCCACATGGGGGTGTGGGATGCCAGTGGGCGGCACGTGGTGGAGTTCCTGAACGTGGTGACCACAAACGATGTCTCTACGCTCAAGGTGGGGCAGTCTCATTACACGTATTTTTTGCTGCCCGACGGCAGCGTGGTGGATGACTTGATGGTTTACCGCCTGGCGGAAGAGCGGTTTATGCTGGTGATCAATGCCTCAAACAATGACAAGGATTGGGCGTGGGTAAATGGGGTGAATAATGGGGAGGTGCGCATTGATGGGCAACGGCCGTTTGCCAAAATTCAACACCCCGTAAAGCTGCGCGATCTGCGCGACCGGCAGTGGGGTGACGACTGCCGCGTAGACATCCCCCTACAAGGCCCCAAAGCCCGCGACATTTTGTTAGCCCTCACCGATGATGCCGCTTTTGCCAAGCGGCTGCGCACGCTGCCCTGGGCTGGCGTTACCCATGGCTCTTTGGCCGGGTTCAATGTCATCGTTTCGCGCACCGGCTACACCGGCGAGCGCATTGCCTACGAACTGTTTGTGCATCCTGACAAAGCGCCTGACTTTTGGAAAGCGATTATGCAGGCAGGCGAACCCTTTGGCCTGAAGCCGTGCGGCCTGGCGGCAAGAGACAGCACCCGCACCGAGGCTGGCCTGCCCTTGTACGGTCATGAATTGGCCGGGCCGTATGGCCTGAATCCGGCAGAGGCGGGTTTTGGCAGTTATGTGAAGCTGTGGAAACCTTTCTTCATTGGCCGCGACGCCTTTATTGCCCATGAAGAGGAGCGCGACAGGATCATTGTGCGCTTCCGCATGAATGACAAAGGGGTGCGCCGTCCGGAACAGGGTGACCCGGTGCTAGATAAGCGGGGTAAGCAGATCGGCTACGTGACAAGCTGCGCCATTGATGCCGAGGGGTATTTGCTGGGGCAGGCGATTGTGCCGGTAAGCATGGGTGAACCGGGAACGGCCGTTTACATTTATCAGCTTGGTGGCGGAACCCGTGACATCAAACCACCCAAAGAGCTAAAATTGGGGGCGCGCCTGCCCATGCCCGACCCAGCCACCGTGCTGACACGCTTTCCATCGGCAAAGAAAAAAGCATAACGCACTGGGTGGCGTAACGCACTGGGTAATGGGTGATGGACAAACGGATTTGTCTCACCTTTCACCCTTCACATTTCAAGATTGGTTGACACACTACTGTGCAGCGTGTACGATTGCAGCATTAGCAAGCACCCAAATTAACAAAAACGCAAGGCTAAGACAGAAAGTGCGCAAGGGAACCGCCACACCCTTTGCGCCTTTCTGTTTAACAGAGCCCTGAGGAGAAAATAATGCGTCGTGAAGTCTTAACCTGGTCCGACGTGGACAAGCTCATTGACTATCTGGTTCCCCAAATCCAAGGCCGTTTTGACTCTATGGTCATCGTAACCCGTGGTGGCATTATTCCAGGCGGCATGTTAGCCGAAGCCCTCAATATCACCTACATTCTAACGGCTTCTGTGCGCTTTCCGGCAGATTTTCCGGGTTTGCAGAATGCAATTCAAAGCAAGTATGCCATCCCGGAATTCATCCAGTTCCCCGCGGACGACCTGCTGGATGGGCGGCGGATTTTGGTGGTAGATGATGTGTGGACCAAAGGGCGGAACATGGTCACGGTTTCTAACCGTATTGATGCTGCTGGTGGGCAGCCAGAAACCTGTGTGTTGCACTACAAACCCGCTTCATCTCTCTACCCAGGCTATACGCCGAGCTATTATGCAGCCGTAACGGATGCCTACATCATCTACCCTTGGGAGCTTGACCGTGGTCCAGAAGTGTTGGGCATTTGGAATTAGGCGGCTGCTCGCTGCGAATTGTTAATCTGTTTGCCCAATTGCCCTGCTTTTGTTACGATTCATTTTACATACCCATATGCTCATGCGACCGGTGGTGACTGGGTCCCTGGCGGCGAAGGCCGTCGAACCGTGTCAGGTCCGGAAGGAAGCAGCACTAAGACGAACCCTTCGGGTGCCCAGGATTACCTGGTGACCATCGGCCTCATGGGCATATGACCAAAGATTGGAGATTGGAGATTAGAGATTGACGGAGTGCAGTCTCCAATCTTTAATCTCCAATCTCTTTTTTATGAGCAAATTACCTGAATCCACCACCCAGAAGATAGTATGGGGCCTGCTGTTGTTAGCCGTTGGCAGCCTGGCTATGGCTGGGCTGTTGGTCGCGCAAGGGCAGTACACGGTGTATGATGGGGACACGGCCGTTACTGTTGCCGGCTCCTACGCCACAGTCCAAGAAGTCATTGCTGCCGCCGGGCTAGAACTACGCCCAGAAGACGTCGTTATCCCCCCGCCAGACACCCCCGCCGACGTTGACACCGCCATCCAAATTCAGCGCGCCCATGCCGTGACGCTGCGCACCGAAAACGCCGGCACGCGCACCCTTTGGACGCAAGCCCCGACGCTGGGCACATTCCTCAGCGAAGCAGGCATCACCATGCAGCGCACCACCCAGGTCTACGCCGATCGGGCATTGGTGCCTTTTGGGTCCATTAACCAGACCCCCCTGCCCCGCGAAGTGGAAATTGGCCGGTTTCTGACGGTGACGGTGGTGGATGGCGGGCAGCAGCAAGTGCTGCGCACGGCGGCGCAAACGGTGGGTGCGGCCCTGGCGGAAGCGGGGTTAACGCTGTACGCCGCCGATGGCGTGGAACCTCCATTGGGGAATTGGTTGGAACCAGACATGACCATTCAGGTACGCCGCTCGATGCCGCTGACGGTACAGGTAGACGGCCGTATCATCCAAACCCGCAGCCACCACACCAACGCCCTGGACGTGCTGGCCGAGGCGGGCATTGGCCTGGTGGGGGAAGATTACACCCAGCCCGGCCCAGAAAGAACCCTGCAAGCCAACGACACCATCACCGTCATCCGCGTTACCGAAGATTTTCGCGTGGTAGACGAACCTATCCCCTTCCAGACCGTATGGCAGGCCAGTGACCAGCTAGACCTGGACCAGCGTGCCGTCATCAGCTACGGGCAGCCGGGCATTTTGCGCCAGCGCATGCGCGTGCGCTACGAAAACGGCGTAGAGGTCAGCCAGATAGCCGACGGGGAATGGGTAGCCCGCGAGCCGGTGAATGAGGTCATTGGCTATGGCACGCGCATCACCCTTGGCGTGGTAGATACCCCAGAGGGACCGCGGGAGTATTGGCGCGTGGTGCGCATGCGGGTGACGTCTTATACGGCGGCCAGCTCCGGCAAATCCCCTGGCGATCCGGGGTATGGCATTACGGCTAGTGGCCGTCCGGCGGGCTATGGCATTGTGGCCGTAGACCGCAGCGTGGTGCCTTTCCGATCGAATGTCTTTGTGCCCGGCTATGGCGTGGCCTTTGTAGGGGATACCGGCGGCGGCGTGCGCGGACGGTGGATTGACCTGGGATACGACGAGGACAACTACGTTTCCTGGTCGGGCTATGTGGACGTTTATTACCTGACCCCTGTGCCCGCCCCGGAAAATATTAATTATTTACTGCCCACAGCCCTACCTTAGCAAAAGTGGAAGATTAGATTCTGCACCAATTTCTCTTTATCAATCTCCAAGCCCTACATGACCCATCCGAAAGACATCTTACAACAGCACGGCCTGGAGCCGAAAAAGAGCCTGGGGCAAAACTTCTTGTTTGACGAGAATGTGCTGCGGCGAATTGTAACGGCGGCCAAGTTGGAGCCGGAGGATGCCGTGCTGGAAATTGGACCGGGGCTGGGATCTTTGACGAAGCTGTTGGCAGAAACGGCCGTTGCCGTCACCACTGTTGAACTAGATGAACGCTTCATTCCCATTTTGCGGCTGGAGCTGGCCCCCTATCCCCATGTGCGGCTGGTGCATGGCGATATCCTGACGCAAGACCCGGCGGACTGGTTCGCTGGGCCGTATAAAGTGGTGGCCAACGTCCCTTACTACATCACTGGGGCGATATTGCGCCATCTGTTGGAAGGGACGCACAAGCCTACGCTGCTGGTGCTGACGGTGCAAAAAGAGGTGGCGGAGCGGGTTACGGCCGTGCCCCCCAACATGAGCCTGCTGGCCGCCAGCGTGCAATTTTACGGACGTGCCGAGAAAGTCGCCGACATCAAGGCAGGTTCCTTTTGGCCGACCCCTGACGTGGATTCGGCCGTGCTGTGCATTGCCCGGCACCCAACATTGCCCACAGCTGCCTTTGAACAGCGATTTTTCCGCCTGGTGCGGGCCGGGTTTAGCCAGAAGCGCAAGCAATTGCAGAAAAATTTGCGCCGGTTGGGGCTGGATAAGCACAAGGTTGAGGAGATGCTGCAAGAGGCGGGGATAGACGGCCGTGCCCGCGCCGAAACCCTAACCATGGCCCAATGGCACGCCCTTACCACCCATTACCCCTAAATGCAGCCTGCAACTTGTAGCTGCTTGCAAGTTGCATAAAAATCCATACACAATCTGCATCTACAGAATACTCGATTCCCAACATCGGCTGTCTCTTTTGTGAAAAAACAATAAAAAATCCGGTTGGGCCATTTTGTCTGCTGCTTACACTCAGCAACAATCAGGGTATATGTTATAATGCGCTTGAGTTATTTAAAGTCCAAGTTCCTTTGTGAGCATCTATGGCCTCGTTTGAACCCACAGAGCAGTGGCAAAGCCAACAGCACCAGCGCATTCTTAACGGTGATGTAACTGCATTTGCCGAGCTATGTGAGCAAGCATTACCGCATCTCATCAATTTTTTGCAAAGCGCGTTTCCCCAGGCGGATGCCCATATGCAGGAAAGTGTTGTCATTGACTGCTTACTCGATTACCAAGCTCGCGCCGACCAATATGATCCTACCCAACTGGGTCTTTTTAGCTACCTGCGCATGGCCGTGCGGGGTGATATATTAAATGCTATTGACAGCCAAAAACGTCGCCAGCGACGTTTGGTGGATATTGACGACCCGCAAATAGAGCCACAAATTGCGGCTACAGACACTGGTCCACTGGATGATTGGCTGCAAAAGCACACTTCGGTGCGGCGGCAAGACGTCTTGCGGGCTTTGTACAGCGAATTAGATGAGGCTGACCGACCATTGCTGTTGTTGATGCTGGAGGGTGTCCGCGATACTCAAGAATTTGCGCTGGCGATGGGCATCGGGGATCAGGATATTATTATTCAGAGGCAAGCAGTAAAACGGGCCAAAGATCGCATTAAAAAACAGATGCAGCGTTTTAGTAATCAACTAAAAACCCGGTAACAATTTTCTGGCTTAAGCCAAATGCTGGATCGCATAAACGGCAATGGGAAGTGACCGTTCTCGCAACAGCATGGGCCGCATTTTTTCTGCGCTAATGGCTTCTTTTACCCGCTGGAAAGAGGTGTCTCCAATTAAAATCTGGTTCACTTTGGCTTGTATGGCTAGCTGTGAGGCAATGCTTACGGTATCGCCAAAGGCGGTGTAAACGGCGCGCTGCGACTCGCCAAAGCTACCGACGATTGCTCGACCCGTGTAAATGCCGCACCCAAACCCTATTTCCCGTTCCGGATTATCTTCTGCCAGGGTATGGATATACTCGTTAATGTGGGTGCGTAGGGCAACGGCCGTTTGCACAGCACGCAGCGTATGATCAGGTTGGGGTAAGGGTGCATTAAAGATCACCATCACTTGCTCACTTTCAGTGTGGGCCATTGTGCCATCAAACATCATAGCGGTGTTTGCTACCATGGTGCGAAACCGGTTCAGCAAAGTAACAACTTGAGATGGTTCATAGGCTGTTGTAAATTTCGCGTGTCCCCGAAAATCCACAAACAAAACTGACAATTCCTTGACCTGTCCCCCCAAATTGAGTTCGCCGCGGCGAACAGCTTCTAAAGTGGCTTCCGCTACGCCTGGGGTTACATTGGTCGCAAAAAGGCGCATTACTTCACGCCGTAACCGTGCTTCTGTCGATAGCCGGTAGGTAGTAACCGTAATGTATGTCAGAGCAATGGTGGCAAAAGGGTAAAAAATATCTAGCATGATTGCTAGACGTTCAAATGAAATAAGAGCCACCAAATAGTACACTCCCCCCAAACCGATAGTCCATACCAAACCAGACCAGGGACGATAGGATACGATACCGGTAAACGCCCCCAAAATAAATAAAATGAAAACCAGCAAGGGTTGATCAGGGTGAATGATAAAGTGCTCTGACCAAACGGTTTCAACAAGATTTGCTATGATTTCTACACCATACATGGGCCTGCCAGAGCTAACGGGGGTTAGATATCGATCTGGTTCAGCGGTAGCTGTTATGCCAATGAGAACGATTTTGTTTTGGAAAAGTTCTGGAGAAGCCGTTCCTTGGATGACCTCATGATAGCTAACGTATTGAAAGGTTTTTTCCACTTCGGTGGAAGGTGGCCCTGCATAGTAAACGCGAATTTCACCAAAATCACCAACTGGCACCCGGCGCCCGGCGAAATTCAGCCAGTTTTGGTGGGGTTCGGGCAGTTCGGTCTGGCGCGCCTGCCCGGTCAGGTAAACTTGAATGGCCGTTAGGCCCAAACTGAGATATTTTTCTTCCCCAACGGAGATGATGGCTGGGATTTGGCGCACGTAACCATCCTGATCGTGCAAGATGTTTGTATGGCCTATTCCGGCAATGACGCGGCGAATCGCTGGTTGGGGTAATATGCGATCATTGAAGCGTACTTCGTTGGGCGTGTCTAGGAAAGCGTCTCCCTGGGCCAGAACGGGTTGTATGACGTTGCCCGCCGCCGCCATGGCGGCGATCAAGGCTTGGTCTTCGGGGGTTGTGGTGTCGAAAATGACGTCAAACACGATGGCTTGCGCGCCAGCAGCAGCCAGTTGGTTGATCAATTGTGCATGAAGGGAGCGGGGCCAGGCATCCCAACGGCCGTATTTAGACAGGCTGGCATCATCAATCTCTACGATGGTCACAATGCCGCTGGGGGGATAAGGAACCAGGAAGGTGTCCCGCGTCTGTTCGTTGGCCCGATTAAAAAAGCCAAAAAACATGAGGAGCGTCATGAACGCGGCGACTAAAAGGCCTATGCTTGTACGCGCCAGAGAGATTCCTGATCTATCTTCCAGAATGCGCGCAGTGAGGTGGTGTAGTGCTACCTGTAAACGCAATGGGCGGGGCACCCGTGGGGGCAAACTCCTTGCCTCATCCCATACTGAGCCGAGGATGCTGCGTAACCAGGTTTGTCCGTGCATCTCTCTGACATCTAGCAATGACTGTACGGCCGTTTCGCTGCGAATGCGCCCAATAATACGCGCGGCATGATGAGCCTGGGCAGAATCCCCAATAGCCAGGTGGGCCAGGCGCGCATCGGCAATCCAAGAAATGCCAACTTCTTGCCAGTGGTGGATCTGCATGCGGGTATGTTCTAGCACGGTTAAAATTTGATGGCGTAACGTCCAATTTTTCTGCCGGGTTGCCAGGTCCAGGAGCTGTTCGATGGTTTGGGTGGAAAGACGAACGGCCGTTTGCAAAAGGGCAGGATCCGTCTGTAAGAAATTTAAGGCCTGCATGGCCGCCGTTTCATTGTCCAATAAAATAGTTTGTTCACAAATCGCCAAACGCGCTTCGGGCTCTGTGACCTGCTGCCACCAAAAGTCCGCTTTATAGTTATGCAGGAGCGCACCGCGCAACATAAACTGCTTTTGCTCTGCGGTCAAAACCAATCGTGGCGAATCCGCACCTGTGCAAATAGCATCTACCAAGGCAAAATGCGTCAAACGCATGGGGAAAACTTCCAGATCAGCTTGCCAGGATTCTGAATACTCCTGCAAAAAACTACGTGCATCATAATAATGGCTGGTAGCCTCGTCGGCTGACGTCCCGGTACGATGCAACAGCATGTAGGCTTCTGAACTGCTCTCTTTGTCAACAACAGTTGTTAACAGGTCGAAAGCAGCGACGGCCGTTTCCGGACGGTGCTGCCAATGTTGTGCCGTCATCTTTCGTAAAACAGCACCCAATCCTTCGGGCAGTTCTGGTTTCAGATCCCGGGGATCAGGCAGTTCAACGCCGCCATGCGCCTGCCGCATAGCCAAAAATTCTTGCCCATCCCAGGGCAATGATCCTGTTAACAATTCATATAACACAACACCCAGACTAAAAATGTCCGACTGGGGCACTAAATTAAGATGTGCATGTTGCTCCTGCGAAGCATATGGGCCAGTCCCTCGCCCTGTGTGGTGTACCCGCGTTTCAAAAGAAAGCCGGCGCGCCAGGCCAAAATCTGAAAGATAGATGCGATCGCGGCTATCAAGTAAAACATTACTAGGCTTTAAGTCACGATAAATAATTCCGCGGGAATGTAAATATGACAATGCTGAAACAATTTGAGCCGTTATGCGCAGCACCTTCGCCAATGGCAAAGGTCCCAACATCAGGCGGTTGGCCAGAGAACCCAGGCCATTATATTGCATGACAAAGAAGAAATAATCGCTGGTAGTGCCAAACTCATACAAAGGCAAGATGTTAGGATGTTCCAGGCTGGCGACCAAATGCACCTGACGTTCAAACTCGTCCCAAATAGCCTCTATGTTCGGGCCAGCTTGATGAGTAGGAATCAGTTTCACAGCTACCACGCTGTGGCGCTGGCTGTCCCATGCTGACCAAACCACTCCCTCGCCCCCGTAACCAATGCGCTCCAAAAGGGCCAACTGGTTCAAACGAAAACCACGGCTTAATTCAGTATCCCACAAGGGCTTTGTTGCAAGCATGTTTGGATTGGGCCTTTTGCAATTACCAGAAATACCTAAACCAGAGTACCTTTGTTCAAGTTAGCATCAGTGGTAAGATTATACATGACAATGAGTATAGACGTAATTGCAGTGCTTATAGCACGTTGAAAGGCATCATGGATAACTATAAAATCTGCCCCGCATGCCAACGCATCAATAGCTCTATAGCTTCCCGCTGCCACTATTGCGGAACTTCGCTTAATGAACCCAAAATCAAGTATGCAGTTACTACAAAAGGGGTCCAAATTACACCCCCCGAGCGTGAGTCTTTAATTCCTGGTTGTAAAAACCTGCGGCAACAACTGCCCAAAGGTTCTCTGGCTCTGATAGTGGCTGGCTCAGATAAACCTATCATCATCCACAACATAACTTCCGTGGTGTTGGGACGCGGCGATGAACCTCCTCCTGGCGTTGATTTTGTCAATCTTTCGCGGTTGGGGGACCTGGTTATGGGCATTTCTCGCCAACATGCGCGAATTTCGTATGAGGATGAGCAATTTTGGCTTGAAGACATGCATAGCACAAATGGTTCCTGGCTCAATCGTAAGCGGCTGGTAGCTGGTGTTCCCTATCCCTTATCGATAAATGATAATATTTGGTTAGGCCCCTTGAAAATGGCAGTCTGCTTTGCCACGGAAAAATCAGACACGCTACAAACGGCCGTTCCTGCGAAAGAAATAACCATCACTTTACAACCACGAAACGCGCTGGTATTGCCCCAACAACCCCTTTCTCCTGAATTCTTGGTCAACTTTGTGGCACCCTTTTTGCAATCTTTGGCCCAAGTACAGCAAGCCATGGATAGATTGCGGGAAAGAACGGCCGTGCCTATTTACATTCGCACGCTCAAAGAGCAAAACATGACCACTGTCGTTACCCTCGTGGGCGCAGCCGAAATTATCTCCATCTATCACGCCCTCATCACCGTCTGGCGCGATAGATACTTCGCCAAACTTCAAGCAGGCAGCATTCCTGATAATGAACAAATAGCTCTTACAACAGAATTAGCTTTCAATATCGGGCAGGTAGTGGCCCCCAGCTTCAAAGAAACAGACGTAAATATTTGGGCGGAGCAAATTCTTCCCGCTGTACAACAACTGGCTACCAGCCAATTAGAGATTCAACAGGTTTCACCATCTTTAGACACAACCGCCTTCGGCTTAGACGATCTCAATCCCCCCGCCTGATAAAATTGCCTGGCCGAAAACAAAAAAGCCCACCCTCACAGAGAAGGTGGGCTAAAGTTTCTGCTTCTAAATATACCCTAGCTCCCTGGCTGATTTTGTTAATTCCTCCCGAAATTGCGGGGCTGAAATACTAATCAACGCCTTGGCACGCTGCCGGACAGAGAGGCCATACAAATCCACCGCACCATACTCTGTCACCACAAAATGGACGTCATTCCGCGTGGTGACCACGCCAGAGCCTTCGTACAGCTTAGGCACAATACGGCTTAGCTGCCCGCCTTTTGCCGTAGCCAAAAACGCGACAATGGGCAGTCCCCCTTTAGAGCGCGCTGCGCCGCGAATAAAATCAATTTGGCCGCCAACGCCACTGTAAAAGCGCGGGCCGATGGAATCTGCACAAACCTGTCCCGTCAAATCAACTTGCAGCGCCGAGTTTATGGCCACCATCTTGTCATTTTGGGCAATATTAAAGGGATCGTTGACATAGTCTGTAGGGTGCAGCTCGATGAGGGGGTTGTTGTTGACAAACTCATACAGCCGTTTGGTGCCAAAAAGAAAACCAGCCACGATTTTACCGGGATGAAAACTCTTTTTGGCGCAAGTAATGACCCCTCTCTCAACCATGTCTACAACGCCATCTGAAAACAGCTCGGTATGAATGCCCAAGTCTTTGTGGTTTCCTAAATTTTGCAGCACCGCATCTGGAATGCTGCCAATGCCCATTTGCAAAGTTGCCCCATCGGGTATCATCTCAGCAATATTGGCTCCCACCTTGAGGTGTTCGTCGGATCCCCCACCCTGGGGGGCTTCAGGAATAGGGTAATCGACTTCAACAATGTGGTCAAAACGGCTGATGTGGATAAAGCTGTCGCCCAAAGTGCGCGGCATTTTCTGGTTAACTTCCGCGATCACAATGCGGGCTGATTCGGCAGCCGGTTTGGTGGTGCCTACCTCCACGCCGAAGCTGCAAAATCCATGCTCGTCCGGAGGGGAAACGGAAATGAGCGCTACGTCGATGGGCAAACGGCCGTTCTGAAACAAACCAGGAATCTCCGACAAAAACACCGGCGTGAAATCCGCCCGCCCTTCTTGCACTGCCTTGCGCACATTATGCCCAATAAACAGAGCATTCACCCGAAAGACGCCTTCATACCGAGGATCGATGTATGGCGCATCCGCAAAAGTCAAAATATGCGTAATTTCCACATCTCGCAGTTCCGACGCCCGGTCTACCAACGCTTGTGAAAGTTTAACCGGCACCCCGGCGCCACCGCCCAAATAAACGCGATCGCCCGATTGAATCTTTTGCAAAGCCGATGCCACATCTGTTAACTTGCTTCGATACAACGAATTCCAGTTCATGAGTTAAGCCCTTTTCCCTTCTTCAATAGCAATGGTTAAATTGCTCTCCACCTTCTGCCCTAATGCATCAGCCACAACGGGATGCACCAGATTACCCTGATAGAGGTTGATACCCTGAACAAGAGCTGGGTCATTTTCGATAGCACCAAGCAAACCATTTTCCGCAATATTCAACAAATATGGCAATGCCGCATTGGAAACCGCATGGCTGGTTGTACGAGCAATAGAAGCCGTTAAATTAGGCACACAATGATGGATAACGCCTTCCGCAACGTAGGCGGGATCCCGCAGGGTTGTCGGACGGCTGGTTTCTACGCAGCCACCCTGGTCAATGGAAAAATCTATAATCACCGCGCCGGGTCGCATCGAGCGCACCATTTCTCGCGTTACCAGGATAGGGGCGCGCTGTCCGTGAACAAATACAGCGCCCACCAGCACATCTGCAAACTTCACCACCCGTTTCAGGTTGTACACGTTAGAAAACATGGTGGTCACACGACTGCCAAACTCTTGGTCGAACTGCCGCAGTTTTTGCACGCGCTTATCCAGCACAATGACCTCTGCCCCCGCGCCAACAAAAGCACGCGCAGCATTGAACCCTAATACGCCGCCCCCCACAATGACAACAGCCGCGGGGGGGACCCCGGGTAATCCACTGAGCAAAATGCCTAATCCATTACGTCCACCGGGGAAAAATTTGTCGCTGCGCAGCAAATCGGCCGCTACATGAGGGGCTAATCGGCCGGCCACCTCGCTGGCGGTTAGCAAAATGGGGTGACGGCCGTCTGGTTTAGCCAGCATCTCATAAGCAATGGCGGTAATATTGTGTTGCTTCAAGGCCTGCAACAGATCAGGGGAAGCGACTTGTAAATGTAAAAAGGAGAGAATTACCTGACCTGCCCGAAAGTAACGATATTCTTCTTCAGAAGGGCGGGCGATTTTGCACACAATGTCGGCCCGCCCGTAAGCTTCGGCGGCAGAGTAAACTATTTTTGCCCCAGCACCCCGATAATCTTCATCACTAAACCCGGCCCCAGCGCCAGCATCTCGTTCTATGTAAACGGCATGACCTGCTTCAGCCAGTGCCAAAACGCTAGCTGGGGTTAACCCCACCCGCATTTCCAGGTCGCGCACTTCGCGTGGTACTCCAAAGTCAGTCATGTTACGGCCTCGCTTTTGGGTAGTTTCGGAAACGGCCGTTGTCAACCGCCGCAAACACCCATAATATCAATCTCTTATCTCTCGTTTGTCTAAATTTTCACAATCCATAACTAAAAAATTTTTAGCCCTGCGGCTAAAAACAATCTATGCTACTACGCCGTACCTACTCCTCATATCGGGAATAGGGAATGGTAGCCTCATTCCGCGCTCGCTGCCAACCATAAACCACCAACCGAAAAATATCCGACTCCGTGATAATACCCGCCAGTTTTCCCGCCTCATCCAGCACAGGTAGCCCACCAATGGCGTGTTGCAGCATCAACTCAGCGGCTTCGCCAATGGTGGCATCCTGGTGGACGGTCAACACCTTACGGGTCATAACCTGACTAACTCGAATCTGGGCCATCAGATAGTTAACCTCGGCCATGTCCAAATCACCGACGCTAGAAGGTCGAGCCGCGCGCAAATCGCCATATGTAACGATACCTTGCAAACGGCCGTTCTCCACCACCGGCAGGCGGCGAATTCTTTTTTCCATCATCAGCTGGCTGGCATCGGGCAACAACATATTCGGGCCAACCGTCACCACATCCCGCGACATCCAATCACGAACCAGTTCAAGCCTCATTACCCAAACCCCACTGCCCCAAGAAACGATTTTCGCAAATACGTCGGCCAGGCAACTCTCATCATCAATCAGCCAACCGATTCACCTCTCGTAAATAGCTAATGGACAAAACGAACATAATCGTCACAAAAATTGCCGACACCACACAATATCGACAAATTGCGTGAATGACAAAAATCTCCAATGCCGTAAGCCACATCGAAAACAGAAAAGCCAATGCAGTGGTGCCGACCATCAACTCTGGCAAATGATCATCAACCACAGGCAACCAATCCCGCAACCAGGTCAGCAAATAAATGAAAGCATAACCAACCAGGCCAATCAGCGCTACCGGCACCGGCCCAACTGTAGCATATGGCGCATCAGGACCACTCACCTGACCACAATCATCCCACCCACTGGGGCTGCACACACCTACTAAACTACCTTCATGAAACAAGTACAAAAAGTAAGCAATTAACAGCCCCACAACGGATAAGAGCTGGATAATACGAATCTGCCAATCTTCGGTACGCATAAGCTCACTATTAATTAGCTGCTGCAGAATTTATCCGCTGCTGGAAGATGGCTAAAGGTTGTGCGCCTTCCAACAAGCGCTCATTGATCATAAAGGAAGGCGTGGCCGAAATGCGTACCGCTCTGGCCGCATCCACGTTATCTTGAATGATGCCATTATAGCGGCCGGTTTCCAGGCAAGTCATGAAAGGATCCATGTCAAGCTGAAGTTGTTCAGCGGCCTGCACAAACCCTTCTGTGGTCAGAGCGATGGCCTGACCTTGTTGGCTAAACAGCAATTCGCCAAATTCAACGTAGGCATCTTGCTCGTTAGCGCACATGGCAGCATTGGAAGCAGGTAAAGTTGTTGTCGACAAAGCGTAGGGTAAGAAAATCCAACTGATCTGGTCTGTATCAATGTACTGAGCCTCTAAAAGAGGGAAGGTTTCGGCATGGAAATTGCGACAATGAGAGCAACCATAATCAGATACCTCTACAACGGTTACCGCAGCGTCTGGATTGCCGCGGAAAATGCACCGGTCTGGATTATCTTGACAATATTCTGCTAATGTGGGGACCGTAGGCTCTTGTAATGAATAAAACAATAGCGCAAAAAGGGCAATTGCGCCCACAGCTACTACACCGCCAATGAGTACCCAATTGGTTTGGCGGGATGAAGTTTGTCGTCTTTGTCTTGTCTTTTTTGCCATCTCTCCAAATCGTATCCTTTTATAAGTTTATCTATCGTGTCACAAGCGGGGAGTGCCTAATGTAACGGTTGACAGCTGACATCTGTCATAGTATTGGCTGCTTGGACATAGTGCAGTAAATGCACACAACATGAATGATTGTAATTTGATCTTTTTAGATGTCCAACAAACAAAGTGAATGTTTAAGATATGATAAATATTCACTACATTGTCCGAGAAGAATTTCGCCTTTCCCGGAGCTGAGAAAGTGTCGTTGCCAGAGCAATTGCTTCGCGGCTTCCGGAAAAATGATGAATAAAAATTTGGGGGAAGTTTGAGCCAGTGATGACACAAAAAAAGAGCCGAGCAGTGACACTCGGCTCAATTAAGTGTGGGGATAGCGTTTTCAAACCCCATCCAACCCTAGCAAGTGCGTTTGAAACACTGCGTATTCAGAAAATCTTTGTTTGGGGGGCTGGTTTTTGCGCACGGCCGTTTCAATTTCCGAAATGAGCTGCGGCGTATTGATGGTCTTAAGGAGATAACGTGATGCCCCAGCTTGGAGCAATGTCTCGCGCTCCATTTCATCAGCATATGGGGCAAAAATGATAACGGCAGCCTTCCCCTTTACCATATCCTTTACGGCTTCTACTAGTAGAAACAAGGTTTCACTGCGGCTTCCCTTGCAGCCCAACAAAACCACGTCAGGGTGATACTTGCGTGCATACTGCAAGCCTGCATCCAACGTGTTCACGGCGGCAACAGTTTCCACAGTCGGCGTTGCCCGCAAACGTATTTCTAACGCACTGCGTACAGCCGCGTGTTCTTCAACAATAAGTAAGTGTATCTTGTTCATGACGTTTTGTTGTGGGTCATGGTGGGAAACCCCTTGAGTATAAGGCAAGTGTAAATTTCTTAGGGGGTCGTTTCCAGTAACGAATGTCACCCGTAGCGCGTGATTATTGTCATCCACACCAATTCCCGATGAAAGTCATCTATCAAGCATGACATTCGCCACCAACAGCCGCAGTTACATTTGGGGTAAACTAGGCAGCATGAGCGATAATCTATTGCCATCCTTAAATTAACAAACCGCCTCCAGAGGTAGCAATGCCTCATCATCTAGGAGAATGAAAATGTTGACAGTGAGCGACCTGATGACCGTCAATCCCCAAACCATCACCCCAGAAACTTCGCTGCGTCACATTGTAGAACTGATGAAAACTGAGGGATGCCGTCACCTACCTGTTCTTAAAAACGGTATACTCGTAGGCATTGTCACCGATCGTGACGTAAGACTCGTTATGAACTCCCCAATTGTGCTGCATGGGCGCTGGCAAGACGAAGAACTGATCAATAAAGTTACAGCCGAAACGTGCATGACGCCAAACCCTATCACGGTAGCCCCAAACACACCCGCATATCGGGCAGCCGAAATGCTTAGCATCTACAAATTTGGCTGTCTGCCCGTTGTGGATGACGACACGCTAGTAGGCATTGTGACTGTAACAGACTTCTTGGATTACCTGGCTACAACCAAAAAAGGGGAGATAGCTGACCCTAAATAGCCTGGGGTCAATCCGGTAAAATTTCCAGAGGGAACGTCAGAGAAACGGCCGTTCCCTTACCAGGCGTTGACTCCAAATGAAAACTGCCATGCAGTTCCTCAGCACGGGCACGCATATTTGACAACCCATGCCCCACCGATGCACTTTTCAGGCGCGTATCAAACCCGCGACCATCATCCCGCACGCGCAATAGCACCTGTTTTTCAGTGCGGCGCAGGGTAATCTCCACTTCCTTAGCCCGGGCATGGCGCGCCACATTTGCCAGCGCCTCCTGAGTCGTAAAAAACACCGCCCGCGCCAATGGCGTTCGCAAATCCACCAACTCATCTTCCGTCGCATCGAAAGTGACAGCTACCATAGTATTAGCCTGAAACTCACGCACCAACCGCGCCAACCCTGCCCGTAAGTTCCCCTGAAAACGATGCGGGCGCAGGTCCAAAATAAAATTACGAATATCGCGAATAGTGTCATTTAGGCCGTCAATAGCCACTTCCAACAGATGGTCTACACCCTCTCGCTCATTCTCCATAAGCATCAGGCGCACAGATTCCAGCGTAAGCCCCACGGCATAAATGGATTGGATGATGCCATCGTGCAAATCTCGGCCAATGCGGGTCCGCTCCTCAACCACAACCAAACGCCCAACCTGCTCGTAAAGTCGCGCATTTTGGATGGCTACAGCCGCATGAGTCGCCAGCAGTTCCGCTAGCTTTTGATCATCAGCCGTAAACTCATCCACCCCAATCTTATTCGTAAGGTAAAGATTCCCCAATGTTTGCCCACCGGCCACAATAGGCACTCCCAAAAAACTGCTCATCGGTGGATGGTTTTCCGGAAAACCAACCGAACGTGGATCTTGGCTAATGTGGGGGATGCGAATGGAACGTTTTTCTTGAATGATGGCCCCTAGAAGACCTAGTCCTCTGGGCAAGTGCGGCATTTGGCGCACAACATCTGTAGGCATGCCGCTATGTATAAAAGTTTCCAGAACACCTTCGGTGTTGGCAACCCCCAAAGCTGCATATTCGGCATGAATCAGTACGCGGGCAGAATCAACAATTTGCTGCAAGACTTTATCCAGAGCCAATTCGCCGGCAATACTGTTAGCCGCCTGGCTAAAGGCGTTTAGCTGGCGATTCCGCTCTTCTAACTGCTCGCTGTGGCTTTTGCGATTTTCCAAAAGCTGGGTTTTATAAAGGGAAACGGCCGTATGGGCGGCCAACATACCCAAAACATCCCTGTCTTGCAGCGTAAACGCTTTATCGTCTCCCTTATTAAAAACACAGAGGGCGCCAACCACCTTTTGCTGGCGCACAAGCGGAACAGCCAACCAGTTAAAAATTCCGCTGTCAACCATTTCTGGTCCCTGGCTATCATTTTGATTTACCAGCAAAGGTTGGCGGCGCTGGTAAGCTTTTATCAACACCGAACGAGCAATATTCTGAACAGGTACGCCTATCGTCTCGCTGCTGCTAAAAACAAGGTTGAGTGGCAAATGACTATCCTCAGCAATCAAACCCGATAGCCCAAACTCAGCCTTCACCAACCCACGAGCAGCATCCACGGCCCGCCGCAACACGTCATCAATCGTATCTGCTTCCGCAATAGACAGGGTAGCCCGACACACCAACACTGAATTCTCAGTCAGGTTTCCTTCCATCAGCGTCATGAGCCAAAATCAAGGGCACGCGGCTGAGCTAGCCAACAACCCTCACTCAATATAATCCTTCAGATGATGCTGGATAGCATAAGCAGCCGCCTCCGCCCGGTTCGAGACACCGAGCTTGGACAAAATGCTGCTTACATAGTTCCGTACCGTGCCCTCACTCAAGAAAAGCGCATCGGCAATTTCACGATTGGTGTGACCCTCGGCAATAAGCGCCAGCACATGCATTTCTTGCGGAGTCAAATCACCAAAGGCTGCAGCCTCCTCCCGCTGAATTGAGCGGCGTACCTCGCTAAACACACGCTGGGTCAACGTGGGATCCAGCGTAGATTCTCCGCGGGCAGCCAACTCAATGGCGCGCAGCAAATCGCCACTGCCCACTTGCTTAAGCACATACCCCATAGCGCCTGCGCGAATTGCCGAAAACAACATCTCATCCTCGGCATAGGAGGTCAGCATAATGATTTTTGTGGTGGGCAGGCGCATCATAATTTCTTCAGTGGCTGCCACCCCACTACCACCGGCCAACCGAATATCCATCAAAATGATGTCTGGTTCATGAATAATGGCTTGTTCGATGGCCGTTGCCTCTGTATCCGCTTCGGCAATAACTTCAAAATTGGCGTGGCGTTCGAGCAAACTACGCAACCCCAACCGGACAACTTCATGATCATCAACTAACATAATGCGTAATCGGGACATGGTTTAAGTATAGCTTTTTCATATCAATTGAACCAATTTGATTATGAACTCTATATGAGGTTCATCAATCAGCCCAATGACATTAGACACTTTTGCAAAACGGCCGTTTCCGTTATCCTTTAAAAAATCTTATCAATCATTCAATGGCGCACACTCCCAAATCATTTCTGAATAGAGACCATTATGTTCGCCTACAACAAAATTCTCGTTCCTCTAGACGGTTCCGAACTGGCAGAACGCGCCTTAGCCACAGCCCAGCAACTTGCCCTGGTTACCGCGGCAGAGTTAGTGCTCTTGCGCATTGTGCCTCCGCTTTTTCTCAGCGTAGACCCTTTGGTATTCGACCAAATGAGCCAGCAAGGGGAAGATGAGGCCATGGCCTATCTGCGCAGGGTACAAGATACCCAACTGCCAGCTAACCTGCGCGTGCATCTCGTCACACAAACCGGTCCAGTAGCTGGGTTAATTTTGCAATATGCGCAAAACCATGCCTGCGACCTCATCATCATGTCCAGCCACGGCCGTTCCGGGGCCAGCCGGTGGGTTTACGGCAGCGTGGCCGATAAGGTACTGCGCGGCGCTTGCTGTAATGTGCTCATCATCCGCGCGCAAATTGAAGAAACCCCCTTCACACACCAGCGTATTCTTGTTCCTTTAGATGGTTCCCAACTAGCCGAAAGCGCCCTAGAACCCGCCCTGGTTCTGGCCCAAGCCCTACCGGCAGAATTGGTACTGTTGCGGGTTGTCAACCCCGCCCACCTCACCCTGGAAACCACCACCATGAGACAACAATCTGATTATCTAGAAAACCACGATCGGGAAGAAACGGAAGCCTATATGCAACAGATACAGGCCTCCTTAACGGGGCAGCCCGTGGTCATCCACACAGACATTGTCAAAGGTTCCACGGCTGAAACCATCATCGACTATGCCGCTGCACACCGCTTTGACTTGATTGTCATGTCCAGCCACGGCCGTTCAGGTATCCAACGCTGGGTTTATGGCAGCATTACCGAAAAGGTACTACGCGGGGCCAACTGCGCCACCATGGTCATCCGCGACAGCTAGTGCCCAGGAGCGCTTATGGCCCCTTTTCTGTTCGTCAGGAGGAAGTTATGGTCAACCCTTTACCACCAGAAGCCCTTTACCAGCCCTGCAACCCCAATCAATTTGCCTTTCAGAGTACCGCCGAGTTAGCGCCTCTGGAAGAAATTATTGGCCAACAACGCGCCGTTTCTTCCATCCAATTTGGCATTGGCATACAACACGAAGGGTACAATCTCTATGCTTTAGGCCCCAATGGCACCGGCAAGTTTACGGCCGTTTCCCAATTCCTGCACCAGGCCGCCGCCCACAAGCCCACACCCTCCGACTGGTGCTACGTCAACAACTTTGATGATCCGCACAAACCCCATGCTTTGCAGCTTCCTGCAGGCACCGCCAACACCTTCCGCGACGACATGACACAACTCGTCGAAGCGCTGCAAAGCACCATTCCGGGCGCCTTCTCCAGTGACGAATATCAGGCTCAACAGCGAACTATTGAAGAAGAATTTAACGAACGCCAGGTACAAGCCCTGGAAACTTTACGCAAAATAGCGCTGGAACACGAAATTGCCCTCATTCGCACGCCAGCGGGCTTCGCCTTTGCGCCTTTGCAAAAAGGTGAAGTTATCAAGCCAGACGAATTCATGGCTCTCCCACCGGAAAAGCAAAAAGCCATTGAGAGTCAGATCAACACCCTGCAAGAATCCTTGCAGCGCATTATGGAACAAATCCCGCAATGGCAGCGGGAAACCCAGGCCCGGCTTAACAAGCTCAACGAAGAGGTTGCCCGATACGCCATTACCCCCCTCCTGGCCGAAATGCGCCAAAAGTACGAAGAAAATACGGCCGTTCTCCATTACCTGGACACCGTAGAGGCCGACCTGATCAAAAATTTCAGCCAATTCCTGGATAAAGAAGAAAATCAACTAGCCTCCGCCATGGGCCTCACAACCACCACCAGCCCCCGAAAAACCTTTACACGCTATCAGGTTAACGTCATCGTAGACAACAGTCAGACCAATGGCGCGCCCGTAATTTTTGAAGACAAGCCCACTTACCTGAACATTGTAGGTCGCATCGAGCACGTTTCCCAAATGGGTAATCTTTTAACGGACTTTTCCCTCATCAAACCTGGCGCCCTCCACCACGCCAATGGAGGCTACCTCATTGTCCATGCCCGCAAGTTACTCACTGAGCCTTATGCCTACGAAGGGCTGAAACAATCCCTGCGCGCCCGGCAAATTCGCATCGAATCTTTGGGCCAACAATACAGCCTCATCAGCACAGTCTCTTTGGAGCCTGAACCCATTCCTCTAGAAGTAAAGGTGGTGCTATTAGGGGAAAGACAGCTCTATTACTTGCTGGTAGCCTATGACCCGGACTTTGTAGAATTATTCAAAGTTGCCGCTGACTTTGAAGACGAAATGCCCCGCGACACGGAAAGCAACCTGGCCTATGCCCGCCTCATTTGTGGGCTGGCCCACAAAGAAAAGCTCCTGCATTTTGACAAAACGGCCGTTTCCCGCGTCATTGAACACAGCGCCCGCCTGGCAGGCGACGCCGAGCGCCTGACCACCCACATGCAAAGCGTCAGCGACCTGCTGCGCGAGGCTGATTTTTGGGCGCGGCAGCAAAACCGGGACATGGTTACCTTGCCAGACGTTGAACAAGCCCTGGAAGCGCAACTTTACCGCGTTGGCCGCATCCGCGAGCGTATGCAAGAAGCAATTTTGCGCGAAAACATTCTCATCGACACCACCGGCAGCAAAGTTGGGCAAATTAATGGGCTGGCCGTTTACAGCCTGGGGCAGCACAATAGCTTCGGCAAGCCCAGCCGCATCACGGCCCGCGTGCGCCTGGGCAAAGGGGAGGTCATCGACATCGAGCGACAGGTCGAAATGGGCGGCCCCATTCACACCAAAGGCGTGCTCATTTTGGCCGGGTTCCTGGCCGCGCGCTATGCGGCAGAACGGCCGTTCACCCTATCCGCAACCATCGTTTTCGAGCAATCCTACAGCGGGGTAGACGGCGACAGCGCCTCCTCCGCGGAGCTGTACGCCCTCCTGTCTGCCTTGGCTGAACTGCCTATCAAACAATCCTTCGCCGTCACCGGCTCCGTTAACCAACATGGCGAAATTCAGACCATCGGCGGCGTGAATGAAAAGATTGAGGGCTTTTTTGACCTGTGTCAGGCGCGGGGCCTGACCGGAGAACAGGGTGTGCTCATTCCCCAGGCCAACACCAAACACCTGATGCTGCGGCAGGATGTGGTCGAAGCCGCCGCCGCTGGCAAATTCCACATCTATCCCATCAGAACCATTGACGAGGGCATTGAGCTGCTAACCGGCACGCCGGCGGGAACGCCAGACGCGCATGGCGAGTATCCAGAAAATAGTGTGAACGGCCGTGTCGTTAGCCGTTTGGAATCTTTCCGCAAAACCCAACAAGCTTTCGCCGCCCCGCCGCCAAATGCAGACAAAGAATCAGCCACCAAAGGGGACCAGCATGAACAAAACAACCCCTAAATTTCTTATTCGCCGCATTCTTGTGGCCCTGGATGATTCCCCCCACAGCCAGTCTGCTCTGGAAGCTGCTGCCAATCTGGCCGCTCGGCTAGACGCAGAATTGATTGGCGTTTTTGTGGAGGATGTCAACCTGCTGCGCCTGGCCCAACTCCCTTTTGCCCAAGAAGTGCGCCAGTCTACGGCAACCGTCGAAAAGCTGGAACTGCACAACCTGCGTCGCCAACTACGCCTGCAGGCAGCCCAAGCCCAGAAAAATCTGGAACGCATTGCGCGCCGCCTGTCCCTCCACTGCACCTTTCGCGTGGCGCATGGGCCGGTTTCCGCCGAAGTTTTGGCGGCCGCCCTGGAAGCGGATTTATTGGCGTTGGGGCGCGTTAGCCATGCTCGCCACTCCCGGCTGGGGTCAACGGCAAAAACGGCCGTTTCCCAAACCACGCGCACCGTCTTGCTAATGCGCCCTGGTCATTTCTTCAACCAGCCCGTACTTGTGGTCTATGACGGCACCTCCGGTTCCGAACAGGCGCTGGCGGTTGCCGCTTACCTGGCAAAGGGAGACGGCCGTTTACAGATACTTTTGTGGGCAGACACCCCCCAGCAAGCTACCCAGTACGAGCAAAACGTGCGGCAAACCCTGCAAAACAAAGAACTGCGCCTCCAATTTCGGCAACTGACACAAACAGACAGCGCAAATCTGGCCTACGCAATCAAGCTCTCCGGCATGGGCCTCATGGTGCTCAGCGATGTCGGTTCACGCCTACCCGCCGCCACCATCCAAACCCTGCTAGAAGAGTTGGATCATCCTATTCTGCTAGTACGCTAAATTTGCTATTCCAGGGATACACCATCTCCTCCCGCCACCGGTCAGGCACATCTTTCATGGCCTCACCCCCAAAAAATGCTAACATTACCCCTATGACGGCAACCGATTCAACCGAAAATCACATCCTGCTAAATCGTTGCGCCTTCTTCCGTGGCTTAACCGCTGCTGAAATCAGGCGCGTATTGCACGTAGCAACCACTGTTTCCCTGGTCCAAGGGGGCTTTTTCTTCCACCAGGGAGAAGATGCCGTCGCTTTCTACGTCACCCTGTCGGGTCAAGTGCGCCTCAGTCAAATAAATGCCGAAGGACGGCAGGTAATCGTGCACATTTTAGGGCCAGGAGAAGCCATGGGGATCATTGTCGCCCTCAGCGGCATGGCCTATCCTGTATCGGCAGAAGCCATGGTAGACACCACGGCTTTAGGCTGGAGCCGCAAGGTAATCAATCAGCTCATGGCGGAAATCCCCCGACTGGCTCTTAATGGGCTAAATTTGATTGCCGAGCGCTTTTTAGAGCTGCAAAACCGTTACCGGGAACTGGCTACAGAACGGGTAGAACGGCGCATCGCCCGCGCTTTGCTGAGACAAGCCCAACGGGGAAACGGCCGTACAACCCTCAACATCTCCCTTACCCGCCAAGATTTAGCCGATATGACAGGCACCACCCTCTACACCGTCAGCCGCACCTGCAGCAGTTGGGAACAACAAGGCATCATCACTGCCGGGCGCGGCTACATCAAAATAGAAGATTCCCGCCAACTGCTCATTGTGGCCGAAGACCTGCCCCCTGACCACCATTGCCCCCAACCCGAAACCTGCATTTACTGCTCCACCATAGCTGCCGGTAGCCCCTTTGCGTAGAGACCCTTGGTGCTTGCCCAAAGGCCTCTACGCCCTAAATCATCTCATCCTAATTGCCCGCCGAAGCGCTCGCCAAATTCACCGTCACCCGTTCCGCAGACAACTGGGCCTGGCGCGCATAATCAATAGATAGCGCCAACACCCGTGCTGCTTCTTGCGGGCTGTGGAACCCAGTACTGTTCTCCGAAGAAATAAAATCCCAGCGCAAAGAAGCCTGGCGATGGAAATTTCGCGCCTCTTCTAGCTGTTCATCGGTGGCGCCAGCCTCCTGGGCTGCCACAATGGCGTCAATCGCGTCAATAATCGCCTCTTCAGACAGGCGCAGCAGCTCCGCCGTGCGGTTTTGGATGGTCAAAATACGTTCCGACAACAACTCCTCATCCTGCTTGTGGCAGGTCTGGCAAGATTGATTAATGTTCGTCAACGGGCTACGCAGCCAATGATCAGACACCTTCACGGCGCCTTCGCGCACGTAAGGCATGTGGCAGTCTGCGCAAGAAACCCCTGACTGCGCGTGCAGACCAGTATTCCATAGCTCAAACTCTGGATGCTGAATTTTGATCATAGGCGCATTGGTTTCCGCATGGGTCCAATCCGCAAATTCATACTCGTCATAGTGGTTGGCAATGTCGTCAATGTTGTACCCCTGGCTCCAGGGAAAGGTGAGGACTTTATTGTCACCCAAGAAGTAATACTCCACATGGCATTGGGCACAAACGTAGGTACGCATTTCCTGGCGGCTGGCCTGGGTCCAGTCAATGCCTTGGGCGTCCAAAGCGTTAATCAGCGCCGGGCGGGTAATGCGCAAGTCCATCGTTTCAGGGTCGTGGCAGTCAGCACACGAGGAGCCGATGTGCAGCTTGTCTTTCAGGTCATTATAGGGCGTGTGGTTAAATTCTTCCCAGCCCATTTCGGCAATCAGCTGCGGCGCTTCAGCAGCGTGACAGTTCGCGCAGGCGCCGGGTTGGCTCACCACCTGCACGCGCTGGGTGTTTTTCTGGT
Source organism: uncultured Anaerolinea sp. (assembly GCA_964504445.1). Lineage (GTDB taxonomy): Bacteria > Chloroflexota > Anaerolineae > Promineifilales > Promineifilaceae > JACSRF01. Next base: position 12,496 of record CAZDEO010000038.1, on the reverse strand, counting down.
CAATGGTGGTGTAGAAATGACCACGCTCTTCATTGTGATCTATGCTGAAAGCATAGCCAGCCCACAAACGGACCATAGCCGGGTATCTTTCCAGCTTGGAATAGGGTACAGAACCGCCATAGGGTGTGCTGGTATCCGTTTCTTGCGTGCGTAAGAAGGAATCGTATTGGCGGGGGAAGTTTTGCCCCCACACAGCAGGGTCTAGCTCGTCGGCGTCTATAGACACCACGCGTAGCGGGTATTCGGTTGTTTCAGCTTTGCGCTGCTGAATGTTGGTCAACAAGGCGGCCAGCCCAGCCATGATGAGCAGGCCAAAAACAAAAGCGCCGCCAACCATGGCCCATGTACGGCCGTTCCGTGGGGTTTGGTTTGTCATACTAATTATCTCTCCTTTTTTGCATGAATTGACCGGCTAACGGCCGTGTCCTACGCCTGCATGGCAGGCCAAACAATCTGTGGCATCCGCTTCTCCCTCATGGCTGATGGCTACCACCAGGTCACCATGACAATACAAACAATTTTCCTGCGCCACCTCCCTGTTCAAATCAGTAATCTGAATCGGCTGTGGAAAATTGCCGGTAGTAAAAGCAACACTATGATTCCAGCCATTGATACCCTTGATGACATATTTGGCCGGAAAAGTGTGCGGGGTATGGCAATCATTGCACACCGCCACAGCCTTGTGGCTGCCATGATTCCAGCCATCAAAAACCTCTTGCATCACGTGGCAGTTCACACAGGCTTCGGGATCATTGGAAAAATAGGAAGCCCCCTCAGCATAAGCAAAGGTAAAACCACCCAGCCCCAATATGCCCCCGCCCAAACCCGCCAGAACCAGCCAGGCCCACAAAGGGACCCCTGTGAAAATACGCTGCCACCAGGTTTGTACTTGCCTTGCTTCTTCTAATTTATCCATACATTTAATCCTTTGGAGCCTTAAGCTTGAAAACCGTCACTACTTAGCCGCCATTTTAGCACCCCCATCCGTCAAGCGTCTTTGCGCCAGCGCAACTTCCGGCAGCTATTATAACACATGACATTTGTCAAAGATTTGGCATGCCGTTTGTCACTACTCTACGATTGTGACATCTGGCACAATGTGGGCAGTTAATTGACTACCCTTCATACAAATTTGAAGGCATAGCCGTTAACCAAACAAAATCTGCCATATTCTACCTCCTCCTTTGATTGCAACGGCCGTAACCCCCCCAGTTACGGCCGTTGTGCTTTACCAATAACTTGCCCTTCCTGCCAATCGCTGGTAAAAAGTAGGTGTCCTGATGACATTTGTCAGGGTGATAGATACATTCCCAAAACCCCACTGGCAATACAACACTTTGCGGTCAGCCCAAAGTCAATTTACAACCTCAGAACTTGCAGCACAGCCAGGCAATCATCCTGATCTGCTGCGCTGCCAATTTTAGTAAGAATGGAGTTAACACATGACAAAGTACGTTTACCTGTTTACCGAAGTAGATGAAGCCCAAAAGCATGCTGGCGGTTGGGAAGCCACCCGTGGCCTTCTGGGCGGCAAAGGCGCCAACCTGGGTGACATGACCCGCATTGGCTTACCTGTGCCCCCCGGCTTCACCGTCACCACCGAGGCATGCAACGCCTATCTCGCTGCCGGCCAACAATTCCCTCCTGGCATGTGGGAGCAAGAATTAGAAGCGATGAAAGCCGTAGAAAAACAAACCGGCAAAAAGTTTGGCGACCCCAGCAACCCACTCCTGGTTTCCTGCCGCTCCGGCGCCAAATTCTCTATGCCCGGCATGATGGACACGGTGCTCAACATTGGTCTGAATGACGAAACGGCCGCTTCCATGGCCCAACTCACCGGTGACGAGCGCTTCGTCTACGATGCCTACCGTCGGCTGGTGCATATGTTTGGCTCCGTCGTTCTCGGCATAGACGACGAAGCCTTCGAACACCCCCTGGACCAACTCAAAGAATCCAACGGGTACAAAGTTGACACCGAAATGAACGCCGCCGATTGGCGCGCTTTGACCGACATCTACAAAGCCGTCATCAAAGAACACATGGGCTTCGACTTCCCCCAAGACCCCTACGAACAACTCAGGCTGGCCACTGAAGCCGTCTTCAAATCCTGGAACGGCAAACGCGCCATTGATTACCGCAACGCTGCCGGCATCCGCCACGATCTGGGCACCGGCGTTAACATTCAAACCATGGTCTTTGGTAACATGGGCAACGATTCCGGCACCGGCGTGGCCTTCACCCGTGACCCCGCCACCGGCGAAAATATCCTCTATGGCGATTACCTGATTAATGCCCAGGGTGAAGACGTGGTAGCCGGTATCCGCAACACCAGCAAAATTGCCAACATGGGTAGTGAACTCCCCGAAGCCTACGAAGAGTTCCTGGAAGTACAAGAAAAGCTAGAGCAACATTACCGGGAAATGCAGGACGTGGAGTTTACCGTAGAGCGCGGCAAGCTGTGGATGCTGCAAACCCGTACCGGCAAACGCACCGCCAAAGCAGAAGTAAAAATTGCCGTAGACATGGCCGAAGAAGGTCTCATTAGCAAAGAAGAAGCGGTAAAACGCGTCAAGCCGGAACAGGTAGACACGCTGCTGCACCCGCAATTTGACCCGGACGCCAAGGAAAAAGCGGTCGCCGAAGGGACGCGCTTTGCCACGGGCGTCAATGCCTCCCCCGGTGCCGCCGTGGGGCGCATTTATTTAGACGCCGACCTGACGGAAAAGAAGGCGAAGGAAGAGGGGCAAGACACAATCATGGTACGGCCGTTTACCAAACCCGATGACGTGCATGGCATGTTAGCCGCCAAAGGCATCCTCACCAGCGAAGGTGGCGCCACCTCCCACGCGGCCGTGGTCGCCCGCCAATTCGGCATCCCCTGCGTCGTCGGCGCTTCCGAAGTACGCATTGACATGGAAAAACGGCAAATCACCGCCAACGGCATCACCATCAAAGAAGGCGACTACATTTCCGTAGACGGTACCACCGGCGAAGCCTTCCTAGGCCAGATCCCCTCCATTGCCCCCACTCTGGAAGAGCAAACCGAACTGATGACCCTGCTAAGCTGGGCCGACGAAATTAGTGCCACCAAAGGCATTCGCGACGTACCCACCGGCTGGCCCACCCGTGGTTTGCAGGTATGGGCCAACGCCGACTACCCGGACGACGCCCGCCGCGCCCGTTCCTACGGCGCCCAAGGCATTGGCCTGTGCCGCACAGAGCACATGTTCTTTGAGCCGGAGCGCCTACCCATTGTGCAGCGCATGATCTTGGCCGACACCGTGGAAGAACGACAAGCCGCCCTGGACGAACTACTCCCCTTCCAGCGCAGCGACTTCGACGGTCTCTTCGAGGCCATGACTGGCCTGCCCGTCATCATCCGCCTCATTGACCCACCGCTGCACGAGTTTATGCCCGACGAGCATGAACTGCTGGAGCAGGTCATCGAAAATCGCCTTAAAGGCACAGTAGACGAAGCCAAAGAAGCGCTGCTGGCTGACGTGCAGGGCATGCACGAAAGCAACCCCATGATGGGGTTGCGCGGCGTACGCCTCAGCGTGATGATGCCCGAAATCGTGGGCATGCAGGTGCGGGCCATCTTTGAAGCCGCCGCCGACGTCAAGCTGCGCGGCTTTGAGCCAAAACCGGAAGTGATGATCCCCCTTACCGGCCACGTGAACGAGCTGCACTTCATCCAGCCCAAACTGGAAGAGATTGCTAAAGACGTGATGGAGACCAAAGGTGTGCAGTTCCACTACAAATTTGGCACGATGATTGAGATTCCCCGTGCCGGGCTAACAGCCGACGAGATTGCCAGCACGGCCGAATTCTTCTCCTTTGGCACCAACGACTTGACCCAATTCACCTTTGGCTACAGCCGCGACGATGCCGAGCGCAACTTCCTGGTGAAGTACGTAGAAGCTGGTATTCTGCCCAAGAATCCCTTCCAGACCATCGACGCCGACGGCGTGGGCCTGCTGATGGACATTGCCGTGAAGAAAGGGCGCGCGGCTCGCGTAGACCTGGAAGTAGGCATCTGCGGTGAGCATGGTGGCGACCCGGAATCTATTGCTTTATGTCACAAGCTGGGGTTGAACTACGTAAGCTGTTCTCCCTTCCGTGTGCCGGTAGCCCGCCTGGCTGCTGCCCACGCGGCGCTCAACGGCAAATAAATTTTTCGTTTCCATTCCTGCTATTTCCCCCAAAAAGCCCCGGTATGCGTGCCGGGGCTTTTTTTATGCAATGATGGGGCTGTTTTTCACCTTTAACCCATTTGCTGCTTCAGCGCTTGTGCTGCCAGGGCATACCCACCATCGGCGCCATCCACAAAATGGACCTGGCGCCCCATACGCTCAAAAACCAGACAGGTGAGAGTGGCCCTATCGGTAATGTGCAGCCCGTAAAAGAGCTGTCCAGCCGCATATTGGGTGTCCAGATAAGTTTGCAGTTGCGTACGCTGTGCGGGGGAACTGGCAATGATCATGCGTAATGTGTCATCATATTTGCGGTAATCGGCCGTTTCTGCCACCAGTTCCAGGTAATGAGGCCAGCGTTGGCCACTGCGGGTGGGTCGACGGAAGGGCAGCAGGAAGGTGCGGAAAATCAAGTTCCCGGCCCACACGCCTAGCTGGTAACGCAGTTTATCCCAGAGGTCGCTGGGAACACGCACGGCCGTTTCCCCCTTCAGATCTTGCCAACGCAATGTTACCCGCACATTTTCTGGGTGGATGGGACGATACGCCATATCCTCCCCGTAAATCTCAGTCATCGCAGACAACAAAGCACGGTAAACGGCGCCCGCTTCCCTGGCCGAACGGGACTGGGCCAGCACTAGCAAACTAATGGTTTCCCCTTGTTCGCTTGGGATGTCCTGCCAGCGGCACTCTAACCCGCTAAAATCGGCCTGGGCTTCGGGCTGGGGAGACAATTCATACCCGGCTGTGGGATCTTTCAACAGTTGCTCGGCATAAGTCAGCCCCCCCCCGCTGAACATGGCTTGCTCATAATGAGGCGACGGCCGAAATTTTGCAATGTTGATAGCTTGGCGGGTAATGACATCGGCAACTGGCACAATGCCTACCCGCAAATCAAGATCGAAACCGGCGCGCGCCATCACCTGGGTCGCCAACAAAGCCTCCTGAGCGCTTTGGCGCAAGCTGGGCGGCACTAACAGAGTAGCCCCATCGCCTCCAAAAATAAAGGGGACGGCAATATCACCGGCCACGTTGAGAACAGAAACAATGGAAGATGCGCCAAGTAGGTTGATCTGGCGGTAACGGCCGTTCTGAATAGCCTGGGTAGAACCGCGCACATCGCTCAACAGTACAAACCAGTCATCAGGTACCGGCCTGTATGCCGCTTCATCCAAAATATCCAAAAATTTGGTGTGGGCAGGCAAATTCGCGTAAAAATCTTCGCTCATGATGCTGGCAGTATACCAAAGAGCAGCGGGCTAAGGGGGATTTGTTGGGCAATTTTTCACGGGCAGCAGCCCCTCCACGGCTTATTTTTCTCGCCGCAGCACCAACAGGGCTATGTCATCAAGCTGAGGTTCGTCGCCAGTGTGCTGGGCAACGGCCGTTTCCACCGCCCCACATATTGCTTCCGCCGTCCCCCCCGCCGCAGACTGGACGGCCGTTTGCAGCCGCGCCCGCCCAAAATAATCCCCATCCCCCGCTTCTGCATCCATCACTCCATCGGTATACAGCACCAGGCAGTCCCCTGGCTGCAGCTGAATTTCTTGGGTTTGCCACTGGCTATCCTCCATAATGCCCAAAGGCATTCCCGTGCAGCACAATTCCCGGATTTGACCGTCCTCCGTCAGCAGTAGTGCCGGTGGGTGACCGGCGTTACAGTAACGGAAACGGCCGTTCCGCGTATCCAATACCCCATAAACAGCCGTCAAAAAATAGTTCCCATCCAAATGATGCAACAGCCGCTCGCTCATCGCCTGCAGCACCCTTTCCGGCTCCTCAGGATATTGCCCAGCAAAGGGTTCCAACAACCCCCAGCTAATGGCCATCAGCAACGCCGCCGGCACCCCCTTATCCACCACATCGGCCAACATAACCCCTGCCAGGTCATCAGACAGCCGCACCACTTCAAAAAAATCACCCGACATTTCCCGCGCCGGTTGCAGCCGCGTCGCCACCTCCCAACCAGGCAATTCAGGCAGTTCCCCCATAAGAAAACTGGCCTGCACCAATGCCGCCAGCCGCAGTTCCCGCGCATAGCGTCGGTTTGCCACCTCCAGCCGCTTTTGCAGCCGGCGAATGGCCAGATGAGTGGCCGTACGTGCCAACACCTCCTCCACCTGAAACGGCTTGGTCACATAATCCACGCCACCTACCGCAAAAGCCTGCACTTTGTCAATCACAGCATCCAAGGCGCTAATAAAAATGACCGGCACCTCCCGGGTGCGCTCGTCGGCTTTCAGCCGACGGCACACTTCAAAACCATCCAGCACAGGCATCCGAATATCTAACAAAATCAGGTGCGGCGGCGTAGCCTGGGCTGAGGCCAGCGCCCGCTCACCACTGTTCACGGCCCGCACATGGTAACCATGTTCACTCAGGGTCTGTGACAATAGCCGTAAATTAGCAGCCGAATCATCCACAATTAAAATGTCGGCCCGTTCTGGAACCAAATCGTCATGCATGAGATTCCTCCGCCTGGTGCAATAAAGTGAGAATCGTATCGTGATCGTAATTGTCGGCTAACCGCCTGAGTCTGCGGGCCAGGTCTGGGTGCTGCCCCTGCACCTCGTCCAAGAGGGTGATGATCCGCCCCAGATAGCCCAACAAAACAGCCTGACGTAAATCTTCACGCCACTGCCCAGGTAAGCTGGCTAAAACAGCGACCAAATCATCCGCTTTCACAAGCAATGGAGATGGGTGTGGACCATCGGCAACGGCCGTTTCCTTCGCCACCTCCCCATAGACAAACACCACCCCCAAATGACGCTGCAACACCGCAAACAGCGCCTCCTCCCGAAATGGCTTACGCACATAATCATCACACCCCTCCGACAAGATCAGGCGACGATCCTCCTCCAGCGCGCTAGCCGTCAGCGCCACCACCACCGTTGCCTGCCCCTGCACGGTGGCCTTAATGCGCCGCGTCGCCTCATACCCATCCATCACCGGCATCCGCATATCCATCCAGATCAGGTGGGGCGCCCAAGTCTGCCAGATAGCCAGCGCCTCCTCGCCATTGGCTGCCTCTTCCACGGCAAAGCCCAAAGGCGCAAAAAGCTGCACCAGCAACGCCCGGTTCGCCGCATTATCGTCTACCACCAACAAACGATAGGTGGGTTGTCCCGGCTCCAGACCAACCACCGGACGGGACGGCGTGCGCTCATCCAGCACCATGGCTTCGCTGAGAGTGAGGGGCACCTCCAGGGTGAAGGTGCTGCCCTCCCCAAGGGCACTTTGCACCGTCAGGTCGCCACCCATCAGCCGCGCATACTGACGGCTAATGGAAAGACCCAGGCCCGTCCCTTCTTGCGCGTCGGCCGCCGAAGACGCCTGCACAAAGGGCACAAAAATCTGCTCCAGTTCTTGCGGGGCAATGCCCGGGCCGCTGTCGCTGACGGCAACGCGCAGGCAGATTTGCTGCTGCTCTGTTTCATGCGTCTCAGCGCACGGGGTAGCAACGACCCGCACCACAATCTCACCCTGGGCGGTGAATTTGATCGCATTACTGAGGAGGTTGATCAAAATCTGGCGCAGCTTGCCCGCATCAGCCATGACGCCCCGCGGCAAATTGGGGGAGAGGTCGAAGGTTAGCTCCAATCCTTTTTCTCTGGCGCGTAAGCCAAACATGGAAGAAAGACCGGTCAAAAGCTGGTGCAGGTCAAAGGGTTGCGGGGTCAAAATTGTGCGCCCCGCTTCGATCTTGGACATCTCCAGCACGTCATTGATCAGGCTGAGCAAATGTTCGCCACTTTGCTGAATGACGCGCAAGTTGTCTTGCTGTTCAGGCTGCAAGCCGTTCCCTGGCTCCGATTTTGTGGCCCGCAGCATTAATTGGCTGAAGCCAATAATGGCGTTCAGCGGCGTGCGCAATTCATGGCTTACGTTGGCTAGAAAAATGCTTTTGGCGCGATTGGCGGCTTCGGCGGCTTCTTTGGAAGCCTGTAAAGCAGCCAAGGTTTGTTGCAAGGTTTGGGTGCGGTCGTCTACCAAGCGTTCTAGCTCTCTGCGCTGCTTTTCAACGCCCCGGATGCGTATAGCAAAGCCGCCCGCGACGCTGCCAATGATAACCACGGCCGTTAACGAAATAAACCACCAAGTTTGCCAAAACGGGGGCGTCATGATCACCTGCACGGCCGTTCCTTCCTCGTTCCAAACATCGTCGCTGTTGGCGGCACGTACCCGGAAAGTGTAATGGCCCGGCGGCAACCCTGGGTAGTTGGCAAAACGCCGGTTGCCCACGAAGTTCCAATCCTGGTCGAAGCCTTCTAGCAGGTAGGCATACTGGTTTTCTTGGGGTGCGGAATAATGCAAAGCGGCAAACTCAAAAGTGAGAAAATCTTGCCGGTAGTCCAGGTGAATTGCTTGCGCCTGTGGGGGGGCTTGGGCCAGCGGTGACGTGGCGCCAATGGGAACTTCTTTGTTGAAGAGCAAAATATTGGTGATGACGACGGGCGGCGTATAGGGGTTGGCCCGCACGGCTGCCGGATAAAAGACGTTAAAGCCGTTAATGCCGCCAAAGTACATTTCGCCGTGGGCGCCCCTGAAGGCCGCGGCCTGGTTAAACTCCATGCTTTGCAGGCCATCATCCAGATCGAAGTTTTCGCAGGTTTCTTGTGCCGGATCAAAGCGCGAGAGTCCGCGCCCGGTACTGAGCCAGAGGTGTCCCTGATCATCTTCAAGAATGGCGTAGATGGTTTCGTTGGGCAGTCCTTCTGCTTCGCCATAGGTTAGGAAACGGCCGTTGCCCGCCTCATACAGCGCCAGCCCGCCACTCGTGCCAACCCACAACCGCCCCTGCGTGTCGTGATGAAGCGCCAAAATAGTGTTGCTCGGCAGGCTGGCACTATCATTTGGATCATGTTGGAAAGTGGAAAAACGTCCCGATTCTGGATCAAAGCGATTCAGCCCATCGGCAAAAGTGCCCAGCCAAAGGTCACCATTGGCGGCTTCGCTAAGGGCCGTTACAAAATTGGCGCTAATGCTTTGCGGGTCAGCCGGATCGTTTACGTAGGTCGCCAACGCCGTGCCGCTTGTCCGGTCGAAGCGAATCAGCCCGCCGCCAATGGGACTGAGCCAAAAGTCACCCTGGCGGGATTCGTAGATGGTGAAGACAGCCAGGCCATTGGAGTCGAAATGGGTGAAACGGCCGTTTCCCCGATCCAGTAAATCCAAACCAGCCCCTGTGCCCACCCAGAGATTCCCCTGCCGGTCCTCATAAACCCGCCAGACCTGGTTACTGCTAATGCTGTCTGGGTCAGCCGGGTTGTTCACGTACTTGGCGAAGCCCGCGCTGCCAGGATCAGCGCGATTGAGTCCCCCGGCGTAAGTACCAATCCAGAGAGTACCCCGGCTATCTTGCAAAATAGACCAGACAAAGGGATCATTAAGGCCCTGGGGATGGTCAGGGTCGTAACGCACGGTAAGAAATTTAGCTTTCAGGCGGTCATACCGGTCTACGCCGCTGCCAAATGTGCCCACCCACATGATCCCGGTCGCATCTTCAAAAAAGGTGATGACATTGTCGTTCGCCAGGGATGCTGGATTGTTATCGGCGTGGCGGTAGCGGATGAAGCTGTCCGTCTGTGGCTCATAGCGGTTGGCCCCGCCCTGGGAGGTGCCTATCCACAGTTCCCCCTGGCGGTTGTAGAACACGGCCGTTACCAGGTCATTGCTCAGGCTGGCACTATCTTGCGGGTCGTGATGGTAGCGCACAAAGCGATCCGTTCCCGGCTCCAGCCGGTTCAGCCCCTGGCTGGTGCCCACCCACAGCGCACCATTTTCGTCCTCCGTTATGCCCGTAACAGGCGCGCCACTAAGGCTGTCCGGCTGGTCAGGATCAGGCAAGAAATGGGTAAAACGGCCGTTCACCGGGTCCAGCCTTTCCAATCCGGCTCCGGTGCCAATCCAAATCATCCCATCCTGCGCCACAAAAATTTCCCCAATGTAGTCCGCAAACAAGCTTCCACCATCATCATCCGGGTTTGCCAGGTAGCGCTGAAATTGGCCCGTAGCCGGGTCAAAGCGATTCAGCCCGGCGACCGTACCCACCCACAAGACGCCAGCAGCATCGGCAGCCAACGCCGTCACCGCATTGTCGCTCAGGCTGGCAGGGTTCTGGGGATCATGTTGGTAACGCGTAAAACCTTCCGTATCCGGATCATAACGGTCTAACCCACCGTAAGAACCCACCCACAACACCCCTTGCCCATCCACCAGCAAGGCATTGACCAAATTACCGCTCAGGCTGGTGGAATCATTGCGGCGATTTTTGAAAATCTTAAACTCATAACCGTCAAAGCGGTTGAGACCATCCTGGGTCCCCATCCACATAAACCCCTGGGCGTCTTGGGCAACGGCCATGACCACACTCTGCGAAAGGCCATCTTGTAATGATAAGTGGTCAAAATTTAGGTCACGAGATGGCTGAAAAGGGAGGTTCCGCTGCCAACTATTGTCTATGCGGGCAGGGGCAGCGGCGGGTACAGGGGTAGGCGCCGCCGGCGGCAGGGCTGGCGCATCAGTCCGCGTGCAGCCCCCAAGCACAATAACTCCCACCATTAACGCTGCCAGGCCATATCCGGTAAATTTTTGACGGTTCATCTTTGCTCCCAAAAGCCAACGGCCGTTGCCCAACCCAGGCATCCAGCCCCTAATCCTCTATTTTAACCTACCCACATAATTTTCTGACAGTGACAAAGATCACTAAACCTGCCAAGACAAATTTCATGGTAAAATCCCCACATACCTGTTAAAAATAGTCATGGGATGAGCTGCCCAGTGCAAAGCATTTGCCCCCCAAATTTACCTGCCCATCCCCGCAAATATCCCGCAATGATGAATGGAGAACCCACCATGAGCATTCCCCTGACCATTAACAACCAACAAGTCACCCTCCACGCCCGCCCCACCGACACCCTGCTGTCCGCGCTGCGGCAGGCCGGCTACTTCTCCGTGCGCTTTGGCAGCCACGATGGGCAAACCGGCGCCGCCGCCGTGCTGCTCGACGGCCGTCTCGTCAACAGCGACGTCCTGCTCGTCGGCCAGGCCGTCGGCCACCAGATCGAAACCGTGGAAGGACTGACCACGGCCGTGGGCGATTTGCACCCCATCCAAAAAGCCTTCATGGAGACCGGCGCCATTCAGTCCGGCTACTCCACCCCGGCCATGATTCTGGCGGCGAAGGCGCTGCTGGACGAGAACCCCCACCCCAGTGAAGCCGACGCCCGCGAAGCGCTTAGCGGCATCCTCTGCCGCGAGACCGGCTACGTGAAACCGGTGGAAGCCATCCTGCGCGCGGCGGCCTACCTGCGCGGCGAAGACGTCCCCCCCTACGAAGGGCCGCAGATCGTCGACGCCACCTACTTCGCCGACATGCCCCCCGCCGACGACGCCGGCAGCGCCGCCGACGACACCCCCGACTTCTCCGGCGGCTCCGAAATCCGAAATCCGAAATCCGAAATCCTCACCAAACCCCAGGTAGATATTAAACTTACCTCCGGCGTGCCGGAAACGGCCGTTGTCGGCAAACCCGAAACCAAAGTCGACGCCGTCAAACTGGCCAAAGGCAACCCCGCCTTCGTCGATGACATCGACATGCGCGGCCTGCTGCACGCCAAGCTGCTCACCAGCCCGCACGCCCACGCCCGCATCCTGGACATCGACGACAGCGAAGCGGTGGCCCTGCCCGGCGTGCGCGCCGTCATCCACTACAAAAACGTGGCGCGCGTGAAGTACGCTTCCGGCGGGCAAAGCTACCCCAACCCGCCGCCGCACGATCAGGTCAGCTTCGACAACAAAGTGCGTTATGTGGGCGACCGGGTCGCGGCCGTGGCCGCCGACACGCTGGAAATCGCCGAGGCAGCCCTGAAGCTAGTCAAGGTCGATTACGAAGTCTTACCCGCCGTCTTTGACGAAAACGAAGCCATCCAACCCGGCGCGCCCATCATCCACGACGAAGCCGACACCCAAGACATCCACGACGCCAGCCGCAACATCGTCCACCACATCGAGGCCGAATTGGGCGACGTGGAGCAGGGTTTCGCCGAAGCCGATTACGTCTTCGAGCGCCACTACTACGTCCATCAGGTACAGCAGGCCCCCATCGAGCCGCACATCGCCATAAGCTGGTGGGACAGCGACGAGCGGCTGGTCATCCGCACCAGCACGCAGGTGCCCTTCCACGCCCGGCGCATGGTCGCGCCGCTGCTGGGGCTGCCCGTGCGCCGCATCCGCGTGATTAAACCGCGCATCGGCGGCGGCTTCGGCGTGAAGCAAGAAATGCTGATCGAGGACATCGTCGG